>PLBE01000116.1 GCA_003134435.1 Acidobacteriaceae bacterium
TTTCTTGGAGTCGAAACCGCTGCGACCACCGAGCATACTACCTGTGATTGTGCGGGCTTCTCTGTGGTCTGATTTTTCATCCAACCGAACAACGATCAAATCGGTTGGTTGTTTCAGTGTTGGACCGCAGAGCGTGAGAAGTGGAACTCCGCCAGTAAGCCCGCACACGAGACGAAACTGCGGACGGTTCGTTGACAACTGGACTGGCGAATGATTCCCGCGAAACGTCCAGAAGATGCTCACCTTGACCATGCTGTTCGATGATTGCGTGCCTGAATATGCCGCTGGGGTGAGTGCTGACAGCGTGCCGTTTTGATCTGAATAAATTCCTGGTGCCAGCGTTTGGCCGAAGGCCGTAACATCAATAGTCAAGATCGCAAATAGCACAGTTAGCAGCAGTTTCATAGCGCCAAAATTGTAACTCACAACCCGCCGAATGGCGGGTTTTTCTATTGGAGGAATATGGAAAATCTAACGCCAGTCGAAAGTCGCAAGAGCGGAGGTTGGACAATCACAACATGGGTGGACGGATCAAAGTCGTTTTCGATTGATCCACAAAATGTGAAGGTTCTCAGAACTGCTCAACGAAGTCAGATGGAGGCGGCTCCGGGAAAGCAATAACTTCTACGTTGTTACGTGTGTACCGCACGATCTCGCGACACTCAGCATTACTGCATTTCATCGTGAAAAACACTGGGCAAGAATCGGGGATGTCGTATTCTTCGCGTCCATCGTGAACGCCTAGATATTTCAGCACTAAGATTGTTTTACAGCGCCCACATCTGACCGAGCAGTAAACGTGATTCACCGAACCGCCATTTGCTTTTGCGAGTTTCATACGGTTAGTCCTTAGAACGGAACCGCTTCGCTAACCTGTTCTGCTGACGGTTTCGCGGTCAAGTTATCGAACGTCAACGTTGGCGCGGTAATCATGTGACGCAGGGTGTCAATGAACAGATCGGAACGGTTTCGGCGATTGAAACGGAACTCCATCTCTTGCAGATAGGCGGGGAGATGCTTGGCGCTGATCTTGTGCCACGATCCGATGATGCCGCGCTTCAAGAGCGAGAACGCGGATTCGACAGTGTTAGTCGAGATGCAAGCGCCGTTCTCGTATCGGGCGTATTCCTTGGCGTTGTGGTTGACGGTTTCATGTCTCAGATCGCCCACCGCGGATTTGTAAGCGGGCAGTTCGTCAGTGATGATCACGTCCACATCCGTGCTGATGTTTTCTTTGATGTACTTTGCGAGTGTTCCCTTGCGGGCGTCCTCAGCGTGGAAGAAACGCACATCACCGCCGCGTTGCCGGATGCCGATTACAACTTGCTTGGCATGACGTTCGCCGCGCCAACTGGAACCGTAGCCTCGCGACTTGCCGCCGACATAGGTTTCGTCCATTTCAACGGTACCGTCCAACATCGGGCGGTCCACTTCGTTCATGGCAGCACGGATGCGATGGCAGAGATACCATGCAGTCTTGTAGGAGCCTTTATTGGTTCCCCAGATGGTGCGCTTGAGTTGTAGGGCGCTCATGCCCTTCTTGGCTTCGACTATCAAGAGGACTGCGGTAAACCATGTGGTCAGCGGCAAATGGGAATCGTTGAACACTGTGCCAGCGAGAACAGAGAAGTGGTACTCGCACTCGGAACAATCGAACTGCTTATTGGCTTTGATCCACGAGATTTTCTTCCCGTGGCACCGTGGGCATTCGACGCCAGCGGGCCAACGCAACTTGACTAAAACTTCGCGGCATTTATCATCGGTGTTGAACAGGTTTTGCACGTCAAGGAGCGTCATGGCTAGACCTCGCAAGAAGAAAATGGGCCGACCGTTTGAAGATGTTCCACTTCGGAAACTGGTAAAGAGCGTCCGGCAGGATATTTACGATAAACTGGCAGAAATACCGCCTGCTGAGGCTGCGCTGGATACTCGTAAACCGAAGAAACAGTGACGTTTGACTTCATTACTAGAACAGAATAGCATTTTCGCGACGTTACGTCAAGTGAATAATCGTCCCGGATGGTACCTGACAGGAAAAACAACCCCATCCCCGCTTCCGACCGGCTCGACTCCTGGAAAGAGATTGCCTGCTATCTGCAGCGCGGAGTTCGTACGGTACATCGATGGGAGAGAGAGGAGGGCTTGCCGGTTCACCGCCACAATCACAAGAAGGCAGCCTCCGTGCACGCATTCCGGTCTGAACTGGATCAATGGTTGGAGCGCCGGACGCGCGCGCAGCAGGACTGGGCCGCTTCCGGTGCGAAGGTCACTGTTTTCCCGCAGTCGAGAGCAGAATTTCTGCCGGCCGATGTTTCGCCCAGCGAAGATTCGCCCGGCAGGGAATGGCAAGTTCGTTCGCCGATCCGGGTCCTGGGCAATCCTGTCTTGTTATGGATTGCGATTGCGGCCACCTTGGCCATGCTGGCCTACATTATTGCGCATGGCCAGTTTCGTCTGGAGTTGCGTCCCTGAGGGGCTTAAGGCTCTCGCGGGATTCTCAGCTCCATGCGATCAAAATCAAATGTAATCGACGATGGCCGGAAGAACTGGTGGGAAATCAGCCCACCGATGTGGAATCCTTCGCCGTCTTCCAGTGAGGAAGGGAAGGCTCCGAATATGCCGTCCACATTGTTCCTCACAATGCGCCCGAGCGAAACTTTATCTGCTTCGAAGGGCTGCACTTGCACTGCGCCGCCGGCACCGATTCCACTCGTTGACTCCTCCGAGAGCTTGATTCCAGCCGCTTGCAAGGTCGACGCCGGAACGGTGATCCCACCTCCCGCCAGCCCGGTGTCCACCAGCATGAGCATGGGCGGAGAGCTGTTGACCGAACCGAAGGCAATCATCAAATGGTCCTTGTCCAACCAAAAAGGAATCGGGATTTCATTCTTAAATGCCTTCGCCCTGCGATGTTCATTCCGAGGTCGCAACGTCAATTGCCCTTTCTCGTAGTCCAGCGTTGAAAGAAACTCGTAAAGAAATACGGTACCCAGAATGCCGTCCACCTTTTTCCCCGGAGCGACGGCGGCGTAGCGCCGCGTGCTCTGAATCCACACTGGAATGTTCTTTACCGTCAGCCCACCCAGTGTAAGCGAGTCGAGGCGCCCATGTTCGTAGGTGCTTCGTTTATCTCCGGCGAACCTGCCCGTCGAAGAACCCAGGCTCGATATCCCTACCTCCTTGGCCAGCGCGTCATCCACAATGATTTCGCCCGCTCCTGTGTCGATAAGGAAAAATAACGGCTTCCCTCCGTTTACCCGCACTTCAATCAAAGGCAGGGGATCAGTCTGGACGAATGGCACGCGGACCGGCTGCGCCAGCGATTCGTGCTGGTAGGGTGGTGCTCCAGCAAAACTTTCCAGCTTGCGCGCCATCCCATCACTGCCCACTTCGCGGAACAGCGGAGCCGCTTTCTGAAATTGCAATTCGCGGTAATAGAGCTCGGCCAGCAGTCGCTTCGGCTCGTTATCCTGGGCCAGAGTATTCGCGGGCACAAGCCGTGCCGCAACGGTCAGGCGCTTCTGCGCGTCGTTCCAGCGATTCTCGAGCATTGCGATCTGTCCTAGACGGAGGGCGGCAGTTGGGTCCATAGGGTTCTTCGCCAATATCCGCCGGTAGGCTTTCGCGGCCTGACCGAATTCGCCCTTCCAGAACAGCCGATCCGCTTGCAACCCGGGCTCGGCGTCGGCTGTCCCGGCAGACAGGGCAAGGGCAAGGAATACAAACGCCGTTGTGACCATCGTCCTTATGATCATGTTGGCGGCGATGGACGAAAAGCGAAGCAGGGACATGAGTTTTCTCTCCGGGAATCCGCGCGCTGTTACTAAACCGGAATATACGCAAGTCCGTCCGAATTGGTGGATGTCAAAGTCTGCCACCAGAGCGGTGGCACAGTTTAGCGCTTCTTTTCTTCTTCACTCTGGCTGCACAAAATGTAAAGGCGTGTTTGATCGAGGCGAGTGGCTCACGAACCTAGCGTGCCAGTTCCTGGCCCAACACCGTGGCATTGGTAGCGAAGCAAAGGCCGGTTTCCAGATCCACCATGCCAGAGCGGACCAGTTTCGCGATCTCGCCATCGAAGTGCTGCATGCCTTCATTTTCGCCGGCCTTGATTGCGTCCAGCAGAGTGGAGCCGGGTCGCTCGCCCTGTTCCAGGCAATCGCGGGTGCGGGAGTTGGACTTGAGAATTTCAACCACAGGGATGCGGTCGCCCCCATCGCTACGCGGAATCAGCCTCTGCGCAATGATGTAGCGAAAGGTTTTCGCGAGACGCTCTCGTATCGATTGCTGCTCGTTCGCGGCAAAGGTCCCGACCACGCGCTCCGCCGTCTTCGAAGCGTCGACCGTATTCATGCTGGAGAATACGAGATGACCGTTCTCCGCCGCCTCCAGAAGAATCTCCAGCGTCTCCCGATCGCGGATTTCGCCTACCATAATCACCCGCGGAGCCTGGCGCAACGCCGCCCGCAGCGCCATCGTAAAGTTCGGCGCGTCGCTGTGCAACTCGCGTTGGTGCACCGTCGATCTCTTGTGCCGGTGCAGGAACTCAATCGGATCTTCCACCGTCACTACGTGGTAGCAACACTCGCTGTTGATCTGGTCGATTAAAGCAGCCAGTGTCGAAGACTTCCCCGAGCCCGTTCCACCCGTCACTAGAACGATTCCGTTGCGAACCTTCGCCGCCTCTTCCAATTGCGCCGGCAGATGCAGAGAACTGAGCGTAGGGATGACGGTGGGAATAACCCGCATGACAATCGCACAACTTCCGCGCTGGATAAAAACGTTGACGCGAAAGCGCGCCATGCCCGGCAATCCGTAAGAAACGTCGCACGATCCCTGCTCGCGAAGCGTGCTGATCGCCTGCTTGTTAGTACCGATCAGATCGGCCGCGATGCGGCGCGTGTCATCCGCCGAGAGGTTGCCGCTCCCGGGGATTTCCACCGCTGTAAGCTGCCCGTGAATCTCGACTTGTGGCGGACGCCCCGGCGAAAAAATCAGATCGCTGACTTTTTCCGATGCCCGCAGCATGCCCGCCAGCAATTGCTGCGTCGGGATTGAACCCGTTCCGCTGATGCCTTCGAAGGCAATCGCAATTGGAGAATTTCCCGGAGCCGCCATTCCATAAACTCCATTGATCGGCATTGACACCACAGGGGAGAAACGTAGCGGGTAAGCCTATGGATTGAATGTAACGCGGATGGACGGAACAGCGAAGAACAACTAGGCCATAGACCTCGGTAACTGAAGTCTGTTCTCTGTTCCAAGAAAAAACAGAAGGCGCGACCGGGCGTCGCGCCTACTCCGTCGTGGGGTAGCTTTTCCCGACTGCAACGATCACCGACTCTTTGGCTACTTCTTCACCGGCTTCTTCTTGCCGAAGCCCGTTTCCACCGTTGCTCCGATGCTGGCCAGCATGTCCTTGGCCGGCTGCGCGAGCTTACCCTCTGGTTGCAGCTCAAGATACTTCTGGAAGGCCTCGGCAGTCCCTTCGGGCGCAACCATCTTGTCGCCCTTGAGCGTAGCCTTGCCAATCATGTTTACGCCTTTCCAATAGTAAGCATCGGCTTTGGTGGGATCCGCGGCAATCACCTTGTCGAAAGCCGCAATGGCATCGTCCACCTTGCCGCTATTGGTCAGGATGGCTCCCTCGTTGAACAGGTAAGTGGCGGCGTGGGTCGGTTCCAGCTGTGCCGCTTTGTTATAGCTGGCCACGGCATCATCCACTTTGTTGGTCTTGGAATAGGCATCGGCTAGGTTGTTGTAGTATGCGGCCAGCTTCGAATTGTTGTCGGCTTCCTTCTGCGCCGCCTCCGAAGCCCCCCGCATTTCGATTGCCTTCAGATAATTGGTGATGGCCATCTCGTAGCGCTTCTGTTTTTCGGCGGGATCAGTCTGTTTCGGCGCCGACATGCGGTAGGCATCCGCGAGTTTGAACCAGATCAGATCGCGCGTGCCGTCGATCTGAGTCGCTTCCGTCAAGGTGGAGATCGCAGTCTCAAAATCGCCGGCATCGGAGGCCGCAGCCGACGCCCTGAGTTTATCGTTGAGCGTGCCAACCGTTTTCTTCTCGTTTTCGGCTTTCGCTGCCTGCTCCGCCCTCGCCTTAGCTTGTTCCGGCGTCAACCCCTGGCCTGCGGCTTGCGAAGTCTGCTCTTTCTTCAGATCGAAATCCAACGACGTCTCGTCGAGCCCTACATTCACACCATGAAAGTGAAAAAGCTCTTTGCCGTCCTTGTTCAGCGTAACGTTGTACTTCCCGGGCACGATGCCAAGCGAGAAGTACTCGCCCTTGTTGTTCGTCTTCAGTTTGTAAGTGTGACCCGATTCGGTCCCACTCCACACCACCTCGCCCTGGGCGATCGGTTTGCCTTCGAAATCTCTGCAAATGCCCTTCACCGTGCCCGTGGTTTGCGCCAACGCGAGCGGAGCCAGCGCCACGGCGACGACGAGGAGCAGGGGAAGGATAAAGTATTTCGTCATGATTTTGCCTCCCGGCATTCCATCTGAATTTACCGAAACTCTGTCGTGCTGAACTCTTGTCTTGCTCTCGAACCACCCCTGCAGGGGGACTCGCACCGCAATTTCTAACTACTCTCCAGGTCTATCGAGCGGCCGCTACCTCATACGGAATGGGATCTTCCGCGCCCGCGTCGCGAAACGCGCGCAGGCGAAGCGCGCAACTATCGCAGACGCCGCAGGCGCGCTTTTCGCTCTGATAGCATGACCACGTTAAATCGAACGGGGCTCCCAGTTCAAGGCCAAGCGTCACAATCTCGCGTTTGTGCATGGCAATCAACGGCGTGACCACTCGGATGCTCCCTTCTTTGGTGCCCGTTTTCACGACTTCGTTAAACGCCCGATAATACTCCGGACGACAATCTGGATAGCCGGAACTGTCCGGCTCCACCGCGCCGATGTATACCTGGCCGGCTCCCAGAACTTCCGCCCAACTGACAGCGACAGCCAGAAAATGTGCGTTGCGGAAAGGCACGTACGTGACTGGAATGTTGTTGCCGATGGCGTGCGACTCCGGAACGGCAATGCCGGAATCGGTGAGGGCCGACCCGCCAATGGAGCGCAAAGCATCATTGCGCACCAGCAAACGGTCACGAATCTCAAGCCGATCGCAGATGCTTTCGAAAGAGCGCCGCTCGCGCTGTTCCGTGCGCTGCCCGTAGCTGACATGGACCGCCGCCGTCTGATGATCGCGCACCGCCAGGGCGGCGCAAACGCAGGAATCCATGCCGCCACTCAGCAGAACCACGGCGCGACTCCCCTTGCCGTGCGCGTTCGATAATGCCTTGGATCCCATGACCTGCTGGCGAAGCCAAGCAATCGCTTCCCCATGATTCTATGCCAGTTGACGACGTTTTAGAGCGGTGCCAGAAAGGGAGTGGCAGGCGTCCCTGCCGGTCTGGCATTCCGGGTGCGCGGTCCACTTCCGCCCCGCATTTGGCGTCGCCTTCCCACTTGTTACTCCATTGATTCTTGCTGAAGATTGATTCTTGCTGAAGAAGGTGCGACCGATTTCCGCCTTGCCGGTTACTCGTAGCGCAAGCTTTCGACCGGATCCAGTTGCGCGGCACGAATCGCGGGAAGTGTGCCAAACAGGATGCCGACCAGCGAGCACACGACAATAGCGATGATGGCGGAAAGACCCGAAATCGGAATCTTATAGGGCGTGAAGAAATGGACAGAATACGGGATGGCGAGGCCGATGATCGTGCCAATGACGCCGCCACTGAGGGAAATAAGAACGGCCTCGGAGAGGAACTGGAGGCGAATTTCGCGATTGGTGGCGCCCACCGCTTTGCGGATGCCGATTTCGCGCGTGCGCGCGCTCACCGTCGCCAGCATGATGTTCATGATGCCAATGCCACTGACCAACAAAACAATCGCCGCGATCACCAAGAGCACCATCGTCAGAATGTACGAAACTTTATCCCCCAAGCTCACCAGTTGTGTCAGGTTCTCGACGTTATAGACCGACTCCGCCCGATGGCGCGACTGCAGGACTCTCTTGATTTGCGCTGTCGCCGTGGCCACTTCATCCAGGCTCGCCACGGTAAAGTAAATCTGGCGCACAGTATTCGTAGGCAGAAAAAACCGGCTCACCGAATAGGGAATCGCCATGGTGTTGTCCTCAACTTCGGTTTGCCCAAAGGTCTCCACGCCTTCCTTGAACACGCCGATCACGGTAAAGGGCAGACCGCTGAGCTTGATCACCTGGCCCACAGCGTTCTCCGGCGTCCCGAACAACTTCACCGCCAGCTTTTCCGTGATCACTCCAACCTTGTTGTGAGCCCGCGAGTCTTGCAGATCAAAAAACTGGCCTGCCAGCAACACCAGGTTCCGTACCTGGCTGTATTCCGGGAACACGCCAAGCACTAGAATCTCCTGCTCCTTGCCGTTGCCCACGCTGATCCTGTCGTTGAGCGTCACAAAGGGAGATGCGGCCACCACCGCCGGTACCTGTTCGCGCACCGCCGTAATGTCATCGGTGGTCAATTCATCGAGCGCCTCCGCCGTGATGCGCTGGGCCCCACCGGCGTAGCTGGCATAAATCAGGTTCGCGCCAACGCCCTGAATCAGACTCAGGATGAATTGTTGTCCCGTAAGCCCGATGGTGACCACCAGAATAAGTGAAGCGGTTCCGATCACCATGCCAAGCGCGGTGAGCGCGAAACGGGCCTTGTTGCTCATGAACGTTTCGTAGGTAAAGCTGAAGATCTCGCCCGTTGCCATATTGGGCCGTCTTCTGAGCATGGCGATCGTAGAATCTTCGTTCATCACATCTGCGAGGGCGCGCTACGGATTGTGAACTGACGTTCCCGGCTATGTTATTCTCACACGATACGCGCCGGCCCAGCAGCGAACCAGCGAAAATTTATTGGAGGCTATCTTTGGCCGTCCTCGAAACGAATTCCCCGCCCCGGTCGGTCCGTCTGCTGCGCATTGTGCTGGTCGCTCTCGCGCTGCGCCTGGCAGTCATGGGCTTTGTGTACCCGGAGCACCTGAATCCGGAGCGCGACCACTGGTATTTCGGGGGAGAAACGGGACATATCGCGCGCTCGCTGGTTGAGGGCAAAGGGTTCAGCAGTCCGATGTTCGCCGACACCGGACCCACCGCCTGGCAGACGCCAATCTATCCAAGCCTTCTGGCGCTTGTGTTTCGCGTTTTCGGTGTTTTCACCAAGGGAGCAGCGATCTCCATCCTGTCGGTGAACAGTCTGTTCTCTTCGCTCACCTGTCTGCCGGTGTTTTTTATAACTCGCCGCACTTTCGGAGAAAAAGCTGCCTGGCGCGCTGCCTGGGCGTGGGCTTTCTTCCCATATGCTATTTTTTTTGCGGCCTCCCACATCTGGCCGACTACTTTGACCACGCTGCTGCTGTCGGTCGCGTTTCTCGCCGGGTTGCAACTGGAGGATTCAATGCAATCCGGGACCTGGATCAAGTTCGGCCTGTTGAGCGGAGTAGCAGCTATGAACGACCCAGTCGTCCTTACAGTCTTGCCGCTACTCGGACTGTGGATGTGCTACCGCGCGTGGCTGCGCAGGGACAACTGGCTCCGGCCCGCTCTGGCGGCCGCGTTGGCCTTTGTGGTTGTCGTCTTGCCCTGGTTCATACGAAACTACCGCGCTTTTCATAAAGTTGTCCCGTTTCGCGGCAATTTTGGCGTTGAACTCTACATCGGTAATAACGGCGATCTGTCGCACTTTACCGCGCGCTACTTACACCCAGAGCACAACGAAGAAGAATGGCAGGAATATGTCCGGCTCGGTGAATCGCGCTACATGCAACACAAGCTGCAACAAGCGATGGCGTTTATCTCGAACCACAAGGGACTGTTCTTGTGGAGTTCGTTGCGGCGGGCGATTTACATGTGGACCAATTATTGGAGCTTGACACCGGATTACCTGAAGGAAGAGCCGTTCGACATTCCCGCGATCTTCCTTAACATCACGTTGAGCACACTGGCGCTCTGCGGTCTCTGGACTGCTTGGCGGACGTTCGGCGTTATTGTAGTCCCATACGCCATCGCGCTGTTTTGCTTTCCGGTTGTTTACTACCTGACTCACGGGGAGGATTTCTATCGGCGGCCGGCGGATCCCTTCTTTGTCGTCCTCGCCGTCTACGCGGTGACCGCATGGCTGCAACCCCCGGGTCGGAAGCCGGAGATGGCTGCAGACTAATTCGCTTCGGGAATGCGGCACACGCTCACCATGTGATTCTGGAAGGGACAATCCATGCCCTTCGCGCCCGGAGAAACCAGCACGACCCAGTTCACTCCAAACCGTCTCCTGAGACGCTGAAAGTCTTCGACGCGAAAGTCCCTCCACCCATCCTGAGCATCCACTTCCTCTTTCCATCGCGCCGAAAGACTCGGCACTTGCGTCGCCACCGACGGATCCTTGACATAATCCGCCAACACGCTCCGCTCGGCGAGGGCGCGAAAGCTGTGATAGTCCTCGCCCGGCAGTTTCATGTAGTAGGGGTCCAAAGCAAACAGGCTGTCGGCAGGGGTATTCTCCCGAATCCACTGGAAGGCTTCAACCCAGGCGTTTCCAGGCTTGGCCCCCGGCCATTCGATGTGTGGTGTGGCGGGAAACGTCAGGCGCTGCGACCAGAACATGCCGACGCCGAGCGGAACAAACAAGAGCAGCCAGCGGTAAGCGTGCCGACGCAATATTTTTTGTCCAACTATCCCCCCGGCCAGCAGAAACAAAATGATGTAAAGAAGATGTAGATAACGCATGGGTTGAAATGGCTTCAGTCTGTCAAGGCGCGACGGAAGCATTATGAAAACCGCAACGGCGAACTGGAAGACCCCGAAAAACGCAAGCCGTGATGTGAGGTCCGCTCGGACGGCTGCACCATCCTTTCTGGCGAGACCGTAAAACCACCACAACAAGCCGAGGGGAGCGATCACACCCAGCCATTCATACCAGTGCCAACGAGAGAGAAAGTAATAGTCGCGGGTGTTAGCGGCTTGCTGCCAAGCCGCTGACGTAGACTGAAACACCCATGCCAAGGGGAGTAACGCAGCCACCGTGTGCATAGACGGCTGAGCAGCCCGTCGCCAACCAAGAAAAATGCAAAATGAGATCCCGAAGCTGGCCATCAGCGGATGAATCACGAACGCCAGCGCCAGGAGGCCTCCCGCTAGAATCCGGCGGTTATCCAAGACGGCCGCGATCGCAGCCAGGATGGCAGCCGTAGCCAGGGCCCGGGGATGGAGATACTGGTCATCGAGGTAAAGTGCCGTACCCGCTACCGGGAGTGTAAGTAGGGCACTAATGACACTGACCGCTGCCCACTGGGAATAGTCTTCCGCGAAGACCCGACGGCTGATTCGCAGGCATCCCCATAGCACCAGAAAAACAGAGACGAACTGCCACAATAGGATCCCCATTCCGGCAGGCAGATGGGTCAGACGAATCGAGCCGGCGATCAGCTTGTCGAAGATCGTTGCTTGCAACTGTACTCTGAAAAAGTCCGCATCGTGGGGATAGAGTGCGGGATTCAGATCCTTCTTGATCGCGGCCAGGTAAACACCATCGTCCTCCACTCCCGGGTGGTAGCCTTGCACCAGTATGGCAAATGAGGTCAGCGCTATCAGCAGGAAGAATTTTCTGATGCGGGGATAGGTTTTCAAGTCCTTAATCCTTTAGAATCGGAGGGGAATCGTAATGAGTGCCAACCCCTTACCCGTTTTCGACGTTCTTTCTGCCAACGAAGTCGGCGGCCCTTCTCAGTCGACTTGCCCCTCGGAGAAGCTCGCGCTGATAATTCCAACGCTGCGCGAAGCCGCCAATCTCCGCCTTCTAATGGACCGCGTCCGCCCCACTCTTGATTCACTGGGTATCCGGTACGAGCTTATTGTAGTGGACGATGATAGCCGTGATGGAACCGACGAAATCATGACCGATCTGGCGCGGCAGGACTCGCGTGTTCGCCTGCTCACCCGCACTGGGATCCGCGGCCTGTCCGGGGCGGCGATGCACGGCTGGCGGAACACCGATGCCAGCGTGCTCGGCGTGATGGATTCAGATTTGCAGCACCCCCCGGAACTACTGCCCCAGCTCTGGCAGGCGCTGCAGGGCGGCGCCGATGTTGTTGTGGCCAGCCGCTACGTCCAGCAAGCCAGTCGGCGAGGCTTCAACTTGTTTCGTCACTTCATTTCCCAGTTGGCGATCTGGATGACTTGGCCTCTACAAAGGCCGGGCATTCTTGTGCACGATCCCATGTCCGGATTCTTTCTGGTGCGCCGTTCCTGCATCAAAGACATCACTGTGCAGCCGCAGGGATTTAAGATTCTGCTGGAGATCCTCGTCCGCGGGGACATCCATTCCGCCGTCGAGATACCCTTTACTTTTGACCGGCGCCACGCAGGACTCAGTAAGGCGAGCGTTGCGGTTGCAGCCGCCTATATGAAGCTCTTAGCTCGTCTTTGGAGACTGCGGCTCAGCGGGAATTCCCGCTAAAACCCACATCATGGGGAAACTGGTCCAGATTGAGATTGTGCTGGATCGCCGCCAGGTAGAACCCATCATCCTCCAACCCGGGATGGTATCCCTGCACCAGAATGGCAAATGTCGTTAGCAGGGCTAGTTCCAACCAGCCGAACCCATACGCAAGGGGGGAGTGCGCGATGCGAATTCGCTCGGCAAGCCTTCGGCGGCAACAGTGCCGTGACAAATGACAACGTTAGCGGCCGGACCGGCCGCCGCCAGTGTCCGGACTATAATACCGGGCGTCCAGACCCGGCTCCAGGCATCGGCCTTGGCGGTTGAAAATCCGGAATTGCGCCAACCCCATTTTCTGCAACCGGAACTGCACCGACGTCAGCAGCACGCCCAGCCCATATTGCACACTGCGCCGGAAGTTAATCGAAGAAGCTTCGGTAAAATATTTCGTGGGACAGGAAATTTCGCCCATTCGGAACCCGAACATGATGCACTGCGCCAGCATCTGGTTGTCGAAAACAAAATCGTCCGAGTTCTCCAACAGCGGAAGATCCTTGAGCACCGTGCTGCTGAAAGCCCGGTATCCCGTGTGATATTCCGACAACTTCGCGCCCAGCAAAGTGTTTTCGAAAAGCGTCAGAAAACGGTTGGCAACGTATTTCCAAAGCGGCATGCCACCCTGCCGCGCCCGTCCGCCTAGAATTCGCGACCCTAGTACGACATCGTAAACATCGTAAGCAATCATGCTCGCCATGGCCGTCACCAGCAGTGGCGTGTACTGGTAATCGGGATGAACCATGATGACCACATCCGCGCCCGCCGCCAGGGCCTCGCGATAGCAGGTCTGCTGATTGCGCCCATACCCGTAGTTGCGATTGTGCACAAACGACTGCAAGCCCAGCCGTTGCGCAATGGCAACCGTGCCATCCGAACTGTGGTCGTCGACAAGAATGCGAATGTCGACCGACTCGGGCAATTCCCGCACCGTAGCCTCCAGCGTCTTTTCCGCGTTGTAAGCGGGAAACACCACGGCGATACGCTTGCCGTTGATCACGCGGCTCCTTCTCCCATCGACTGTTTAAATAATATTTTGAATCATAACCGGAAACTTGGATTCCAGTGCAACCGGGGACGCTTGCACTGACGCTTGAACTATGGACCGCCAATGGGCGAAACTGGAAAGCATGCCTCGTACCCTGTTTGAAAAAATTTGGGACGCGCACGTGGTCGCCGCTCCCACAGGGCAGTCGGCGCTCCTCTATATCGATCTGCACCTGGTGCACGAAGTGACTTCGCCGCAGGCGTTCGACGGCCTCCGCGCCAACGGACGCCGTGTGCGCCAGCCTCTGCGCACGGTCGCAACCGTCGACCACAATATCCCGACCACTCCGCGAGGCTTGCCAATCGCCGACGCGATTGCAGCGAAGCAGATTGAAGCACTGCAGAACAATTGCCGGGAATTTGGTGTTCCGTTGTTTGATATGGATTCGGCCGAACAGGGCATCGTTCACGTCATCGGCCCGGAACTGGGCATCACCTTGCCCGGCATGACCATCGTCTGCGGTGACAGCCACACCTCCACTCACGGCGCCTTCGGATCTCTCGCGTTTGGCATCGGAACCTCGGAAGTAGAGCACGTGCTGGCCACGCAATGCCTGCCGCAGAACAAACCGAAGACGATGCAGATTCTCGTTCGCGGAAACCTCGCCGAAGGCGTGACTGCGAAAGATCTCGCCCTCGGAATCATTGGACGCATCGGAACCGACGGCGCCACTGGATATGTAATCGAATACGCCGGCGATGCGGTGCGCGCACTATCGATGGAAGGCCGCATGACGCTCTGCAACATGAGCATCGAAGCCGGAGCGCGCGCCGGACTGATCGCGCCCGACGAGACGACGTTCGCCTACGTCGACGGACGGCGCTTTGCTCCGAAAGGAAAGGACTGGGAAGAAGCGCTGGCATCCTGGCGCACACTCGCGAGCGATGCCGGAGCCCAGTTCGACAGGGTAATTCAGATTGACGCGGCCGCACTGGCCCCGTTTGTGACGTGGGGAACCAATCCGGGTATGGTGGTCGCCGTCAATGCGCGCGTTCCCGAGTTAACAAGCTTTGCCCAGGAGGGCGACCGGCGCGCGGCGGAACAGGCGCTCGCCTACATGGGCCTCGAACCTGGAATACCCATCGAAAACATTGCCGTAGATCGCGTGTTCATCGGCTCGTGCACCAACTCGCGCATCGAAGACCTGCGATCAGCCGCCCGCGTCGCCAAAGGCCAGCACGTCAGTCCAAAGGTGCGTGCCATGGTGGTACCGGGCTCGCAGGCAATTAAACACGCGGCGGAAAAAGAAGGATTGCATCGTATTTTTCTGGATGCCGGCTTTGAATGGCGCGAGTCGGGATGCTCGATGTGCCTGGGCATGAATCCCGACATCCTGCAACCGGGAGAGCGCTGCGCGTCGACCAGCAACCGCAATTTCGAAGGACGCCAGGGACGCGGAGGCCGCACCCATCTGGTCAGCCCCATGATGGCGGCGGCAGCGGCGATTGCAGGACATTTCACCGACATACGGAATTGGCAATTTCGGTAGTGCTGTGTGGGGACAGAGCTTCGCCCGCATTCATATAAAGTGAACCAGTTTATGCAACCATTTCGCAAACACACCGGCATCGTCGTCCCGCTCGATAAAGTGAACGTGGACACCGATCAGATCATCCCCAAGCAGTTTCTGAAGCGCATCGAGCGTACTGGATTCGGCCGGTTCCTGTTCTACGACTGGCGCTTTTCCGGCGACGGAAAAGAGTCCGGCACAAAGACCGGAGATTTTGTGCTCGACGCGCCGCGTTATGCGGGCGCCTCGATCCTGGTCGCCGGGAAAAACTTTGGCTGCGGATCCTCCCGCGAGCACGCCGTCTGGGCGCTGGCGGATTTCGGTTTCCGCGTCGTGATTGCGAGTTCATTTGCCGACATCTTCGCCAATAACAGCCTGAAGAACGGCCTGCTGACGGTCCGGCTCAGCGATGAGCAGGTGGCGGACATCATCCGCCGCTCGAAACAAATCGCAAACTACCGGCTCAGCGTCGATCTGGAAGCCCTGCGGGTGGATGATGGACAAGGATTCGAAGCGACATTCACCATGGATGAATTCTCGCGCCACTGTCTGTTAAACGGCTTGGACGACATCGGACTGACTCTGCAGCACGAAGCGGAGATCGCGGCGTATGAAGCAAAACATCCTGTGCCCTCGGAAATGGAGATAGACATGAAGACGATCCTGGCCCGGTAAAGGGGCGTTGGAGCGACTTTGGAGCGGCCGTCTGACACAAATTCCTTCCAGGTTGTACACTTCTTAGGTTTCGCCCCGTCGCAACTTTGGGCCACACCTCATACGGAAATCGGAGTGCGCGTGAAAAACCTTTCCCTTGTCCTTGCTATCAACCTGTTGGTTCTGCCGGGCGCGGCGCGCGCTCAAAACAATGCCACCAGCGCTGCTCCGAAGCAGCTCACGATTGAACAGATCTTTGCCGAGGGCGGCGTAACCGGGCGCGCCCCGGAGACGATCAAGTGGAGCCCGGATGGCACTAAGGTTTCTTTTGTGCAACGCGATGACGCGGGCGAGCACGGCGAACTATGGTATGTGAACGCGGCCACGGGCGAGAAAAAAATACTGGCGAGCGAGACCAAACTCGCGCAACTCGCTCCTTCCACGGGCAAAATCAAAGACGAGCGCGAAAAAGAACGCTTGATGCGGTATCACGTGGCCGCTTATAGCTGGTCGCCCGATTCCCAGCACTTGCTGTTCGATGCCCAGGGACAGCTCTGGTACTACAGCCTCGATACGGGAACGGCCGTGCAGCTCACGTCGTCTCCCGACCCCAGCGAAGACCCGAAGTTCTCGCCCGACGGAAAACGGCTCGCCTATGTGCGCAAGCACAGCCTCTATGTGCACCCGGTGTCCGGCGAAGAAGGCGAACGTCCGCTCATGCGCGAGGAAAAAGAGAAAGATAAGGATAAAGACAAAGAGGGCGATAAGGAAAACAACATCCTGAACGGCGAAGTCGACTGGGTCTACGCCGAAGAGTTGGCCGTCCGCAGCAATTTTTTCTGGTCCCCGGAAGGACGCGAGCTTCTCTTTCTGCAAATGGATGAGACGCGGGTCCCAACCTATCCCATCACTGACTGGTTGCCCACTCATCCTCGCGTGGATCAGGAAAAATATCCCAAGGTGGGCGATCCAAATCCCAGCGTCCACCTGGGAGTGGTCGGCAGCAATGGCGGCAAAGTGCGCTGGATCAAGCTCACCGATGACGATGACACTTACGTTCCGCGTTTTGGATGGATTCGCGAAGGCTGGGTCTGGGCCGAAGTCTTGAACCGCAAGCAGGATGGTATGGATCTTTATTTCGTCGATGCGAAGTCGGGGCGGTCGCGCAAGGTCTTAACCGAAACCGCTCCCGGGGCTTGGGTGAACGTCAACGACGATTTTCGCGTCCTGAAATCTGGCGATCGCTTCCTGTGGACGAGTTGGCGCGACGGCCATACCCACATTTATCTCTACAGCTTCAATCCGCAAAACCCGCTCGCGGCCGATGCCAAGTTCGAACGCCAGCTCGAAAGCGGGGACTATGAAGTCATTGCAATCAATGCAGTGGATGAGACGCCGGCCGATCGTTCGGGCACCGTTTTCTTTACCGCCAACAAAGACGATCCACGGCAGGACAGAATTTTTTCCGTGAAGCTCGATGGATCGGGAATGCAATCCCTTTCCTCCGAAGCCGGAAGCTACAGCGCCTCCTTCGCCGATGACGGCAAGCGTTATGTGGAGACGCATTCTGCGACGCTCGCGCCGCCTCGGATATCGGTCTGCGCGCCTGGCGGCACCTGCCAGAAAATCTGGGAAGCGCGCAGCGTCGCAGAGTACGATCCCATCCCCCCGAAGCCAATGGAATTCAAAGCGGACGACGGCACCGTGCTGTATGGCGATCTGATTCTGCCGCGCCACTCTGATCCCGCTCAGAGGATTCCGCTCATTGTTCATATCTATGGCGGTCCGGCGGGGCAGATCGTGCAGGATGCATGGGAAGGTAGCACTATGCTCTTCCACCAGATTCTGGCGAACGAAGGCTTCGCCATTTTTTCAGTCGACAATCGGGGAACTCCAAATCGCGGAAAGAAATTTTCAGCCGCGACCCGGCTGCAGTCGGGCGGCGTCGAACTGAAAGATCAGTTCACCGCCCTCGACCAGTTGTATGCGCGGTTTCCCCAACTCGACCGCACCCGCACCGCCATCTGGGGATGGTCGTACGGCGGTTCGATGACGCTCTACGCGCTAACCCACTCCGATCGCTTCAAGGCCGGCATCTCGGTGGCTCCGGTAACGAACTGGCGCAATTACGATTCGATCTACACCGAGCGCTACATGGGCCTGCTGAAGGATAACGCCGCCGGCTACGATGATTCCATTGTCAGCGCCGCCGGGAACCTGCACGGATCGTTGCTCCTGGTGCATGGCACGAGCGACGACAATGTGCACTTCCAGAATACGATCCAGATGACCGACGCGCTGATTAAGGCGGGCAAGCAGTTCCGGCTGATGGTCTATCCGGATAAGACGCACGGCATCGCAGGCTCGGGAACGCGCATGCAGTTGTTTCATATGATGGAAGATTTCTGGAACAAGGAATTGAAATAGCCCTCACTCTCTCAGCTCTCAGTTAAGTGCCCTCGGATGCGGCGTTTGAACTGACGGCTGAAAGCTGACGGCTGAAAGCGGCTGCTATGCATCGAACGACGCTCGGAGATTTCGAACTCACCGTTGTTTCCGATGGAACCTACTTCCTCGACGGCGGAGCCTTTTTTGGCGTGGTCCCGAAGACCATGTGGTCGAAACGGGTCACTCCGGACGAGCAGAACCGCCTCGACGTCGGCTTGAATTCCCTGCTGGTGCGCACTGGCACGAAAAATATTCTGATCGAAACGGGCATCGGCAACAAATTGCCCGACAAGATGGCGCAGATTTACAAACAGCCTGCCCAGTTGCTCGACAATCTGCACGCCGCCGGTGTCGCTCCCGAAGACATCGACATCGTCATCAATACCCATCTGCATTTCGACCACTGTGGATGGAATACCGTTCGCCGCGGCGATCGGGCGGTGGCGACCTTCCCGAACGCGAAGTATTACGCCCAGGAACAGGAGTGGGAGCATGGCCGCCTGCAATTAGAGCGCGATGCCGTCAGCTACATGAGCCCGAATTATGATCCGCTGCTCGAGTCTGGTCAGATGGTATTGCTGAACGGCGATCTGGAGATTTTGCCCGGCATTTCCGTCAGAGTCTTCCCCGGACACACTGCAAACATGCAGGCGGTGATGATCGAAAGTGGAGGCAAGAAGGCTTGTTACATTTCCGACCTGATTCCGACCTCGGCTCATCTCGACCTCACCTGGGTCATGGCCTTCGATCTGTTTCCCCTGCAAACTATCGCGAGCCGCAAGAAGTATTACTCGTGGGCCATCCCGGACCGATGCCTGACAGTGTTCACGCATGATGACGCCGCGCCGTGGGGATACGTGGAACAGGGAGACCGCGGCAGACTCCGGTTGACTGGCCTTCCGTAGCGCGGAACTCCAGGTCGAGACGGGAGCGCAACGCCATCCCGCGGCCATAGCACCTACGTCATCTCAGACCACTTCCTCCCCGCAGTTACCATAGAAGACAGCCACAGATTAAAGCCCGCACGGCGGAGGTGTCCCGGTGAAGCTGCAACGGATCGTCAGTTTCACAACCCTGGCAATTTCGATTCTTACCCTTGTACTTGTGCTGAAGCGCCCCAAGCCAGTCGCGCCCGCGATACCACCGGCGATTGCCGCCGCCAGCGCCCAGTCTTTCCAGGAAAAGGTAAACCAACTCGCCCAGCCCAAAACACCCGGAGAAGCGGAGAGCGAAGTCCGCATGAATTCCGACGAATTGTCGGCGGGACTCGCGCAAGCCGCCGGCTTGTTGGCAACCCCCGCGCCAATGAATGCCAACGGCAGGATTTCTTCCAGCGGCCCTTTCAACGTTCCTTCCAACGCCGTTCCCGCGAGCGGCGCCATGGAGTTTCCCGGAGCGGTGCCCAATATCAAGGATTACCAGGTCTCGATGGATGGAGACATCCTTCGCGGTCAGTTCCTAACCCAGATCGCCGGTAAGGATGTCTACCTCACCTTGGCGGGGCATCTCGGTTCCAAGGATGGCTATGCCACTTTCGATGCCACCGAGGTCAAGGTCGGCGATCTCTCCGTGCCGGCGTCGCTGGTCAATGAAGTCTTGCAGAAAAAGCTCGCCGAACAACGCGACCAGCTCAAACTGCCCAACAACGTCAAAGACATTAAAGTCGAAAATGGGGAACTCGTGTTCGTGGAGAAGTAGTCTGTCTGCGGAAAACTGCCGGACAACGCCTGGTTTATCCGGTTGTAAAGAACAATTTGCCCCGCTTCCTACACCGTGGATTGCTTTTCGTAGAATCTTCTAATCCTCATCTAATCTCGTTTTAATCTCATCCCTTTCAAATCGATCGTATGACGAGCTTCCCGATGCCATCCAACTACGCTAACCACATTCTGGTGGCCAGTCCCAGCCACGTGGTGCGTCAGCGCGTCCTCGAAAGTCTGCGTTCCCCCGCCCGGCGCTTTGAACAGGCCACCGGAGGTGCCGAAGCCCTCGTCCATCTGGAAAGCGGATTCTGGCAGGTGCTTTTTCTGGATCGACGCCTGCCCGATCTCGACGCCGAGGAACTGAGCCAGACGGTGCGGCGGCGTTATCCGGAAATCGAAGTGGTGCTGCTCGATCCCGAGGTTGAGCGTCCTCTCGGCCCGGACCTTGATCCCGATCTCGGTCCCGATGGGGATCCCGAGATCAATCCGACAGTCTCCACCGTAACTGCTGTGTGCGAAGCGCAATCGCCTCTTGCCACATGGTCCGGTGCCGACCCCGATCTCAGCCGCTCAGGCGCCGACAACGCCGCGCGCGCAGCGGAACTGGCCCCGGCAAGGGACTTGATGCTTCAGTCCCCCTTACCCGGAATGATCGGCGACTCCCGCATTATGCAGCCCGTCTGTCGTCTGGTCCGCCTCCTGGCCCCGCGCGACACGACTGTGCTCATCACCGGCCCCACCGGTTGCGGCAAGGAGGTTGTGGCCCGCGCGATTCATCAGTTGAGTCCACGCGCCGGGCGGGCCTTTGTCGTGGTCAACTGCGCCGCCATTCCCGAGACTCTGCTCGAAGCTGAACTTTTCGGATATGCGCGGGGCGCTTTCACCGGAGCGATGCAAGCCTATGGAGGAAGAATCCAGGCAGCTCAGGGAGGCACCCTTTTTCTCGACGAGATCGGCGAGATGCCGTTGAACTTGCAACCGAAGCTGCTCCGCTTTCTGGAGCAGCGAGAGTTGCAGCGCCTGGGCAGCGCCGAAGTTGTGCGCGTTGATGCCCGCGTCGTTTCCGCCACCAACGCGCACTTGTTGTCACTGGTGCGGGAGGGAAAGTTTCGCGAGGATTTGTACTACCGTCTCTGCGTCTTTCCCATCGACATTCCACCATTACGCGAGCGCACGGAAGACATCGCGCCACTGGCGGCGCACTTTCTAAGAACATACTCCTTGCGCCCGCCCGCGCCGCAACTGTCGGCCGCGGCGCTGCAACTGCTGCGGGCGCAGCCCTGGGGCGGCAACGTTCGCGAGTTGCAGAACGTGATCGAACGCGCCCTGATCCTCGTCGAAGAGCGGGCGGTGATCTATCCCGAGCATCTGATGCTGGCAGACTCCGGTTTTCGCAGCTCGCGATAGCCTGGTCCCCAGTCTGCCGAGCGACAACAGCCGCGCGATGGGTCGTATTCTTCCGCTCCCCGCATGAGAGCGATCTAAGGCAATTTATGCCGGGCTGGCATTGCCGGTGCACAGTGATCGACATGTCCAGCTTTTTGTCAGCTCCACGCAATCCGGCGCGCGATCCGGAACATCCACTGGCCCGGGCTTTTGCTTCGTTCACCGAGGCGGCCGGCTCGCTCGAGCGGACTTATGGACAACTGCAAGGCCAGGTCGCCCACCTCCGCCAGGAACTGGAAGTAACCAACCGCGATCTGGCAACCAGTCTGGAAGAAAACCATCGCATGCGAGAACGCCTGCATTGCATTCTCGAAGGCTTGCCGTGCGGCGTGCTGGTGGTCGAAGGCGAAGGCCGGATTTCGATTCTCAATCCCGAGGCGGCGCGCCTGGTGGGCGGGAATTTTGAATCCACCGCGGCGTTGCCTGCGGCGCTCTCGGCGACCCTCGAACAGGCGCGACGAACCGGCGGAGACAGCGAATCGCAGATCTTTCATTCAGCATGTGGTTCGGAATGCAGTTCGGAACCGGATTGCGGTTCGGACTCGCTGCGTGCGGACCCGTCTTTCTTACCCACGGCCCCCGCGGATCTGGCCCCGCCCGCCTCAAAGCCTTCGCCTTCCGCGCGGGGCGCGTCCGTCTGGGTGGCCGTCCGCCACGCTTGGCTGGAGCAAAGTCAACCGCAGGCCACTTCGGTTTTTATTCTGCGCGATGTGAGCGAGGCGAAGAAGTTGGAACACGATCGCGAGCATCTGCGCCGGCAGCAGGCGCTGGTCGAGATGTCGGCCCTGCTGGCGCATGAAATCCGCAATCCTCTGGGCAGCCTCGAACTCTTCGCCGGGCTCTTGGCCGAAGCGAATCTCGAAGCCGAGAGTCACCGCTGGATCGAGCACGTGCAGGCGGGCCTGCGCACCCTTTCCGCCACCGTCAACAACGTGCTTCACCTCTACAACACACCCCAGCCCGAGTTGGCGGAGACCGACGTGGGCCAGTTGCTCGACTGGGCTTACGACTTTCTGCTGCCCTTGGCCAAGCAGGCTCGCGTCGAGATGCAGGTCATCAACAACCTGCAGGGGGTCATCATTCATGCCGACCGGCACCGCCTCGAGCAAGTGCTGCTCAACCTCGCGCTCAATGCCTTTCGCTTCATGCCGGGCGGGGGATGGCTCTCGCTTCGCGGCAGCGACCGCTCCTCGTCCGATAGCGCGCCCGGCGCCATTGAAAGCGCCGTCGAAATCCTGGTGCGTGACACTGGGCCGGGGATCGCTCCGGACGACCTGCCGCGCATCTTTGAAGCTGGATTCAGCACGCGGGCGGGCAGTTCCGGACTCGGGCTGGCGGTCTGCCATCGTATTCTCGAACAGCATGCCGGCTCGATCTCGGTCGAAAGCCGCTACGGATGCGGCGCCACCTTCCGGCTCCGCCTGCCCCGCCAGCGCGCCGGCACGGCGCAACCGATGGGCACTGGATGGCTGGTCCCGCCCCAAAACTCCTACTCACGTTGCTCTGAACCTTCCTGCGAATCGGTGGGCAAAAGCTGGTCCGAACCGCCCGCCGAATCGGCCGTCAAACCGGCGCTGGCCCCGGGAGGCCAGTCGTGAAGCGCCTGCTCATTGCCGACGACGATGCCGGCATGCGCGCCGCTCTCGAAGCTCGCTTCCAGCGCCGGGGATGGCTGGTCGATGTGGCGGTGAACGGCACCGAAGCCCTGGAGAAATTTCGCGCGGGCCAACATTCTCTTGTGATCACGGATGTGCGCATGCCGGGACGGGACGGCTTCGAACTGATGCGCGAGGTGCAGACCTCGTCGGCGCGCCCGGCCGTGATCCTGCTGACCGCCTATGGCTGCGTGCCCGACGCGGTCGAAGCCATGCGCAACGGAGCCTGCGATTACCTGGTCAAGCCGGTCTGCTTCGAGAAACTCGAACTCGCGGTCGAGCAGGTATTGCGACGCGCCGAGGAGTTTGGCAGAGACACCGAAACCCTGATTGGCCACTCTGCCGCCTGGGAGCAGGCGCTCGATCGGGCCCGGCAAGCGGCCGCCACCGACGCCGACGTCTTGATCGAGGCCGAAAGCGGTACCGGAAAAGAACTGATCGCCCGGCTCATTCACCGCCTCAGCCGCCGCAAACCAGGGCCGTTCATCGCCCTGAACTGCAGCGCGTTTCCTGAATCTCTCCTCGAAAGCGAGCTCTTTGGACACGCCCGGGGCGCTTTCACCGGGGCTGTCGCCGCCCGGCCGGGCAAATTTGAAAGCGCCAGCGGGGGCACGCTGCTGCTGGACGAGGTTGGTGAGATGGCGCTGGCGCTGCAGCCGAAACTGCTGCGCGTTCTCCAGGAACGCGAGTTTGACCGGCTGGGATCGAATCAGACCGTTCACGTTGACATCCGCGTGATCGCGACCAGCAACCGTCCGCTCGAAGCCGCAGTCTCCGAAGGGCGTTTCCGCGCCGACCTTTACTATCGCCTGAACGTGATTCCGATTTCCCTGCCGCCCTTGCGCGCCCGCCCCGGCGACATCCGGGAACTGGCCGAACATTTCGCCGCCCTCTACGCCGCTCCTGGAGGCTCGGGAACCCCCGCGGCCAACGTCCGCTTATCGCGAGAACTGGTGGCGCGGCTCGAAGAGCAAGCCTGGCCGGGAAACGTTCGCGAACTCGGCAACTTCGTGCGGCGCGCGGTCGCCTTGTCGCGCGGCGGCGAGATTGGCATGGAAGCCTTTGAACACGGTAAGGCGGCCGAAAAAACGCCGCCGCTAAAAAGTGCGCCGGAGGCAATTCCGCCGCCTCGGCCCCCGGATTGGAAACCCGGCCTCTCGCTCGGCGAAATGGAGCGCCGGCTTTTTGCCATGACCCTGGAATCGACCGGCGGCAACCGGGCGCGGGCAGCCGAGTTGCTGGGCGTGAGCCTGCGCACCGTGCGCAACAAGGTCCGCGAGTTCGGTTTGCCGCCGCGGGATAACTACCGCAACGGTCTTTCGAACCATGAGCTCTCTGGCATTGCCTTGCCTGGCGATGGTACCCGCACCAACATTGCTCAAACCAGCGTTGTTCAAACCACCATGGTTCCGGGCGGCGGTCGCAGCCATTCCAATGCCGGCAATATCGGCAAGCTCGAGAATATCAATCGCAAGGAGCAACCATGTCCATGATCGAAACCCCGCTGATGCGTGGTCTGGAGCGTGTGCTCGACGGGAGCGCGCACCGCAACCAGGTCATTGCCACCAACCTCGCCAACGTCGATACCCCGGGATACCACACCCGCGATATTTTTCCTTTCGCCGGCGAGATCGAACAGGCCATGGCGGGCGAGGAGCCGTCGTTCTCTCCCGTCGCCCATGAAGTCCGCGGCCTGCTGCAGCGTCCCGATGGAAACAACGTCTCGGTGGAGCGCGAGTCCCTGCTGCTGGCCGAGAACCAGCTGCGTTTTACAGTGGCGGCGCAGTTTATGAAGGCCGAATTTCACCGGGTGTCGATGGCCATCACTTCCGGGAGCACGTCATGAACCTGTTCGGCATGCTGGAACTGAGTGGCTCGGCGCTGGGCGCGGAGCGGCAGCGGGCCGAGGTGGTCGCCAGCAACATGGCCAATGTGCAAACCACCCGCACCCCGCAGGGCGGCCCCTACCGCCGCCAAATGGTGGTATTTCAAGCGCAGCGCGTGCCCCGATTCTCGCTGGCGCTGGCGGGCGCACAACGGGATCATTCTTCGGCCGTGCGCGTAGCCGCGGTCGTTTCCGATCAGCGGCCGCCGGTGATGCGCTTCGAGCCAGGTCATCCGGACGCGAACTCCGAGGGCTACGTGGCCTATCCCCAGGTCGATCCCATCGAAGAGATGGCCGATTTGCTGGGCGCGGTTCGGGCCTATGAACTGAATGCGGCCGCGGTGCAAGCCACCAAGAACATGATTCAACAGTCGCTGAGCCTGATGCAATAGCGGCGCGGCCGAGTGGGCGCGGAGTTCCGCTTGCTGGACTCGATTCCCGGGATGAAAACACGCCGGACAAGAGCATGAACCTAAGCATAAAAAGGAGGCTCAGCCATGAATAATTCGATCCCGTCGCTTCGCATTCTGCCCGCTGACATGGGCACCGCCCCCAGCAGCGCCACCGAGGGCGGGAAATTCATGGAAACTCTGGAACAGTCCATGGATCAGGTGGAGAGCGCCCAGGGCGATGCCTCCACCGAGGTGGCCCGGTTGCTCAATGGCAAGGGCGCCGATCTGCATAGCGCCATGATTGCCGTCGAGAAGGCGGACCTCTCTTTTCAACTGATGATGCAGGTGCGGAACAAAATCGTGCAGGCTTACCAGCAGATCTCGAATATGCAGTTTTGAAAATGCTGTCACCGCGTAGAACTCCGAGCCCCGCGATCGAGTCGCCGGACGCGCGCAACGCAGCGAAGCTTCCGGTGGACGCGTGCCGACGCCCGTCTCTCCACCGGTCATTGAATCTTGGGAGTCGATTGCATCTTGGGAGTCGGAAGACTTGAACGAGAGCCTCAAACAGATTCAGGACTTTCTGCGCGGCTTGAGCCTGCGGCAGAAAGCGCTCATCGCCGGCGGCGCCATCGCCGTCGGCTTGACCCTGTGGCTGTTCACCTCCTTGCTCGATCACAAGAACGTCATCCTTTACTCCGGCCTCAAGCCGCAAGACGCGCAGTCGATGGGCGCGCGCCTGGCGGCAAAAAGTATCGCGTATGAAATTTCGCCGGATGGCGGCAGCCTCCTGGTGCCTTCCGACAAGCTCGATGCCGCCCGCCTCGAAACCGCCGCCCAGGGCCTGCCGCGCAACGCTCGCCTCGGCTTCGAACTGTTCGACACGCCGAACTGGGCGGGTTCGGACTTCAGCGAGAAAGTGAACTACCAGCGTGCGCTCGAAGGCGAACTCGAACGCACCCTGCAAACCCTTACCGAAGTCGAGGCAGTGCGCGTCCACCTGGTTCTGCCGCGGGAGTCGCTGTTCAGCGAACAAGAACACGATTCCAAAGCCGCCGTCATCGTCAAGACGCGCGGCGGCACGCTTTCCCGCGATGCGCAACAAGCCATTCCGCAACTGGTGGCGAGCGCCGTGGACGGCCTGCGGCCGGAGAATGTTACGGTGGTCGACGCGGAAACGGCAACGTCTTTTCTGGCGCGGCGCGGGCCCTCGGGACGGGCCTCTTTCGATTCCGACGAAGAACTCGCCGCCGCCGCCGTGCATGCCATCGAACCGGTGGTGGGCGCCGAACATGTTCGCGCCAGCGTGCATGTGGATTACGACCTGAGCAGCAGTGAAGACACTTCCGAAATCTACGATCCCAAGGCGACCGCTACCCTCGCCCAGCAGCACTCCGAAGAACTCGCCGGAGGCGCCAATCCGGCGGGCGTGCCCGGCGTTGCCAGTAATGTTCCGGGCAGCGCAGCCGCGATTACGCCGCCGGTGGTGCCGGGAACGGCGGCCACCGCGCCGCCCGGCACGTCCGTCATTCCGAGTGCGCTCTCGGCCATCGACAGCCAGAGTTCGAAATCGGACAGCTCGACCTTCGCCGTCAGCAAGAACACCCGCCACGTCCTGAATCCAGCGGGCCGGGTGCGGCGCATCACGGCGTCGGTGCTGGTCGATGATGCGGTCGATGCCAAAACGGAAAACGGCAAGCCGTCAAATGTGCGGCGCCGGCGTACGCCAGAAGAAATGACGGCCATCGAAAAACTTGCCCGGGCCGCGATTGGAGTGGACGAGCAGCGGGGAGACCTGCTGGCGGTTGAGAACCTGGCCTTCCAGACCGTGCCGCTCGAATCGCCGGCCGCTCCCGGCAAACTCGATAAATGGCGCCTGCTGATTCTGCCCTGGGCGGGCGCCTTGCGCTACGTTGGAATTACGCTGCTGTTCCTGTTTGTCTATGCGGTGGTCTTGCGTCCGGTGCAGAAACAGGCGATCGCCGCCTTCAAACAGATTCCCGCGCATCTTTCAAGGCCACTCACGGCCGGCAGTGCGGGGGCATCCCCCAATGGGCTCGCGGCCATGGATCTGCCTCAGGGCAGCGAGGAAGCCAAGCGTGCCGGGGTGTTGAAGAAAGAAATCAGCGACAAGATCAAAGCCGAACCCGCCGCCGCCAGCCGGCTGGTTCAAGCCTGGATCCATGAACCGAAAACCAAGTAGCGAGCGCTTCAAAAGACAGACGCTAGCCCGAGAAACAGACCGAGACCCGGACAAGAAAAAGACCGGGAACTAGACAATGACCGCAAACACTTCCAGTCCGGGCCTGCAAAAAGCCGCCATCCTGATGGTGCTGCTGGGCGAGGAGGCCGCGGCCAACATTTACCGCAACCTTCCCGAGAACGATGTCCAGCGCCTCTCGCGGCGCATCACCGAACTCGAGCACTTCAAACCCGAGACCGCGATTTCCGTGCTCGAAGAGTATCACCAGCTTTCCGTTACCCAAGGATATCTGGCGGAAGGCGGCCCGGAGTATGCCCAGAAACTGCTGGTAAAAGCCTTCGGCGACGCGGGCGCCCGGCGCTTGCTCGACCAGGTCTCCAACACCATGGAACAGAATGCGGTTCACCTGGAAAGCCTGCAGGAAGCCGATCCGCAGCAGTTGGCGAAGTTCCTCGAAGTGGAACATCCCCAAACCATCGCCCTGATCCTGGCGCACCTGAATTCCCGCCAGGCCTCGGAGCTTCTGTTGCGGCTGCCGGAAGAGATTCGCGGCGAAACCATTAAGCGCCTGGCACGCTTGCGTCAGTTTTCCCCCGAAGTCGCTCAGAAAGTCGCGCTTGCCTTGAACAAGCAATTGGAGTCGGTCGGCGAACAAAGCCGGCGCGCTTATGCCGGATTCAAAGGCGCCGCCGATCTCCTGAACCAGCTCGACCCGCTGTCCAGCAAAGCGATTCTGGAGACCATCGAGAAGGATGATCCCAAGATGGCGCTGGGCATTCGCAACCTGATGTTTACTTTCGAAGATCTGCTGGGAGTGCCGGAATCCGGCATCCGCGAACTGCTTGGCCAACTCGACAAAAAGACTCTGGCCATGGCCCTGCGGGGCGCGACCGATGAACTCAAGGCGCTGGTTTTCAAGTGCATGTCTTCGCGCGCCGTGGACATGATGAAAGAGGACATGGAGGTGCTCGGCGCGCTGCGGGCCCGCGACGTGCATCTGGCGCAGCACGAAATCGTAGAGATGGCTCGCAAACTCGAAGCCGAAGGCAAGTTGGTGCTGAACGCGGAATCGCAGGAGGAATATGTCGTCTAGCGCCCCCCGGCAGCAACCTCTTGCCGAAAGCTCGCCCTTCGCCTACGCGGAGGCGGGAGACCCCGGCGGCGCCCCTGCAGTTCCACTTGAAACCGGGCACGGGACTGACGAACGCAACCTGCAGCGCGCCGAAATCTTCGAGCAGGGCCGCCAAAGCGGACAGCAGGAACTCCGTTCCGGACTCGACGCCGCCCTCGCCAGGAATCGGGACCAGATCAGTCGATCTCTCAGCCAGTTCGTTCTCGAACGGCAAAGCTACTATCGCCGCGTCGAAGGCGAAGTCGTCGAACTGGCCCTTGCCATCGCCCGCAAGATTCTGCATCGCGAAGTGCAGATCGATCCCAACACTCTCGCCGGCATCGTTCGAGTCACTTTGGAAAAACTGGATACCGGAACCAAAGTCGATCTCCACGTTCACCCCCAGGAAGCTGCTGCGTGGCGGCACTACTTCGCCTGCGAGACGCAAGACGTCGAACCGCCCGGCATTCACGAAGATCCCGCTATCGCTCGCGGGGAGTGCCGCATCGATACTTCGCTCGGCTCTACTGAGATCGGCCTGGAATCGCAACTTAAGGAAATTGAAACCGGATTGCTCGACCTGCTCGCGGAAAGGCCCGGCGCGCCTCCCCGCCCGGCGCTCGCCCCGGCCACCAAGCCAGTACCGCCAAATTCCCTGACCAACGCAGATACAGCGGGCCAAACATAAGGAGAAATGTTAAGTGACTCCGCCCCTGCTCTCGGCTTATTTTTCGCAGCTCGAGACCTCATCCGCCCTGCGCTGGCGGGGCAAGGTGATCCAGGTGGTCGGCCAGTTGGTCGAATCCGAAGGCCCGTTCTGCACCGTGGGAGAAGCTTGCGAGATCATCGATTCCCGCGGCCGGCGCTGGCCCGGTGAAATCGTCGGCTTCCGCGGCCACACCGTTCTCTCCATGTCCCTCCATCGCCCCACCGGCATCCGCTATGGCGATCGGATCGTGGTTTGGGGACGGCGCCCTTCCCTGCGCCTCAGCGAAGAACTACTCGGCCGTGTCCTCGATGGCGCAGGTCATCCCATTGATGGCCGCCCCGCTCCCCTTTGCCGCGAACGTTTCGCTCTCGACCGCGAAGCTCCGCTTGCGCTGGAACGCACGCCCATCCGTGACCCGCTCGCCTGCGGCATTCGCGCCATCGACGCCTTCCTCACCTGCGGACGCGGTCAGCGCGTCGGCATCTTCGGCGGAAGCGGCGTCGGCAAAAGCACGCTCATCGGCATGATGGCCCGCAACACCAGCGCCGACCTCACCGTTCTCGGCCTGATTGGCGAACGCGGGCGCGAAGTGGGAGAACTGCTCAACTCGCTCGGCGAAGAAGGCCGCCGTCGCTCCGTTGTCATCGTCTCCACTTCCGACCAGGATCCGCTACTCCGCATCCGCGCCGGACTGGCCGCCACCACCATCGCCGAATTTTTCTGCGCTCGCGGCAAAAATGTCCTGCTGGTCGTCGACTCGCTCACCCGTCTGGCCATGGCTCAACGCGAAATCGGGCTTGCCGCCGGCGAGCCGCCTACCGCCAAAGGCTACACACCCTCGGTCTTTACCCTGCTCGCCCGCCTCATCGAGCGGGCCGGCTCGTTCCCCTCCGGCACCATCACTGGCTTCTACACCGTGCTCATGGAAGGCGACGACGAAAACGACCCTCTTGTCGATGCCGCGCGCGCCCTGCTCGACGGCCACATCATGCTCGATCGCCGGCTCGCCGCCCAAAGCCACTATCCCCCGATTTCAATCCTCGACAGCATCAGCCGCATCATGCCCGCCGTGATCTCCGCCGAGCATCTCGCAAAAACCAACGCCATCCGCCGCCTTTTCGCTACCTACAAAGCCTCGGAGGAACTGATTCGCATCGGCGCCTACCAGAACGGCAGCGATCCCGACCTCGACCGCGCCATCGTGCTCATGCCCGCCCTCCGAGACTTTCTCACCCAGCCCTCGCAGGAAGTTCCTGGGATGAACGACTCCATCGCCCGCCTGCTGGCCCTTCCCACATGAACCTCATCCCTGTGAAAGCGGCGTTTGACTGATGGCCTTCCGTTTCGCTCTTGCCCCGCTCCTCCGCCTCCGCCAAAGCATCGAACGTCAGCGTACGCTCAAACTGCAGGAAGCGAACCTGCAACTTTTCCGTGCTCAAGAAGAGCTGGCGCGACTGGAACGCTCGCTCGACGAATCGGCTCAGTCCGATGCCGCTGCGCTCGTCGCCGGACGCATGGCCGCCGAAATCCAGTTTGCTCTGGTGCTTCGCGAGAACCTGGAACGCTTCCGCCAGGAACTCCAGTCCGACATCCGCAAGCTCGAATTAGCGCGGCAGGAGGCGGTTCGCGAATACCACCAGGCTTATCGCGAACGCGAGGTCCTGGAAACGCTGCGCGCCCGCCAGCGCCGCGATTACCAGCAGGAACAATTGCGCCGTCAGCAAAAGGAACTCGATGCCACCTATCTGCTCCAACGCTGGCATCATCGAAACTAAATCACCGGATTGAATCACGAAATCGGATCGCCCGATTTTGCCGGGCGGAACCCGGCAACCATTGCCGCACCCGGCTTCATCGCTCTGTCCCGGTCCAATGCTCGAGGACACCTCGATTCAGCTAACTGTCTTAAGTTGCAATCATCGATTCCTGCATTCGCGAACCCAAGCGGAACTCCCGCCGGTTGGCGCGTCGAGTGCAATCGCATCATTGGCATCCCGATGCAGATAGACGCAATCCTCAACCCGGCTGTGGCGCCTGCGGCCGCGAGCGCGGCCCGATCACCATCGTCCGCGAATTTCGGCGCGACGCTGGCATCGTCTATGTCCAACCCGGTGTCTGACTCTCCGCGCAATCAGTCTGCTGCTGCGCCGGACCCTTCAAAACCTGGTTCCAAGTCTGGTGCACATGCGGGCACAGATCCCGGTACGATGTTCACCACGTCATTGCTCGCAAGCCTCGCTAAGAGCGCTGGCCCCAAGTCCGGCACTGCCCCGGACGACACCTCCAACTTCAGCGCGGTCAATTGTTCGAATCGGAACTCCAAGCCCAGTGCGAAACCTGGCGTCAAATCACCTGCTGCGCCTGTTCCCGCAGCCGCTGTTTCCGAAGTCCTATCCCGATTCGTCGCTGCAACCGCTACTCCATCGACACACTCACTAACACCGTTCCCAGCAACGTTACGAACATCACTCCCAGCGGCATCAACCATTCCATCACCGTCCCGAATCCCGGCCGCATCGACGGTGATCGTGCCCACCGCGAATCACTTGTCATCCGTACCGCCAGGCCCTACGGATCTTGCCGGGACCGCCGGAGTCCCGACATTGACGTTCCCGCTGCCTGTTCTCGGCACCGAATTGGTTACATCCGGCGTATCCCAGTCTTCCGGGACGCCAGACATTCAGCCCCGTCAGCCTGGGAACAATTCGCCCTCGACTTCCGCGGTTTCCACTTCTTGGACCGCTGGAGACAGCACCCGCACGATCGCCGCTGTCAACCAGGCGCCCGCCTTGGACTTTCCTGATCATTCCAGCGTCGCTTCGGCGCCAGCGGATTCTTCGGCTTCAATCATCCCGGAATTTCCGGGCGCAATATCCGCTGTCGGTCTCATCGCCACCGACACCGTCCACTCGTCCTTCAATCTCGCGGAACCACTGTCGATTGCACCAGTGATGGCACCGGCGCCATGGTCGACTTCGTTCGTCCCCGTTTCGTCCGCGCCGTCCAACCCCGAATGGCACGCTCTCATTCCAACCGGCGCAACCACTTTCACGCTCGATCAATCTTCAACGGTTCAATCAACTATGGTTGAACCGACAATCGATCAATCGCCGTCTGACTCGACTGTGACTCTCGCACTGGTCATACCCCCGGCATTATCGGCAACAGCAGCGCCATCAGCACCCCCTGGTAATCTCTCAGTGCAGCCGGCACCCTCGCCAGACGACAACCAGATCTCCACTCTTCTCAGCCGACGAGCCTTCTCCGTGCCCCCCCCAGGATCCCCTGCTCCATCGGCGGTCCAAGCTCCCATTCCAGCCGTTCAATCTTTCGTCGTGGATGGCACCATTGCCACCTTAACCGCACCCGCAAAAATAGAGCCGGCCGCAGCTCGCTTGGCGACTCTACCCCCGGCGACTTTGCGACGGATAGTTCCACCGCACAGCGAGATCCCAGAGTTCGGTCCTGGGTTCGGTAAAGAGTTCGGCCCAGGGTTTGTCTCTTCCGCGCCCGCCACCGCTCCAGATCGAGTCTCCTCGTCCGGCGCCACTGCCGTCACAACCGATCGCGCCGTTGCTGGCGTGGTCGATCACGGCATCGACAACTTTCCTGACAACTCCGCCGTCGCCAATTCCCCCCTTCAGAGCAAGTTGTCTTTCACCGCGAACCTCATCCCGGATTCCCCCGCCCCGGCCTCACCCGTCGCTTCGAGGACCCCAATTCCATTGATCGCAATCAAGAACGATCCTTCGCTGCCAGAACTCCCGGCAGTACCGCCGCCAACCGCCGGTACTCCGAAAACCGGCCTCCCCGCCTCCAGTGATATTTCGAACCATCCCGATCGGAAGGAAACATCTCCCGCTTCGGTTACCACCGCTTCGAACCTGACCTCGGATTCCGCCGCAAGCACGCCATCTCCCGCTCCGATGGCCTCGTTCCGGCCTCCCGCAATTACCGAGAGCCCTTCCCGCACTAACAAACCCGAAATCTCCACCCCACGCGGTCCAGCCGCACAACCGCAGGCCACTACTACCGACGCGCCACCAACCGCCAACCCTCCAGAGCCGGAATTCGGCTCCAGCAACACTGCCAACAGCGCTCCGCCTCCCCCTCCGAACTTCATTCGCACTCCGAACTCAAGCCTCAGTTCCGATGCATCGTTGTCAATTGCGGCAGGGGAGGGCGCGAGCGTTGGTGAGCCCGATGTATCTGCTCCACCAGTTTCCCCGGCAGCATCCCTAACCAGTGCCGCCGATAAGAAACTCGTTGCCGGAGTCCAAGCCAATCCCGCTCCGTCCACCGCCAACCCATCCACTGCTACGCCATGGCATGAAGCCCCGATCGCGTCGGCAGCAGGAAGTCCTGCCGCGCCTGTGCCCAGCGCCGCTCCGCCCGCCATCGCACCACCCCAAATCGGATCCGACGCCGCACCCGAACTTCCCAAAACTCATCAGATGATTGACTCCGCCCCGCCTGCTCTTCCCACTCCGCTGGCCGCGCCCGCTACCACCGATGCCGCCGCCACCGCCCAAATGCATGTCGGATTGCGCACCGACGCCTTTGGCTCGGTTGAAATTCACACCGTCGTCCAACAAAGTCAGATCGGCATCACCGTCCACTCCGACCGCGAAATTGCCCATTGGTTCAGTTCCGAGGTTCCCGGCCTCGAATCGGGCCTCAACAAAAACCACCTCAACCTCACCGCCGTTGATTTTGACAGCGGACGGTCCGGCACCCCAAGCGCGGGCAGTTTTCAGCACGGCCAGCCGCGGCAAAACTTCTCCGAAACTCCAGGGTCGCAATCCCCTTTCTCGCCCGGCACTTTGCCAGAAACAGATGCGGCCAACGACGCTTCGCCCTCGGATAGTCTCCCTTCAGACCGGTCCTTCAGGCCCGGAGTAACTCGCGTCAGTATTCACGCTTAGGAGGAAAACTCGTGCACGCTTCGCTGCTGCAAATGCTCCAACCCGCTCAGGCTGCCGCCAGGTCGAATGCAACTTCATCGTCAGCGACAACTTCCTCATCTTCCTCCACCGCCACCGATCCTGGAGCGGACTTGACCAATACTTTCTTGCAACTGCTGACGGTGCAACTGAAAAACCAAAGCCCGCTTGACCCCGTCGATCCAAACCAGTTCGTGACGCAGCTCGCGCAATTTAACTCCCTGGGCGAACTGACTCAGATCCAGGAACTCATGCAGACGCTGGTGAATAACACCAGTCCTACGACCTCGACTGCCGGTGCGAGCGCCAATGCGATCTCCACTGCCCGCCCCAATTCCATGTCTCACTAAGGAGCCTTATGCCAAATTTCTCGATACCTCTTTCCGGATTGACCGCCAGTTCCGCCGCCCTTTCCACCGCCGCCAACAATCTTGCGAACCTCAACACTACCGGCTATAAAGACCAGCAGATCCAGTTTTCAGACCTGTTCTATCAGAATCTCGGCTCGAACGGCGCCGGCGATCCGATTCAGCAGGGCTCGGGCGTCCAAATCAGTTCTCAACCTTCCAACTTTACCCAAGGAGATGTTACGGCTACGGGCACCGACGCCGATGTCGCGATCAACGGCAATGGGTTCTTCGTGGTGCAGCAAAATGGCGTGCAGACCTATACGCGCGCCGGTAATTTCGAAGTGGGCACCGACAACCTGCTCGAGACCTCCGACGGTCAGCAGGTCCTGGGATACGGCGCCACCAATGGCGTGGTCAGCACCAGCGCCGGACTGAGCACGCTGGCGCTTGGAGCAGGAACCAGCAGCACCGCGACTCCGACCGCCAACCTGCAAATGACAACGAATCTCAACGCCACCGCCGCCGACGGTTCCACCTATTCCACCACCGCCACCATCTATGATTCCCTCGGCGCCCCCCACCAAGTCACAATCACGTACACCAATCTCGATGCCCCCGCCACCCCTGCCATTACTGCCGCCCCCGCCCAGGCGGCGACTGGCATTCTAACCATGACTGCCCTCCCAGTTGCCACCCAGACCATCACCGTTGGTACTCAGACCTACACGTTCACGACCAACGCTCCGGCGGCCGGAAGCAACGACGTTTTCATCGGCGCAACCGTGGCGGAAACTACCGCCAATCTGGTGAATGCCATCAATGGCAATTATGCCGATGCCACCGGAACTGCGACCCCGGACGGCTACGGAACCGGCACCGCCACCAATCCCGCCGTCACCGCAACCGACGCTGGCAATGGCGTTATCGATTTCACAGCGGACGTCCCCGGCACCGCCGGCTTCGCTGCCACCAGCACCGGTACTGGCGCCACCAACCTTAGCTGGAACACCGGCGCCGGAGCGAACGGTGTCGCCGCCGTCAACGCCCAACCCGCCACTCCCCCGGTCGTCAACACCTGGGGCTATTCGGTTGCCATCCCTCCCACCGACCTTAATGCCATCAATGGTGTTCCTCAAACGGGAATACTGCAAACCGGCACTTTGACCTTCAATGGCAACGGTATCCTGACTGCGGATACCATCGGCGCCGCGGGCGCTACCAACAACCCCCCGGTAGACATCACGGGAATCCCAATCACCTCATTCGCCGACGGAGCCAGCAACCAGACTTTCAACTGGAATGTTCTCAGTGGAACGACTCCGGTGATCACTCAACTGGCGGCCGCCAACAGTAACGCCTCCATTCAACAGGATGGCACCAGCAGTGGCACCCTGCAGAATTTCAGCATCGGTTCCGACGGCACCATTACCGGATCCTTCAGCAACGGCACCACCGCTACTCTCGGACAACTCGCGCTCGCCAGCTTTGCCGACCAGCAGGGTCTCTCGCGCGACGGCAGCAACGACTTTACCCCTACGCTGTCCTCCGGTCAGCCCACCGTCGGCGCACCGACCAGCGGCGGGCTGGGCAGTGTCTCCGGAGGCGCCCTCGAAGCATCCAACGTCGACATCGCCACCGAGTTCGCCAACTTAATCGTCGCCCAGCGCACGTATGAAGCCAACGCGCGCGTCGTCACGACCTTCGACACCATCGCGCAGGACACCATCGCCATGAAACAGTAAGACTGAACCAGTCTGGGCGCGACCGGCAAGCGCGAGGCGAACGCATCAGAAGGCTGCGGCGAGAAAGCCGCAGCCCGCTCTGAGTCTCCTCATGAGAGTCGACTAAGAAAGGCCACCCGTCGCACTCCCCGTTGGCCGCCCCGCGGAAGCCCACCTTCTCCCCCGTTCTTTCCCCTGATTCCATGCCGCTTCCCGCTACCGCCCTTTGGGTGGTTTGCATGTGAGCCCCGGCACCCAGTTTGCAATCAACGGAAATATGCCCGATGCGCCGGCAAGTTCCGCATCCAGAAACGCAACCAACAACAGCAAGGCATGGATGGCCGTCGCCCTCGCCCTGGTGCTGGTCGGGGCGGGAAGCTTCGTCTGGTTGCGTCCGCAGAGTTCGACCAGCCCGGCTGAAGGGAGAGGAGCGGAATCCACCCTGGCGCTCGAGACCTTTGTCGTCAATCTCAACGGATCCGGCCAGCGCGCCTATCTGCGGATCGGAATCACGCTTGGGATGGCGCGCCCATTCGGCGGCGGCAACCGGCCAGAAGGCGCGCCCACGGCGCTCGTCCGCGACACCATCCTTTCCGTTCTTGGCGCCGCTCAGCCCGAGGCGCTGCTGCAAGCCCAAGGCAAGCGTCAGCTCAAAGGGGAACTCCTGAAAGCTCTACAGGAGCGTATGCCGCAGATGGCGATCGAGAACGTGTATTTCACCGAATTTCTAGTCCAAATGTAAGCGGCCAGATGCTAGGCCGGATGTAAATCAACCGCATGGAAATGGTGCAAATGGAATGGCTGCCGCCGCCCAACCCAAACCCGAAGCTTCAGCTGCCACTCCCCTGTCTGATCCTCTTGCCGAAAGATGGCAGCGTCTCGAGCTTCTGCCTTGCCTGCTCACCATCGAAATTTTGCTGCCCGGTTTCACCGTTGCCGATCTTGTCCATCTCGAGCCCGGCCGCATCATCGCCAGCCGCTGGACGGTAGGGCAGGACATTCCCTTGCGGATTAATGACGAATTGATTGCCTGGAGCGAGTTCGAAATCGTGCAAAACCGCCTTGCCGTGCGCTTGACGGAGTTGGCGTAGTGGAGATGGCAAGCATGGAACTGGCAACGTTGGAACCGAAAAAAATAACGACCGAGTTCCTCCCGGCCGCAATTACACCGAACGGAAACTTATCGCGTCTCTCCACCCGCCCGTCCGCACTCGCCGCTCAGCGCCTGAAGGTCTGGTGGCGGTTCATGGTCTCGCGCGCCGCACCCCGACGCAAATCGCTCTCCGTTCGTGAAACCGCCGCCCTCGGAGATCGCCGCTTTGTCTCCGTCATCCAGTTCGAGGGCCTGCGCTTTCTTGTCGGATCCAGTCCCTCCTCGGTCGCCCTGCTGGCCCAGTTGCCGGACGAACCCGCCAGCCGCAACGAAAACCCCGAGAAAAAAGAGAGCAAAGAGAGCAAAGAGAGAAAAGAGAGAAATTAGTGCCAAACTTGCCCATCGCGAAGCTTGACCGGTTGGTCCCGAATCGATCCGCCCGGCTCGTCCTCTCATCTCTTATCTTTTTCCTCGGCGGCGCCGCTCCCCTCTGGGCGCGTCCGCACTCCTCGCCCGGCTTCTCTCTGCCCGGTCTTCTGCCCGGCGCCTCCGCGACGGGCGGTTCCGCGTCCTGGAACATCGTCGTCCTACTCACCCTGCTGACCATGATCCCGGCCATCGTGCTCTCGATGACGCCTTTCGTGCGCCTGCTCATCGTGTTTCATTTTCTCCGCCAGGCGCTCGGAACTCAGACTACGCCCAGCAATCAGACGCTCATCGGACTCTCCCTCATTCTTACTTTTTTCCTCATGCAACCGGTGGGCGCCGCCATCTATTCCGACGCCATCGTTCCACTCGATGCCGGACACATCACCATGTTGGCCGCGCTCGATCGCGCCATCATTCCCATGCGCCGCTTCATGCTCAAGTACGCCCGCGAAAAAGATCTCGCGCTCTTCGTCGACCTGGCGCACGCGCCGCGTCCCGCCCGTCCCGAAGATCTCGACATGCGCATCGTCGCGCCCGCCTATCTTCTCAGCGAACTGCAGGCCGGGTTTCGCATTGGCGCTGCTCTCTTCCTGCCTTTTCTCGTGATCGATCTCGTGACTGCCGCCATCACCACCTCGGTCGGCATGATGCAACTGCCCCCGGTCATCATTTCCACCCCGCTCAAGATTCTATTGTTCGTCGTGGTCGACGGATGGAACCTGCTCATCGGCTCCCTGATGCGGAGTTTTTCTTGAAAGGCGCTTATGGGAACCGAACAAGTTGTCGCGCTGTTCCGCCACACGCTGCAGATGGCTCTGCTGATGGGGGCTCCGCTGTTGCTGGTGGCGGTGCTGGTCAGCCTGCTGGTCAACGTTGCCCAGGTGCTCACTTCCTTGCAGGATCAAACCCTCTCCACGGTCCCGCGTCTGGCCGCGGTGGCGGCCGCGACCCTGCTGTTTTTTCCCTGGATGCTGCGCAAGCTGATGTTCTTCACCATCGCCATGTGGTCCGACTTCCATTCGTTTGTCCGATGAGCGCGACCCGGCAAGCCCGTCTCTACACCACTTGAGGTGATTTGTGTTCCAGATGCCAATCGCGACACCATTTGCACTTCCAATCGAGCGCACCCTCGCGGTCGGGATGATTGCCGGAGCCCGCGTCACTGGACTGCTCGTGGTCGCGCCTTTTCTCGGCAGCGCCGGCGTCCCCGCTCGAATCAAGATTGGCCTCGCCTTTTTTCTCACGTTATTCATGGCACCCTTGGTGCCAGCTCCCCCGGCGACCCTTACTGCTCCCGCGCTCATCGCGCTCCTGCTCGGCGAATTCGCCATCGGCTTCCTGCTTGGATTTACCCTCCAACTCATTTTCGAAGCGGGACAGGTTGCCGGCCAGGTGTGCGGCGTCCAAATGGGATTTTCCCTGGCCAGCGTCATCAACCCTGACAACAGCCAGGCCGATTCCGCCGCGCTCTCCACGTTTTATGAATTGATTGTGCTGCTGCTCTTCATTCAGCTTGGCGTGCCCCACTGGCTGCTGCGGGGACTGGCCCGGAGCTTCGCCTATCTGCCGCCCGGCCACCTGTCGCTCACCCTGCCTGCCGTACACGCGCTTTTCCAGTTCGCCGCCGCCATGTTTGTCTCCGGCCTGCAGATTGCCGCGCCCGTGCTGGTGGCCAGCCTGTTTGCCGATGTCGCGCTCGGCTTTATCGGCAAAGCTTCCCCACAATTACCCGTCCTGTTTGTCGGGATCTCGCTCAAGAACCTGCTGGGCTTGGCGCTGATGTGCGGCGCCGTTGCTTACTGGCCACGATTTTTTGATGCCCGTTTTGGCCGCGCACTCGATGCCTCGGAAAGGATTTTGCAACTCGCCCGCTAGCTTTGCAGCTCGCCCCATAAGCGACCACCACCGACTATGCCCGAATCGAACCAGACCGAACAGGCCACCCCGCGACGCCGCCAGAAAGCCCGCGAAAAAGGCCAGGTTGCCCGCAGCCGCGATCTCATCGGCGCCGCCTCCGGTATGGCTGCCACCTTCGTTCTCTACTCCATGATGTCCACGTTCCCATTGGCCTTTCGCGGTTTTCTTCATGACTGCCTCGAGGGCGCGGCGTCCGGCACGCTCCGCATGGACGCTCTGCCCCCCCTGCTCAACCACTTTGGACTCTTCGCCGCCACCGCCGCCGGGCTCGGATTGGGATGGATCGCCGCTCTCGCCTCCGCCCTCGCCCAGGGCGGACTTGTCTTCGCCCCGGCCTCGCTGATGCCCACCGGTTCGCGCATGAGTCCCGTCGCCAAACTGGGCCAGCTTTTCTCCATCACCGCGCTCCGTGGACTCATCAAGTCCCTTCTGCCTGCGGCTGCTGTCGGCTATCTCGCCGTCGGTTGCCTGCGCCGCGACTGGCCCGCGCTCATGGCGCTCTCCGCCCGCTCCGCTCGCGGCGTGGCTGGGTTTGCCGCCGCACGCGTCTTCGAAGTTGCCTGGAAGTCTGCCCTCGTTCTGCTCGTCTGGTCGGTTCTCGACTACCTGTTCGAACGCCAGCATCTTTCGAGCGAATTGAAAATGAGCCGCCAGGAACTGAAAGACGAATACAAGGAAACGGAAGGGAATCCGATCATCAAAGGCCGCATTCGCCGCCTGCAGCGCCAGATGCGCCGCCGCAAGATGCTGCAGGACACCAAACGCGCCGCCGTCGTCATCACCAATCCCACCGAATACGCCATCGCCATCGAGTACCACCCGGATATGCCCGCGCCGGTCGTCGTCGCCAAGGGGCGCAACCTCTTCGCCGCCCAGATTCGCGAAATCGCCCGCTGGGAAAACATTCCCATGGTCGAGAATCCCCCGCTGGCCCACATCCTCTACCGCACGGTCGAGGTGGGAGACAGCGTTCCCGCCAATCTCTATGCCGTCCTCGCCGAAATCCTGGCTGCTATCTTCCGCGCCCAGGCCCGCGCTCTCGCCGCCGCTGGCGCGGCAGAAAGAGGAGGCCGCCGCTGATGCCCGCCGCCGTCAAAACCATCGCCGCTCCCTCGCGCAACGGTTTCATCGAATGGATCGTTCCGATCGCGGCCGTCAGTCTGGTCTTCGTCATGCTGGTGCCGTTGCCGGCGATCTTGCTCGATCTGCTGCTCGCCACCAGTTTTGCCGCGTCGGTACTGGTTTTACTTTCTGCTCTCCAGATCTTGCGTCCGGCGCAGTTTTCCGTCTTCCCCAGCCTGCTGCTCCTGCTGACCCTCTTCCGCCTGTCGCTGAACCTGGCTTCCAGCCGCCGCATTCTTCTCCACGGCAACGAAGGCGCGGGCGCCGCCGGACGCGTCATCGAGGCGTTCGGGCAATTCGTCGTCGGCGGCAACTACATTGTCGGGTTCGTTCTCTTCATCGCCCTCATCGCCATCCAGTACATCGTCGTCAGTCACGGCGCCGTCCGCACCGCCGAAGTCACCGCCCGCTTCACCCTTGACGCTCTCCCCGGCAAGCAGATGGCGATCGACGCCGATCTCAACGCCGGACTCATCGACGAACATCAAGCCCGCGCCCGCCGCGAACAGATTGCCCGAGAAGCGGAATTCTACGGCGCCATGGACGGCGCCGCCCGTTTCAATCAGCGCGACTCCATCGCCACCATCCTCATCACCGCCATCAACATTCTTGCCGGCTTTCTCATCGGAGTCTTCCAACTCGATATTCCGTTTCGCGAGGCGCTCAAGACCTACACCGTGCTCACCGTCGGCGACGGCCTGGTCACCATGATCCCCTCGCTGCTGGTCTCGATGGCCGGAGGCATGATCGTTACCCGAGCCTCCTCCAACGCCACTCTTTCCGTCGACCTCGGCACCCAGCTCCTCTCCCGCCGCCGCTCCCTGCAGATTGCAGCCGGCGTGATGGTCGCCCTCGCTTGCATCCCGGGATTGCCCAAATTTTCCTTTCTCGCCATCGCCGGCGCCGTCGGTTTACTCGCGGCGCGCCTGCCCAAGCCCGTCAAAGACAAAGACGGAAAAATCATCGAAACTGGCGCCGCCGACTCCGGCGTTCTTCCCGCATCCGAAAAAGACAAGAAAGCCGCCAAGTCCGAATCCATCGAGGATTTGCTCAAGCTTGACGAACTCTCGCTCGAACTCGGCTACCTGCTCGTCAATCTGGTCGATGCCCAGCAAGGTGGACAGCTCCTGGCGCGAGTCAAATCCCTGCGCAGCAGCCTTGCCGTCCAGCTCGGCTTCATCGTTCCCGCCATCCACATCACCGACAACGTCCGTCTCAAGCCCCGCGAATACGTTATCTCCCTGCGTGGCGTCGAAATCGCCCGCTGGGAAATGCTGGAAGACAAAGTTCTCGCCATCAGTTCCGAACTGAACCCGCCCCCACTGACTGGAACCCCCACCCGCGAGCCCGCTTTCGGCGTTGCCGCCCTGTGGATTTCCCGAGCCCTCGAATCTCAAGCTCTGACCTCTGGCTACGCCGTCGTCGACCAGACTTCCGTACTCTCCACCCACCTCGCCGAAGTCATCCGTCAGCACGCCTACGAATTGCTGACCCGCCAGGAAACCAAGCGCTTGCTCGATCGCCTGACGGAGAGTCAGCCCAAGCTGGTCGAAGAACTGGTTCCCAAGATCCTCAGTCTCGGCGAAGTGCAAAAAGTTCTGCAGCAGTTGCTGCGGGAGCAGGTGTCGATCCGCGACCTTCCCAGCATCCTCGAGACTCTGCTCGATGTTTCCGTCACCAGCAAGAACCCCATCCTGATGGTCGAGGCGGCGCGCCAGACGCTCGGCCGCGCCCTGGTTCGCCCCTTGCTCTCGGACGACGGCAGCCTGCGCGTGCTCACCCTCGATCACAATCTCGAAGAGGAACTCAGCCGCGCTTTTAACCCACAGGCGCCCCCCGCTACCGGCGCCAGTTTGCAGCCCTCGTTCGTGCGCCGCATTCTCGACGGCTTACGCACCCTGGCCGGAGATCAGGTGGCTCAGACCGCGCCCATCCTGCTCTGTTCCACGCCCGCGCGTTTTCACCTGCGGCGATTGCTCGAACCTTTTCTCCCCAAAATCGTCGTGCTCTCCCCACTGGAAATTCCATCCATGATTCCGGTGCAGTCGCTGGGGACTGTGCGATGAAAAAGTCGCCGCTATTTGCTGTTTGTCGGTCGCTGTTGGGACTCCGGATGCTGCCGCGGGTCGCGACGCCAACGATCCGCGAACCGCGACCGACGGACAGCGAACGAACTTCCCACGAAAGCAGGCCAGCCTCATGACCAAGCATCCCGCCGAAGCCTATCAAAGCGTGCAGACCGACGCCGAGCGCGACCGCGTCCTCATGGAACAGCTTCCCCAGGTCCGCTACATCGCTCGCCGTATTCATGAGCGCCTGCCGCGGCACGTGCCCTTCGAAGATTTGGTGCACGCCGGGGTCCTCGGGCTGATTGACGCCCTCAACAAGTTCGATCTCTCCAAGCACGTGCAATTCAGTTCCTACGCCAAGTTCCGTATCCGCGGCGCGATTCTCGACAGTCTTCGCGAACTGGACTGGAGCCCGCGCGAATTGCGCCGCAAAGGGCGGCTCGTCGATTCCACCTATTGCGAGCTTTCCGGCAAGCTGGGACGCGCGCCCTACGAAAATGAAATCGCTCAGGAGATGGGGATCAACCTGGCCGAACTCCAATCCCTGCTCGCTGAACTCGACGGGCTCGAACTCGGCAGCCTGCGGGTCGAGTCTCCGCGCGATGGCAAGACCGAAGATCTTACCGACTACGTTCCCTCCAAGCCCGAGGACACTCCTTTTTTTCAATGCCTGCGCTCGGAAATGAAGCACCTGCTGGCCGAGGCCATCTCCGAATTGCCGGAAAAGGAACAGCGGGTTCTGGCGCTTTATTACTATGAAGAACTCACCATGAAAGAAGTTGGAGCCGCGCTCGGCATTGGCGAATCGCGGGTTTCTCAGATTCACTCCCTGGCCATGGTTCGGTTGCGCTCCCGGCTCAATTTCCTGAACGTGACCGCACCGCCCACTGGTGCCAAAGCGGTGGGAGCCACCTAGGAGCGGTTCGTCTTTCCGCGAGACGAGGCCGTCTTCTCTCGGACTCTGGATTTCAGACTATGGAAAAACTACTCAACCAACAGGAAATCGATGACATGGTGCGGGCGGCGCGGCCCGGCAGCGTGGCCGACGCTCCCACCGGCCCGGTCGTCCAGACATGGGACATCCGTCAGGCCGGACAAATCGGAAGTGAGCAGTTGCGCGCCATCAACCAACTCCACGAAGTCTTTGCCCGCAATCTCACCACTGCCATCGGCGGCTACCTGCGCATTGTCTTCGACTGCAGCCTGGTTTCGGCCGAGCATCTCACCTTCCGCGAGTTCCTGGACCGGCTTCCGGAAAGAACTTACCTGGCATCCTGCGATCTCGCCCCGGTCGGCGCGACCGCAGTACTCCAGCTTGATCTCGCCATCGCCTTTCCGATCATCGATGTCATGCTGGGAGGGGAAGGCAAGAGCGGCGACATCACTCGCGACGTCACCGAGATCGAAGAGCAGGTGCTCGAAGGCATCGTCCGCATCATGTGCCGCGAACTGCAAACCGCCTGGATGGCGATCGCCCTGGAATTCACTTTCAGCGCCCGCCAGCAGCTTCTGCAAACCCAGCGCCTCATGCCTCCCGAAGAAAAATGCCTTTGCCTCAGCTTCGAAATCAAGATGTCGGAAACCCGCGGCACCCTTAACCTCGCCATCCCCGCCGTCGTCTCCAACGCCCTTCTGAGAAAAATTTCCGCCGACTTCACCTATCAGCGCCGCCGCAGTCCTGCCGGAGCCCGCCAGCAAATCCAGCGAAAACTGCTGCGCTGCTTCTTTCCCGTCGAACTCTCCATGTCCGATCTCCAGGTCCCTTTGCAGAATCTCACCGAACTCGTTCCCGGCACCCTCCTCGCTTTTGCTAAGAACGCGGACGCCCCCGCCGTCATGCTGGTCGGTGATGTTCCTCTATGCTCGGCCACGCCCGTGCGCGTCGGCGGTCACCGCGCCGCCCGCGTTCTCGTCCTCGATGCCCCGCTTCCAGCGGCAGGTGAATTATGACCATTGCCCAGCAGAACCAGATTTCTCCAAACCAGATTTCTCCAAACCATGTCTCTCAAGGCAATGCTCCCAACCCGCCCGGCCCACCATCAGCCCGCGATCCTCGCCCTGAGCTTTCTCAGTGGTGCGAAGCTTGGAAGACATGTTTCGAGAAAGTGCTCACCCAGATTTCGGGAACTGCTTCCGGAAGTGCCGCCACTCAACCTGCCGCATTCGAAACTGCTCCCCAACCGCTGGCTCTGGCCGATTCCGATGCCTGGTTCGCAGTGGTCGCTGGAGGTGCGGTTCATGGCGAAATGACCCTCCGTCTGCCTGCCGCCTCTGGCACGCGTCTTGCCCGAACATTCCTCGGCGAACCTGAGCCCCCCACCGAAGTCGCCCCTGATCCACCCATCGCAGCCGACGATATCACCGCCGATAACCATGAAGCGCTGGAAGAACTGCTGCGCCAGATCGCCGGCCTTGCCGCCACCGCTGTCGCTGCCCTCGTCGGCGGCGCTGTTCAACTGCGTCTCGCCGCCGCCGTTCCTCCTTCATGGTCCTCCGACTCCATCGTTTGCTTTCAAACCAGAACCCAGGCCGAATCCCGGCCGCCCATCACGTTCGAGATTCGGATCAGCCCCGCCCTTACCGCCGATATTCTGGCGCGCGCGCCCAAAGCTCAATCTTCGCCTCTGCCGTCAACCGGGTCGGCCCCCGCAGCCAGTTACGACCGCCTCATGGATGTCGGCCTCGACGTTAAACTCCGCTTTGGAACCCGCCGCATGCTGCTGCGTGACGTGCTCGCGCTCAGTGCCGGCGTCGTCGTTGAACTCGATAACCCACTGCACTCGCCGGTGGATCTGCTGCTCGACAACCGCCTTATCGCCCAGGGTGAAGTCGTCGTCGTCGATGGCAAATATGGCCTGCGGGTCACGAATGTCGTCGATCGCGCACCCGGCACTGGATCCCCCGTCTGATCCGCTCCGTGTGTCTTACACATACAGTCCCGGGACGACTCGTCGTCCCCACCGAAAAATCTGCAGTTATGCCAAATCCATTCTCAAGGACGATCAGATCATAGGACGATCACACCATGAAAAACTTTCTAAACCCCCGCATCTTGTTCGCGAACTGGAGCAAACGCTACAACCTCGAACCGTCCCAGCCTCCCTGTGCCCTCGTTTCCTGCGCGCGTTCGCAATCATACTGGCAGCGGCTCCGCGACCGCCATCGGCCCGCCGGAACCATGCTGCAGGGCGCATTCTATTGCCAGCCCCAATGTCTGGAGATCGCTCTGGTCAATCAGCTCTCCCGCCTCCGCGTCATGGCCCCACCGCCGCAACCTTCTAACCGCATTCCCCTCGGCCTCCTCATGGTGGCTCGCGGCAAGCTTACCCACATCGAGGTCACCGCCGCCCTCGAAGCTCAGCGTCGCGCCCGTCACGGAAAAATCGGCGAATGGATCGAAAAATTGGGCTTCGCCACCGAGCAGGAAGTCACCGCCGCCCTCGCCGTGCAATGGGGATGCCCAGTCGCTACTTCGGTCGATCCCTCCACCGTCCAGTCGCTCGGCAATATCCCTCTTCCTGTCCTGGAATTTTTCCAGATGCTCCCCCTGAGCTACGCTTCCGCCACGAATACCCTTTTCGTCGCTTTTGGAGAGCGCGTTGATCACGCTGCTCTCTACGCCATCGAAAAAATCCTCGGTTGCCATACTCAGCCCTGCGTTGCCGGACGCAAGGTTATCGCCCGCCAACTCGAGTCTTTGGGCCAGCTGTCCCGCCCCACCGACGTGGAATTCGGTCCCATGCACGACCTCGCTGAAATGGCCCGCATCGGCGCCAGCTACACCGCTCGGCTCAGCCCCGAAGAAGTCCGCCTGACCCGCATCGGCCGTTTCATCTGGCTCCGTCTCGATGTTCATCCCGCCGTCCGGCCCCGGTCGCGCTCCGTCACCACCAACCTGGTCTTCCGCCTGCCCTCGGAGTCCGCTCGCCCGCTCCATTTCACCCACCCCTTCCGTCAAGTGTCACCGCCAGTCTGGTAAGGGCCCGAATACAGTTCAGCGTCGCCGCGACGATCGACAGCGCCAGGTTCGGCGGCATCTACCGCCAGCATTTGTTGGATGGGAAACACTCGACGAACGACTAGCGGCCAGCGACTGCTTCTCTCCTACAGCGTCCGCTTAAACAAAGGCACCGCTAACGCCAATGTCACCGCCGCAAAAATACTCAGATAAATCATGTCCGGTACAATCGCGCTTAACCCCGTTTCCTTCAGCAGCAGCGATTTGAATCCATGCACAGCATAGGTAAACGGATCCACCTTCGCAATCCCCCTTAACCACGCCGGAAAGGCTTCCACCGGATAGATCGATCCGCTGGGAAAAAACAGCAGGGTATTTAGAATTCCGAACATCGCCCGCGGCACCAGCGGATCCTCGATCCGCACCATCAGCAGGAACATCATCGAATTAAACGCCACCGAGGTCAGCACGATCATCACCAGCAGTCCCACAATCGTCCCCGGATTGAATATCGTCCCCACGCCCGCCAGCAGCGACCCTATCACCGTGATTACCACCCCGGTCATCACCGCCTTGATCGCGCCCGCCCCATTCAACCCCAATACCAGTTCGGTCTTGGTGATCGGAGTCACCAGGTACCCCTCATGCACGCCCCGCGCCTTATCGTCGATATACAGCATCCCGCCGCCGATCATCACCGACACAAACATCGCCAGCGTAATCGAACCGGGCAGCAGATATTTCATGTACTCGATATACGGATACAGTTCCACTACCTCGAGCGCCGTCTGCTGCAACAGACGCGGCGACACGTCCGGCTGGTTCAAAGCGTTCGTCACATCCGTCATCTCGCTTTCGAACGTCGAACTCATGAAATTGTCGCTGTTGTCGACGATCAGCGCGATCCGTGGATGATTCTTCTCATAGACCATCTTCGAATACTGCGCTGGAATAATCACCGCCCCCTGGATCTTCCCGTTGCGCACATCTTCCCGGGCCTGCACCTCGTTGTCGTAGGGAATCGCGATAAACGTCCGCATATTGGCGCGCACCGCATCAAACGCTTCTTTGATCCGGATCGCCTGCGTTCCATGATCTTCATCCACCACGCCCATCCTGGCGTCGCGGATTTTTCCTCCGAACGCATTCCCCAGCACGATCAACTGCACCAGCGGAAAGATCATCGACGCCATCATCAGCGCCGGCGACCGGAAGAACTTGCGCATCTCGCGCTCGATAATCGCCATCATCCGGTTCATGGTCGCAGCCCCGGACTTGGCGGCATCACGAACGCATGCGCCTTCACCAGTTCATCCCGCAACTGCCGCCCGGTATAAAAGACGAACACATCGTCCAGCGTCGTATTCTGCACCGTAAGCGTCTTCAGTGCCGCTCCCGTCACTACCGCCATTTCCACCATATCTGTCGTCGTCCCCGAACCATTCGCCGTCAGCACCCGGAACATCCCCCCGCTCTCGTTCTGCACCGACGTCACTCCCGGCAATGCCCGCAACCGCTCCTCCCAGTCGGCGGGAGGATGGTCGAACTGCGCCTCAATCACGTTCGATCCCGGAACGCTCGCCTTCAACTTCTCGGGAGTGTCCAGTGCCACCAGCTTGCCGTGATCAACGATCGCAATCCGGTTACACAGCCGGTCCGCTTCGTCCATGTAATGCGTCGTGATCAGGATGGTCAGCTTGCGCTTCGCCTTGATCGCGGTCAGCATCTCCCATACCGCCACGCGCGACACCGGATCGAGTCCCGTTGTCGGCTCGTCCAGAAAAAAAATCTTGGGACTATGCACTAGCCCGCGCGCAATTTCCAGACGACGGCGCATTCCGCCCGACAAGGTCTTCGTCTGCGCGTCCCGCCATTTCGTGAGATCGACCGTCTCCAGCAACTCCGCAATCGCCTCTTTGCGCCGCTGGGCGGGGACGTCATACAGCTTGGCGTAGATATTCAGATTCTCTTCCACTGTCAAATCCAGATCGCTGGTCAGCGCCTGCGGAATCACCCCAATCGTCCGCCGCACCGAGTTTGGATCGGACGCCACATCATGCCCCGCCACCCGTGCCGAACCCGCTGTGATTGGAATCAGTGTGGTCATCATGCGAATCAACGTCGATTTCCCCGCCCCATTCGGCCCCAGCAGCCCGAAGATTTCCCCTTCCTTCACCGCAAACGAAATATCATCCACCGCCGTGAAGTCTCCGTATCGCTTCACGATATGTCCCACCTCAATGGCGTTGGGAGCGTCCGCGGCGACGTCGCCCCGCAGGCTAACTTCCGAGGCCGCGACGCTAATGCCATTCGTGGGATTACTGGCGTCTTCCTTGTCTTTGCCGCTGTTCACTTCGTTATTCACTTCTACCTCTCGATCTCCCATGCCACGGCGACCCGAACTCGCCAGTCCGGTTCTGCATTTCTCGGTGTTCCCCCGTACCCTCTGTGGCAGCGTTTTTGCTATCGCCCGCCAGCGTTCGTCGGTCCCTTTAACTCCTCCGGTGAAACCAGCACCTCAGCCGTCATTCCAGGAACCCAAGCGCCCTTGGGGTTGTCCAATCGCACCTTCAACGCAATCGTCCGGATATCCCTCTTCCGCCGCCCCACATCCCGCTGCGTCGCGAAATCCGCCTCCGCCGCCTTGTAGAAAACTTTGCCCGAAACCTCCGTGCCTCCGGGTAAACGCACCCGCAGCGTGTCCCCAATTCCAATGTGATCGGCGTCCGTCTCCGGAATCGCCGCGAACGCCCACGTGTCGCTGAAATCCACCACCGTCACGATCGCCTGCCCCGCGCTCACGACTTCGCCTTCACGCGCCGCCCGCACCAGCACCGTCCCCGTCGCCGGCGCATAAATCTTGGTGTATCCCAAACGCACTTCCGCTTCCTTCAACTGCGCCATTGCGTTCGCCACCTGCGCCCGCGTCGATTCCACCGTACTTTCCGCCGCCGTAGCCTGTTTCGTGCGCGCCACCGCTGCGTCCAGATCCGCCTGACTCGCCGTCACCAGATCCCTCAGCGACTGCACGCTCGCCTCTTGTGCCTTCAGATTCATTTCCGCCTGCACCCGGTCCTGATCCGATGCCACTCCCGCCTGCGCTAATCCAATCGTCCGCCGGCTGTCGCTCTGCACCCGCGTCAACATGGCCTCCGCCTGCGCCAGTTGCGCCCGCGCCGATTGCAGCTTCGCCTGCGCGTTCGATACGTCACTCGAGGTCGATCCCTTGGTGGACTGCCGCGTGTATTCGTTCGCGCTCACCTGCGAACGCATGCTGGCAATCGTCGCCGCCGCCGCCCGCTCCTCCGCCTCCAACTCCGAAGGGTCGAGCAACGCAATCAGATCACCCTGCTTCACCTGCTTTCCTTCCTCCACCAGTAGTTTCGAAATTCGACCCTGAATCTGCGGGCTGACCACGATCTGGTTGGCATCCACCGTCCCCACCAAAACCAGGTCTTTTCCCGCCGGCGTGGAGAAGAAATAGTACGCTGAAGCGATTGCCAAAATAATCGCCAGCACAATCAGAAATTTATTGCGCGCACTCATTGCGAATCTCCGCACTCCTCGGTTTTCTTCCCCTGTGTCCCTCTGTGGTTCCCGCGGTTAAATGTCCTTCCGCCAATCAGGGCCGGAACAGCGCCGCCGGAATAAAGTCCAGCACAAACGCCCGTCTCTCCCGGATCCGCTCTACGGACAACGGATCCACCTTCGTCAGCATCTTCATGAGCGGCGCGGCACTGAAATAAAACACAATCACCGCCGCCACCGAAGGCAGAAAATCCATCGGATTCACCGCCCGGAATTCTCCCGCCTCAATCCCCTCCTGCAGTACGCCCGCGAGTTTCCCGAAGACCGGACGAAAATATTCCTTCGCCACGCGCTGCATACGCGCGCTGCTTTTTTCGCCCGATCGCATCCACTCCGCCTGCACTACCCTGGGGAATCGTGGATTGGCCGCAATGTAATCGAAGTATGCCCCGATATACTCCAGCATCTTTTGCCGCGGCGGCAATGCGCTCTCCAGCACCGGCATCACCCGGGCTCGCATCCCGCCAAACACATGGTCGAGCACTGCTTCGTACAATGCATCTTTATCCTTGAAGTAGTAATACAACAGCGCCTTGTTAACCTGCGCCCCCCGCGCAATCGCATCCGTGCGGGCCCCCGCCACTCCATGCTCGGAGAACTCCTCTACCGCCGCTTTCAGGATCGCCGCCCGGCTCTCCTCCGGCTTCCCTCGAGTCCCCAGGCGCGCGACCGGGCATTGTCGGGACCGGACGGAACGGCGCGCTCTCGCAGCTGTTTTCATTGTAATTAACCGGTTAGTTAGATTGTACTCGAGGCCAGGCCGTTCCACAAGCTCCCGTGAAGAAAAACACGTGCTATCGTGGTCTTGGCAACGCCGCTCAACCGTGACCACTGCCGCCTCCAGAATCGTGCCTGCAACAGGATCGCTGAACCCCAGGATGGCTGAACCCCGGCATCGGGTGAACTAGCATCGCTATGATCAACCACATCCTCAATAATCTCTGGCTGGGCAGTCAGCACGATGCCGACGAACTGGTTAGAAACAATCCCGAAATGATCACGGCCATCCTCAACGTTCGCGGACCCGATATTTATAGTCCCGCGGGGCGAGACCAGTCTGCCGAATTTCCCGGCAAAGCCTATAAGTGGATTCCCGCCGCCGATATCGGCATCCTTTATCCTGGACATGTCGAGCAAGCTTCAGCCTGGCTGCGGGAACAGACCGGCAAACGCGAACGCATATTGATCCACTGTTATCATGGCATCTCTCGCTCTCCAGGATTCCTCGCCGCCTTCATGGTGGAGAGTGGAATCTCTCCCGACCTCGAAGCTGCCATCGCCGCGATCGCTGTCCACCGTCGCGTTCAGCCCGCGAAGCAAGTCGTACCACCCGTTCAGCCTGTCGTCCTCATCTCCGCGTTGACTGGACTGCCGAACCGTCAGGCCTTCGACCAGGGCAAGGCCAGCCCCTTCACTGCCGTTGCCGACGTCTATCTCATGAAGGCCTTCAACGGTTTTTATGGCCACCTCGCCGGTGACAAACTGTTGCGCAGACTTGCAAATATCCTCATCACCGCTGGCCTCGACGCTTACCACAGTGGCGGAGATGAGTTCTTGTGCAAGGGAGATTCTCGTCAGGAATTGACCGCTAAACTCTCCCATGCTCGGCAGTTGTTCCGCGAGCCATTCGAGGTCTACGCCGACGGCCGCATCCAGAACATCGACGGCATCGATCTTTCCTTCGGAATCGGCCCGACCGTGGAGGCCGCGAAGGCTGCCTTGTTTGAAGCGGAAAAAACGACATCGGAACCACCCGAGTGGCTGCGTAGGATTGTAGGTGCGGGCGACCCTGGACGAGCTTGGTAATCCCACCTGAAACCGAACTTTCCCCAGCGGCAGTGTAGACCATGCTTCCCCGCGAGGCCCCCGCCCTTACGAGCTTGGTTTGCACTTCGGCCAGATTGCCCCTACTACAGCGTCACTGAAAAGTTCTGGCGGCAGCCTGTCCCCCCAGGGCTCGCGGTTGAGCAACGCCAGAACGGAATGTCGAGCACGACCCTGCTCTCGTTTGCGGCCTCTTTCCAGTGAGCGGGTTAGTTTTCGGGGAGATTGGCCCGCAGAAAGGTCATGACGTTTTCTCCCATGATCATGCGGATTTCTTTTTCGGAAAAGCCAGCTTCCATCATCGCATCCGTAATTTCGACCAGTCCCGTGGTGTCAAACGGAGTGGTGACGGCTCCGTCGAAATCCGAGCCCAGGGCGACGTGTTCCGCACCGACCCGATCGGAAACATAGCGCATGGCTTTGACGATAGCGCTGGCGTCGCTTCCGCAGGTCGCCGTGTCCCAATATCCGATTCCTATCAAACCGCCTTTGGCCGCCACGGCACGAATCTGATCGTCGCTGAGGTTGCGGTTATTGTCGCAAGTGCCTTTGACGCCGGTGTGCGAAACCACCAGCGGACGCGTGGCGATGGCGAGCACATCTGCAATCGTTTTTGGCGACGCGTGAGCGAGGTCCACGATCATGTGGCGCGCTTCCATCTGGCGCACCCATTCGCGGCCCTTTTCCGTGAGGCCGATTTTGTGCACTCCCGCAGCCGACCCTCCGATGTCGTTATCGAAGAAATGGCTGGGCGACATCATGCGGTATCCGGCGCGATAGAGTACGTCGAGATTCTGGAGACGGCCGTCAAGGGCATGGGCGCCTTCGATGGAAAGCAGGCCGGCGGTCAGTTTGCCATTGGTGCGGCGGCGGCCAAGATAAGCGGAAAGATCGGCCGCACTCTCGATGACGACAAAGCCGCCTTCAGATCCATCGGCGAATTGATGCAGACGGCGGGCCTGATAGAGGGCCCGTTGGGTGAGGCTGTTCCAGGTTTGGGGAGGCCAGCGGTCTACCATCGCGAGCCACAGAATTTGATCGTGCTTGTCTTCATTGCTCTCAATGTTGAGGCCGCTCGGACTTTTTGTGGGGAGGGAAAATACCTGCAACGCCACGTTGCCGTCGGCCAGGCGAGGAATGTCGACCTGGCCATCGACGCTGCGTTCGAGCAGATTGCGTCCCCACAAAAGCGAATCGGCGTGAAGGTCGGCGATGGTCAGCTGCGGGTGAAGAGTGAGGGCCCGCTCCGATGCCGGATAGGGCGGCTTCTTGAGGATTTTGTTTTGACTTTCGTCGACCAGGCGAGGAGTAACCAGGAAGAACGCGACCACGATACAGAGGATCACAAAAGCGATTTCAAGAGAGCGTCTGCGCATACGCGTCCATCCCTCAGGGGTTAAATCCCTTTGTGCTCATTTAGGGCTGAGCCCTGTGACTGAAGTCGCGGCCATCCCAAAAACACATCAACCCCGTGTCTGGCATCTCGCCGCCGATGGGGCGCCAAATCATTTTGACAGTGCGCCCAGGGCCTCGCGAAAGAGGACGTCGAAGGTCTGAGCGGTCTTCGCGCTGCGGGCGGCGAGCAGCGCTTTATCGGCGGCGGCGCGCTGGTAGCCGAGATTCACCAGCGCGGAAATCACATCTTCTTCAACCGGGCTGGCAAATGCGGGGGTTGATTCGGAATCTCCAGTGGATGGCGGCAGCTTGTCGCGGAGTTCGAGCACCATGCGTTCGGCCGTCTTTTTGCCGATGCCGGGGATGCGAGTGAGGCGGACGAGATCGCCCCTGCGAATGGCGGCGACCATTTCGTCGGCGGGCATTCCGCTAAGAATTTTGATGGCGAGGGTAGGGCCGATTCCGCTGACGGTGAGCAATTTTTCGAACAGATGTTTTTCGGCGATGCGCAAAAATCCATAGAGGCTGAGGGCATCCTCGCGAACGTGGGTGTGGATGTGGAGAGTTACTCCGGCGCCCGCGGCGGGCAATTCGGTAAAGGTGGGGACGGTGATGGCAACGTCGTAGCCGACGCCATGAGTTTCCACGATTGCCTGGTTCGGATGCTTGGCGAGGAGAGTTCCGCGGAGATGCGCAATCATCGCGCTTATTGTACGGCAGGGCCGCGGCGGGAATAAAAGACACTTTTTCCTTTGCCTTCCACAGGAAGTTTCCACGCTCCACAGTTTTTACACAGTGGAGGCGCAGATTGCGGTTGCGTTAATTCTTGTCGTGCCCCAAAGTGGTCGCAGTCAAAAGCGTGAGATGTTCTGAATCTGTTCCGACAAAGGTTCAGCGATGCCGGCGGTTTTTTCGAGAGTGAATCGCCGGGGGAAAATTCGGCGCATGTCCAGTGCGCTGGTGCCCGGGCTTTACGGCCTCCTCGGAAATCCTTCTTTCAGGAGGATCGAAACGCTGAATCGTAACCCTGGAGCGCAAGCCTCAGGTGAGCATCGCGGCATGACACTCTCACGAGTGCCGCTGCGCGATGATCTTTCGTTTCGACGAGAGACGGCAGTCAGAATGTCCACGATAACAATGCGGCTTGGGTGGCTGGCCCGGGCCGCATTTGTTTTTTGCAATCGTCGTCCGGCGCAGCGAGGCTCGGCACAGCGGTCAATTGGCCTTTTCCTCGCCCTTCACCATTGGCGAGCCGATATCCACAGCTTTTCAAGTTTGTTGTGATTCCTGCGCTATTTCGCTTAACCCGTTCCAGCCCTCATAATTGCAACTGGAGTGCTGTACGCCCCGCATGACTTCTTCTTCCGACAACTTCAAAGAATCCCTCAAGCAGCAGGCGGACATCGTCCGCATCATTGGCGACTACGTCAAGCTGAAGAAGGCCGGGGCGCAGAATTTTTCGGGGCTCTGTCCGTTTCATGCCGAGAAAACGCCTTCGTTCTCGGTCCATGCGACGCGCCAGTTTTATCACTGCTTTGGCTGCGGAGAGTCAGGGGACGTTTTTACCTTTATCCAGAAGGTGGAAAACGTGACGTTTCCGGAGACGGTCCGACTGCTTGCGCAGAAGCTGGGCGTGACCATGCCGAAGATGACCTTTTCCAGCCCGGCGGAAGCGCGGGACGCGCAGGCGCGCATGGCGTTGCTCGATGTGCATGTGCGGGCTACGGCATTCTTTCAGGAATGTCTCCGGCGTCCCGAGGGCGCGAATGCCCGTGAATATTTGAAAACGCGGGGGCTGGATCCGGAAACCGTGGCGCGCTTTCGCATCGGGTATGCGCCGGATTCGGGTTTCACGCTGCGGGATCTGTTGCGCCGGGAGTTCGATGAGGAGCTGTTGCGGGAGAGTGGTCTCTTTTCCTGGAAGGAAAGCTCTCAGCCGTCAGCCGTCAGTCCTCAGCAAAACCAGGTCCTTCGCTCCGCTCAGGATGACAATGTCGCCCAGAGCTCGGACGCGAACGACGAACCGCGAACCGCGAGCAGCGCGCGCTTCGAGCCCAAAGCCGTTCCCGCCATCTACTCCAAGTTTCGCAACCGGGTGATGTTTCCGATCTGCAACGATCAGGGCAAAGTGATCGCCTTCACGGGACGCACGCTTTCGACGGATGACAAAGCTGGCCCGAAGTATCTGAATTCTCCGGAGACGCCGATTTATTCGAAGTCACGGGTGCTCTTCAATCTGGATCAGGCGAAAGAGGCGATCCGCAAGCTCGATTACTCGATTCTGGTCGAAGGGCAGATGGACTGCATTTCGGTGTACGCAGCGGGCTTTCAGAATGTGATTGCCAGTTCGGGGACAGCCTTCACCGAATTGCAGGCGAAATTGCTGAGCCGATTCTCAAAAAATGTGGTGGTCAACTTCGATCCCGATACGGCCGGAGCGCGGGCCACGGAGCGGACCCTGGGGCTGCTCGTGGAAGAGGAATTCAATATCCGGGTGCTGACGCTGGAGACCGGATTCGACCCGGATCTGTATATCCGGCGCCAAGGGAAAGACGCGTACGGCGCAGCCCTGAAAGGCTCGCAGAAATATTTCGATTATCTGATCGATCGGGCTCGAGCGCTGTTTCCAGTGCGAAATTCGGAGAGCAAAGTGAAGGCAGTCAACCATCTTCTACCCCACCTACAGCGGGTGCCGAGTCGGATTGCGCGCGATGAACTGGCCCTGGAGATTTCGCAGAAGCTGGGCATTGATTCGGCTGTCCTGCGGCAGGAATTGAAACATGTTGCGACCAACCGGTCGGCGACGCAGGTCAAGACTTCGGCGGAGACGCAAATCACGGGGGCGGAGCGGGTGCTGATTCGGGCGCTGGCATCGGCGCGCGAGATGCAGGCGAGCGCGACCCGAAGCTCGGCGCGCGAAGGCACCGACGAGGAATTCGATCCGGCAAGACAGGCGCAGTTCGCGTTGCAATCGGAGAACCTGTATGAAGGGCTGGCCGCGCAGTCGTTGATCGAGGCGCTGCTAGCCGGGGGAACGGAAAGTGCGGATGTGATGGCTCTGCCCAAGACCGAGGAGGACAGGCGGCTGCTCGCCTCGATTCTGATGACGGAAGAGGAAGAGCTGACGCCGGAAACGGTGGAAGGCGCGGTCCGGGCTTTGCGGCGGATCAATCTGCGGCGGCGCCTGGAAGATGTGCAGGTCGCATTTCAGCGTCCAGGGCTCCCGTTGGAAGAGCGGCAAGCACTTTTGCATGAAAAAGTGCGCCTCAAACGGGCTTTGATGGACCCTGGGATGGAGGAGACGGGGAGCAAGGCGTCGTAGAGCCGGCTTCAGTGCAGCTGCCTACATCCACCTTTGCGCAAAAAACGCGCAAGGAGGGAACACCTTTTCGCCCCCTCCCTCCGCTCTTTAAGCGAATAGACAGGCTTTGGAACGAAACGGCTTCTCGCGACATCTAAATATCAAGAGGAGAGAGAGATACGGACAGCAACAAGAGTCCGGGCGTGCTATACTTTTAAGGTTTGTGCGCCTTGCGCACAGCTCCGTAACAACTCCCACCGCTGAAGGAATGGGCGAACGCGAACCGGCGAACGCCTCGAGGATAATCTGTCTTGGCACTGGACGACAAGTACGACGACATAAAAAAGCTGATCGACGCAGGCAAAGAGAAGGGATATCTGACCTATGATCAGGTCAACGACCTTATCCCGCACGATGTGCACTCTCCTGAAGACCTGGAAGATCTGCTGACCACGATCGGAACGCAAGGAATCGATGTACTCGAAAGCTCGAAAGGGCCGACGACCGATCTGGAAAAAAAATTCGAGGAAGTGGATGAGAGCTCCGAGGACGTCGAACTCGACTTAACCCCCGGCGCTTTAGAAAAAACCAACGACCCCGTCCGCATGTATTTGCGGGAGATGGGTACAGTTCCGCTGCTTACCCGCGAAGGCGAAGTGGAAATCGCCAAGAGGATTGAGCGGGGGCAAAACCGCGTCTTGAAGGCGCTCTCGCGGTCGCCGATTGTGATTCGCGAGCTCCTCGCTCTGGGCGAGGACCTCGAAAAAGGCGTCCGCTCAATCAAAGAGCTGGTGACTTTCGATGAAGAGGAGATCACCGAGGAGATTGTCGAGAAACGGCTGAAGGAATTTCTCGCCAAGATCCACGCGCTCGACAAGCTCTACAAGAAGGTGGCGCCGCTGGCGGAAAAGCTGGCGTCGGTGAACGCCAAAAAGAATGGGCGTATGCACCGGCGGTACCGCTTTCAGTTGGCCCACGCCATCGTACGTACATCGATCGCGGTCCGGAAGCTGGGCTTCACCAACAACGAGCGGAAGCGTCTGATCGACCGGGTGAATCGCACCGTCGACGGCATGCGATCGCTCGACCGTCAGATCCAGAACCTGGAGAAGCGGGCCGAGGCGACGCGCAGCGAAGAGCAAAAGAAGGAATACAGGAAGCAATCGCGCGCGGTCCGCGGAGAGCTCGAAAAACTCGAAGTCGAAGCCGGCCTGTTGTTCCAGGAACTCAAGCGCACGCAGCGCGAGATTATCCAGGGCGACATGGACGCCGAGCACGCCAAACGCGAGCTCATCGAAGCCAACTTGCGCCTGGTCGTCTCGATTGCCAAGAAATACACCAATCGCGGATTGCAGTTTCTCGACCTGATTCAGGAAGGCANNCGGTCGACAAGTTCGAATACCGGCGCGGCTATAAGTTTTCGACTTATGCGACGTGGTGGATTCGGCAGGCGATAACGCGAGCGATCGCCGATCAGGCGCGAACGATTCGTATTCCAGTGCACATGATCGAGACCATCAACAAGCTGATCCGCACGTCACGGCAGCTGGTGCAGGAACTGGGACGCGAACCGACTTCGGAAGAAATCGCAAAACGGATGGACATTCCGGTAGCCAAGGTCCGGAAAGTCCTGAAGATCGCGCAGGAGCCGATCTCGCTGGAAACGCCGATAGGCGAAGAGGANNGATTCGCACCTGGGCGACTTCATCGAAGATCGGGCGGTGGTTTCGCCGGCCGAGGCGGTGATCAACGTCAACCTCAAGGACCAGACTTCGCAGGTGCTGCGCACACTGACACCGCGCGAGGAAAAGGTCATCAAGATGCGCTTTGGGCTTGAAGACGGCTCGGAGCACACGCTCGAGGAAGTCGGACAATCGTTTGCAGTGACCCGCGAACGCATCCGGCAAATTGAAGCCAAGGCGCTGAGGAAGCTGCGCCATCCATCGCGCTCGCGGAAGTTGCGGGCATTCATGGACGGAGTTAGAGACTAGGGCGAAGGTCAGCTTATAGGTTCGATTGCTGAAGTGGGGCGCGAGCGAATCGCGCCCCTTTTTTTGGGAACGCACAGTGCCCGCTTGGCTCGGCTGGGCGGACGAAGGCGTCCATCCCTACGCGAGGTAGTGCCGCTCCCGTTGCGACGTGAGTGAGGGTTGGGGGTCGCTACGAAGGGGAAGAGGATGAGGATTACGATCACACGTTTTGCCGGCGGGGCTGTGCTGGCAGCTTTTCTGATGAATCTGGGAGCAGTGGTTGTTTTGGCAGCCGACCTTCGGATGAATCAGAGCGCCCAACCGGTGCCGGTGCTCGTGGAGTTGTTTACTTCCGAGGGCTGTTCCAGTTGTCCTCCAGCCGATGCGCTGCTGGAGAGGCTGGACCAGTTGCAACCGGTGGCGGGAGCCGAAGCGATCGTTCTAAGTGAACACGTCGATTACTGGAATCATGACGGGTGGAAAGATGTCTATTCGTCGAGTTTCTTTACCGACCGCCAGAACGATTACGAGCGGCGTTTTGGCGTGAGCAGCGCTTACACCCCGCAGATGGTCGTGGATGGAAGCAAAGAACTGAACGGGAGTGATGCCACTGCGGTCTCCCGCGCCATTGAAAGCGCGCGAAGCCATTTCAAGATCCCCGTGCGGATTTCCTCCGTTGTGCTGGCCAACCCTAAGACATTCCGGGTGCACCTGGAGGTAGAGGCATTGCCGGCGGATTTCAAGGCACGCAAGGCGGATATTTTCGTGGCCGTGGCGCTGAATCGCGCGGCATCGCACGTTTCGGCCGGCGAAAATAAGGGCCGCGACATCCATCATGTCGCGGTCGCGATGAGTATCAACAAGGTCGGAACAGTCGAGAAAGGCATGAACTTTGACCGGGAGGTTCTGATGAAGGTTGCAACTTTCGATCTGGCGAATCTTCGGTTGATTGCATTCGTCCAGGGATCGGATGGGGGAGAGGTGGTCGGGGCAGCCCTGTTGCGCGCGCCGATCAAGGTCAGTCCGTCGTCGGAGTCTCGACCGGTACGGCCGCTCCGGATCGTCGGTCCAGTTCAACGAGGCGATCCGCGGGAAGCGCTAGAGTCGGGTTGGGGCGAATCCGGGGTCTGCTTCTAGCCTGCCTTCGGCTGTCCCAGCGCGGCCACCGTACCTTTGCTCGCGCGCAGGTACTCGCCCGGCGCGATCAGGATCTGCAAGCCCCGCACGCCCGCCGAAATCGAAACCACCTCGAACAATTCGATCGTCTCATCCACCAGCACGGGGAACTCGCGTTTGCAGGCGAGCGCCGTCACTCCTCCTCGAATGTAGCCGGTAAGCGCTTGCAATTCTTTTACCGGAACCAGCTGGATTTTTCTTTCTCCCGCCGCCGCCGCCAGCGCTTTCAGGTTGAGTTCCTGGTCGCCGGCAATCACGGCCATTACAATTCCGTTGCGCTCGCCGCGCGCCACCAGAGTCTTGAAAACTTGCTCCGGCGGCAATCCGATCTTGGCGGCAACCGTTTCGGCGGCGAGGTCGTTGGGATCGACTTGATACTGGCGCAGTTCGTAGTGGATTCCCATCTGATCGAGCAGGCGCGCCGCATTCGTTTTTTGAGCCGGTTTCACGTTGTATAGTGTCCAATAAACCGTAAGGCTTTCATCTTGTAAGGAGGTTCTTGTGCGTCTTCTATTACATTGGATTCTAAGCGCCGTGGCAGTCTGGATCGTCGCTCACATCGTACCGGGCATCAGCGTAAGTGGACCGATGGCGGCGTTGATCGCGGCCCTGGTCATCGGGCTGGTCAACGCGACCCTCGGCCTGCTGCTCAAGATCATCACCTTCCCGCTGACGATTCTCACCCTCGGCCTGTTCTGGTTTGTAATTAACGCGTTGATGCTCGAACTGGCGGCGGCCCTCGTGAACGGATTCTACGTGCGCGGTTTCATCCCCGCCCTCATCGGCGCAGTCATGCTAAGCCTGGTGAGTTCGGTCCTCCAATGGCTGGTCATGCCCAACCGCAAGCCGAGCTAAAGCCAGCAGCCTGGGACAACAGGTGCTTACCTGGGCGCGGAAGTCAGACTCTTTCCCGCCTGCAGGAAAGAATCCAGGTTCGTCTTGTCGATCAGAGCCGAACCGGTATCCACGAAGCTGGGCACGGGCGCATAAATGTCCTTGGACCAGTCGCTCGCCAGCGCCGGCGGTTTGTGATGATAAAGAGAGTCGAGCATCTCCATGCCGACGTACGCCATGGTGTATGGCTTCTGGGCGATGGTGGCCGCGATTCCGCCCTTCTGGATCCAGTCTAGCGTCTCCGGGTCCGTATCCATCGCCATCACAACCTTTCCGGTCACCTGGTAGCGATCGAGCAACCCCGCAACCTCTTTGCCGGATTGCGCTTCGAGGCAGACAAAGCCGTCAACTTTATCTTTTTCCTTGCCGATGATTTCGCTGGTGGTATCGAAAGTGACTCGAGGATCGCCCTGGATATCGACCACCCGCGTTATCTTGATGTCGGGCGCGCGATCGAGCGCGTCTTTGTAGCCGCGCTGCCGATCCTGCAAATTGGGCTGGTTGGGCATGGTGAAAATCACCACGTTCCCTTTGCCCTTGAGTTCCTGAGCCAGGCGCTGCCCTCCGGTCAAGCCCGCCTGGTAGTTGTTGGTGCCGATGAAGAAGAGCCGCTGGCTGGCGGGTGCATCCGAGTCGATCGTGACCACGGGAATACCCGCAGCCACGGCCTTGTCGATGCTGTCTTTGAGCAGCTCGGGATCGGTCACCGCCAGCAGGATGCCCGTGGCCTTCTTTCGCACCGCCTCATCCAGAGCGTCGCGTTCCGCCTTGGGGTCGTACGTCTGGGGGCCGACGAAATCAAACTTCACCTTCGCCGCCTCCGCCGCTTTGGTAAAGCCCGCGCCCGCCGTCCTCCAATAAGGGACCTGCAGGTTGGCAGCCACGAAAATGTATAATTCGTCGGAATCGTGCCGCGAGCCACAGCTCAGAAGAGGCGTCAGCACAACGGCGACACAGCAAGAGTAGAAAAACTTGCCTGAGAGGAGCATCGGATACTCCTTCGAACGAATTGCCGACCCGAGATCGGCGAGTGCCGAAGCCAATGATGCTCCGGCGACTGGATTGTAAACCTGGGGCTAGGAGAAGACCAGACAGCCCGGCCTTGCGCAAGTGGTGCCTAGTCGAACGCCGTCCGCAGAAAACTAACCAACTGCCACCCATCCATGTATTTGTACGGCGTTTCTCCCAGCGTGTAGTGGCCGCAGGGCAGAACAACCGCTTTGTAGTCGAGTTTGTGCTTCTCGAATTCCTCCACCACCTGTTCCGAAAATTCCGGCAGGAACGTCATGTCGTACCGGGCATAGATGATGAGCGAGCGCCGCGGCCAGCGCGAAAACTTGTCGAAGTAAACCATCGGACTGACGGCGCGCCAAACCTGCCGCAGATTTTCCAGATCGATAGCGCTTTCAAGTCCCTGGCGGATGTGGCGTGTCGATTGTCCGTGCCAGACTACGTCGGCAAAGTACGTCGAAGCGTGATTGAAGGCAGCCACCTGAATCCGCGGATCGTGCGCGGTGGCAATGAAGGCGTAACAGGATCCCAGGCTGGTGCCGACGATGCCGAGCCGGTTATAACCCTGCTCTTCCAGCCAGTCGAGACAGCAGCGGACGTCGATCACGCCCTGGCGGACGGCATCGAGCGTCCGTCCGATGTTGGCTGAAACGGCGTAGTCGGCGCGGTCGATTTCCGCCGGACGGCGAATGTCGTGATGCGGCATGGACAGGCGAAGCACCGCAATGCCCATGTAGTTCAGCATGCGGCACAGGCTGCTATAGGAAACCGCGTCGGAATTCCAGTGTGGCAGCAACACCACCGCGCGGCGTCCACGGGCGGGAAACCAGCGCGCATTCACCAGATTGTTTTCCGGAAAAGGCGTCACCACCGGCGAACTGAAGCGCAGAAAGTCGGCATGAGTGCCGCGCACTTTTTCTTCCAGACGCGGGTCGGGCACCTCGCGCGTGCTGAAAACCTGAACCTCCCGGCGCTCCAGACGGAAATCGGTGGGCTTCTGGTAGGAGTAAAAATTGTCGCTGTCGTGGATGATGCGATCGTTGAAGCGAGAAAAATACTCGGTGAGTTCGCGCGCGGTTTGTCCGGCCGGACCGCCATTGCGGCCGGGCCAGCTGTGCGTCCAATCGAGGCCCCAGTCCAGCGGGCGGACGATTCGGTTATTGTCAACCGAGGTAAGCCGGGTCTCCCAGTCGTACATCCATTGGGCGTAACGCGAGGCCATAGCTACTCTAGAAATACAGCAATGGGGCGCAGAATGGCGAATCTGGTCAGTTAAACGGTGGGATTTGGCAGTTGGAAGCCAGCACCCGTCATTCGGCGGATTCACGGGCCAGCCCCCGGCCGGCTGCGGGACTCGTGACGGCCGGTTCAGAGCGCCGACTGCCGGTCCTAAACGTACACCCGCGGCACCCTCTGCGACAGACCGCACAGAATTTCGTAAGGGACGCTTTCGCACAAGCGCGCCAGTTCGACCGCGTCCACCCTCTTGCCCTTGTCTTGTCCAATCAAGATGACTTCATCTCCAACCGCGACACCCCGAATGTGGCTGACGTCGACGATCGTCAGATCCATGGAGACGCGTCCCACCACCGGAGCGTATTCCCCGCCTACGATGACTCGCGCCCGATTGGATAGCAGCCGGGGATAGCCGTCCGCGTAACCGACGGGCACGACGGCGATGCGGCTCTGCGCTTTGGTCACGAAAGTCCCCATGTAGCCGACGGCTTGTCCGGCTGCGACATCTTTCACCGTCAACACCCTCGTCTTCCACGACAGTACCGGACGCAGAGGCAGCTCATCCACGGCGGCGGGCTCGCCCCCACGAGTAAACGCCAGCGAATATCCATAGAGTGCGATTCCCGGGCGCACCATCGTTTTCCAGGTCTCGGGCCGCGCGCTCATGGCCGCGGAATTTCCCATGTGTACCAGCGGTGGCCAGAACCCGTAACTCTGCAGGACCGCCAACCCTTCGTCAAAGCGCTTCATCTGGCGCACGGCGTCGGTGGCGTCCAGCACTTCCGCCGAAGCGAAATGGGTGCTCACTCCTTCGAGAGTCAGGTGTTTGCACGCGCCTAGCATCTCGCACAAATGCGGCAACGCCTCTTTTTGCGCGCCCAACCGATTCATGCCGGTATCAAGCTTCAGGTGCACGGACAGCCGATGGGACGGAAGCGCACCTTGCCCCTTCGACGCGGCTCGTTCCAGCAATTCAATGTGCCATGGTTCCCAGATTGTCGGAGTGAGATTCTGGGCAACGATTCCGTCTTCCTCACCCTTCCAGATCCCAGTCATCAGCAGGATCCGAGCGGCCGCTCCAGCCCCGCGCAGCGCCAGCCCTTCCGCCGCGTCGGTCACTCCCAGCCACTCGGCGCCCGCCGATTCAAGAGCGCGCGCGCACTCCACCGCGCCGTGGCCGTAGCCATCCGCTTTCACCACCGCGCAAACCGTTACGCCCTTGCCGACATGCTTCTGGACCGCGTGAAAATTTTCTTCCAGCGCAGCCAGCGAAACTTCCGCCCACGTCCGGCCATCCAGAATCAGCGACCGGCGGTCCGGGAGTTTCGACAAGTAGGGACGGGGAGCGTGCACGTAGCCGATTATAGCGAGCGAGCGCGCCGTCTGGTCGTGCCCTTCGTAACTACTCATTGCGCTTGCACTTTACTTCCGTGCACCGGTTTACTGGCTGCCCGACAACACGAAGTTCACCGTAACTTCGGTCTCCACTTCAACCGGTTCGTTGTTGAGCAGGTACGGGCGATAGCGCCATTGCCGAACTGCGTCAATCGCCGCTGCGGCCAGCATGGGGTGCCCGCGAACGACGACGAGGTCCTCGATCATACCTGCCCTGTTAATGATGGCCCGTAACTCAACCGTACCCTCGACCCGCGCCTGGCGGGCGAGCGCAGGATAGATCGGCTGCACTTTGCGGAGCAGGTTGGCCTCCGCCAAATGCGACACCAGCAGCGGTCTTACCATGTTTGGGCGCGGCGGAATGACGACGGGGATCTTTCCCCAGCCGCCCGGAACGTCATCACGACTGCCACCGCCGGGTCCACGACCCGGCCCGCCGCCGATGGATGGAATGTCGGGTGCCGCCAATTCCGCATCGTTGCCGCTATTGTCGTCGCCGACCGGCAACGTGTGAATTGGGATCGACGGTGGGGCGATCAGTCGTCCCTGACGAAGGTTGCTAGCCGCGGTGGTCGCGGCATGCGCGTGCGCGGGCTGGTCGGCGGCGACCGGCGTGAAAGCCGCCGGCGCCGTGAGTTGCAGCCAGCGCACCTGGGGCGGCCGTTCGATCCAGACGAGCGAGATCGCGAACAGCAGGCTGAGGGCGAACGCTTGCATGCTGAAGGATACGAGTGTGGTCCAACCGCGACGGGCGGACTGGTCCCAGTTGCTTTCCAGTGTGCTGAACATGTGCGTCTTCTCCAGTACGGGCCCGTTGGTACTACAGACACCTGCGGCGGGAGTTTTGATCCAGTGCGGTCGAGCGTCGGCGCCGTGCCTTTACCCGGCAGTCCCGCGGGGAAGACACGAAAAAGGCCGCGTCTGGACGCGGCCTTGAAAATAGCTCGGAATTCAGAGCCCCGAGCAGTGTCGCTATTTTTTCGGCGGAGTGGCGGCAGGAGCAGCCGGCTTGGTGGCTGACGACGCCGGCTTCACCGGTTTGGCAGGCGTGCTGCCTGCAGCGGGCGCCGGTACGCCGGATTGGACATTGTAGGCTTCCACGATGGGTTGCGTAATGTCCACCGCCGGGCCGTACCAGATCACGGGACCCCGCGGCCACTGCTGGGATGTATCCAGAATCATGCCATAGCCGTTTTCGCTGGAGTACTTCACGATGAGCGGAGCCATCTTGGTGAGAATTTTGTTTCCGATCTCGCCCTGCTGGTTCTGGAAGTCTTCCTGCGCGTCCTGAGTGGCGCGATCGAAACTCTTTTGCTTGGTTTCGATCTGCTTCACCAGTTTGTCTTTCGATTCGTCGTTCAACTTGTCCTGCTGGGCGTTGAGCTGCTTCTTGAGGCTGTCGATTTCGTCGGCCAGACCCTTCAGTTCATTCTGCTTCGGTTCAAATTTCTTGGCCAGGCCGTCGAAATCCCGCCGGCCTTCATTGGAGGCGAAGATCGCCTGTTCGATGTTGATCGTCCCGACCTTGGTACCTGTCGCCTTGGCCGAAGCGGCAGCGACAGAGGATGGAGAATCGGGGGCCGCACCCGCCGCTGGTGCGCTGGCCGCCGGGGCTGCTTGGGCCAGAGCGTAGAGAGAGAGGCCGATTGCGGTCACGGCCACGCTCGCAATTTTCTTAATCCATAACTGGTTCATCGTTAACTCGCTCATCTTAAATTCCCTAGTCATAAACTCGCTAATCATTGGATCCTTTGAACTCCTTCGGATTTTTCGGAAAATGCTGGCAACTTCCAGCCCGCTGGGCTTCCACGGAAACAAACCGCAGCCCGAGCCTGTCATTCATTCAGCAGTCTTCTGAAATCAGTCGTCAGACCTGAAACCGGCGCAGCGCGCAAAAACGCGCTCAACCGCCGACTCTCTTCACGCATGATGCCAGCGTGGTGATCAGGGTGTGGACGCCTTGCATTATACGGAGCCCACCGGAACAGCGTCAATCCGCCTGCGCCGCCGCCACTGGTTCACTCTGCATTATTCTGGTTCACTCTTCCTATTGTGTCGCGCTGCCATGGGCAACGTTCTGCATCGTCTTCATCACTTCCTCCCACGTCCAATCCGTCGACCAGTACTTAGCCACCGTGCCATCGGGAGCAATCAGCACGATGCTCATGGAGTGCGTGATCTGGTCGTCTTTGCCCCCGTACTCCAGTCCAAACGCCTGCGCCAGACGGCCCATGTCGTCTGCATTCGTCGAAGTGAAGTCCCAATGCGAAAAACCGCTCGCGTCACCTTCCAGATAGCGCAAACCATACTTGCGCAGCACCGCAGGCGTGTCATATTTCGGATCGAAGCTGATGGTCAGCAGATGAGTCTTCCCATAGTCGCCGGACTCCTTCTTCAGCTCTTTGTGAATCCGCGCAAACTCTGCGCTCAGCCGGGGACAGAAATCTGGCATCGGACAGCGCGTATAAATGAACGTCACCAGCAATGCCTTTCCGGCAAAATCCGCCAGATGGATGGTGCGTCCGTCCTGGTTGATGAGCGCTGTGTTGATCAGAGCCGTGTTGCGCGCCGCGTCGAATACGCGTTCGCCCGGCATCAGCATACGGGGCGCAGCTGCCGGCTGGCCGGTAACCCGCGCCGATCGGTCGGTGATGCGGATGTCCTCCAGCCAATAGTCGCTCGGATCTTTCCCTATCATCACGTCCGCCGCGATCTTGTCGCCCGCCTGAACTTCCTGCACCACCGCCGGATCCTTGACGCGGTACGGCATTACCATCGCGGACATGAATCCCGGAATATCGCCGTGCTTCACCGTGATCTCGCTCGTCAATACATTCTTGGCCACCACTTCCCCTTGCAGTTGATACTTCCGGGGACGGCTGCAGCCGGCACATATCGCCACCAACAACATCATTGCGCTCAATGCGAATTGCGATTTCCGCAATCTCGTTTTTTCCATCATTTTTCCTTCGCTTGCTTTCCTTCAATAATGAAACCGGTACCGCACCTGCACATAAATCTGACGCGGCAGATTCCAGTGAAATCCACCATAGGTCAGGCTGTCATCGTAGATGACGCGCCGGTTCGCCACGTTAAGAGCCGTCACCGACGCCGTAAATCGCTCGTCGAAATCTTTTCCGGCCGACAGATCGAACGTCGCGTGACCCGGCAGATACGCGCCCGGATAAGGCCATCCCGCGACGCCTTCCTGTCCGTTGCTGAAGCCGGAGCCATAGTAAACGTTGGTCGAGGCATACCACCGCCACGGCAACGTAATATCGCCCCCAACGTTCAGCGTGTTGCGCTGGTCATGATCGAGCGCCCCCAGCGCAAACGGGCCCTGGCTGCCCTGCACCGTAAGTCCTCCCGTGATGATGTTGCTGCCCTCGGCGATCTGGTTGGAATAAGCGAGATGCAGCTGGCCTCGATGCGCGATCCGGGGAGACCGCAGCGTGAGCTCCCACCCCCTGATCAACGCCTCCGAAACGGTTATTGGAAAGAAGATGTTGGACGCCCCAATGTTGTTGTGGTCCAGGAAATTGGCCACGTTCGTTTGAAAGTTATCGGCGTCGAGCACCCATCCGCGATAAGGAATGGTCACGCCAAACTGATGCTCCTCATCACGCTCGCCCGGCAGTGAGATGATCGCCACGTTGCTTTGGTTGATGTACTGCAGCAGTGGACCCGAAACCGTTTCCAGCGGCGGCGCCTGGTAGTAGTGCCCGTAGAACGCCCGCATGGTCCAACCCAGCTTGGGAATGGTGACAGTCGCCCCAAAGCGCGGGCTGATCGCGGATTCGTCGAGCGGCTTCGCCGTTGACGCCGCCCCAAAACTCCCTTCGGCAAATCGCGTCGGCCGCATCCCCGCGGAAAGCGTCAGCCAATAAAAGGGTTTGAATTTTTCGTCGATGTAAAAAGTCTCGAGATTCGCCGTCGGGTGCTCGCTGTCCGGCGAAGTCAGGCCCGGCACTGCGTTAAAGAGCTGGCTGTCGCTCTGATAGAAGCTGAGGAATCCGATCTGTACATCGTTCCTCTTGTAGTTGGCCGCCACCGTGGCCTGACCCCCGCCGTAGCTCGAACTGCGATTCTCCGTCGTAGCCACAGGAGTGTCATTGGGATTGCTCGCATAGTCTCCCCGGTTGTAGTGGTAGAAGGGAGAAACCGTGGTCAGCAGATGCGAGTTGAAAGTGTGCAGCCAGGTGAAAAGCACGCCGGTGTCAACTTCGGTTTGCGCATCGCGTAGACCGATGCTGGGGTAGCCATCCGGGCTCGAGTTCTCGAAATCATTGGGATCCGGATCGTATGGGATCTGGTAATAATCGCGCCGGACCGACGTCATCAGGCGGAACTGGTTGCTGGGATCCAGGTTGTAGATAAAAGATCCGAAACCGCCGACCCCGTTGACCGCATCATGCACCACTTGCGGCACTGGCGGCTGCAGTCCGAGATTGCTGCGATTGCCATTGACGCTGGCGTAATACGCAAAACGGTCGGTGTGGCTGCCGAAACTCAGTTCATCGTCGGTCTGGTAAAAATTGCCCGCCGTCATCGTGAGTTCGGCCTGGTTGTTGCGCTCGAATCCAGTCCGCGGCACGACGTTGAAGACGCCATAAGTGCGGTCGCCAAACTCCGCGCTGTAGCTGCCGCGATTGACCTCGACATAATCCAAGTCCTTGGGATCGAACTGCGGACCAAGATTCTGCGCAATCGCTGTGTTGATGATCGGAATTCCGTCCAGCAGCCATGTGGTCTGATGGCCGCCCCGCATGTGCAGCATGTCGTGGGTCACATAAGCTCCCGGAACGTAGTCCGTGATCATGGCCATGCTGTTGGTGCCGTCAGCCCCGGGAGTATGTTCGATATCGAGACGGCTGATCAGAGTCGTCGGCGTGAAGCTGTCGGTGGCCACCACGGCGGGCGTACCCGAAACCGTGATTTTTTCATTCCCCCCGGCGACCTGCAACTGGAAATGGACCACCGGCACCGATCCTGAAACTACAACGACCCCCTGTGAAATTTGCGCGAAACCTTGGCTCGCGACGCTCACTGTGTATTCTCCGAGCGCGACCGCGTTGAACTGGAATTCCCCGTTCGCGTCGGTCGTGACGCTCTTTACCCACTCCGAAGAATTGGCTTTGAGCATCACCATCGCATCCTGAATCGGACGATGCTGCGGGTCGTGAACCACTCCGCGAACCGCGCCGTAGTCGTTGGCGAAGCCGGCCGGGACAAGCAACAGCAAAACGGCAAATGGGAGCAGCCTGAGTCGAGTCATAAATTTATATGTCCTTTAGGAAAAATCAGCAGCCACAGCGCACGGAACCGCGCTTGCCTGCCAACGTTGCTGATTCTTACGGTTAGCGAAACGAGCCGCTCAGAGATTCACTAAGCTCAGAGATTCGCTAAGCTAAGAGATTTGCCAGGCTAAGAGATTTGCCAGGCTGAGAGATTCGCCAGGTATGACTAGCTGCGCGGAGGAGCGCGGGCCGAATCCTGTCCCGGGATATCGCTGGAGCGAAGGACCGTACTCTGCGATGGGCGTGCGGCCTCGATAAGAAGACTTAAAGTTGAGAACGGGTTGGCAGCGGGCTGTGCCCACTCCGACGTGGTTGCGCCACAGCAGCAATGGTTCTGGCAGCAGTCGCTATCCGAGGCTCGAAGCGCGGTTTCCGCAGCTTCCGACTCGGCCGCCTTCCGATGTGCCATCGCATGATGGCAGGACATCTCTGCCTCGGTTCCATGCGCCGTCACATTCCCGGACATGGCATGGCGCGCGCATTGCATCGCTTGCCCCTGGAAGGCACACGCCATCGTCAGCGGCCCCACAGACGAGACCAGCGTGACCACCACCAGTAATCGGGCGATCCACCGCGAAGTTCCCCACATTTCCGGACAGCATACCAGAAAATCAGTTCTCAGTTGCCAACCCATCCGAAGCTCCGAGAACTGAGCTCTGGGAACTGAGAACTGGTTTCCGGTACCATACTCTCCGTGGACCAACTGGCCCAGCGGCTCCTAAAGACAATTCGAAAGCAGGGATCGATCCGCGCCGGTGACCGCCTTGCGGTTGCCGTTTCCGGCGGAGCCGATTCCGTCGCGCTCCTCCGCCTGCTGCTCGATTTGCGGCACGAGCTCGGCATCGTGCTGTCGGTGGCTCACGTCAATCACAATTTGCGCGCCGAGGAATCCGACCAGGACGAGCTTTTTGTGGCCGATCTGGCTCGTCAACACAACCTCCAATTCCATGTCTCCAAGGCCCCGCTTCATCCCACTGTCGCCTCCGGCATCGAAGCCGCCGCTCGCGAACTGCGCTACGCATTTTTTCGCCAACTGGCGCGATCCGGCCGGGTCTCGAAGATCGCCACCGCCCACACCCTCGACGATCAGGCCGAAACCCTTCTGCTGCGCATTTCCCGCGGCACCGGCATTCGCGGCCTCTCCGGCATTCATCCCCGCATCGTCTTCTCAGAACAACAACAGGCCTTTGGCGAGTTGGTTCGACCCCTGCTGGACTTCCGGCGCTCCTCCTTGCACGACTTTCTGCGGGAGCGCGGCCAGACCTGGCGCGAGGATTCCTCGAATCGCGATCTTGCTTTCCTGCGTAATCGCGTTCGACATCGCTTGCTGCCCTTGATTGCCGAGGAATTTGGCGACGCCGCCATTGCCCACCTCAGTGAACTCGCGGACATCGCTCGCGCCGAAGAGGACCATTGGGACCATTTCTTTTCCACGATCCACCCGTCTCCATCACTGCCTCTCGCCCCGCTGCTCGCGCTCGATCTCGCCACCCAGCGCCGCCTCATCCGGCTCTGGCTTAACTCCAATGCCCCCGATTTAAGCATCTCCTTCCGCCTCATCGAGCACGCTATCAACTTCGCCCAGGCCTCCGCCGATCGCCCCTCGCTGCCTGACCACCTGGAGCTTTCCGCCTTCTGGAATCTCCACCGCACCCGCCACTTTCTGTGCCTGGAACCGAAACCAACTCCCGACGCAACTGCGGACTACGAGTACACCTTAACCGTGCCCGGCTCCGTGCTCATTCCTCAACTCGCCGCTTCCATCGAAGCCCGCCTCGTCGAAGCCCGCGAAGTTCCAGAAGACTTGCGCGCCCATTTGCTCGACCCCGATCGCCTGCCCCGCCAGATCGCGATCCGCAACTGGCGCGCCGGAGACCGCTTCTGGCCCGCCCACACCTCCGCCCCCAAAAAAGTGAAGGAACTGTTGAGCGATCGCCACCTCAACGGAACCGTTAAAAAAAACTGGCCAGTAGCCGTCGCCCACGGGGACAATGGTGACGGCCTCATCTGGATTCTCGGCTTTCCCGTTCCCGCAAATGCTCAGCCCCCACGCTCAGCTTCCCACGCAATTTGGATTCGTCAGGTCGCGCCCATGATGTAACATGCCTTGTTGGACGTCCAGCGTCCTGAAAGTGACGTCTGACTCTCGAAAACCCTAGAGGCGTCACTCCCCATGAATGCTTCCCTGAAGTCCGGGTTGCGGCAAGTCATCTCAGCCGACCAAATCCAGAAAAGAGTCCGCGAACTGGGTCGCCAGATTTCCGACGACTATCGCGGCCAAACCGTGATCGCTCTCGGTATCCTCGAAAACAGCTTCCTCTTCATGGCCGATCTGGTTCGCGTGATCGATGTTCCCGTCATCTGCGCCTTTATCAAGCCCACCTACAAGCAGAGTAAGCCGCCCAGCGCCCCGCTCCTCGAGATTCTCTTCAGCCACGAACTGGACATTGCCGGCAAGCACGTCTTGCTCGTCGAAGGCCTCGTGCACTCCGGCGTCACCAGCGAATTCCTCATGGGCGACCTGCGCGGCCGCGGTGCGGCATCGGTAAAGCTGGTTACCTTGCTTGATCGCCAGTCCGCCCGCCGCGTCCCCCTGCAGCCCGACTATTTCGGCTTCCTCGTCGATGATGCCTTTGTTTGCGGCTATGGAATGGGCAATCCCGAGCAAACCGCCCGCAACCTGCCCTATTTGGCCGTGTCCACGTAGTCCTTGTGGCGACGGGCTCTGCCCCGTGCAACCCGACCAAATGGCTCTTATGACTTCTGTTACCCTCGCCTGGTTCCCCGTTTCCTGGACAAAAGGTCTAGAATGACACAGCAGGCTTTTCCCCAATCGAAATCCCACCTCTGGCATCTAATGTCTGAAGAGGCGGTTGCGTCCATTGCTCGGGACGGTCTGCACTTAGAGGAGTTTTAGGTGAATTCAACCATCAAAACAGTGCTTTTCTGGTCGGTGATTGTGGTCTCGGCCTTCCTGCTCTGGCAGGTGGTCAAAACCGGCAGCAATGCCCAGAAAGAAAAAGAGATCGGCTTTTCTGAATTCCTGTCCGACGTCGACCAGGGCAACGTCCACGACGTCATGTTCATCGGTCAGGAAGTTCGCGGGAAGTTCAAGAACCCCGACGCCCCCTTTCACACCATCGTGCCTGCTAACTATCCCGATATGTACAAAAAGCTGACGGAGAAGGGTGTCCCCTACGGCTTTAAAGACATCAGCAACGGCACTTGGCCCAGTTGGATTCTCAACCTCGCGCCCCTCGTCCTCCTCGGCGCTCTCTGGTTCTTCATGATCCGCCAGATGCAGACCGGCGGAAACAAGGCCCTCTCCTTCGGCAAGAGCCGCGCCCGCCTGCTCTCCATGCAGCAGAAAAAGATTACCTTCAAAGACGTCGCCGGCGTGGATGAGGCCAAAGAAGAGCTTCGCGAAATCATCGAGTTCCTCCGCGAAGCCCAGAAGTTCCAGAAACTCGGCGGCCGCATTCCCAAAGGCGTGCTCCTCGTTGGACCTCCCGGCACCGGCAAGACCTTGCTGGCGCGCGCCGTCGCCGGAGAAGCCAATGTTCCTTTCTTCTCGATCTCCGGCTCCGACTTCGTGGAGATGTTCGTAGGCGTGGGCGCGAGTCGCGTGCGCGATCTCTTCGAACAAGGCAAGAAGAACGCTCCCTGCATCATCTTCATCGACGAAATCGACGCCGTCGGACGTCACCGCGGCGCTGGCCTCGGTGGTGGACACGACGAGCGCGAGCAGACTCTGAACCAACTCCTCGTCGAGATGGACGGTTTCGAATCCAACGAAGGCGTCATCCTGATGGCCGCCACCAACCGTCCCGATGTTCTCGATCCCGCCCTGCTGCGCCCCGGTCGTTTCGACCGCCGCGTGGTTGTCAATCGTCCCGACGTTCGCGGCCGCGAAGAAATTCTCCGCGTTCACACCCGCAAAATTCCTCTCGCCGACGATGTCGAATTGAACGTCCTGGCGCGCGGCACTCCCGGATTCTCCGGCGCTGACCTCGCCAACATGGTGAACGAAGCGGCCTTGGCGGCAGCTCGTCAGAATCGCAAGGCCGTCCTGATGTACGACTTCGAAGTAGCAAAAGACAAAGTACTAATGGGCGTGGAACGCAAGTCGCTTCTGCTCTCCGATGAAGAGAAAAAGAACACCGCCTACCACGAGGCCGGACACGCGCTGGTCGCCGCCATGCTGCCCCACTCCGATCCCGTCCACAAAGTCACCATCATTCCGCGCGGCATGGCCCTCGGCTTGACCATGCAGTTGCCGACCGACGATCGCCATAACTATTACAAGAACTATCTCGACACGCAGATCGCCATTCTGATGGGCGGGCGCATCGCCGAAGAGCTTTTCCTCGGCCACATGTCGACCGGCGCCGGCAACGACATTGAGCGGGCTACCGAACTGGCCCGAAAGATGGTTTGCGAGTGGGGCATGAGCGATCTCGGACCGCTAACCTTCGGCAAGAAGGAAGAGCAGATTTTCCTGGGACGCGAAATCGCCCAGCACCGCGACTACAGCGAAGCCACCGCCATCCAGATTGACGAGGAAGTCAAAAAGATGGTCAGCACCGGATACGCGACGGCGAAGGGGATCCTGTCGGAAAACCGAGAAACCCTGATTCGGATCGCGAAGGCGCTGATCGAACGCGAAGTGCTCGACGCCTCCGAGATCAAGCTGCTGATCGACGGGCAAGACCTGCCGCCGATCAAACCGTTGCCCGCAAAGACGGATGACGGAGTGCAGCAGGTGATCAAGCCGGAGCGGGCGACCGCCAAAGGCGGCGAACGCCCGGCAACAGCGTAAAAGCAGAAACTCGGTTTTCAGCTATCAGTTCTTTCAGGCGGCCAGCAGGCCGCCTTTCTTTTGAATCTCCTCGGTCACTTTTTCCCTCCGTGTTCCTCTGTGCTCCCTGTGGTTCGCCTTCTCTCGCGAATCGCCAGCCTCCAAGCGGGCAACCCGGGCAACTCCACCCGCCATCCGACCTTCCAGTCACTGCGCCACCCCGCAACATGGGCTTATAATCTGTGGCGGTTCGAAGCGAGCAAGGTATCCCCGGGCCCAGAATTCTCCCAGTTCCACTGCCTAGGAGAGCATTCTCATGCAAAGCCGCCAACTTCTCGCCCTGGCCTCAGCGCTGGTTTCTCTAGCGCTTCTCACCGCCTGTGGCAGCAGTAGTTCCCATACTTCGCCCTCTTTGCCAGTGTTCACCAGCGTGCCCGTAACCGCCGCCACCCAGGGCGTCGCCTATACCTACCAGTTGGCGGCCGTCGACCCGGCCGGCGGATCCGTCACTTTTTCTCTCGCCTCGTCCCCCACCGGCGCCACACTCAGCGGCAACTCCGTCTCCTGGACTCCGACCGCCGCTCAGTCCCGCATCTCCAACAGTTTCGCCGTGACCGCTACCACCACCTCCGGAGGCACCGCCCAGCAGTCCTGGACCGTCACCCCCGGCGGCACCATCACCGTCAGCTGGATTAATAACTATTGGACGGCGACCGGCGCGGTACCGGTTCCGGCAGACCCTTCGGTGGCAACCAATCTCTCCGCGCTGGTGACCAACCCCGACGGCTCGATCACCGTGCAAAAAGGTTCCGCGACTTCCACTCCCGGTGTTTTCAGCATTCCCAACGTTCCCGCCGGCTCTTACTGGTTGCAGACCGGATCCGGCAATTTCTGGACCAGCTCCAGCACCTTCGACGCGGGCTCGGACATCGCAGGCCCTCCGGAGCCGACCCTCGCTAGCCCGCAGAACACCTCCGCCGGCTTCAACATGTCGGGATTGGACGCCGTCGGGCAAGTCACGGTTGTCAAAGTCGTCTTTCCGGTAGCCGGATACCCTACCCTGGGTTTTGGAGCAGTACCTCCCGCGACGACTCTCTCATTCCCTGCTGCGCCCCTCAATCCGAACGTCGACTGGTCGAAGATGGACAGCGCTTTTTTCTTACAGTACGTACCGCAGTCCCTCGGCCTGCTCAACAATCTGGTGATCGGACCGTCGGTGAACGCAAGCCTTTCGCTTACCGATGGCACCGTGAACACGATCACGGAACAGCTTCAGCCCAGCCCCCAGGCTTTCGTCGATTTGAGCGTGCCCGGCGCATCCCAGTGGGCGCCTCTATTCACTGCCAATGCCGCGCCGGTGACTCCGACTCCATATTCCTCCGCGCTGTCGGTTTCGGCGCAAGCTTATGTGACTGGCCGGCTGGCTTCGGGGACTGGAATCTCCGGGAGTGTCCCGTCGCTGACGCTAGCCGCTACTACGTTTGGCGACGATTCTGGCACCGCCGGCTGTGCCGTACAGGAATTCAACTCGAATCCCCAACCTGCGATCCTCATCGATGTAACTTTTGGGGATCTGCTGTATGGCGACCCCTTTCCGCCCTCTTGGACCCGAGTTCTTTCCCTGTGTCAGCTGTTCACCGCTGCGCTTCCAGTCCCAAACTCCAACGCAACCGCCAACTTCACCCTGGTGGACAGTGCATCGGTAGCGCCAGCCGAGAATATATCGCTGGGGCCGGTAGTTTCGATCGTGCAGAACCCTACCATCAATGGCGCCAGCTTTTTCACGGCTGCCACGCTCAACACCACCCAGGTTCCTTTGAGTTGGTCAGCACCCTCCGGCGCCGCTCCTTACGGCTATTCCGTTCGCGCGTATGTTCTGGACATGGCTACGGGCGTTCCAACCTACAACATAACCGGCGGGGGTTTTTCCGTGGCGCAGACTTCCATTACCTTGCCACCGCTCGCCGCAGGAAACACTTACGTCTTTGCGATTACCGCCGAGGCGGATGGCACTGCCAATATTCAGACCGCCCCACTCCGCTCGTCTCTCCCCACCGGAACCGCGACCGTCGTCTCCGCGCCCATTACCATCAGTTCCGGAGCGCTCACCCCAGCCATTCACGGCGACCACCGCCCGATCACCCGGCTCTCCCAACCTCTACCCGCCGCCACGCACTGAAGTCAACATCACTCGCGTAGGGGCGGACGCCTCGTCCGCCCAGCCGAGCCATGCTCGACACCTGCCCCCGCCGCTGGATTCTCCTGCAACCCCGCCTCGACCCATATCTCCCATGCGATACTTGTAGGCAGCGTGAATCTGAACCTCAATTCCAAAGTCGCTCTCATCACCGGCGGTTCACGCGGCATTGGCGCCGCCACCGTACGCATGTTCGTGGCCGCCGGCGCAAAAGTCGTCTTTAACTATCAAACCGCGAAAACCCAAGCCGACGCCCTCGTCCGCGAATGCGGCCCTGAAAACTGTCGCGCCCTCCCCAGCAACCTTTCCACCACCGATGCCGCTCAGCACTTGGTAGCCTCCGCCATTGCGGCCTTCGGCCGTCTCGACATTCTCGTCGCGAACCACGGCATCTGGCCCCCCGACGATGCGCCCATCGATCGCATGTCCGACGAACAATGGCATCGCACCGTCGCCATCAATCTCGACAGCGTCTTCGCCCTCGTCAAACACTCCGTCGCCCACATGAAGACGCAGGGCGGCGGCCACATCGTGCTCGTCAGTTCCACCGCTGGCCAGCGCGGCGAGGCCTTTCATTGCGACTACGCCGCCACCAAAGGCGCGCTCATCAGCATGGTCAAGGGCCTTTCCACCGAACTCGCCCGCGATCACATCCACGTAAATTGTGTCGCGCCCGGATGGGTCGATACAGATATGTCGGCGGCCGCGTTGAACCATCCGCCCACCCGCGAAAAAGTCTTCCGCACCATCCCCATGGGCCGCGTCGGAACCCCCGAAGAAATCGCCGCGCCCATCCTGTTCCTGTGCACGCCTCATGCCGGATTCATCACCGGCGAGATCTTCAACGTCAATGGCGGCGCGGTGCTGGTAGGGTAAGGCCGGTGCCTTTTCGAAGCTGTACTACGCTCGCGTGGCGCGGACGCCTTGTCCGCGTGTTTATCTACTTTCAAACTTCGATTGTCGAATTCCGCTTGCCGAGCTTGCCGCTTTTCGCCTTTTTTATCTTCCCTTCACGGAAGCGCCGGGACAGTCGAACGCCGGCGCTCCACTCCAGATGACAATTGCCGATCCATGTTTTCTACTCATAGAGTCGCATGCGTCTCTCCATCGAAAAACTGATCTACGGCGGTGACGGTCTGGCTCGCACTCCGGCCGCCGACGACGGTCGCAGCCTGGCCGTGTTTGTACCTTTTGTTTTACCCGGTGAAAAAATCGACGCTGGCATCCATCCCCAGAAATCCGGCTTCGCGCGCGCCTCGTCAACCCAGCTCGTCGAAGTCTCGCCCGATCGCGTCCAGCCCCACTGCCTTTACTTCCAGCAGTGCGGAGGATGCCACTACCAGCACATTCGCTACCCAGACCAGTTGCAGTTCAAGGCTGCAATCCTGCGCGAGACCTTGCAGCGCATCGCCAAAATCGATCTGCCCTCGGAGATTCAACTGCACCCGTCTCCGCCGTGGAATTACCGCAACCGCACGCGGCTCCAGATACAGCTCCAGTCGTCGTCCCAATCCTCGTCTGAGTCCTCGCCAGAGTTCATCCCCGAATTCGCAATCGGATACTTCCGCTTTCGCTCCCACGATTTGCTTTCCGTCCGCGAATGTCCCATCAGTTCGCCTCTGCTCAATCGGGTCATCACGCGCCTGCTTGACCAGCGCGGATTCAATTGTCCCTCCGCCGTCCAGGAAGTCGAGTTGTTCGCCGACGCCGCCGACCAGCGTTTGCTGGCATGGGCTTTCTGCGGACGAGAGGCTGACCGCGCCGGTCTGCTGCGCTGGGCCGAGGCCCTCCGCCATGAACTGCCGGAGATTACCGGAGTGACGTTTTTCTCGTCGCGTCGCCGAACCGCAACCCCGCGGATGCAAGCCCTCGAAGAATTCGAAGAGGAGGATGCGCCCCTGAATCAGCAAATGCTGGCGCAATCCGGCGCTCCCGCCCTTCTCTATCGCACGCAGAACCACGACTATCAAGTCAGTGCCGGAGCCTTCTTCCAGGTCAACCGCTTTCTCATCGACGAACTGGTTTCGGTCGTCACTGGAAATGCCACCGGCAACCTGGCGCTCGACCTCTATGCCGGAGTCGGTTTATTTTCCGCCGCCCTCGCGCAAAACTTTCATCACATTTTTGGTGTAGAGGCGTCACAGACATCCTATGGCGACTTCACCCACAATGTTCCTGCGAACGTGAAAGCGGTCGGAGCGCGAACCGAAGACTATCTGAGCGGCGATTACCTGAGAAACCGGCGAGGGCAAGCTAGACCTGATCTGGTCGTCCTGGACCCTCCTCGCTCCGGGGCCGGCAAGTCGGTGATGCGCTCTCTGGTGGAACTCGGAGCGCTCCGGTTCCGGTACGTTTCGTGTGATCCGGCGACGCTGGCCAGGGACATTGCACCCCTGCTGGTGGCCGGCTACCGCATCGAGGAAGCGCACCTGTTCGATCTCTTTCCCGAGACCTACCACATCGAATCGGTGATGCTGCTGGCGCGCTGACCGTTTTCACGTCGCACCAGTTCCTCCTGGAAGACGAGTGGTTGGCCGAAGGCCCTGCCGCACGAAACCATGCGTCAGGGCCCCACTCGTTCCATGCTGGCACAGAATTCGACGCCCCCGCCCGCGTGACCATGCAGTTCTGTCCCCGGATCACAACCGTCCATGACGCGCCACCTCAACCCGCCACGCCAACCGTTATTCTGGGCCGCCGTCGCGTTTTCCCTCGGCCTCTGGATCGGCGTCCGAGCCTGGCGTCCCCCATCCTGGTGGATCGTAGCGCTGCTGGCTTTCGTTTTGGCCGCCTCGTGGTTTCTTCCCAAGCGACCCTCGCTCGCCAAGTCCCTCGCTCTGGGAGTGTGGTTCCTGCTCGGCGCCTTTCTGATTCAGGTCCGCGCTCAACGCCCCCATGCACCTGAACCGAACCTCGCTCTGATCTCCTCTTTGGCGGACGGCCGCCCCGTCACACTCACCGCGCACGTCATCCGTCAGGGTTATCCCCGCGCCGCCGGTCCTCATTCCATCAGCGAGTCCATCGACATTGAGACGGAACAAATCGCCAGCCAGGGTGAAACTGTTGCCCTGCGGGCTGGAGTGCGGCTGACGATTTACGAGAAAGTGGAAAATCCAGAGTCACCAGAGTCGGTGGATCGCCGCCGGTCGACAACCACGCCCGGCCAAAGAGACGATGCTGCCGAAGCTGGCATGGAACTGCCGAGAACGCTCGTCGTTCCAGCGCCCTTGACCTACGGCAGGCGTCTCCAGACTCGCGCCAAACTCCATCCCGCCCGCAACTACCGCAATCCCGGAGCCTTCGACTACGAACGCTACCTCCGAGACAACGGCATCGACGTGCTCGGGTCGGCAGAGGGAACTGACATCCAGCCCCTTCCCGGCTTTTACGGCAGCCGCCTCGAACTCTGGCGCACGCGCATCCATGCCAGCATCGTCGCTAAAATTCACCAACTCTGGCCCGCCTCGCAAGCCTCGCTTATGGATGCGATGGTTCTGGGCGAAGAATCCTTCCTGCACAACGCCACCCGCACGGAATATCAGCGCTCGGGCACCTATCACGTCCTCGTTGTTTCCGGAATGAATCTCAGCATCCTCGCCTTCTCCATTTTCTGGATGCTGCGACAGTTTCGCGTCGATCCCGCCATCGCCGCGATTACCACCGTCCTAGTCTCCTTCGCCTACGCCTTCGTCGTCGGCGTCGGACCTCCGGTGTGGCGCGCCGCCCTGATGCTGGCAACCTACCTGGGAGCGCGGCTCCTCTATCGCGAACGCAACATGATGAACGCCATCGGCGCCGCTGCCCTCGGAATTCTGATCGTCGATCCGCACGCGCTCTTCGGCGCCAGCTTCCAACTCACTTTTCTTGCCGTCTTCATCATTGCCGGCATCGGTTCGCCTGTCCTCGAACGCACAACTTTGCCCTACGCCCGCGGCCTCCGCCAGTTACAAGTCGTCGGCTACGATCTGCACGTTCCGCCCGAAGTAGCGCAATTCCGTCTCGATCTCCGCATGATCGCCGCCCGCCTGAAGCGCTTCATCGGCACCCGGCTCAGCCTGACTCTGCCCGCGATCTTCATGCGCGCCGCCATCGCCCTCGGCGACTTGATCTTCATTTCCGCCCTCATGCAGGCTGGACTCGCCCTCCTCATGGCCTATCACTTTCATCGCGCCACTACCATGGGAGTGCCTGCCAACCTCGCCGTCATCCCGCTGACCCAGGTACTCATGCCCGCCGCCGCCGCCGCCGTCGCCCTCGGATACATTTCCACCACGCTGGCCCACCCCGCCGTTTATGCCTCCGGCTTGGCCCTCGAAGGCATTGCCGGAACCGTGCACTGGCTCGGCGGAGCGCATCGCATCGGCAACTCCATCGCCGACCTGCGGGTAGCCATGCCCTCGTCCATCATGATTTTCGCTTCTGTCGCCGCGCTCGTCCTCGCCATGTTCGCGGCCCGGATTCGAGGTACTCGCCGCCCCGCCTTCGCATCCATCCTGCTCCTCTTCGCGCTGGCGGGCTCCATCGCTTTTCTCCCTTCCCGTCCTCACCTGCGCCCAGCCGTCATGGAGATGACCACCATCGATGTCGGACAAGGCGATTCCATCCTCCTGCTCACTCCGCAGGGCCGCGCCCTCCTCATCGATGCCGGAGGCCTTCCCCAGTGGATGCATTCTGACTTTGACCTCGGCGAACAGGTCGTCTCTTCCTATCTCTGGAATCGCGGCATCGATCACCTCGACGTCGTCGTCATCACCCACCCCCACGCCGACCACCTGGGCGGCATGCCCGCAATCATTGCAAATTTCCATCCTCGCGAACTCTGGCTCAGCATCGACAAGCCCGTCGGACAATTGCTTCCCATTGTTCTCCAGGCGCAGCTGGCGGCAATGAAAGTCTCGGTGAAAAAAGAAGGGGATCAGTTCGATTACGGCGGAGCCCATTTCCTCATGCTCGCCCCCGGTCGCGACCAGCTCACCGGCTCCATGCGTCCGAATGACGATTGTCTCGTCTTCACCGCCACCTTCGCCGGCACCACCGCTTTGCTGGAAGGAGACGCGGAGCGTCCCGCCGAACGCCGCATCGTCGAAGAACATCCCGAGGCGATGCTGCTGAAAGTCGCGCATCATGGCAGCGCAACCGGAACCTCGACCGACTTACTTGCCACCGTCCATCCGCGCTACGCCGTAATTTCCGTAGGCGCAAGAAATGTCTACGGCCATCCCAGGCGCGAAGTACTGCAGCGGCTGCAAAACGCGGGCGTAAAAACCTACCGCACCGACGAGGACGGCGCCGTCACGTTTTACCTCGATGGAAAATCTGTAATCCCGGACGTAGCTCTACTCCACTAGTCCTCAAAGCCTGTGGAAACGGGGCAGGCGCCGTCCTTGGTTTTACCCACTGACGTCGGCGGTCTCGTCGTCCAGCGGAGGTAATTTTCGGTAGGCCTCGATAATCTTCTCCGCTTCCGCCGAATCTTCTTCACGCACCAGAATCAGCGTCCCACCCACGCCCGGAAACGCATTCTGCACTGCGTCAATGGACTTCAAATCCGATTCGATCCCGGCGGATTCCAGCAGGCCCTGCACTACGATGGCTTCATTTTCCTGCTCCGTGTCGAAAATCTTGACCAGCTTTTCGTTCGGCTCGGGCTGGGGTTGAGTTGCGGGATTTGCCATGCGCCCTCCGTAATCCTCACTGCGGATACTCATTGCCAAACTGTCTACCAGCACTGACTACTGCTAACAGATTACGGCACTCAGCCCGCCTCTGTCGCGCCCGCCCTAAGGTGTAAGCTGCCACCATCGACCCTGGGCGCAACGCCGAGTCCGCGGGCGACATCCAAACAAGAACGAAAGAGAACCCATAAACGTCGAGGCTACATGACAGCTCAACCCGCCGATCCTCCCCGCGAAGAACACAATCAGCCCACCGAAGAAGCCCGAAGACTGCGCCGCCTGCAGTTGATGATGAGCATGGTCATGTCCGTGCTCAGCCAGGATCCCGATCTCACCGTGGAAGAAGCGTCCGAAATGGCCGCCAATGCCCGCCGCGCTGCCCTCGCCATGTTTCCCGACAAGGAACTCGCCTATGACCTCATCTACCGCCCCCGCCTGCAGCGTCTGATCAACGAACGCTTCCGCCTGCACTAGGAAACTCTGCTCAAGGGTGTTCCCTGTGCACGCCTGGGTAACCTTGTGGTTCATGCTTCGCGCCAACGCTGGATCAGAGTTTCTGCGCGATCGTCTGCATCAAGGTGTAAATTCCGCCGGATGTCTCGCAACCGCGAGTCTTGCGCCCACAGCCAACGCGCAGACGGCGCGTCTTCAAGATAGCGCGCGGAAACAGGCCGCCATCGAAACCAAACAACAGTACGTCGGGCCTTCAGTTCCCGATGCTACCAAGACTTGCTCGTTCACAAGGCTGACGACGAAGGTAGCGATCCGTCGCCTCGTGTTTTTCATGGCGAATTTCCTCCCGGAGTCATCGGTACAACAAAAAGACCGTAAGTAGCAAATTCTTCAGCTAGTTCCAGTTGACTTCCGCTCCCGCCGTGACTACCCTAACTAGCCAACACCCTCCCTTCTTCGAGGTATCTCGTGGGGCGCGAACCGGCGGGAGAAATCACGCAGTTGCTGCATGGCTGGCGGGCTGGCGACCGTCAGGCATTGGACGCCCTGTTGCCAATTGTTTACAAGGAGTTGCGGCGTTTGGCCCACTTCCAGTTGCGGCAGGAGCGTCCCGACCACACCCTGCAAAGCTCCGCTCTAGTCAATGAAGCCTACCTGCGCCTCGTAGGACTCGACGCCCCGCAGTGGGAGAGCCGTGCCCATTTCTTTGCCATCGCCGCTCAACTCATGCGCCAGATCCTCGTCGACTACGCTCGCCGTCACCGTGCCGGAAAACGCGGTGGTGGCGCCGGTACCTTATCGCTCGAAGACGCCGAGCTCTTGACTCCGGGCAGCCGAAAAGATGTTGACGTCGTGGCCCTCGATGACGCCCTCAAGGCGCTTGCGCAAATCGATGTCCGCAAGGCTCAGGTCGTGGAAATGCGTTTCTTTGGCGGCCTTACCTTCGATGAGACCGCCGAAGTGCTCCATGTGTCCCCCGTCACCGTCGGGCGCGACTGGACCACCGCCCGCGCCTGGCTCCACCGCGAAATGAGTCGTGCTTCCCATGGATGCTGAACGCTGGCAACGGATCGATCATCTCCTGCAATCTGCGTTGCAGGTGCCGGTCGCTCAACAGGAGGATTTTCTTCGCCAGGCTTGCGGCGATGACTCGCCTTTGCTCGAGGAAGTCCAGTCGTTGCTCAGCGCCCATCGCAACGCCGGAAGTTTCCTCGACCAGCCGATCATCAACTTCGGCGCCCAGGATGGAGCCTTCCGCGCCGCTTCCCGCCCCCGGCCCTCCATCACCGGCCAGACCGTTTCTCATTATCGCGTTTTGGAACGCCTCGGCAGCGGCGGCATGGGCGTCATCTATAAGGCTGAGGACACCTTGCTCGGACGTCTCGCCGCCCTCAAATTTCTTCCCGAACATGCCGCCCACGAACCCACCGCATTAGAGCGCTTCCGCCTCGAGGCCCGCGCCGCTTCCGCCCTCAACCATCCCAACATTTGCACCATCTACGAGATCGGCGAACACCAGGGGCGCGCCTTCATCGCCATGGAATTGCTCGATGGCATCACCTTGCGCCAGCGCATCGGCGCCCGTCCGCTCGAGATCGAACCTCTCCTCGGTCTGGCCATCGAGATTGCCGATGCCCTCGAGGCAGCCCACGCCCAAGGCATTGTCCATCGAGACATCAAGCCGGCGAACATCTTCGTCACTACCCGCGGACACGCCAAGGTGCTCGACTTCGGCTTGGCCAAGCTCACCGGCTCTCGCCGGGAGAGGGTCAACGCCGCCGGGAGTGGAGAAGAAGAGACCGTCCTCATCACCGGGCCCTTGACCAGCCACGGCGCCGCCATGGGAACCGTCGCCTACATGTCGCCCGAACAGGCGCGAGCCAGGGAACTGGACAACCGCACCGATTTGTTTTCCTTCGGTTCCGTTCTCTACGAAATGGCGACCGGCAGGCAGCCCTTTCGCGGCGAGAGCGAAGCCCTTATCTACGATGCCATCCTCAATCGCGATCCCGTGCCGCCCGGGGACTTGAATCCCGCCCTCCCCGCCAAACTTGCGGAAATCATTCTCAAAGCTCTGGAAAAAGATCGCGAGCTTCGCTATCAGCACGCCTCCGACCTGCGCGCGGACTTGCAGCGCCTCAAGCGCGACAGCGAAAGCGGACGCTTGGCCGCCGCCGCATCTGGCGCCCCACTCACCCCTCCAACCACCCTTCACGAATCGCACCAAGGCTCGAAGCCGCCCTCGAACCGCGGCAAGTTTGTCCTCCTGGCCTCCGCGCTCGTCGCCATCCTTATCGCAGCCGGCCTCTACTATCGTTCGCAACCGGCCCAGCCCCTTACCTCAACCGACACTGCCGTCCTCGCCGACTTCGACAACCGCACCGGAGAACCCGTCTTCGAGGATGCTCTTCGCCAGGGCCTCGAGGTTGGACTGGCCCAGTCTCCCTACATTCATGTCATGTCCGACCGCAAGGCCGTGGTCATTATGAAACAGATGGGGCGCGCTCCCGAGGAACGCATGTCTGGCCAGACCGCCATCGAGGTCTGCCAGCGCACCGGCAGCAAGGTCACCATTCAAGGTTCCATCGCCACCCTCGGTACCACCTATCTGATCGGACTCGCCGCCATCCGCTGCGACACCGGCGAACTGATCGCCAATGAACAGGTGCAAGCCCGGCGCAAAGAAGACGTGATCGACGCCCTCGGCCGCGCTACCGCCCAGTTGCGCGCCCGCCTCGGAGAGTCGCTGCCCTCGATTCAGAAATACAACGCGCCTCTCGAGCAGGCCACCACTTCCTCACTCGAAGCTCTGAACACCTACGGCATCGCTCTCTCCACCTGGGACCGCAAAGGAGATCAGGCATCGGTCCCGCTCTTCAAGAAAGCCGTCGAGATCGATCCCAACTTCGCCGTCGCCTACGGTGCCCTCGCCACCGTCTATCACAACCTCAACGAAGCCGAACTTGCCCGCCAGAATGCAACCCGCGCCTATGAACTGCGCGAGAGAGTTACCGAACGCGAAAAGGGAACGATTGAATCCCGCTACTTCCTCTATGTCACCGGCAACCTCGAAAAGGCTGCCCAGGTATACGAGTTCGCTATTCAGAACTTCCCCCAGTCCGCTGGAGGTTTCAGCCATCTCGGCACCACCTACGCCGGATTGGGACGCTACGACAAAGCCGTCGACAGCCTGCGGAAGTCCCTCAGCCTCGATCCCACCCGCGCCCCCACCTACGCCGATCTCGCCGCCAACCTGCTCGCCCTTGACCGCCTTGACGATGCCGCGGCCGTCCTCGAGCAAGCCGGCAAACGCGGCCTTCAGACCGATGGCTTGCTTCAGGACGAGTATTGGGTCGCCTTTCTCCGCGGTGACAACCCCGCCATGCAGCGCGTTGTCCTCCGCGCCCCCGATGTACCCGGCGCGTCAGTGCTTTTACTTTCCGAGCAGGCCAATACCGAGGCCTATTTCGGCCACTTCGAAAAAGCTCGCCAGCTTTCACGGGCGGCTGCGGCACAGATGCAGCGCGACGGTCAAACCGAATCGGCCGCCGATTGTCTCGCCGTGGCTGCGCTCCGCGAAGCTGAAGTTGGAGCCGCCGACCGGGCCCGCCACGACATCGCGGCCGCCATGAAGCTCTCCCGCGGCCGTGGCGTGCTCGCTCTCGCGGCCCTCGTCCTGGCGCGAAATCGAGACATCATGGGAGCCAAAACCCAGCTGGCCACCCTGAATTCGCAATATCCCGAGGACACCATCCTGCAAGGATATTGGCTTCCCACCATCCGCGCCGAACTCGCCCTCCAGGCCCGGAAACCAGACCAAGCCCTGGATGCGCTGAAGCCCGCCGAACCTTTCGAGACCGCGGCTCCCACTTTTTCCGTCGCCACGCTCGATCCCGCCTACGCCCGCGGCGAAGCCTATCTCGCGGCTGGCGACGGACAAAAAGCGCTGGCCGAATTTCAGAAGCTCACCGCCCACCCCGGCCTCGCCTTGAATTCAACCCTCCGGGCCCTCGCCCGTCTCGGACTGGCTCGAGCTTATGCGCGAGCTCACCAGTCCGCCCAGGCTAGCCAGGCCTATAGCGACTTCCTCCAGCTCTGGAAAGATGCCGATCCCGAAATCCCAATCCTCCAGCAAGCCCAGGCGGAGTACGCCCGGCTGTCAAACGGACGTTAGTTTATTGCGTTCAACCGCTTGACGTTTACCAGTAACCCGCTTCCGTGGTTCGGCTTGCGGACATTTGTACGCACATAACGATAAGTACAGTGTTCCACGTGGAACACTTCTCGCTTTTGTCACTTCTCGATCCGCTGCAGCCGGAACAGCAGCGTCCCCCACCCCAGCTTCACCCGCATCTGGACCGGGGTGTGGCTGGCATCCTCTGAATACCATACCCACACCTTGCCCTTGGACTGCAGCGGCCCCGACGTGGCCTCGGCCGTTACCAGCACCGCCGGAAAACTTCCCGCCGGCACCTTGATCAACTCCCGCTTCTCCACCTTCGCCCGAACCATCGTCGTCTTCCCGTCGCTGATCGGAAACTCGTAGATGGAGCCGGACTGTAGCGCCAGCGACTGCAGATAATAGAAACCCGTAATCACGTCGGTCGAGCAAGCGGCCAGATCGTTCTCCACATGCTTGCTTTCGCCTGTTTTCAGATTCTTCTCATCGAGCGTGCTTTTTTTGTGCGCGTAGTCAAAGTGGATCGAGGTCTCGCGTTTGTGCGCCCCTTCCTCGCTGTGCTTGAAGATCGAGAGCGAGCAGAACGTTCGCGGGTCGAAGCGGGATTCGAAGCGGTCGTGCACGGGAAAGATCACGTTTACCGCTCCCAGAGATTCAGCGGAAGCCGTGACCTTGCGCTCGTTGCCGGCAACGTCCATTCGCACCACGGCATTTCCGGCGGGGATCAGATGCCACTCCGCCGCATAAACGTAACTCCGTCCATCGGGGAAAGGATAGTTGGGGCGGGGAGGCTCGACCTTTACGGGAGCGGGACCGATGGTTGCCATCGGCGCCGTTGGCTGCGCCCTCAACTCCGCCGCGACCATGAGCAGGAGACAAAGCGCCGCAACCGGCGTCCGCCAACGTTGTGCCGTCACCGGGGCTGAACCGCATGGATTTCCAGGGGGAGGGCGCATGCTCCACGGCAGACTATCACACCAGTTTGATCATGAGCTTCGCCAGCAGAATGGCGAGCACTACCAGACAGCCGAGGCTCGCCTGGTATTCCCGGTGCTTCCAGAAACGCTCGGAGGAATAGGCGCTGTCCTGGCGGCTATAGGGTGTGAGCCGCGGCAACATGCGCGGCACGTGGCGGGCATAGTCGTCGTATCCGGGAAAGGTCTGACGCAGGTAACGCTCTTCGCCGGCGATTACGGGAACATAAATCACGGCAAACATGAGGAGCATGATGGCGACCACCCACCAACTCCGCGCCGCGACGGCGAAGCCGGCGGCCAGCAGTAGGGAGCCCAGGTACAGCGGATTGCGGGTGTAGGCATAGGGACCGCTGGTGGTGAGCTGCTTGTCTTTTTGCACGTGGCCGGAAGCCAGTCCGCGCAACACCAGCCCCGGAACCAGCACCAGCGTGCCGACGAGGAGTGAAGTTCCCGTTGGCTGCGCCAGTATCAGGAAGACGCCGGCAAACACGAATCCTAGCGGCACGCGAATGCGACGAGCCACGCGCGACCAGGTATTGGCGGCGACGGCGGCAGTCTGCGATCCGGGTTGTGAGACTTCAGTCACTTGATTGGGAAGAATAAGGTTCCGCGCTCGGCAGCAGGTTGCGAGCTGCCGTGACGACGTCGCTGACGGTGATCTCGAGCAATCCTGGTTCCGGCTCGCGGCGCCGGGCGTGATCGGTGACACTGCTCGCGCTTCGGAGCACCACCGAGCGTGTTCCGAAAGGCCCATTCCGCGCGGGATTGGTGGGACCAAAAATTGCGACCACTGGAATTTTCAATGCGGCTGCCAGGTGCAACGGCCCGGTGTCGCCGCCAATGAAGAGCCGGGCGCGGCGGGTCAGCGCGATCAACTCGGAAACCGAGCAGGAGAGGGTTCGTGCCGCTCCCGCGCTGGCGGTTTCCACGGCCGCGGCCAGTGCTTCTTCTCCTGGACCGTAGTTTACGACCGAGCCGATTCCGTCTGACGCCAACTCCCGCGCGACCTGCCCGTAACGCTCNNGGGAGGTCGGCAATTTTGTTTTCCGCATCCGGGTCGAGGGGAAAATCGACCTGCGGTTGCGGGATCGTCGCTGGGTCTGTGACGGCTGCCGCCAGCGTCAGCCCCTGTTCGATGACATGAGCCCGGTTGGCCTGCAGGAGCACTTGCCGGGTATAAAACATGCTGGCAACATTCTCGCGCGGCTGGGCGCTGCCATACACGACGGGCGCTCCCGACCAGCGCGCCAGCAACGCCGAACGCGCCGCCCCCTGAAAATCGATCGCCGCCTCATAGCGGATTCCGCGCACCTGGCTCAAACTCACGGCCATCTGCTGCCAGGTATTGAAGGAGAAAGGCGCCCGGCGCCAGGCGGCGGTATTGACGGCGTGGACGCGGTCGACCAGGGGACGCTGGGGCGAGCGCGATCCGGATCGCGGGTAGCGCAGGGTGCAGAGCAGTTCAGCCCAGCGCTCTTCGACCAGCCATCCCAAAGTTGCCCGCGGATAAGCCTGGCGCAGCGCGGCCGCCGCCGGCAGCGTGTGAATAATGTCTCCCATGGCACTGAGGCGCACAATGAGCAAGCTGCTGAATGGCGGAGCGCTGTCGGGGCTAGAACCGGTCATCCGCAAGGCCTCATGAATTTTGCGACCCCAGCCGTGAGCGCGCGCGAATTATGTCAGTGACGGAATGATCTTTCGGATCGCCGACGATAACAACGCGTCCGCCAGACGCCTCTACTTCGGCTCGTTCGGGAACGCTCTCCACCGTGTAATCCGTTCCCTTGGCATGAAAGTCAGGACGGATTTCGCGAACCAGGGCGCGCACATCCTTCTCTGGGAAAATGACGACGGCGTCTACGTCGGCGAGCGAGGCGAGGATTTCGGCGCGCTCTTCGGCCGGCATCACGGGTCGTCCTTCTCCTTTCAGGGCGCGCACGGATTCATCGGCGTTGACGGCGACAATCAACTTGCCGCCGATGTCGCGAGCGGCGTGCAGGTAGCGCACATGACCGACGTGGAGCAGGTCGAAGCAGCCGTTCGCGAGGGTGACGCGATTGCCGGCGCGGCGCCAGTCGGCGACAAGTTGCCGCAGTTCGTCGCGCGAAACTACCTTCGGATGGAGTGTTGCGCTCACTGCTCCCGATCTGACGCAGGGACGCGGGTCTGCGCGCGTCCGGACGTCCCGACGGGGCGAGGCCCCGTCCCCACACAACTCTTACATCTAATGATAATGCTTGCGGTTTAGTGCTGACGATCAGTGGGCAGGGTTTTTCCCAGGGCTTCGAGCAACTCCTGCTGGCTGACCGTCGCGGTGCCGCGTTTCATGACCACGATGCCGCCGGCGTAGTTTGCCAGATGGGCAGCCTCCTCGGCGGTTGCACCCGCGGCCAGAGCGGCGGTGAAGGTAGCGATGACGGTATCGCCCGCGCCGGTGACATCGGCGACCTCATCGCTGCCGTAGATCGGAATATCCACCGGCTTATGGCGGCGCGGGAAAACCACCATGCCATCCTTGCCGCGCGTGATCAACAGCGACTCCAGATTCATCTCGCCGGCAATCTGGTCTCCGGCGGCTAAGAGACGCTCCCAATCGTCGCCGATGCGAATGCCAAGAACCTCTTCGACCTCGGATTCATTGGGGGTTGCCGCCGTGACGCCGGAAAACTCGAGCATGCGATGGCGCGAGTCGAGAGTTACCGGAACCTTGTCGATGCCGCGCTTTTCGCGAATCAGGTTCAGCAAGCTGGGGGTGGCGGCACCGTAGCCATAGTCGGAAACCAGCAAGGCATCGGAGGCGCGCGCATATTCGCGGGCGGCGAGCACGAGCTCGCGGCGTAAATGCGAACTCGGGCCCTCGGTGGGTTCGCGATCGAGGCGGACGACCTGTTGGCCGGCAGTGTGCGCGAAGCCGGCGAGGATGCGAGTCTTGGTGACGGTAGGGTAGCTCTTGTCCTTAAAGACGCCACTGACCGGGATGCGTTTGTGGCGGAAAGCGCGCAACAGCAGTTTCCCCGGCTCGTCGTCGCCGACAATCCCAACCGGCAAGACGTTGACTCCGAGGTCGGCAAGATTGTAGATCGCGTTGGCGCCTCCGCCCGGGACTACTTTGCGGTCATGGTGTTTGAGAATGAGGACTGGGGCTTCGCGCGAGACGCGAGAGATTTCACCGAACACGAATTCGTCCGCGACGAGATCCGCGAGGACAGTGACGGTGAGCTTGGGAAAGGACTCAACAATCTTCCGCAGGCGGTCGTTTTCTTTAATCAGTTTTGTCATCAGTCTGCCGGTCCCGAGGCGCAACTGAAGATTTTCTCACGAGCGGGGGCCTGGTTTGTTGATTCTGGCTAAAATCGCATCCACAACAGCAGCAGGATGATCAAGGGTAACGGTGAGAACGGCGGCTGCGAGGGGATTCAGGTCGGGCAGGAACCGGCACAGATTGATGGCATCTTTCTCGGTGGTGAGGAAGCCTCCGGAGCTGAGGCGGTGGCGCATGGCCAGCAGACGCTCGATGTCACCGCTGTCATAGGCATGATGGTCGCGGAAAGCGACCTCGGCCGCAGGAGTGATTCCGGCGGAGCGCACCTGGGCGAAGAACTGCTGCGGCCTCGCGATACCGCAGAACACAATCGGTGAAATGGGCGGGTTCGGGAGAACGAGATTGCGCTCGACTCGCCAGATCGGCTTTCGCAGTGCGGACAAAGAATGGCCCGGCGCCAGGGCTGTGGGCAGAACCACTGCGTCAGCGCGCGCGAGCGAGGCGAGGGGCTCGCGTAGCCTCCCCGAGGGCAGCAGTTGGTCGGCGAAATCGCGCTCTGTCAGGAGGACGATGTCGAAATCACGTGCCAGAGAACGATGCTGGAAGCCGTCGTCGAGGATGTGCAGGTGGGAGTGGAATTTCCGTTCGGCGGTTCGGCCGGCGTCATAACGGCTTTCGCCGACGATTACGGGGACGCCCAGGCGCCGCGCAATTAGCAGTGGTTCGTCGCCGAAATCAGCGGCGGTGCCGTCTTTCTCGACCACCATGACACCGCGAGTTCCGCGGCCATACCCGCGGGTCAGAACGTCGAAGGGAATGCCACGGGACTGCAGGAGGGAACCCAACGCGATCACGAATGGAGTCTTGCCCGATCCGCCCACCGACAGATTGCCGACACTGACTACGGGTTGTTCCAGGCGCCGCGAGGGAAGCATGCCCCGATCGTAGGACTTGTTTCGCAGAGCGGTGGCCGCGGCGTAAAGTCCGGTGAGCGGATTCATGAGGGAACGCTCGACCGTTGCAGGAGTTGGAGGAGCGCCGCGATGGTTCTGTCGGTAGCGCCACGCTGCGACTGGAGCGCCGCCAGCGCGTTCCGTCCGAGGGTTTCACGCTCGCTTTGATTCTCCATCAGTTCCATAAAGACTAGCGGGAGTTCGGCGAGTCCGACGATGCGGACGGCATTGCGACTGGCGAAGAAATTGACGACATCCCGAAAATTTTCATAGTGGTTGCCGGTAACAATGGGAACGCCGTAGAGTGCGGGCTCAAGAATGTTATGTCCGCCGCGCGGCACCAGGCTTCCGCCCACGAATGCGACCGTGGCGAGGGAGTAGAGCGCAGCCAACTCCCCGATGCTATCGAGCAGAAAGACGCCGCCCACCACCGCTTCGCGGTGGTGGGGATCGAGCGCCCACTGCGAACGACGCCACATGCGGAAGCCGAGTCTCTGGACGAGCTCCGCGACTTCGGCAAAACGCTCCGGGTGGCGCGGGGCAAGGATCATCACGGCTGTGGGGTAAGTGGCGAGGAGGTTGCGAAATGCCGAAAGGAGCGATCCCTCTTCGTCCGGGAGCGTGCTGCCGCAGACCAGGAGGGTTGCTGCCCCGGAGTTGAGAAAGCAGTCGCGAAGGCTGGCAACGATCGGAGGCAAGGGCGGCGGCGCTACATCGAATTTCAGGTTGCCCGCTACCGTGACCCTTGCTTCGGGGGCGCCGATTTCGACGAGGCGCTGGCGGTCTTCTCCGGTCTGGGCCAGGAAAATGTCAACATTTTCCAGCGTCTCCTGGAGCAATCTGGGAAGCCAGAAGCGAAATCGTTTGTAACCCGGAAGGGAGCGATCGGAAATACGGCAGTTGATGACGGCGATGCGAGCGCCGCTGCGCTTGGCGAGCCGGAGAAAATTGGGCCAGAATTCAGTTTCGGCGACGACCACCAGTTCTGGCCGCAGGGCATCGAGGTAAGGCTGGATGGCGAACGAGAAGTCCAAGGGGAAATAGAAAACGTTCTCGGCTCCAAAGCGCTGAGCGGCGAGTTTCTGTCCGGTGCTGGTCGTGGTCGAGACGAAGACCCGATGGGAGGGGAAATTCTCTTTCAGTGCGCGGACGACGGCGCTCGAAGCGACCACCTCGCCCACCGAGACGGCGTGGACCCAGATCGAGGGCTGACGGCCGGGAGGAGCAGAAAGGGCGGGTGGAACGGCGCCGAACCGCTGGCGCAATCCGGCCCGATATTTGCCGTGCCGCATCATCTGCAGCAGCCAGTAGGGCAGGGTCAGGGCCAGGAAAAAAGTGAGCAGCGCACTGTAGAGCGCATACATGACGGGAGTCCCATTCTAAATGGGAGCTTGAATTCGAGGTTCGACGGGCGAATTGCAGCAACGCTTTCGCCGACGGCAGGTTGAGATCCGGCATCCTATAATTCACGTATGCACAGTGAAAGTTCGTCACGATCGTCCTTCGCCTGCGCTCCGATGCCGAGAGGTTCGCGTGCAGCGGGCGTCTGCGGTTTTGTGTTGCTCTGCTGCCTGGGCGCGGGGGCGGCAAAAGAATTTGTGATGCCTTCGGCACAACCGGCGCGCACCTACCCGGCGCACGACGACCATCCGACGGAGAAGGTAGCGGTGGCGGTCGATCCGTATGATGTCGAGAACAAAGCTTCGATCTTCAGCGTCAACTACCGCGGCAACGGATACCTGCCGGTTTTTTTTGTCATTACAAATGATGGCGATCAACCTGTGTCTTTGGTCAACATGAAAGCGCAACTGAATACAAAGGATCGCAGCAAGCTGTACGCATCGACGACGGACGATGTAGTGCGGCGGCTTTCGCGGCCTTCGCGGAACGACCGGCCGAATACGTTGCCGATTCCGCTGCCGCGGAAAGAAGTGAAAGGAGGGGTAAGCCGCAAGGTGTGGGACGAAATCGAGCAGGCGCAGTTCAGCGCGAAGGCGGTGGAACCGCACTCGACGGCGCGGGGATTTTTGTTTTTCGACATTGCGGATATTGCGAATCCGCTGCCTGGAGCCAGCTTTTATCTGATGGGAGTGGACGACGCCAAGGGCAATGAGTTGATGTATTTTGAGATACCGATGGAGAAATACCTGAGCGCGCCGGAGGCCAAGAAGCCGTAGCGGGGCGGCGGGGGCATGAGGGGCGGCGCCGCGAGGCATGGCGCTGCGATGGCGTGGATATAATCTTCCGATATGGCTACGAGTTCAGCGATTTCCGAGGGACTTCTCGCGAAATACGAGCCGGTGATTGGATTGGAAGTCCATGTCCAACTGCTGACCGCTTCGAAGATATTTTGCTCTTGCTCGACTCGCTTCGGGGATCCGCCGAATACGAATGTGTGTCCGGTGTGTTTGGGACTGCCGGGGGCCTTGCCGGTGCTGAACCGTAAGGCGGTGGAATTCGCGGTGCTGGCGGCGATGGCGCTGGAGTGCCGCATCAACGAAGTTTCGATATTTGCGCGGAAGAATTATTTCTATCCTGACCTGCCCAAGGGGTATCAGATTTCGCAGTACGACAAGCCGCTGGCGGAATTTGGATTGATAGAGATCGATCTGAACGAAGGTGAGAGCGGCAGGAAGAAAATTGGCATCACCCGGTTGCATCTGGAAGAGGACGCGGGCAAAAGTCTGCACGAGGGCTTTGCCGACTCCGCCCATAAGACGGCCATCGATCTCAACCGGACCGGGGTTCCGCTGGCGGAGATTGTCAGTGAGCCGGATATGCGATCGCCCGAGGAGGCTTACCAGTACCTCACGCGGCTCAAGGAAATCATTCTGTACACGGGCGTCAGCGACTGCAATATGGAGGAAGGGTCGCTACGCTGCGATGCGAATATCAGCGTGCGGCGGCGGGGGCAGAAAGAGTTTGGCGTGAAGACGGAGGTCAAGAACGTCAACTCGTTCCGCTTCGTGAAGCAGGCGCTGGAGTACGAGATTGAGCGGCATATTGAGATTCTCGAATCCGGTGGGAAGATCACGCAGGAATCGCGGCTTTACAACGCGCATGAAGGCAAGACTTACGGGATGCGGTCGAAGGAGCAGGCCCACGATTACCGGTATTTTCCCGAGCCGGATTTGCTGCCGCTGGTGGTGGATAAGAAGTGGCAGGCGGCGATCCGGGCCGGGCTGCCCGAACTGCCGGAAGCGCGGCGACAACGCATGATGAGAGAGTACGGCATTACCGCGGGCGACGCGCATACGCTGATGCTGACGCGGGCCATGGCGGATCAGTTTGAGGCGGCGGCGCGTGAGGCGAAGAGTCCAAAGCGGGTCGCGAATCTGGTGCAGAGCGAATTGCTGGGGCGACTGAAGGCGCAGGGTCTGGAACTGGAGCAGTCGCCGATTTCGCTGGCGGGGGTTGCCGCCTCGGCCGATCTGGTCGAGTCGGGTGCGATCTCGGGCAAAATGCTGAAAGATCTTTACGACTTGTGTTTCGAACGGGGGCAGGACTTTCCCGCCGTTTACGAAGCGGAAGGTCGCCCCGAGCAGTCGCGCGACACTTCGGCGCTGGAGAAGCTGGCTGATGAGCTGATCGCAGCCAATCCCAAGCAAGTCGAGCAATATCGCGCCGGCAAGAAAACCATGATCGGGTTCTTCGTGGGGCAGATCATGAAAGCCTCGAAGGGGCAGGCCAATCCGCAACTGGTGAATGAAGTGTTGACCAAGAAGCTGGAAGGCTGAATTTTGGTCGTTTGAGCTCGACCCTGCGCGCCATGCTGTCTCATGCTGCAAGGATTTCGAGCGTAATTTGCCTGTTTACGACAGTCATATTCCCCACGAACTCCTCCCACAAACGGAGCAAACCGTGCGACTCTGTGTACATGGTGGAACCGCTCTGCCCGAGGTGATGTCGCGAAACACTCGGCCCTCAGTGTGCGGACGTACCAGTCGTCAAGAGAACCAAACGCCTGATTTCAGCGCTTACGTGTACGAGGCAGCTAATAGATTGCTTCGGACACCGCCCGCCGAGTTGCCGGGGGGCCGCTCTACTTGGCCGCTCCCAGATTCTTCAGCACTTCTTCGGCATAGTGATTCGTGACTTTGGCGTCATCGCGGAGGGTCTCGTAGTATGCCGCTTTCAATAACTGCTCGCGGCGATCGCGCAATTGCTGGCGGATAGCCTGCTGCACCCGCGGATCATTCAGGTCCCGCTGACCGGCCGGCTCTTTTGAAATCAGCTTCACGATCATGTAAGCGTAGGGCTGATGATTGGTTGGGTTGATCATGGGAATCACGGGGGTGTACTGCCCCGGCTTCAGCTTCATCACGGCGTCCCGGGTCGCCGGATCGGCGTTCTTGAGCGCGGATTCGGGAGCCATGCCCAGATCGCCGCCGTTGTTGCTGGTTTCCGGATCTTCGGAATAATTCATCGCCATGGTGGCGAAGTCGTCGCCGCTGTCGAGGCGGTTGGCGATCATCTGGATTTTCTTGCGGGCCTCGGCATCGTTCTGCGCCTTGCTGTTCTGCAGATTATGCACCTGGGCGCTTACCACGCCGGAGACCATGATCTTAGCCAGGTGATATTGCGCTTCGATCAGGTTAAACTCGGCCTTGTGATCGTTGTAGTAGCCGGAAACGTCCTGGTCGGTGATGTTGATGCGCGAAGTGATTTCCTTGTTCAACACCTTGTCGCGGGTGAGGGAGNNAGGCCGAGTTTCTCCGCGCGCTGCATCAGGATTTCAGTCTCGATCAATTCATTGAGGATGCTGAGACGAAGGCTGACGGCCTGTTCGCCGGTGGGCTGCTGATCCGATCCCGCGGTCTGGTTGGCGTAATACTTGTCGACTTCAGTGCGATCGATGGCGTGCCCGTTGACGGAAGCCATCACGTCGCCGCCGCCGCGGTTGCGATTGCAAGCCGAAAGCGCCATCAACAGAAACGCGGCAACCGCGATGAGGCCGGCTCGCGCAAAGCAGTTACGATTTTTCAATGTATTCCTCCGCCACAACGGCGAGTCCACAACTTTGCCACCGGAAGTCGGCCATTGGAAATCCTGTTCTAACGCGGATTCTTCAATTACAAATTCAGTTCTTGTGCTCGGGAGGCGCAACGCCGGCGTCCTTCAATGCCTGGTCGAGGGCGAGTCGGACTTCGTCCGCGGGCACGGCGCCATCCAGTTTCTGACCGTTAATGAACATCGCCGGAGTTGCTTCCACTCCAACCGTGTCCCCCTCGTGCAGCGACTCCCGCACGGTTTTTTCATCCTGCGCCTTGACGCAGGCCTGCAGCCTGGGGGTGTCAAGATTGTGCTTCTCGCCCTGCAGCATGGCCAGCTTGTCGAGTTCGGCATTCTGGCCCTCGCGCCCTTTTTCGCTGCCGATGGTGTGCTGATTGGCGTGCAGATAGTCGGCATAATCCCAGTAGGCATCGCCGTTCTGCGCCGCCAGGCAGTTCGCGTTCACCGCCGCGTGCACCGCCCAGGGATGAATTTCCTCCAGCGGAAAGTCTTTATAAACGAAAAGCACGCGGTCGCCATACTCCTTGAAGAGCCCGGGGAAAAGCGTCTGATGCATGCGCGAACAGAAAGGGCATTCGAAATCGTCATAGTTGACGACCGTCACCTTGGCATCCTTGTTGCCGCGCGTGGGACGCCCGCTCAGGTCGATCTTCTTCATGGTGTCGGCGTAGGGATCGCTGGTCAGATCCATTTTCGTCACCCGCAACAAAGTCTTGTGGTCGCGCGAGAGCAGGAATTCGAACTCCTGCCGCTTGCTGGGACTGGCAAAGGTAACGGTTAACGCGTCGTAGTTAGGAAACTCACTCGACCGCAGCGCTCCGACAATCACTTTCACTTTGGGTGGAAGCGAATAGTGCGCCCGGACGTGGCGCTCCACCACTCGCACAATGTCGGGAGACGGAGAAGCGGCGGATGCCGGAGAGGCGCCGGGACCCGGAGGGGATTGCGCCGAGCAACCCAGACAAATCAGCAGGAAACTTAGAAACGCGCACCGCACCATGATCAATCGGAACCACCTGAATGTGAAGGAATCGCTTGATTATCTCATGGCGGCAGGGCTGGCGCTGGCGACCGCCCAGATTCTGCCGACCGCAAAAAAGCCTGGGCGGCGCAGGTTGTAAAAGAAGGCAGGGTGAAGTGACACTGCACTTCACCCTTATGTCTAAGAAAGTCAACTGGTGGGACAACCGGGCAGTTGAATCGGCGAGAGAGTCGGCAAGGTGCTCTCGTCCGGATAGCTGTACGCGCCATCGATGGCCGTCGACGGTGATTGAAATTCGAACCACGGCAAGAGCGCCACATTTTGCGGGTGATAGGTCATGCCGTTCATGGTGATCGGATAGGTAGCGTGCGGCAAACCCTCGATGACGTCGCCGACCTCCAGGTTGTCCTGGCAATTCCCGTTGGGCGACAGCCACCAGGGAGTGAGATTGTGCTTGCCATCGCTGACCACGAAAGGATCGTTGAAACTCTCGGCCATTTCGTGGCCGAGCGCGGTCACATCGACAAAGCCCGCGCCGAATAATCCCGGACTGATCCAAGAAGAGTAGTCGACGACGTAACGCCTCTCCCGGTTGCCATTGGTGGGATCTCCGGGTTCATAGTCGTAGTCGTGATAGCCGAGCACGCAGCATTCGTTGGGATTGCCGTTAAAGTAGAGGTAGGTGTTGGGGAACAAAAAAGTCGAAATATCTTTGGTGGTGATATCGCCGGCATTCTCGGCCGCACCGATCGGGGTGGTGGTATCGGTTGGAGTGGACGGGAAAANNGTAGTAGTAGCCGGAAGGCACCTGCATGGTGCGCTCCTGCTTGAGACTGGCGAGCAGCATGGTATGCCAGTCCGGCGCCATCGTGCTCCAGAACTCGGCGCGCTGAATCGCGTCGGTGATTTGCGTGGGAGTGGGGCTGCTGGTGAAGGTCGAGTTCTGGAACAACGGCGATTGCAGTACGGGGAGGATGTAGGGTTTGGGGTCGTAATGCAGAAAGACGGAACCATCGGGATTGAGCAAATCGAGAGCTACCGGCACGACTGGCGCGTTGATGTAGGTGGTGCCGCCGAGTTGCGGCGGGTTACCGACCATGTTGAAGAGCCAGGCGTTCTTGGGCTTGCCGTTGGGATCATAGCCGGGTGTTTTGAAAGAGCCGTTCCAGTTGGTCACAGAATCGACTCCGGGGGTGCCGTTGGCATTGTGCCGGGCCGAATTGCTGTGGCCGCGCGGCGCTGGAACCGTGAATCGGGGATGGGCGTTGGCAAGATAGTTGGCTGGAAGTTGACGTGCGTCCTGGGCGATTGCCAACATCGCTGCCAGCAGAGTCGCTGCGGTAACCATCAGAGAGAGTGTGAATCGTGTGCGCATCGTGGAATCTCCTGTCCAATGAAGGGGCAGATTCGAACCGGTAAATCCGGCTTGACTTGAAAACAGATCGCGAATTGTACATCGATTTTGCCTGTCGGCGATACTGTGAAAAAACTTTCACTTGGAGCTGGCCCAGGCTCAGCGGGGCTCATTAAGGGAACCTCTAAGCCAGTACTCGCATTGTGGGGCAGCAAGCGGCGGTACGAGTGCGCGGGTTTTCGCGGACAAGAGTGTCCGCGCCACATAGTTGATCAGAGATGCGCCGTTTAGCGTTGTCCGCGCAGCAGATCTTCGGGCGTGAGCAGTTGATTCATCGACCCGGAACGAAATCCTTCGAGGTCGAGCGTCAGAAACTTGAATCCCAATGCTTTGAAGGCGGCGGTGAACTCGCGAGTCATCTCGACGGTCAAGGCGCGGGGAAGTTCTTCGCGTGCGATTTCGAGGCGGACGATTTCACCGTGATGGCGCACGCGGAACTGGTGAAAGCCGAGGGCGCGGAGTGCGTCTTCACCGCGCTCGATTACAGTGAGGGCTTGGGGTGTGACCGGGCGTCCGTATTCGATGCGCGACGAGAGGCAGGCGGAGGCGGGCTTGTCCCACACCCGCAAGCCGGCTTGGCGGGACAATTCGCGGATCTCGGCTTTGTTGAGTCCAGCTTCGAGCAACGGGGCGAGCACATGGTGCTGCAGCGCGGCCTGCTGGCCGGGACGAAAATCGCCTTGGTCATCGGCATTGACGCCGTAGGCGATGGCGTCGAATCCGCGAGCTTCGCGGTAGCGCTCGAGCACGGTGAATAGCTCATCCTTGCAGTGAAAACAGCGCATGGCATCGTTGCGAATGTAGGCTGGATTTTCCAGTTCCAGAGTTTCGACCACCGCGACGGGAATTTCGCGCTCGCGCGCAAAGGCGAGCGCATCCTCAAGATGAGTCCGCGCCAGGCTGGGGGAATCGGCGATTACGGCGAGTGTGTGGCCGCCATTCACCTCATGCGCCATCCAGGCCAGAAAAGCGGAGTCCACGCCTCCCGAGTAAGCGACGATCAAGCGGGGGCGCCGGGCGAGGATCTGGCGCAGGAGTTGCGCTTTCTGCTCGAGGGTGGGGGATGGATTCAAGATCTCCATTATCTATTATCTGTGATCTGTGATCGAGGGCGCGCCTGGCTTTCGTAGGTTCAGTACAAGCGCTCTTGCCGTCTCAGGTTGCCGAAGGCGCCGATGTTCGCGAGGGTGAACGAGAAGCGATATTGATTCTCGTTGCGCACCGATCCCAGGGCAAAACGTCGGTATTCGAGGCTCAAGCCGCAGCAGTCCCAGTTATAACTGGTCTGGGCAGTGGCATACTGCAGGGCCCCATGGTTGGAGTCGAAGCCGAAGCTACTGGCGGCGCTCAAGCCACGCTTGTTGAGCTGGCCGTAGCCAAAGAGCACGCGAAACTGGTGGAAATCGCCTGCGCCGGTCTTGTCGATCACGCGCAGGAAGGCGTCGCCACCTCCGACCGTGAACAAGCCCCAGTGGTAATTCACGAGCGCTGTGCTGGCATTGATGCGGCCGGCATTGAGGTCATAATCGAGGTCCCATTCGGTGTTGGTCCGCGGGCTGGTTTCAACGCGGAGACGGGAAATGATGGGAGCGAAATGCCGTTCGGAATCGAGAAAGGCGGTGCCGGTGAAGTCCGCAGTCGAAGTAAATACGTTGCGCAGGCCGGTGATCAGGGCATTGCCAAAGGTGGGATCGAAAAAATACTTCTGACCGATTTCCCAACTCAAAATCTCTCGTGGACCTGAGGTGCAGGTCTGGGCGTCCGGGTTCGGAGGCGCTTCCCAGGGCACGGCTCCGACCTGCGGCACACCGCCGATGGTGAGTGTGCTCATACCCGCCACATCGCAATCCATGGCATTGGGATCGAGGCGCTTGGCGTAGAGACGATTGACCAGCGAGTATTCGATTTCATTGGTGTTGGTGAGGACATCGGTGGCATCGAAACGCAGAATGCCGGCGAAGTTATTGATGCCGGTTACATAGTCGTACTTCATGCGCGGCTCCATCACGTGCTTCCATTTGCGTCCAAGCCAGGGACGATCAAAGACTCGCGACAACGCGGGCGGGCGTAGTTCCACGGCAGCCTCGAGCGATTTGCGATTGAGGATATCGTCGGCAGCGGTGACGGAATTTGCCGGGTTGCCCTGCTCGGTGTAGAACGTATCGCGCAGAGTAAGGGCGGGACGGAACGACCATCCTCGCCATTGCATGGGCATCGTGAGCGACGGGGCGAAATCGAATCGGCCGACCATGGGGCCGGTGCGAAAGCCAAGCTGGCGGCGCTGTAATCCCTCGGCCGCGCTCTCGAACGACCAGTAGAGCGGGGTGTTTCCCAACTGGCGTTCCTCTCCAGAGATGAAAAAACTCGGCGTGTGCAGAATCCTCACCAACTCGGTCTGGGTGAGCGTGGTGCAGGCTGCGTCGGTTGCCGGGTTGCAGACTTCGAAGTTCTGGTAACGCTCGGCTAAGGCATTGAAGTGGAATCCGTTGGTCGTGTTCGATAGAAAAATCTGGGAGCGGACTTCGGAGTCGATGGCCTGGGTGTAAACGTCGGTGAAGGCGATGCGGAAAACGAAAGAACTCAAATAGTCGACATTGGCGACGCCGCGAAAATTTCCGAACGTATGGGCGGCCTGGAAGCGGGCGTCTTCGCCGCCTTGATCCTGGCGTGGACTGCCGATGCCGCGGTCGACCATGCCCTCATACGTGAAAAACAGGTAAGCGCTGTCGCTGGGACGAGCGCGAAAATTGCCTCGTTCAAACCAGCCGCGTTTGGAGTAGTATTCCGCGCCCATGGTGGCGTCCATGCTGCGATTGAAAACCCAGTACACGGAATCGCCGACAATCTTGCCCTTGGTGGAGGAATTGCCGAAGCTCGGAATCAGGATGCCGGTGTGGCGCTGTTGTTTCTGAACCGGGACGGTTACGAACGGAAAATAAAAAACGGGCATGCCCAGCAGCCGGAAATCGCTGTTGTGAATCTTGGCGGTGGCATCCACATCGACCCAGATGTGCCGCGCGGCGAAGAGCCACTTGGGACGCGGCAGTTCGCAGGTGGTGACCGTGCCCTGGCGCACTAAATAGTGATCGGGACCAATTTTTTCGACAATCTTTCCAGTAAAGGCAAAGGGATTGGAACTGGTGAGAACGTAGCGGGAATTGCGCATGCGGAATCCCACGGTTCCGATTACGCTGTAGAAAATCCCCGCGGCCGTGCGGATATTGTAGGTGCCGTGACTCGCCTCAAGGTGCTCGTCGTAGGGTCCGCCATCGAGCACGACATGGCCTTCCAGTTCACTGTCTCCGGTGTCCGCGTGGTAGGTGACTTGATCCGCGTGGAGGATGTAAGTGCGATAGTCAATTTCGACATCGCCGCGCAGGTGGTAGATGGCGCCATCCTTCTCCTGCTGCACGGCCCGAATCGTGACCTCTTCCTGCGTTTGACCGGGAGGCATGGTCACCGGCGCCGGGTTCGTCGAGGACACGGTGGCAGAACCCGCCACTGTGGCGGCGGCAGAGGGCAGCGTCTGGCTGGTTACTATCCCGGAGGCGAGAAGCAGATGACAGACCAGTGCGGTCGTGATAAAGATTCGAGAGCGGGTGATCATTAGCGGTGATCTGCAAGCGACGCGTGCGCTCCGCCAGCCGGTCTGCCAACGGGAACCAACTGACCTTAGCACGCGAGTGGCAAGCGAAGCAAAGCTCTGCATACTTACGCTCCCGGGCGGCTGGCGGTCTTCGTGACTTGCCAGCGACCGCCTGATTTGGCGCCGCCGGTTCGACGCCGAACCGATCACCACTGGACTGATGACTGCGCAGATGACGACGGGATCGACGAGCTATCGGGGTGACGGCGATGCCGCCGTTCACGAAAATCGCTTGGTCAGCGATAACGCTGTTGAGGGTGCGTCGCTCGGACGGGAAATCAGTTTGCAACATAATCTGAATGCCGGCGCGATTGCCGATCAGGAGGCCGATCCGGTTCTCGGTTTGAACGCTGACCGGGATGCGAGTTCCTGGCGGGTAGAGGTGGCGACTCGGCTGCAGCGATATCGAACGCGCCGCAAGCCCCGGACACCGCGCTATCCCTCACTGCTGCTGCCCTTTGATGCGTCCGAAAGCTGGCCTCGTACGGCCTCGACGGACGGATGCATGCGGGTGGCGACCGAGACTGCTCCCGCTCAACAAGACTCGGGGTCGGCGGCAAACGAAGAATCGATGGCGGGCCCGGCAGCGGGCGTCGCGAGACTTCGTCTGGCTGAAGCTGACTTCGGTAAACCCGACTTCGCTGAGCCTGGTGATAAAGAACCAGGCTCGACGTTGCTGCCGGTCGCGGAGAAGACGGGGGGACAGGGACCACAGCGGTATCCGGAGCAAGGTCAGGAGCAATTCGCCAAGGTGATCGAGTTCCCACGTTCCGCGGCCATTCCGGTTTTTCGCGCCAGCGAACTGGCAGATCCCATCTTCGATCGCCCGCGTATCGTGGAGGCCCCGGAGGTTCTGCCACCACCGCCAGCATTGGGTGGCATGCTGATCGAACCTGCGCCCCAGCCATCGGTCGGCAGGCGGGCTGGGCCCGACCTCTCGGCGGCGTCCGCGTCCATTTCCAAGCGTTCGCTCGCGGCCCTGGTGGATGGGACTATCCTGGCAACAGCGTTGGCCGTCTTCGGCGCGGTTTTTCTTCGAATGAACTTCGGTATGAGATTCCTCCCCAACCTTGATCTGGACCTTAGTTCGAACTTCGGGACGAACATCGGCCTGAATCATATTCGCGGAGTGCTGCCGACGTTCGCGATTGCGTTTTGCACAGTCGCAGCTTTGCTCTGGGTGGTATACGAATTCTTGTTTGTGGTGTACACCGGCTCAACTCCCGGACTGAGGGCTGCGGGGCTGCGGCTGGCAGGGTTTGACGGCTCCGAACTCAATCGTCGCGCACGCCGCTGGCGTGTGCTGGCATCGGTGCTCTCTGCTTTTTCGGCTGGACTCGGCTATCTGTGGTGCGTGCTTGACGAGGACGGATTGTGCTGGCACGACCGAATCACGCATACGCACGTCCGCTCGGCAAAATTGTAAAGAAGGCGGGCCGGAGAAGCGGCAAGCCGCGTTTTTGCCATGAAGTTGACCGGCAAATGGAAGGTCCTCACCCTTGAAATGCAAACTATTTCACATTCCTGCCGGCGTAGTGTTAAAAGTCGGGCGGACGACCCGAATCGCGCATTGCGCCCGCCCAATTTGATGGTAAACTCCGGTAGTTCAGCTTGGGTTCAAGGTCTTCCCCCAACCAACTCCGGCTATCCCCAATCATTAACTTATGTTCAGTGGTAATGTTTAGCGCGAGTGAGTTGTGCGCAAGACTACCCACAATTTTCTGGCTTTTGAGAGGACAGGAATGAAGCGATTACGCGCTGTGGTTGTGACCCTTGTGGTTCTGTTGGGCGGGTTCGCCGTCGTTAGCGCCCAGAACTGGACGCCATTGACCAATCAACCTACTTTCTCGGCCAGCAACGCGTACCTGCTTACCGATGGCCGAGTGATGGTGCAGGACACTGAGGCCGCGGACTGGTGGGCTCTGACCCCGGATATCACTGGCAGCTATCTGAACGGAACCTGGTCGCAGCTAGCCTCACTGCCGGCGGGATACACTCCTCTGTACTATGCTGGGGCGGTTCTGCCCGACGGACGGTTGGCCATTCTTGGCGGCGAATACAACGGAGGCAGCAAAGAGGTTTGGACCAACCTGGGAGCCATCTACACTCCGAAAACCAATACGTGGAAAAAGCTCAACCATCCATCGGGCTGGTTCACGGTGGGCGATGCGCAGAGCGTGATTCTTGACAATGGCACCATGATGGTCGCCAACTGCTGCACCACGGGTGAAGCCTTGCTCAACGCCAAGACCCTGACTTGGACTTCTACTGGCTTGGGCAAAGCCGATATCAACGATGAAGAAGGTTGGACACTGCTGCCCAACGGTAACGTGCTTACGGTGGATGCCAACAGCGGGAACACAAACTCCGAGATCTATAGTCCCGGGAACGGTTCCTGGTCTTCGGCTGGCAGCACGATTGTGGAACTTGTGGATCCGAGCTCTCATGAACTTGGGCCGGCGGTTCTCCGCCCGGACGGGACGGTATTTTACGCGGGCGCGACTGGCCATAACGCCGTCTTCAATTCGGTCACGTCGACCTGGTCGGCGGCGCCGGACTTTCCTCTGGATAAGGGCAAACAACTGGACATTGCGGACGGCCCTGCTGCTCTTCTGCCGAGCGGGAACGTACTGCTCATGACCAGTCCCGGCGTATTCAAGCCCGACGTTCACTTCTTCGAGTGGAATGGCTCGACCTTAACCGAAGTGGGGAAAACGCCGAACTCGCCTACGGATGTTTCCTACTACGGCCGTATGCTGGTGCTGCCGACGGGGCAGATTCTGTTGACCGACGGTTCGAACGACGTTGAACTCTACGACTCAGCCGGCAGCCCGAGTCCGGCTTGGGCTCCGACCATCACGAAATTCACCAAGACACTGACCCACGGCAAGAGTTCCGTTGTGCAGGGCACGCAGTTCAATGGACTCTCGCAGGGCTCGGCTTATGGGGACGACGCCCAGTCTGCCAGCAACTACCCGCTGGTGCGCATTACCAACAACGCCACCGGGCATGTGTTCTACGCCACCACTTCCAACCCCAGTTCGATGGGAGTGGCTACAGGTTCGCTGGTGGTCACGTCCCACTTTGCGGTTCCCGCTGGAATTGAATTGGGAGCCAGCCAGTTGGAGGTGGTGGTCAATGGCATTGCCTCGGCTCCGGTGAGCGTGAACATCATCTAACCTTGAGTTTTCGCAAAACTCAAAGGGCCGGATGCCAGAAATCGTCTGGCCCTTTTTCTGTTTCGCGACGCAATCTTTGCATCGCAATCAATGAGAGCTATCCGAGAGTAGGGGGTTGCGATCTCTGGAGATCCCTCGCTTGCGACCGAACTATCCCACCAGATTCTCGAGCGCCGCCCTTAACGCGTTAAAACGAAACCCATAGCCGCTGGCGATGAGCTTCGCAGGCTGAACCCGCTGGCTGGCGAGCAACAATTCGCGCGCCGCCATCCTGCCGAAAGCCAGGCGGAGGGCGAATTCCGGCACTGGGAAAAATGCCGGCCGGCGCAGCACCGACGCCAACACCTCGGTGAACTCCGCGTTGCGCACCGGATTCGGCGCGACCAAATTGACCGGGCCGGACAGCGACTCGGTGTGCATTACGTGATGGATCGCGCCGATGATGTCGTCCAGGTGAATCCAGCTCCACCACTGCCGCCCCGATCCAATTCGGCCGCCCAGCCCCAGTTTGAATGGAGTCAGCATATTTCCGAGGGCGCCGCCCTTCGGGCTTAGGACTAAGCCGATCCTTATATTAACGGTGCGGATGCCGGCCTCGGCGGCAACCTGGCTGGCTTCCTCCCAACTGCGGCAAACCTCAGGTAGAAATCCCTGACCGCTCGGGCTCTCTTCTGTCATCACGTCGTCGCCCCGATTGCCATAAAACCCGACCGCCGACGCGCACACGAGCACCCGGGGCTTGCTCGCCGTCGCGGCCAGCGCTTCGGCCAGGTGGCGCGTTCCCAGCACGCGACTTTCGCGGATTGCCGTCTTCTTCTCGTCGGTCCAGCGGCCCACGACACTCTCGCCCGCCAGGTGGACTACGGCGTCGAACCCCGACACTGCGGCGGGCGGCATAGGAGCCAGTGGATCCCATGAAATCTGCCCCGCATTCTGCGAGCTTCCCCGAACCAGCCGCACAACCTCACGGCCCTGGGGCTCGAAAGAACCCGTGAGCGCGGTTCCAATCGGCCCTGAAGCTCCGCTCACCAAGACTCGTTCCATGACCTGCCTTCCTTGGCTGGGATTGACGAGTGGTTTTTCCCAAATTATTATACCATTCGTGAACAACCGCCTCGTCATGGACAAAGCGGGCCGCGTCGTCATCCCGAAGCCGGTGCGGGAAGCGCTGCAATTGGAACCGGGCGACGCACTGGAACTGGAAAGCGCCGGTGAGCAAATTACCCTCCGTCCGGCGCGCGGCATGGGGCCGCTCCGGAATGAGCATGGCATCTGGGTGCTGCACACCGGAGAACCGTTGCCTGCCTCGGCCACGGACGATCTGCTGGGCCAAATCCGCGAGGAACGCGACCTGGCGAACTTGGGCGACGGTTTCGTTGAAGATGCGCGTCTGGACTCGAATAAGCCTGCCCATCCAACCCGGCGTAGAGCGAAAAGTAGAGCGAAAAAATGAAGGGCTTTTTCGACACTTCCGTGTTGGTTCCGTTGTTCTACCGGGACCACGTCCATCACGGCCCAAGTCAGGAGCTCTTTATTCAATTTAGCCAGTCAACCGGCTGCTGCGGAGCGCACAGTCTGGCCGAGGTTTACGCCACCTTGACGAGGATGCCGGGCAAGCGCCGAATCAGCGGCGAACAGGCGATGCTCTTTATCGGCAACATCCGCGAGCGCCTGTCCCTCGTAGCGCTGAGTGGCGAGGAATACGCCGACGCCCTGCAAACCTCAGCTGCTCGGGGCATCGTCGGAGGAGGGATCTACGATGCCCTGCTGGCGCATTGCGCGGTCAAAGCCAAGGCGGACGCTATCTATACTTGGAACGTCCGTCATTACGCCCTATGCGGCCGGGAAGTTATCGGCCGGTTGCGTACTCCTTGAGGTGCATTAGTTTGAACTCGACCTTGCGGACAGGGCTGGCAGGTTCCCACGTATCGGACACCGATCCGGTATCCGATTGGGGGATTTTGTGTGTAACCGGGATTTATCGACAGTTGAGCGTACCTTTATTTGTAGCACTGAGGTCCATGCATACGACAAGCAGTTCAGATTCAGTGATGCGCGAAATCAATCCAGATCGCGATTATCCAGATCGAAGCTGTCGCAATTAAGAAGTAGCTGTCCCGCAACTTTCGTATGCGTGATATCCAAATTAGATTTATTAGTCCAAAGCAGATAAAAATCGGAAAAGTACGAGTAGCCCATACCAATGGTTCCCCGGTTACGGCGTAAATCCCTGCGGCACGCTCTTCTGGAATCGCCCAGCTAGCCATTGATGCAAATACATAAACGATCGCTCCTGTTACATTTGCGATAAACAGTGCCAAGCCAAGTCGGTGCCCTGAAATATACTTTTTGATTTCTACTAAGGTGCTCACCATTTCCGCCGATTTTACTCCAGCGGTCAAAGTCGATTGGCGCTAACAGCCGTTAGCACAAGCTCGCACCGTTTGTTCGCCCTTCGTTGCGCCCAAAACTCCTGCTACGGCCTGATGGCAGCGGCCCTATCATACAGCCTGGCGTGCAAGGTCAAGTTGTGGCTATTACACCTTTAGGAGAGTAAAAGGCTGGAATAGTCTGTTGATTACCGCCACAGCATCGCAATAGCTTTCCTCTGCGGTAAAATCCCTCATGGCGACGTTGCGGCAACAGGTCGCGACCAGTGTGCTCACGGTGACGCGGTTCCGTGAGCTGATGAAGAAGTTGCGCGAGAACCGTCCCAACGACGACCTCAACCTGGTTAAGAAAGCCTACGAATTCTCCCAGAAGCATCACGCGGGTCAGACCCGCGCTTCGGGCGAGCCCTACCTGGTGCATCCTCTGGAAGTCGGCAACGTTCTTGCCGACATGAAAATGGATTCGGTTTCGATCGCCGCCGGATTGCTGCACGATTCCGTTGAAGATACCTCGGTCACGACGGTCGAGATCCGGCAGGAGTTCGGCGAACAGGTGGCCCACATTGTCGAGGGCGTCACCAAGATCAGCAAAATCGATTTCTCGTCCCGGGAAGAAGCGCAAGCCGAGAACCTGCGCAAAATGATGCTGGCCATGGTCGACGACATTCGGGTCGTCCTCATCAAGCTCGCCGACCGCCTGCACAACATGCGCACGCTCGAACATCTCAATCCGGAACGCCAGCAGAAGATCGCCAAGGAGACGCTCGAAATCTACGCTCCCATCGCGCACCGTCTTGGCATGGGCAAGATTCGCGGCGAACTGGAAGACCTCGGTTTCAAGTACGTCGATCCCATCGGATTCGAGCAAGTGCGCGTCGCTGTCGAATCCCGCCGCAAAGAAGGCGAAGCTTTCATGACCCGCGTGGTCGACGTGTTGCGTGACGGCCTCAAGGAGGCGGGCATTACGGGCCGCGTCGAAAGCCGGGTCAAGCGGCTCTACAGCATCCACAAGAAATTGATTCGCCAGCGGATCAGCGTCGATCAGGTATACGACCTCTACGCCATGCGGGTCATCACCAACTCGGTGCAGGATTGCTACGCCGTGCTTGGCATCATTCACAACCTCTGGCGTCCGGTGCCGGGGCGGATCAAGGACTTCATCGCCATGCCGCGGCCCAACCTCTACCAGTCGCTGCACACCTCCGTGATTACCGAGACGGGCGAGACTTTTGAAATCCAGATTCGCACCGAAGAAATGCACAAGATGTGCGAGGAAGGCATCGCCGCGCACTGGAAGTATAAGGACGGCCCCGTCTCCGCGGAAGACGAGCAGCGCCTCGCGTGGTTGCGGCAGGTGGTGGAGTGGCAGCGCGATGTTTCCGATCCTAACGAGTTCCTCTCTACCCTGAAAGTCGATCTTTATCCGGAAGAGGTTTACACGTTTACTCCCAAAGGCAAGGTGTTAGTGCTGCCGCGCGAGTCGACGCCGATCGACTTCGCCTATTCGATTCACACCGAGGTGGGCCATAGTTGTACGGGAGCAAAAGTGAATGGACGAATGGTGCCGCTGCGCCACAAACTCCATTCCGGAGACATCGTCGAAGTCATCACCCAGCCGGGGCATAAGCCCAGCCGCGACTGGCTGGCGATCGTCAAGTCTTCGCGGGCGCGCAACAAAATCAAGCATTGGCTCAACGTCCACCAGCGCGAGCGGGCGATAGAAATCGGCCGCAAGCTGATCGAGAAAGAGGCGCGCAAATACCGGATTTCGATTAAGGATCTCAAGGAAGCGGACCTGCAGAGAGCGGCCAGCGAGTATGGATTGGGGCGTCCCGACGACCTCATGGCGGGCATCGGTTACGGCAAGTATTCAGCGCGCCAGGTGCTCGCGAAATTCGCTCCCGCCGGCGCCGAACCGCTGTCCGACTCCGAAGTGCAGAATGCATCGCATGGTTTCACCAGCGTGGTGCGACGCGTATTTGGCGGAGATAACAACGCCATCGTCGTCCGGGGCTCGGGTGATTTGCTGGTCTATCGCGCCAAGTGTTGCAACCCGATTCGCGGCGAAGCCATCGTGGGCTACGTTACCCGCGGCAAAGGCGTTGCCGTCCACTCCGTCAACTGCCCCAATGTCACCAATCTTCTCTACGAACCCGAACGCCGGATCGACGTCCTGTGGGCGGGAGACAAAGACGGTCAGCCCGTAGCCTATCCTGTAAAACTCACGTTGCTTTGCGACGATCGCTTCGGCATGTTGAAACAGATCACCGCCGTCATCAGCGATACCAACACCAACATCCGGAACATCGAAGCCAAAAGCCAGAACGGCCAGGCTAGCGTCGACGTAGTTCTGGAGATCGCCGACTTGAAACACCTGCAGAAGATCATGGACGGAGTCCGGCAGATTCCCGGCGTGCACGACGTTCAGCGATTGCAGAAAATCTAGAAACCAGAGCTTCGCACGGGCGACAAATTGCCGGCGAAGGCGCGAGTCGGCATTTGCGCGATCTGTGGTTGCTTCCCGATCCTAATGGGAATATCATTCGACCGCTTCTACTGGAAATCTCAAACCCGGAATGGGGCAGAGCATGAGGGACAAATCGATGGGGGTCAGATCAATGGGGG
>PLBE01000160.1 GCA_003134435.1 Acidobacteriaceae bacterium
CGTGGTGGGCTTCGTCGGCGGGAGTCAGCACCTCGGACTCGTCGATGTAATCGACGCCCAGTTCCTGCAGGATCTGCGCCTCGGCGAAATGGCCGATGCGGCACTTGGCCATAACGGGAATGTCTACGGCGGCCATGATTTCGCGAATCACCTTGGGCGATGCCATGCGGGCCACGCCACCTTCGGCGCGAATCTGGGCAGGAACGCGCTCCAGGGCCATTACTGCTACGGCACCGGCGCGCTCGGCGATTTCCGCCTGTTTGGCGGTGGTGACGTCCATGATCACGCCGCCTTTGAGCATTTCGGCTAGGCCGGTTTTGAGGCGGAGGCTGGTGCTGTGTCCGTTGTTTTGCGACATAGGTCTACTCTCTTTCTGAGCTTTTATTTTACAGCCCGATGGCAGTTCGCGGTACCCGGATCGCCGACTGAGCAAGGCCACGCCTGCGGTGGCCACGGTGCGGCGAGTTGCGGTCGGCTGAACGGGCGGCGAGGGCCCCTGTCCCTACGTGTGCTTCTAGCGGTCCACAAAGCGCGCGAACATGCGGTGCGGATCGATGGCGACAAACACTCCCTCGCTATTTGCCAGGACTTCCCCTTTTTCGTTGAGGATTTCGGCCATATTGATGTGCTTGCGGCCCGTCACCTTGACCTCGCGGGATTCCACACGCAGGGGCTGTTGCAGCGGCACGGGCTTCAGATAGTTCACGGTAATCCGGGAAGTCAAGGCAATCACATGACGCAGCTTGTTCACCTTGCCCANNGCGCATGCCGTCGGGATTGTTCTTGCCGCAGCCGAAGCAGTAATTCTTTTGCAATTGAATGTAGCGGGTGTCGTGTCCAGCCTCGTGGTTCTTCGCAGCCATCGAAAGATTCTATCGCGAGCGGGCGCCGGGACTGTGTATCATGTCGGGCGGATTATCTCTTGCCTAGGAGGTCCCCATGTCTACCGCCCGAGCGTTTCTTCCAAACAAAGCACGTGCAGCCAAAACACAAGGCCTGTACGCCGTTCATCCTGGTGTGGCCCAGATCCGCAAGTGGATAGAGGAACTGCCGCAAAAAACCGGGCGGTCGATCGAGGAATGGATCACGCTGACAAAAACGGCGGGGCCTCCGACGGAGAAGGAGCGCATCGATTGGCTAAAGAAAGAACACAAGTTGGGCACAAATTCGGCGGCGTGGATTGCGGGGCGTCTGGAAGGCAAGAACGCGGAAGAAGAGTCGCCGGAGGCTTATCTGGAGACCGCTGCCGGGTGGGTGGAGGCGCAGTATTCAGGANNTCAAGCCGGCGACGAATACGCGGATCGATCTCGGGCTGGCGCTCGGGAATATGAGGACTCCGAAGCGGCTGATCGATACTGGGGGATATGCGAAGAAGGATCGGATTACGCGGCGGATTGAGGTGAAGGCGAAGGGGGATATTGACGATGAGGTGAAGCGGTGGTTGAAGAAGGCGTACGAGATGGACGAATAGAGTTGTGGGCGAGAATAAACTATGGCGTACCAAGATCAACTGGAGCGTTTTCGCAGCAGCTACAAAGCTGGCAGAAACGCCTATCACACCCAAACTGACCGAGCAGCATTCGTCATCGCTATCACGGCCGGGGCATTACTATTTGGAGTTACTTTCCCACTACACGAAGTGGTCATTTTTGCCTCGTATCGGCATTTCTGTCGCAGCAATCCTATTTGCCCAATATGTCGCAGGTCGATTTCCCAATCGAGGGCAGCGCAAGCACGTAAATTAAGGAAACCGCTGCGTGAATAGTCATCTCTTCGTGACCATGTATGTTATAATGTGACTATGAAGAAGATTGCGGCTGGGGAATTTAAGGCACGGTGCCTGGCGCTGATGGAAGATGTGCGGGCAACGCGGCAGCCGATCGTGATTACGAAGCGGGGAAAGCCGGTGGCGAAACTGGTCCCGGCGGGACCTGAGAAGGACGAGTGGATCGGCAGACTGAAGGGCAAAATGCGTATCGTGGGTGACATTGAATCCCCCGTCGTACCGCTCGAAGACTGGGAAGTTTTGCGGTGATTCTGCTCGACACTCACGTAGTGGCTTGGGCGGCGGACGACCCAAAACGGCTTTCGCGGGATGCGACCTCGGCAATTCGGCGGGCCCGCCGTAGCGCGGGACTGGCGGTCTCGGCGATAACATTGTGGGAACTCGCTCAGTTAGTGGCTCGCGGCCGGGTGCAGGTATACGGTTCGGTCGAAACATCCGTTAGGGCGTTGATCCAGGACATGACGGTAATACCGATCACGCCGGAGATCGCTGCTTTGGCGACGGAGTTCCCTGATGATTACCCGCACGATCCCGTAGACCGGATTATTGGAGCAACGGCGCGGGCGGAGGGGATGACACTGGTGACGCGGGATGAGCGGATACGGCGGAGTCCACTGATTCGGACGGTATGGTGAGGCGCCAGCGATGTATCATGGGGCCGGAGGTTAGGGATGGGACTCTTTCTCTTGGTCCTATTTGTCGGCGGGTCACCTCGCTTTTGCACTGCGAGCGTGGGCTAGCTACGACGAGGAGCCTAACCGCGCCGCTGACGACGATTTCTGCGAAGGGGACCGCCAGGAAGAAACACCGTTGCTTGTCGCGCTCTCCGTTGTTACCCTACTGAGTTCGTTCCCCTCCGAGTTACTGCGACACGCTTTCAAACTCCCATTTGTTCAGGCTTTCGTGATTTCTGTGGCGTGTGTTGCAACGGGTGAATGGCTTGCAATTCGCTTTTTCGAGAAGAAGCACGGAGGACCACGCGACGCGCGAGACACCCCGCGGTCGTAAACCTATTCGGCCATCGAGAAAACCTCGCGGGCGCCACAGGCTGGCAGGAATACCCGCGCCACACAATGTTGCCAGGGGCGGACCGGAAAGTCCGCCCCATACGAGCAACCTCTCAGTCGTAATATTCCAAGCCCAAGTGCGTGATTAGCTCTTCGCCTTTCAGATGGCGCAGAGTGTTTTTAAGCTTCATCAATTGGATGAAGAGATCGTGCTCGGGATAGAGGCCGGGCGCGGTCATGGGCGATTTGAAGTAGAAGCT
>PLBE01000227.1 GCA_003134435.1 Acidobacteriaceae bacterium
CGTGCCAGCCGTGCGGATCGTTCGCGCGACCAGGAGATCGTCTTGGCCGGTGGTGAGAAGCCGGCTTACGGGTATCGTCGGGTGGTCTGGTGGTTGGGGCGTCATCACGGGTTGGTGGTCAACGGCAAGCGGGCGCTGCGTGTCATGCGAGAACGCGGGTTGCGCGTGCGCCAGCGCCGTTTTCAGGTCTCGCGCCGAAAGGACTGGGGCAAGGTGGAAGCACTGTATCCCAATCACGTGTGGCAGTCGGACATGACCAAGGTCTGGGCGGGACCGAGTGTGGGCTGGGCGTATCTGGTTTCGGTGATCGACTGCTGCACACGGGAAATCATCGGCTGGGACTTGAGTCTGCGCTGTCGCACCGAAGAAGCTCTGGCGGCGCTCAACCGTGCGGTTCTGGAGGTGCTGCCTTTCGGTTCTCGTGGAACGGGTTTGACTTTGACGACCGACAATGGCACCCAGTTTACGTCGGCCCGTTATATCGAAACCCTGAATCGCCTGGGCATCACGCATCGGCGCACGGCCTACAACCATCCCGAGGGCAACAGCTACATCGAACGGTTCCATCGCAGCTTAAAAGAAGAGGAGGTGTGGCTCAACGAATACCAGAACTTCGATCACGCCCAGCAGAGCATCGCAAGCTGGATCGAGGAGTACAATCACGACCGTCCGCATCGCGGACTCCACGGACGAACCCCGCACGATGCCCGTGCCCGGTTCGCCCTAACCCTTACTTCAAACATGGCCCAGGTGTCTAGTTTGGAGGGGTGCACTACACAGCCGTCCCGCAGTTCCTTTCCAATAATGCCTACGATGCCCTCATCCCCCTCTATGCGATCTGGACCAACGTTGACACCCATCTGAATCCACCGCTCCTCGGGAGTTCCGCCAACGATTCTTGACGGCATGTGAAGGAATGCGTAAACCTTGCCATCTGTCCCGAAATTGGCTGCGAAGATCAAACGGTTACACCTTGTCTTCTGCGCCTCCGTTATTGGATAGTCCATCCCGTACCAGCCGTTCGGTTTTATTGACAGCCCAATGGAGACAGGAGCATTAGCAGACAATGACGAAAACGTGGGCGGGATCGGCCCCGTTGCCTTTTCCGCAAGGAGTGCCCAGCCGTGGAGCGATGGTGATTCTTGTGGCAGGTAATCAAATGGAATCTTTCCCATAGACACCGCAGCGGTTGTCTCTACGGCAGTTTTCATTTCAGCCATTTGCGCCCGATTTCTAAAAAATATGATGACCGAAAATGCCAACCATCCAAGAGCGATCACGAGCACAACAACCGATAATACTTTCTCTTTTGCCACAAAGACATTGATGAGGACTATGACAGCGGAGACAACGGCGGCGAGCACTTGTAACACCTGCCCTTTATTTGCGAACCATTCCATCCAGACAGCATAATCCTGCCCTCCAACAATGCACAGAAATGTATGAACTCGGAATTTGACCCCGTGTTTTGGGGAGCGGCGGTTGTGTCTGCGTTTTACGTGCGAAAGCTGTAATCCAGACTAGTTTGGAAGAGCAGCGGCCAGAGGGGTCGAGGCCTTTTTCTGATCAGGCTCGCGATCCAAGGCAACAGATTGGTCATGCGAGGGGGCGCACATGCCCCGCTATTATGACCAGTCCGAATGCACGGAGTAGTGCACGACTACGCTTGATCCTGTCCTGTTCGTATTGGCCTCGTTCGTATTTCCGCGCTCGGAGCCGCACTACTGGGGCGGCGTATGTTCAAAAGGCAGCTTGGTGTATCGCGCCTTTTCGATCTCGATCACGAGCGCCACTCTTCCCTCAGGGCTGCGAAACGGGAACGGCTTGCCCGCATACTTGAGCGAAATGGCGTCCATGTACTTGAAGTCGCCGTCCGGACGGCGCTCGACCAACACGGCCTCGAAGCTGGGCCTCCTGATAGGGGTCGTGGAAATCGACGATGGAGAGCGAGATACGCGGATCGCGCCGGGTGTTTTTCGCTTTGAGTGAGCCTTCCCCGGTACAGATCAGGATGCGGTCACCTTCACGGCTCACCCAAACGGGAACGCTCTGCGGCGAGCCGTCAGGCATGAGGGTGGCGAGATGGGCGAAGTTGGGGTCATCGAGCAAGGCCTGCTTTCGTTGGAAAGGGGAATCGCCATGACGACCGTCCTTGTGCAGAAAGGGTTGAACTAATCTATCACTTCAATTCGGCAGAGCGGTGGGGGTTAGCCTTTGATTCCACCTCAGTCTTTATTTGCTTAAGAATCGCCTTGCGCATGAGTCCAGAGAACGGGCCAACCAGACTCCAATAGATTCGAAATTTCCACAGCGCGGCTTGTCCGAAACACTTGATCCTCGTCTCTGTGGAAAGAAGCGTGCTCTCCGGTGATTCTGCACGTAGCTTGAAGTTCCACGCCCCCTTTGCGTAGCCGGGGCGAGAAAACCCAGCAAACTCATCGGCAGTGAGGTCGAGACAGCGCCCGCCATCGGGACGCCAGAATTGTCCTGCAACGCCGATGACAAGCTCGTCACCGGGAGCTTCCGCCAGCATGACGAATCCCGTGCCTTGTAGCCGCCGACGTAGATCGCTGGGCACATGATTGCGCGGCAGGCGTTTTCCGCTTCTGATGGTCATCAAGAGCCGCACTAGCCACGAGTTGTTGAAGTCGGAGCGGATAAGACATTGATAAACCAAAGCCCTCGTGGCATTGATACGGATTTCGTAGGACGCGCCGAAATCGTGAGTCGGCAGGAATTCGTCCATCAACGAATGGGCTTTAGTCGGTGTGCTCGTCATTGCCTCAAATTTATGCCGACCCGGTTTCAACGCCGCCTGCGCCAACCTAGCAACATGCCGAGACCGATTCCCGCGAGAACGGCTCCAGCGAATCTCTTGCGGTCGGTAATCGGAACGAAACGGGTCTGCTGATCACTTACTTCTATGACTCCCACGGGAATAGCCCGTACTCCTCCACCGCCGCACCCGCCTTCGCCCCGCGCACTGGAATCGCCCACACCGCCCGTACCGGGCCCCCGCTCCGTAGCCATACATGATTTTTGCCACCGGAATGACCGTTTTGCCGTGCGCGGTGATGGGTTCGCCGTAGATCGCTTTCACGTTCGCTTGGCTTAGAATGCTTTCCTTCAGTGATTGCAGGAGGGCTTGGGCGCTCATTTCAAACTCCTTGTAGACGACTATTATCCCCCAACGGCGGCGAACACGATTGCCACAGCACAAACCGCTTTAGCGTGGCAATGCGGTTCTCACACGCGCTTTGTTGATCGCATACGATTAGTTGAAGTTCCTACCGTCACCTGCAAAACTGGAACGAATGAGTCGCTTCGCATCAACGGTTGAATTCTACGCCCGCTACCGGGAGCCCTATCCGCCAGAGTTTTTTCAGAAGGTTGCGGAGCAGATCAGTCTGCGTGGCGACGAAACCTTGCTCGACGTTGGCTGCGGACCCGGCATGCTCGCCATTGGCTTCGCTCCTCTTGTCGGAAGCTGCATCGGACTCGATCCCGAACCCCTAATGATCGCGGCGGCGAGGTCTGCGGCGGCGGAAGCAGGGGTTGCACTCTCCCTGATCGAGGGTCGCATTGAGGAATTCCCAACCACTCAAACCTATGATGTCATCACTATTGGCCGCGCCCATCATTGGCTGGAACGCACCCCGACGTTGAAGGTACTTGAGCGGATTCTCGCCCCCGGCTCCGGTCGCATCCTGCTTTGTCGATCCTCCGGTGTTGAGACGCCGGAAACTCCTTGGGTGAAACCCTATCGCAAGGTGCGCCGTGCTTGGGCGTCGGGACGACCGGAAGAGAAACAGTATCGGGTTGTTCCGAGTGAATGGTTTGTGGACTCGTGCTTCAGCGAAATGGGGGAGACATCGGTTAACGAACGTCGTCAAGTGACCATTGCTGATCTAATCGGGCGTGCACTCTCTAGCAGGTTGCGGAAAAA
>PLBE01000028.1 GCA_003134435.1 Acidobacteriaceae bacterium
AGGCTTCTAGGCCTTCATGGCTGTTAATCATGCGGCAATCCGAAGAGGAAAAATGGTCAATTTGGAACAGAGAATTCGGATACGAGTCTCTGCCAAATACGTTCTGTCGTCTGTGTTGTTTTGCTCATGATCAGACAGACGACCGACACTCTGCCGCGGAACTGCTCCCTGCTCAGCCTGCCGTCGATCGAGAGCTTTGTTGCGGACAATCGGCATGAACGTCATTCCCGTCTACAACAATTGCCGGGAGCTTCCCCCTCGAATCACTTCCGGTTTACCCGCAACCGAGAGCCACGCATTGTTTAGGTAGGAGTGATCACTCTTGAACAGAAACGTCCTCTCGCGATTGTTAACATTAAAAACTACCAATGAACCATGTCGTGAATACGAAGGAGATCTCATGGCTAAGTCTACAAACCCTGCGCACGTGGCCGGAGGCAGTGCAGGGCCCGTCGCTATTGAGAGTGTGGCAGATATTCTCGAGCGTAATCTCGATGCCGTAATTCAGGAATGGCTCATGCGGGTCGATAAGGAGCCGGAGTTGACTGCGGTCCCTCTGAGTTTTGACGAGCGTACGGGCCATCTGCCTCAGCTCCTGCGTGATGTCATTGTGCGGTTGCGTTTGGACGACGAAACCAAGGCTGAGATTTCGAAGGCGGCGGCTCACCACGGGGATTTACGTGCCCAACAGGGCTACACGGTGGCCATGGCCGTGGAGGAATCTCGGTTGCTCCAGGTGAGCATTTTTACGACATTGCACAAAAGCCAGAGCCATTTGGAGTTCGATGTGCTACTACCGGATGTGATGGTTATTGCGGACGAGGTGGACGCGCAACTGAAGCAGCAGATGCTGCGCTTCATGGCTTCGGATGTCGCCAAGAAAGCCACGAACTCGAAGTTGGCAAAAGCAGCGAAGATAGCCTAGATCGCACAGCATGCTGTCGCGGGCCTTGGCCAGATCACAAGCTCGAGGAGCCGACTTACGGTATCGAATGCGAATACGAAGGGCCACGACTGTGTCCTGCTGGTTGCGTCTGATGCGGATGCGGCAGCAAGAGTTTTGGGCGAACTAGGTTCCGTAACGGAAGAGCGCTTCGAGGTGGAGTGGGTTACCGAACTTTCTCGTGGGATTGAGCGACTGCGTGACGGAGGGGTCGGGGCGGCAGTGCTTGATCTGAAGCTGCCGGACAGCAAAGGTGTGGAGACGTTCGATAAGCTTGTTCAGGCTGCACCTGGTGTGCCAATTCTGATCTTGAGTGATCCTGACACAGAAGAAGAGGCCAGGCAAGCCGTACAGCACGGCGCCCAAGATTACCTGCTCAAGGAGCAAGCCGACGGCTACCGTTTAAGGCGGACGGTGCGCACGATGATGGACCGACGGGCGGCCGAGGCCGTCTGCCGGGAAAATGCACTCGCGACCATCACGCTCGACTCGATTGCAGAGGGGGTCGTGCGCACGGACTTATGTGGCAACGTCACCTATCTAAACGGCGTCGCAGAAAAGATGAGCGGATGGTTTCGAGAGGAGGCACTGGGACGTCCAGTTGCGGACGTGCTCAGACTCGTCGATAGTGTTAGCGGTGCGGTCCTTCCCAATGTCGTAGTGATTGTCACGCAAGGAGACAAGAACGCGCTGGCTACGACCAAATGTACAAGTTGCACGCTGATTCGACGAGACGGCTTGGAATTTGGCATTGAAAATCGAGTGGCGATTATCTGTGACCAAGACGGGAATACACTTGGGGCTGTGATTTCTTTCCGCGACGTGAGCACGGCCCGGGCCGCTTCGCTCGAAATGTCGCGTGTGGCACAACATGACGTCCTGACTCAATTGCCGAACCGAACGCTGTTCGACGACCGCCTGACGCAAGCGATTTCATTAGCGGAGCGCCAGAGTAAGCAACTCGCGGTACTGTTTGTCGATGTAGATCAATTCAAGAGAATCAACGACACACTAGGCCACGGCGTCGGGGACAACTTGCTGCGGTCCGTTGCTGGCCGATTAACGGCTTGTATCCGGCGCACGGATACGGTAAGCCGTCTGGGCGGAGACGAATTTCTGATTCTACTCTCTCAAGTGGAGTGCGCCGAAGACGCCGCGGTCACTGCACGAAAGATTCTAAGGGCGATAGCGTCACCGCACATTATCGATAACAAAAGTCTGGACATTAACGTCAGCATTGGGGGTAGCACCTACCCGGCTGATGGGCGGGACGCCGCAAGCCTGGTAAGTCAGGCGGACGTAGCGATGTACGAAGCCAAGCAACGCGGTCGCAATGGCTACCAATCGTTTCGAAAAGACATGAATACACGGCTGGCGAAGAGAGTGTTGTTGGAATCGGATTTGCGCTTAGCACTCGGGCGGAAAGAGTTTTTGCTGCACTACCAGCCCAAGATTGATCTACGGACAGGTCGGGTCACGGGAATGGAAACGTTACTCCGCTGGCAGCATCCAGAGCGGGGAATGCTGCTTCCGGCGACATTCGTGCCAATCGCGGAAGAGTGCGGTTTGATTCTACACATCGGACAATGGGTCTTAATAGAAGCCTGCAGACAAGCCCAAGAGTGGAGCGATTCGGGGCTGGGGGTTGTACCGATTTCTGTGAACGTGTCCGCAGTCGAATTCCAGTCCAAGGATTATCTGTCAGGAGTTCGGGCGGCGTTGATTGCTACCGGGATGCAGCCGCAAAATCTAGAGCTGGAACTAACCGAAACCGTGTTGATGCAGGACGCGGAGTCTGCTGTTGTTACGCTACTAGCGTTGAAGGCGATGGGGGTACGGGTGGCGATCGACGACTTTGGCACGGGCTACTCCAGCTTTACCTATCTGCGGCGTTTTCCCGTGGACACTTTGAAAGTGGGTCAATCATTCGTGCAGGAGATCACGGCGGATCCCGAGGGATCAAACCTCGTTGGCGCTATGATCAGTATCGGAAAGAGTCTGAAGCAGCGAGTCATTGCAGTAGGAGTGGAGACGGCTTCGCAGCTAGACTTCCTTCAGCGCCACGAGTGCGGCGAGGGGCAAGGTTCTTATTTCAGCAATCCCGTTGTGGCCGAGCAGGCGGCGAGGCTGTTTAAGTCAGGCGTGCAAGAAGGAATGGTCCATTAGATGCTCGCTTCTTCCGATCCTACCCCTGCCACAACCGTAGTGTCGACTGCGGGCATCGGAGTCTCCGCACCGAGTCGGAAGAATATCCGAAGCAGATTACCACATCGGAGATTCGACGATTGCGGATGAGTCGTCGGCTACACGGAAGTTGAGATTCTACCTGTGGTTCGCTAGCGGCAAACTGGGAATGCGGCACGTCGTTTACATGTGAACGACGTGCCGTGCTGCGTACCAACAAAGAAAGCTCTTGCCAACTGCAGATAACTCAACGCACTGGGCCTCGATGGCCTCGGCATCCGTCAACTTGACTACGCGGACGGGAAGTTTTTCGAGTTC
>PLBE01000219.1 GCA_003134435.1 Acidobacteriaceae bacterium
GGCGGCAGGTGGTACGCGACCCCAGTTGTTTGGTTGGCGCGGCTATCGGTGTGTCCGCACGAATACTCTCCCGATCGCTCTTCGTAGAGTGAAACGCACGACTGAAACGCAAGATAGATAACCTGAATTTGATCAGGGAGGTTGCATAAGTCAATGAAGTTTCCCGCATACCGATTCTTCTGTCGTCGCGTTCTGGTTGTAGCCGCAATGGCGGCCGGCGCGATCTTGACGGCTTCTGCGCAGGGGCAGGTGAGCTTGACACAGCTCAGCGCAGACACCTTTACCGATACTCCCAGCCAGCATGAGACCGAGGTCGAACCGGGTACGTTCTCGTACGGCTCGACGATTGTGAGCGCGTTTCAGGTGGCGCGAATTTATGGGGGAGGGGGCGCCGATATTGGGTTCGCGACTTCGACGGATGGTGGGGCGACGTGGAGCAACGGATATCTGCCGGGAATCACGATTTATGAAGGCGGAACGAATTCGGCGGCGAGCGATGCGGCGGTGGCGTATGACGCTCTGCACAATGTCTGGCTGATCTCGACGCTGCCTATCGGCAACAATACGTCGGTAGCGGTGAGCCGGTCGACCGACGCGATTCACTGGGGCAATCCGATCACGGTGACGGGGTCGGGTTCGGCCGACAAGAACTGGATCGTCTGCGATAACACGGCGACCAGTCCTTATTACGGGCACTGTTATTCGGAGTGGGACAACACATCGAATAACGATTTGATCGAGATGAGCACATCGACCGATGGGGGACAGACGTGGGGAGCGGCGCATACGACGGGGGGGCGGGCCATTGGGATTGGCGGCGTGCCGGTGGTGCAGCCGAGCGGGAAAGTGATTGTACCGATTCTCGGATTCAGCGGGCATGTGATCGCATTCAGTTCGAGCAATGGAGGAAAGAGCTGGACCAAGCCAGTGAATGTTTCCACCTACATCAGCCATGAGGAGGCGGGGAACATCCGGAGCGCGGGGCTGGTTTCGTCGGCGATCGATGCGGGCGGGACGGTGTATGTGATGTGGCCGGATTGCCGCTTCCGCACGAACTGCACGTCGAACGACATTGTTTACAGCACGACGACGAACGGGACGAAGTGGTCGGGGGTGACGCGGGTTCCGATCGATCCGGTTACGAGCACGGTGGATCACTTCATCACGGGAGCGGCGATCGCTCCGGGAACCAAGGGAGCGAGCGCGCAAATTGCGCTGGTTTATTACTTTTATCCGGTATCGAACTGCGGGACGAGTTGCGAGCTGTATGCCGGTTTCATTCAGTCATCGACGGCGGGTTCGACGTGGAGCGCGGCGGAAACTCTGGCTGGTCCGATGAAGCTGACTTGGCTGCCGGATACCTTCTCGGGAACGATGGTGGCGGATTACGTGTCGGTGGGATTTGCGAGTGGCAAGGCGTTTCCGGTATTTGCGGTGGCGCAGGCGAACTCAGGGTCTATTTTCCATGAGGCGATTTACACGACGGCAGCGGGGCAGGATGCGTCCAGGCCGGAGACGGAAACAATGAGCGCGGCGGGGGATGTTCCGGTGCCGAATGCGCACTCCGATCACGGGCCGATGGAATACCTGGATCAGGAGCACACGATTCCGATATCGGGGAAGCGGCCGCCGGCGCGTGAATAGGGGTGAGAGAGCTTGGGGTCCTGGGCATAGGCTCGTTCAGGAAGACTCAAGGAACCTCCGCAAAGTAGTCGGCGAAATGGGGCGGCAGTACCAGCGCGCTTTTCGCGGACCAGAGTGTCCGTGCTGCAGTTGGATCAAGGATGGCTTGGATTTGGAGTATCCGGCGGCGGAACTTTGCGGCGTTTGCTCCGCGAGCCTGCCGGAAGATATATTTGCGGATAGATATATCCCGATGAAATCTTATGTTCACTGACTTTACTGCTACCGATCGCTGGACGAAGAAACCAGTGCACTGTAAATACCAGGCCCTGATTGTGGCCATCGCGACGCGCCATGCGGACGCGGTGGATATCAAGTTTCTGGTTGCAGGTCGTCCGGTATGGGTGGCCTTGCCGTGTCCGGCGTGGGTGGAATACAAGAAGCGTACCGGGAAGCTGATTACAGATTCGCTGGCCAAGGAAATTGCGGGCCATTTTCTGAAAACGGCGCTGGAGTCGGGTGAGGGGTTGGGCCGGGAAATGTACACGCTGACTGTCGATGAGACGCTACAACATCTTGAAGGCGTGGTGGCGGGAGTTGAAGGGGCGGTAGCGGCTACGCGCTAGCGTGTGGCGCCAACGAAAAAATTAGGATTCTAGTTTCGCTCTGACGGTGATTGGCGGGCATATGCTCTCCACCGACTCCGCAAAGATTTCTGCCTGGGCGGGCCGTAGCCCGTCACCACACGAGTTTTCCGGAGGCGGGTTAGAGCTTTCCGAGGGCCTGGTCAATTCTGGCCAGGGTGGATTCCCTTCCTAAGACTTCCAGGGTTTCGAATAGCGGCGGGGCATTTTTGCGGCCGCAGACGGCGACTCTGATGGGCTGAAACATCTGACCTGCTTTTACGCCCAATTCCTGAGAGGCGTTGCGGAGCGTTTGATCGAGGGGATCGTGTTTGAATTCGGTATGGGGCAGGACTTCGCGGGCGCGGGTCAAGACCTTGAGCGCCATGGCGGCGTCGCCTTTTTGGGGGATGAGTTCGGCGGGATCGTAGGGCGGGAGCTGGTTATCGGCCAGGAGGAAAAAATCGGCGGCGGTGAGAACGTCGCGCAGGAGTTTGATGCGTTCGCGGATGAGCGGGGTGATGGCGTGCATTTTATCGGCGGTGATGGGAAATCCGGCGGCGTGGACGACGGGGAGCAGGCGGGCGCTGAGATGGTCGACGGTGAGGGCGCGGATGTGTTCGGCGTTGAGCCAGAGGGCTTTGGGGTCGAAGGTTTCGTCGGGAGTGGCGGCGGGCTCTTTGAAATTAATGACGGCGTTGGCGCGGTTGATGCCTTCGAGAGAGAAGGCTTCGATGAGTTCCTGGCGGGTGAGGTTTTCGCGGTTGTCCTTGGGCGACCAGCCGAGCAGGCACAGGAAGTTGATGAAGGCTTCGGGGAGGAATCCGGCATCGCGGTAAGTAGTGACGCTGACGACGGGACCGTGGCGGCGTTTGGAAAGTTTCGATCCATCGGGAGCGACGAGGAGCGGAAGATGGGCGAACTGGGGCGGGTGGGCTCCGGCGCCCTGGAAAATAAGAACGTGTTTGTAGGTGTTGGAGAGGTGGTCCTGGCCGCGGATGATGTGGCTGATGCGGAGGTCGATATCGTCGGCGCAGGAAGCGAGGTGGTAGGTGGGCATGCCGTCGGAGCGGAGGAGGGCGAAGTCTTCGATGTCGGCGGTAGATTTGAGCTGGTCGCCATAGACGGCGTCGTGGAAGCTCACTGTTTCGGCGGTGTCCCGGGGGACGCGGAAGCGGAGGGCGAAAGTTTCTCCGGCGGCGGCGCGGCGGTCGCTCTCGGCGCGGGGGAGCTCGCGCATGCCGGGATTGAAGAGCCAGGTTTGATTGGCGCCGGATTTTTCGGTGTCTCCGGTGTGAGCGGGAGTGAAGTCGCGATAGGCCAGTCCTTTTTGAAAGATGGCGTCGGCGATATGGCGATGGAGGGCGAGGCGCTCGGACTGTTTGTATTCTTCGTCCCAGCCGAGATCGAGCCAGCGCAGGCCTTCGAAGATGGAGTTGACGGAGGCGTCGGTATTGCGTTCGACGTCGGTGTCGTCGAGGCGGAGGACCATGGTTCCTCGGTTGCGACGAGCGTAGAGCCAGTTGAAGATGAAAGTGCGAGCGCTGCCGACGTGGAGAAATCCGGTAGGGGACGGGGCGAATCGGACGCGAAGCATAAGTTGTAAGTATAGCGGGATCAGGGTTTTGGGCTCTAGGGGCGAGGTGTTGTTGAAGGCGCGGACTGGGGGATTCGAGGGGGCCGCTGCAGGTTACCAGAGGGTTACCGAGGTAACCGTTCGCAAGTGATTGGCAGTGGCGGGTTTGCATCTCATAAGGCGATACTTTCGAAACGCGGTTTGCGAGGCGGTAACTGCGTAAGACGGTTGTTGTTTTACAGTTGCCGGGTGTGACAGGATTAGCACACCGGAGTCCTCTGGGCCAACAGGGCAAGGACTAGAGATTGAAGATGAGGACGGATTAATTGATGCATAGCGTTGCCACAGGGCTGGTGCTGATTCCAGGGGCCGTGGCCCTGCTGGTGTTTTTCGTCTTCTGGTACCTGTACGAACAAAACCGACATCAGTATTTTCGGGCATGGCTGCTGGCATGGGCGTCGTATACCCTGCACTACGCGCTGCGGGCGGTGGAGTATTTTGAAGGGCCGTCGGAGCTGGCGTTTTTCGGCAGCGCGGTGTTGCTGGTGGCGATGGCGATGTGCATCTTCGTGTCGACGCGCTTGATGAAAGAACGCTTCCAGGTGAAGTGGTATGACGGGACGCTGACATTGGCGGGGGTTGGGCTCGCGTATATCAGTTTGCGGGCACAGATGACGAACGGGGTGATCGGGGAGCAAGCGGCGCAGTTGCCGATTTATCTGCGGCTGGAAGTGGGACTGGCGGCGATGCTGTTTTACTGCTCGTTCCATTTTTACCGGTACGCTTTCCGGCGAAATTCAGTGGCGTTCCGGACGCTGGCGTTTGCGCTGGCGCTGTGGGCGGCGCTGATGTGCGCGGGGCAGATGCGGCAACCGTTTCTTGAGGTGGTGGGGCAGTTGGGTGGATTCCTGGGGCCGATTCCGCAGATGCTGCTGGCGATTGCGATGGTGATGGTGCTGTTTGAGAACGAGCGGAATGCGGTGCAGGAGAATGCACTGGCGTTCTCGAGCCTGGGTGTCGACCCGCGTCGCCTGCTTTCGGCGGCGGAGCTGGTTCCGAGCTTACAGACATTTGTGGACCGGTTGGTGGCGCCGCTGCCGTCGCGGCGCGCGGTGTTTTTTGTGGCGCAACCGTGGCGGGGCACGTTGCCTTCGGTGGAGAAGGGGTTTTCCGGGGAGTTTCTGGAAAGGCTGCAAAAGACGCAGGCTGGCGATTACATTTCAGAACTGGCGTACCGGCGGGGCGGAGTGGTGACATTCCGGAATCTGGCGGAATTGGAAGAGCCATTGCCGGTGCTTTCGGGGGGGAGATTCGAGGCTTGCAAACAGGCGCTGCTGGCGGAGGGTATCACCGACATGATGGCGGTGAGCCTGCAGACGCGGGAGCGGAATTTCGGGGTGCTGCTGTTTCCGCACGCGGAACGGCGGATGTTCGGCTCTTCGAATTTGCGGTTGCTGATCGGGCTGGCACTGCAGATCGCGCTGACGCTGGAGAATTATGTGGTGATGCATGAAGCGCAGCGGCGGACGAAGGAATATGAACTGCTGACGGAGGTCGGGCAGGCCATCAGTTCGCATCTCGACCAGGACGAAGTGTTGCGCACGGTGCAGGTGGAACTGGGACAGATTTTCGACACCAGCACTTTCTATATCGCGTTTCTGGAAGAGGACGAGATTCGTTTCGAGCTGGAGGTTGAGGGTGGAGTGATATTTCCGAAGCGCTCGCGGAAGGCGGGCAGTGGATTTACCGAGCACATCATCAGGACGGGAGAGCCGTTGCTGATCGAGAGCGACCTGGAAGAGGTGAGGACGAGATTGGGGGTGGAGTTCGTGCCTCCGCGAAGGGCGCGGTCGTTCTGTGGCGTGCCTATTTTTATGGGAGGAAAAGCGGCTGGAGTGATGGCGGCACTGAGCACCGAGCGGGAATCGCAGTTCGTGAAGAGGGATCTGGAGGTCATGCAAACCGCCGCCGGGCAATTGGGGGTGGCGATCGAGAATGCGCGTCTGTTCACGGAAGAGCAGCGGAGGGCGCGGCATTTGGGGTTTCTGAACAATATTTCAAAGATGGCGATTTCGAGCGAAGACGCGGAGCAGATGATGGTGGACATCGTGCGGGAGATCCAGAAGAACTTCCGCTACGATCACATCGGCATCGGGATCATGGATTACGCGACCAAGGAAATCGAGATCAAGGCGGAGGCGGGAACGACGTCGCAGACGCTGGGGCGGCGCATCGCGGTGGGCAACGGGGTGCTGGGCAAAGTGGCGCGCACGGGGGTGAGCGCGCTGGTGCAAAACGCTGGGGCGGGACAGCTGGCGGGGGTGTTGCCGGAATCGCGAGCGGTGCTCTGTCTGCCCATCAGTTACGGGGAGTCGCTGCTGGGCGTGCTCAATGTGGAGAGCCGGGATGAGAATGCGTTCGCGCCCCAGGATGTGCTGATTCTGAACACGCTGGCCGACCTGCTGGCGACAGCCTTGCACAATTCTTTCGTCTTCCAGAAACTGCAGCAACAATCGATCACGGATGGGTTGACGGGGATCAAGACGCGACGGTTTTTCTGGGAGGCGCTGAGTTCGGAGTGGAGGCGGGCATCGCGTTCGGGACGGCCGTTCTCGGTGGTGCTGATCGATTTGGATAAATTCAAAGAGGTGAACGATTCGCTGGGCCATCTGGAAGGCGACCTGGTGCTGGCGCGGGTGGGGCGGCTGCTGGAGCAGAAGTGCCGGCAGTCGAACGTGGTGGCTCGTTATGGCGGGGACGAATTCATTATCCTGATGCCGGAGACGGGGATTGAGCAGGCGCAGGTGCTGGCGGAAAGATTGCGTTTATGGCTGGCGACGGATCCCATGCTGGAAGAGCACCAGATTACCGGCAGTTTTGGCGTGGCCAGTTTTCCGGTGCATGGATTTTCGATGGAAGAACTGATTCGCGTGGCGGATGCGGGAATGTACGTGGCCAAGCACGCGGGCGGCAATCAGGTTTCGACGTCGAATGCATTTGGCGACGGCTCGGCGGTGCAACGGCAGCTGGTCTCGGGCTATATTGAAGGGTTTCTGCAGCGCGAGCATAACGGGCCGGAGCATCTGGAGGAACTGGTCACGACGCTGCGCAAGCTATGCGGAGGCGAGGATGACAGGGAGCAGAGGGCGATCAAGGAAGCGGTGGAAGCCCTGTCACGCTCGGCGGAACTGCGGGAGCCCAACGCCGCGGGGCATGGTGAGCAATGCGGGCACTACGCGGGCATGATCGCGCGCGGTCTGAATTTTTCGGCGCAGGAAGTGGACGAAGTGACGTTCGCCGGGCGGGTGCATGATGTGGGCAAGCTGTTCATTCCCGATAGTATTCTGAACAAACCGGGCCAGCTGACGGAAGAAGAATTCGCGGTGATCATGACGCACCCGCGAGTGGGGGCGGAAGTGTTGCGGGCGATTCCTGAAATTGAGCGGGTCGCGCGGGCCATCGAATCGCATCACGAAGCTTTTGATGGCAGCGGCTATCCTCGGGGACTGAAGGGCGAGGATATACCGTTGTTTGGGCGCATCGTAGCGGTGGCGGACGCGTATGTGAACATGACGACGGAGCGCGGTTTTTCTCCTCCGAAGACGGACGAGCAGGCGCTGCTGGAACTGGGGAAATTGAGCGGGACACGATTTGACGGGATGATCGTGCGGTTGTTTGCGCGGCTGCTGAAGATGCCAATCAAGATTTGACGGGCAAAATCTAGGGAAAATCTGATGGGGTCTGTCTGCGAGACAGGCTTCGCCAAGCGTGACCCGCAGCGGCCAACCAGGCGGAAAAACCCGGCTAGGCCGCGAAAAGCCGCTGCGGCTGCCTTTTCTCACTTTCTTTTATATCTTGACGAAAAGTCACTCAGCAATTACATTTTGGGGCCAATCTGTAACTGGAGGAAACATAATGTTATCTGGGTTTAAGCAGTTTATTTTGCGCGGTAATGTGGTGGATCTGGCGGTTGGCGTGGTAATTGGCGGCGCGTTTGGAACCATTGTGACCGCCCTGGTCAAGGACATCATCAATCCGATTATTGCGCTTTTGGTGGGCAAGCCGGACTTTACGGGGATTTCATTCACGATTGGGACGACGGTATTTCCGATCGGGGATTTCTTTACGGCGGTGGTGAGCTTCCTGTTGGTGGCGGGAGCGATTTACTTCTTTGTGGTGACTCCGATTAATGCGCTGATTGCGCGGACGCGTAAAGATCCGGCACCGGCGGATCCAACGACCAAGAAGTGTCCGGAATGCCTGAGCGAGATACCAATCGACGCGCGGCGATGCAGCCATTGCTCGCAGCCGGTGATGGGCAAGGCGGCTTAGCAGTGCAGGTAAGAGGTTTGAGGTTCGATTGCAGAGGTCGAGGTTGGCCCATGGAGTTGGCTTTTGCGATCAAGCCTCTGACCTCTTCCCGCTTCCCAAGGTGGTTGGCGAAAACGGGCGGAATCCTGTAAAATTTAAGCTTCGGCAAGGGGTTTCGACAACAGGCCTGGAAGGAATTCAGAGTTATGGCACGAGTATGTGATGTTTGCGGCAAAGGGCCGCAGTTTGGGAACACAATCAGCCACGCGCACAACGTGAGCAAGCGGCGCTGGAACGTCAATCTGCGTCCGGTTCACGCCAAGGTAGGAGCGGCTACGAAGCATATACGGGTTTGCACTTCCTGTCTGCGCAGTGGCAAAGTCGTTAAGGCATAGAAGTTCAAAAAGCCCGCGGAATGCTTGGCAATCGCGCGGGCTTTTGTGTGTCTGGCGGCATGGCCGATCTTGGCTGGCCTGGGCGGACTAGGACTTCGGTCCCTGGCGAGCTGGAACCTACCCGAGCAACGCCTACTTTACGTCTACGAGTTGGACGTCGAAGATCAGGGTAGCGTTGGGCGGAATGGCTCCGGGATAGCCGGCGGCGCCGTAGGCGAGGTCGGGGGGGATGCGGAGCTGGCGTTTGCCGCCGACCTTCATGCCGACGACGCCTTCGTCCCAGCCTTTGATGACCTGGCTGGCGCCAAGCATGAAGTCAAAGGGATGTCCGGTGCCGACGGAGCTGTCGAATTTTTTGCCCGTGGTGAGCCATCCGGTGTAATCGACTTTGACGTGTTGTCCGGTTTGCGCGGTGGCGCCGGTGCCCACTTTGATGTCCCAGTATTCCAGGCCGCTAGCGGTTTTGGTGGGTTCTCCGGTGACCTTGGTGGGACCTGCGGCGGGCTTGGCGACTGGTTTTTTGGCAGCGGTTTGGGCGGCTGACAGGCCGGACGAAGTTAGCAGCGTGAACGCCAAGGTGATGGCCAGAATGAAAGTCTTCATGATTCCTCTTTTCTTGTTTCTCTTCTCTCTTCTCTTCTGCAATCAATTTCTGTAGTTCCTTTTGCTTCTATTGCGAACTCTAGTTGCGAACTCTAGTTCCTGCGGACGCGGGCAGATGACGTGCGTGGCCGTGTTGGGTTGCAGTGCCGCCATTCATGCTAGCGCGATTACATCGATTTCGACCAGGACGTCCTTGGGAAGCCGGGCCACTTCCACCGTAGAGCGGGCCGGGGGCTCGTGTTTGAAGTAGCGGCCATAGACTTCGTTCATAGCGGCGAAGTCTCCCATGTTTTTCAGGAAGACGGTCGAACGCAGAACTTTTTCGAAGCTGCTGCCGGACGCTTGCAGGATGGCGGCCAGGTTCTTGAGGACGCGGTCGGTCTGAGCGCTGACGTCTCCGGCGATGACCTGCTGGGTAGTGGGATCGATGGCTACTTGTCCCGAGGTGAAGATCAGGCCCTGTGCTCGAATGGCCTGGGAGTAGGGACCGATGGCTTTTGGGGCGTGTTCGGTGGCGATGATTTCGCGCATAAGCTCTCCTGCATGAATCGCATTTTGGCGACGATGATGACGAAGGGTGATTAACGCAGATCACTGCCGGGGAAGTCAAATCCGCAACGACGCGTGGGACGACCGGCCGCGGAGATTTTGGCTGCTCCCGTTTCCCACAGGTGTTTTCTAGAATAGCGAGCTTTGGCGTCGATTCGGAGTGATGCCGAAGTGTTCGTAGGCACGCTGGGTCGCGACTCGGCCTCGGGGAGTGCGGTTCAAGAAGCCGATCTGGATTAGAAACGGTTCGTAGATTTCTTCGATGGCGTCGGGCTCTTCGGCCAGGACCGCGCCCAGGGTGTTCAGGCCTACGGGGCCGCCCTGGTATTTTTCGATGATGGTGAGCAGGAGTTTACGATCGACTTCGTCGAAGCCGTACTTGTCGACTTCCAACATGCTGAGGGCGGATTGGGCGGTGGGGAGATCGATGGATCCGTTGGCTCGCACCTGAGCGTAGTCGCGGACGCGGCGGAGCAGGCGGTTGGCGATACGCGGAGTGCCGCGGGAACGGCTGGCGATTTCGGTGGCTCCGGGACGATCGATGGTCACGCCCAGGATTTCGGCGGAACGTTCGACGATAACGCGGAGGTCGTCGTGGGTGTAAAACTCAAGCCGGAGCAGAAGCCCGAAACGGGAGCGCAAGGGAGCGGAAAGCAATCCGGCGCGAGTGGTGGCGCCGATGAAGGTGAAGGGCTTCACGTCCATGGTATGGGTGCGGGCGGACGGGCCCTGACCGATCATGATGTCGAGTTTGTAGTCTTCGAGGGCCGAATAAAGAATCTCTTCGAGCGCGGGCTGCAGGCGATGGACTTCATCGATGAAAAGCACCTGGCGGTCCCGCATGTTGGTGAGGATGGCGGTGAGGTCGCCTTTAATCTGCAAAGTGGGGCCGGAAGTCTGCTGAAAAGCGGCGCCGAGTTCGTTGGCGATGATGTTGGCCAGCGTCGTTTTGCCGAGGCCGGGCGGGCCGTAAAGCAGGACGTGATCGAGGGCTTCGCCGCGGGATTTGGCGGCCTGGATGGCTACGTCGAGATTCTCTTTGACTTTATTCTGGCCGATGAATTCCTGGAGCCGCTGCGGCCGAAGCTTCAGCTCAAAAGAAGAATCGTCCTCGACCGGGGCGGCGGAGACGAGGCGGTCCTTCAAGGCCGGATTGTCTTTAGCGGCGGACACGGAAAGCCGATGGTAGCAGTTCTCGGTACGGGGTTCCAGGTGTAGGGCGGACACTCCTGTCCGCCGATGCGGAACTCCGCCGGCGTCGAACCGGCGGGTGCCCGACCTTTCGCGGACAAGAGTGTCCGGGCCACACCGACTACTGCCCAATCACTCCCAGCCGCACGCCCTTCAACTTGCCGGCGTCGAACCACGCTACTCTTTGACCGAACCAGGTCTTAGTGCCGCTGAGTTTGTACTTTTTGGTGGCGGCGGTGAAGTCGCTCGCGTTGAGCAGGTAGGCAACCGGAGTCTCGCCGAATTTCGCCAGGTGTTCGGAGAGCCAGCCTCCACTGGAGGGAGCGGCGAGAATGACAGGCTCGCCGGGAAAGTAGGCGAGTTTGCCGAAGTCTCTCTGGTTTTCGACGAGAGGTTCGGACCATCCGTAGGCTCGGCGGAACAAGGCGATGGCGGCATCGAGATTATTGACGCCGAGGACGACGTTCTCAACCCCGCTGACGGGCGCTCCCTTAACGCTCGCGGAGGGTTGCACGCGCCAGGCGCGCGGAGTCTGATCTTCAATGGCGAAGGGCAGAGTCGAGCCCGGGGTTCCGTTGCCGACGTCGGCGGTCATCCACTCGATGGACATGCCGTCGGGGCGCTTGCGGCTGCCGCGCGCGGGAGCTGTAACGGCGATGCCGGCTTTCTTGAGGCGGTCGACCTCCTGCAGCAAAACGTTGGTGCCTACGGCCCAGGCGCAGGTGACGGCGTCGTTGGACATGAATTTTGCCCAGTCGGAGCCGGCGGTTTCGCCGGGCTTCAAGGGGGCGATGAGTTCGAGGTAGGTGCCGTCGTCGAAGCCGACAAGAGCCATCTGGGTGACGCCGTTGCCATGAGGGCCGGCGAGGTCGGGAGTGAGTCCAACGTCGGTGAGGGATTGCCGAAGGGTATCGAGACTGGAGCCGCAGATGGAAACGTGGTCGAGTTCGAGGGTGGTGGTCTTGGTTGCCTGGGACATGACGATGGTTGGAATGAGTAAGAGAACGAGCGTGGTCAGAATCACGCGGTAGAACGTAAGCGAACGTCGCGTGGACATGCTGGGCTCCTTAAGAAGTAATCATAAGAAAAAGGAATGGTACGCCAGAACGGGCGAACAGGGAACGATTTAGTGCGGGGGCGGGATGGGGCTTGACCTGTAAGGGGCGGCATGCGGCCGGGCTTAACTTTGGAGATTGCTTCGCCTACGCGCTGGCGAAATGGTCGGGAGAGAAACTGCTGGCCGAGGGGCAGGATTTTCGGGAGACGGATGTGAAGATGGCGTAGGGACTGGGAAATGCGACGGGCTAGGCCAGGTCTCGAAAAAGCACGCGACGAAGGTGAAACGAGCCTCTGGACGGGGCCTCACGTCCAAACAGCAGAAGGAGCTGGGGGCCCTGGCCGCGTTGCGCGACGACCAAATCGACACTTCAGATATTAAGGAGTTGCCGCCAAGCGCATGGAAAGATGCGGTTCGCGGCAGGTTTTATCGTCCGGTGAAGCAAGCTGTATCCATGCGGCTTGACTCCGATGTGATTGCGTGGCTGCGGAAGCGGGGCAAAGGCTATCAGACGCGGGCGAACAGCATTTTGCGCCAGAGCATGCTGGCCGACATCAGCAGGAACTGACAAACTCCGTGCCCTCCTCGAACGGAGCGTGCACAAACGGCAAAGGGCGACTGTCGCTGATTACTTATTCTTCTTCTTCCTTCACCTCACCCCGCTCCGCCTTAGCCTTCTCGATGATCTTGTCCTGCAGTTGTTGCGGCACGGTGTCGTAGTGGTGCATTTCCATCGAGAAGCTGCCGCGGCCCTGCGTCATCGAAGTTAGATCGGCGCCGTAGGTCAGCATTTCGGCCATGGGGACTTCGGCCCTGACGATAGTGTTACCGGCCTTGTTATCCATACCCTGGATGCGTCCGCGGCGGCTGTTGAGGTCGCCCATGATGGTGCCGGCGAACTCGTCGGGGATGGTGATTTCGACGTTCATGATGGGTTCGAGGAGCGTGGGCCTGGCGGCTTCCATGGCTTTGCGGAAGGCGATGCGTCCGGCCATCTGGAAGCTGAGGTCGTTCGAATCCACGTCGTGGTAAGAGCCGTCGTAGAGGCTGACCCGGAAATTGACGACGGGATAGCCAGCCAGATAGCCGCGGGCGGCGGCGTCTTTGATGCCTTTTTCTACGGCGGGGATGAAGTTGCGGGGGATGGCTCCGCCGAAGATGTCGTTGATGAACTCGAATTCGACTTCCGAATTTTTGGGCAACGGCTCCATTTTGATTTTGCAATCGCCATATTGGCCGTGGCCGCCAGTTTGTTTCTTGTGGCGTCCCTGAACGTCGGCTTTGCCGCGAATCGTCTCGCGATACGGAACTTTGGGCGCTTTGAGGACGACTTCGGCGTGGTAGCGCTTTTTCATCTTGGAAACTACGACTTCGATGTGCTGCTGACCGGTGCCGGCGATGAGAAATTCTTTGGTTTGGGGATCGCGGAAGAAGCGCAGCATGGCATCTTCTTCCATGAGTTTGTGGAGACCGACGCCGAGTTTGTCTTCGTCGGCGCGGCTCTTGGGCTCGATGGCGAAGGTGATGGCGGGCTCGGGCAGCTGCACGGCGGGATAGCGGATGGGCGATGACTTGTCGCCGAGAGTGTCTCCGGTGAGAGTTTCCCGCAGTTTCGCTACGGCGCCGATGTCACCGGCATGGAGTTCGGGGATGGGAACGGCCTGCTTGCCCTGGACGAGGGAGATGTGGGCGAACTTCTCCTGAATATTGCGATTGTAGTTCTGCAGGGAGGCGTCGTCTTTGAGGACGCCGGAAAAGACTTTGAAGTAGGAGATGCGTCCGGCGAAGGCGTCGGACATGGTTTTGAAAACGTAGACGGAGGCGGGTTCGTTGTCGGTGCCTTTGCGTTCGGCGGGCGGGCCACCTTCGGCGGTCCAGCCGGTGAGGGCGTGATGTTCGCTGGCGGCGGGAGTGTAGTCGACGATGAAATCCATGAGCTCGTCGACGCCGATGTTGCCGAGGCCGGAAGTAAATAGGACCGGGAACAGTTTGTCTTCGCGAATGGCTTCGTGGAGGGCGGGCACGAGATGTTCCTCAGGGATGGTGCCGGTTTCGAAGAACTCTTCCATCAACTCATCTTTGCCTTCGGCCACGAGTTCGACCAATTTTTCGTGCGCTTCTTTCGCTTGATCGGCCATGTTGGCGGGGATGGGGCCTTCTTTGCCTTTGCCGTTTCCGCCCATCTCGTAGGTATAGGCCTTCATGCGGACGAGGTCGACGATGCCGCTAAGACTTTTCTCGCTGCCGATGGGGAGCTGCAACGGAGTGACGGCGCGGCCGAAAGCGTTGGTGAGCGATTCCAGAGCGCGGGTGGCATCGGCGCGGTCGCGATCCATGCGGTTGACCACGATCATGCGCGGCAGGTTGATTTCGTCGCAGTAATTCCAGACGCGCTGGGTGACGACTTCGACGCCAGCTACGCCGTCGACCACGACGAGGGCGGCGTCGACGACGGGCAGCATCATCTTGGCTTCGTGAACGAACATGTTGAAGCCTGGGGTGTCGAGGAGATTGATCTTGATCTTGGCATCGGGCTTGCCCCACTCGACGAAGGCGAGGCCGGTGGAGATGGACATTTTGCGGGCGATTTCTTCTTCGTCGTAGTCGGTGGTGGCGGAGCCGTCGTCGACGCGACCGAGGCGGGGAGCGGCTCCGGCGGTGTAGAGCATGGCGGACACGAGGGTAGTTTTTCCGGCGTGGCCGTGTCCGATCAGGGCAAGGTTGCGGAGATTGGCGGCAGCGTAAACTTTCACGGGTTGTCTCCTTCCGCAGGCTTACGGGAAGGGTGATACGGCCCGGAATGAGGATGAGTACAGGGTACAGGCCAGCCCAACAACGCCTGCGAAACTTCTGATGCTAACACAGCGAGCGGAGCGGAACAAAGGTGGGGCGGAGCGTCGGTAGTGTCCTGCTCTTGAGGTCGGCGAGAGCGATGCGCATGGAGGGAGTAAGTACGGGCGCGTCGGCGCGCATGCACTCGACGCTGATGCGGCGGCGGCCATCTTTGAACAGCAGGAGATGAAGCTGGGCTCCGTTGTGGGTGGCTCAATACCATGAAAATCGAACGGTAGATGTTCGATTTTCATGGTAATGAACGGCGGGCGAGCCTGCCGGCTACAGGGTCGCGCTCTTCTCCGCAATCAGCTTCTTGATCTTGTCCACGAAGTCCACGATTGCCATGTCGTCGGTTTTTTCTTTCCCGCGGGTGCGGACGTTGACTTTGTTGGCTTCGGATTCCTTGTCTCCGACGACGAGCAGGAAAGGGATTTTCTGCATGGCGTGTTCACGGATTTTTGCATTCATTTTTTCATTGCGGGAATCGACTTCGACGCGGACGCCGGCGGCGCGGAGTTGGGACGCGACTTTTTCCGCGTAGTCGACGTGGCGCTCGGCGATGGGAATCATGGCTACCTGAACGGGGGAGAGCCAGACCGGGAAGGCTCCGGCGTAGTGTTCGATGAGGACGCCGAAGAAGCGCTCGACGGAGCCGTAGAGAGCGCGGTGGACCATGAGCGGTTGTTTGCGGGTGCCGTCTTCGGCGACGTATTCGAGATCGAAGCGCTGGGGCAGGTTGAAGTCGAACTGGACGGTGGAGAGTTGCCAGAGGCGGCCGATGGCGTCGACCAGTTTGATGTCGATCTTGGGGCCGTAGAATGCGGCTTCGCCGGGGATGGTCTTGTATTCGATGTTCAACTTTTTGAGCGCGCTTTCGAGCGAGTGGTTGGCCAGGTTCCACTGGTCTTCGGTGCCGAGGAAACTTTTCTTGTCGTTCGGATCCCAGGTAGAGAGTTCGGTCTGGAACTGGTCGAAGCCGAAGGCTTTCAGCACGGCGAGGGCGAATTCGAGGCAGCCCACGATTTCGTTTTCAATCTGGTCGGGAGTGCAGAAGATATGAGCGTCGTCCTGGGTAAAGCCGCGGACGCGCAGCAAGCCATGCATCACGCCCGAGCGTTCGTAGCGGTAAACCGTGCCGAGTTCGCCCAGGCGCACGGGCAGATCGCGATACGACTTCAGCGAATCTTTGTAGATGAGGATGTGGCCGGGGCAGTTCATGGGCTTGAGGCGATATTCGGCGTCGTCGAGTTCCATGGCGTCGAACATGTTTTGGGAGTAGTAGCCTTCGTGGCCGGAAGTGTAGAAGAGCTGGCGGCGGGCGACATGGGGAGTGACGACGAGGGAGTAGCCGCGGCGCAGATATTCCTCGCGCATCCAGTCTTCCATCTCTTTGCGGATGATGCCGCCCTTGGGATGCCAGAAAATTAGGCCGGGGCCGGCGAGTTCCTGGATGGAAAAGAGGTCGAGCTGTTTACCGAGCACGCGGTGGTCGCGCTTCTTCGCTTCTTCGATGCCGGTGAGGTAGGCGTCGAGATCTTTTTTGGAGAAGAAGGAAGTGCCGTAGATGCGCTGGAGCTGCGGATTTTTTTCGTCTCCCAGCCAGTAGGCGCCGGCGATGTTGAGGAGCTTGAAAGCTTTGATTTTTCCGGTCGAGGGCAGGTGAGGACCGCGGCAGAAATCCTGGAACTTGCCGGTCTGGTAGATGGAGATTTTTTCATCGGGCTTGGTGAACTGCTCGATGAAGTGGCATTTCATGAAGTCGCCTTCAGTCTTGAATTTTTCCAGACCTTCTTTGCGGGGCAAGAACTCGCGGGCGTAGGGAAGGTTTTGCTGGACGAGTTCCTGCATTTTCTTTTCGATTTTTTCGAGATCTTCGGAAGTGAAGGCCGTGGGGCGGAAGAAGTCGTAGAAGAATCCGTTTTCGGTGGCGGGGCCGTGGCCGAGCTTGGTTTCGGGAAAGAGTTCGAGCACGGCAGCGGCCATGAGATGGGCGGAGGAATGGCGATAGACCTCGAGGGCCTCGGGGTCGCGGTCGGTGAGGATACGGAGGTCGGTGTCGTGGTCGAGGGGGCGAGTGAGGTCGACCAGGTCGCCGTTGGTTTTGGCGGCGAGCGCGGCGTCGGCCAGGCGCGGGCTGATGGACTTGGCGACGTCGAGGGCAGTGGTGCCTTTGGGGACTTCTCTGGTGCTGCCGTCGGGGAGCTTGAGATGAATGCTGTCAGACATGGGATCAGGCCTTGTATTCCGCTGAATTTCTTGAGTTTAAAGGAGGGAGCGAGGAGGGTCAAACGAACGTAAGCCACGGGCTGGCTTGGCGAGCGGGTGGCCGCTCCAAACGGTTGTACAAATTCACCGCTGTTCGTGGTACTTAATGCAGAGATGAGTTCATCTGCAGCACGAAGCGATCAGCAGACAGCATTCCGTCTTAACGGCGTGCAGTATTCTCTGTACTTGGCCGACTGTCTTGCCTGGATGGACCAGCAGCCGGCAAATTCAGTTCACGCAATTGTCACGGACCCACCTTACGGTCTTAAGGAATATACGGCACCGGAGAAAGAGAGGCTCCGACGAGGGAAAGGAGGGGTGTGGCGAATTCCGCCTGCATTGGGTGGTTGTGTGCGCAGTCCGCTGCCCCGCTTTACTGTCTTGACGCGCGATGAACTCTCGAAGCTGCGGATTCTGTTTTGCGATTTTGCGCGTCGCGCTTTCCGCATCATGGTTCCCGGAGCCCATGTTTTCATTGCGACGAATCCGCTGCTGTCGCACTTGGTTTATGTCCCGCTGATGGAGGCAGGGTTTGAGAAGCGGGGTGAAATCATCCGGCTGGTACAAACATTGCGGGGAGGTGACCGGCCGAAAAACGCGCATCGAGAATTTGCGGAGGTTACGGTCATGCCCCGTTCTTCATGGGAGCCGTGGGGCCTGTTCCGCAAGCCCTGTGAAGGGCGGGTACAAGACAACTTGCGCAAGTGGAAAACCGGGGGCCTGCGGCGTATCTCGGGGGAGCAGCCTTTTTCCGATGTAATTCTCTCAGCGCCTACACGGCGCGAAGAACGGGCCATCTCTCCCCACCCTTCGCTGAAGCCGCAAGCATTCATGCGCCAGATCGTCCGTGCCAGCCTTCCTTTGGGCAAGGGAGTTGTTCTCGACCCCTTCATGGGTGGCGGTTCGACGATTGCAGCAGCGGTTTCGATCGGATATGAGAGTATCGGTGTCGAACTCGACCCGCAATTTTTTGGCGCTGCGCTGGAAGCGATACCAACTCTGGCTGCGTTCCCGGGGAATAGAAAAGCTAGTGGCAGACAAGGTTCCAAAACTGACTTGGATTTGCAGGGAAACCTTGCGTTGCCGCTGGAACCGTGACAACTTATTGGCGAGATGGCACTACAAACTGACGGCTTCGACCGCTCGGTTCCACTGCCTCCCGAGCTAAAGATAACTCATATACGGGAGGCCATCGAACACATTGAGAGCAGGGCCGACGAACTTATCAACATTTATTTTGAGCAGGCGAATGTGTTCAGCGGGATTGTGGGAATTCTCGGCACCCAAGCGCTTGATGCCTTGAGCCCCTATAAGAAACACAAGCACCCCGACGTTGCTCAGCAGCGGTTTCCAGACCTTTCGTTGCGCGGGAAACTGGATCCACCTCCAGAGCACGCGCTGGAATCCAAAGGGTCGACGCGACCATGGGCACTGCAATCGCACTACAATCACCCAGGTTGGTACATTGTGTGGCGCTATGCGGTTGACCTCACAAAACGGCTGAAGGTCGGCAAGGCTGCTGCGATCTGGCGAATCGATATTGTTTTTCTTCGCGAAGAAGACTGGAAGTATGAAGGCAGCAAAGCTGCTGAGGGTCGCGGCGGTCGCACGCATACTTTCGGACTCAAGCTTCCCGCCAAGCTTCTGAAAAATTGTATCGTCTACCAAAATCCCAGGGTTGCCATCCATCAGGGCGGCCCGGTTCTCGCAAATTTGGACGACTAAGTTCTCTACCCTTTTCTACCAACCCACGTTCTGCCCCTTATTCTGCTCGTCCAGCCATTTCTGCAGGGGGGCAAAATATTCGAGGATTGCGCCGGCGTCCACCTGCCGTTCACCCGTCAGGACTTCCAAGGCGTCCGGCCATGGCTTGCTTTGGCCCATGGCCAGCATCTTGTTAAATTTTGCTCCGGCTGCTTTGGAGCCGTAGAAGGTGCAGCGGTTGAGAGGGCCAGTGAATCCGGACTCGCGGCAGAGGGCGCGATAGAACTGGAATTCGAGGATGTGGGCCAGGAAGTATCTGACGTAGGGGACGTTGGCGGCCACATGATATTTCGCTCCGGGATCGAAGTCGGCTTCCGTGCGCCCGACGGGAGGCGCAATGCCCTGATACTTCAGGCGCAGGGCCCACCAGGCTTTGTTGTAGTCGGCGGGCTTGATTTCAACGACGCCACGCTCGGGGTTCTGGAGCAGTTCGGGTTCGGCGCTGCGGCGCTGGCGTTTGGGCTGGGGGAAGAACCCGCCGTCGGGGAGGCCCGCTCCGCTATTTCGGAGTTGGGTGGAAAACAGGACCGCAGGCTTGAGGGTCTCACCTGCGGCATTGAAAAGACGGTCGAGGGGAGGGTAGAAGGAGGTTTCGGCGGTTGCTGAGCCCGTGGAGCGGATGGCCCGAAGATCGGCGATGTACTGGACGACGTTGTATTCGGCAGGCACGTTACCTTCAATGATTGCACGTAATTGGAGCGGGACGGAT
>PLBE01000216.1 GCA_003134435.1 Acidobacteriaceae bacterium
GAGGCTCTGGCAGCGTTTCAGGCCGCGCGCAGCCTTGCTCCAGGTGCGCGGAGCCGGAAGGCGGTGCTCAAAGAGCTCGGCGCTGGTACCGTTAAGCCGATCGCGTCCTATACGATCACCGCGAAAGACGCCGCCGGGCCGTTTCTTAAGACGATTCCCGAAGATGCGACGCAGCAGTCGGAACTGCCGGGCCTTTACTACACATCCGTGCAAGAGCTGGCCGGGAAATTCCATTCGGCCCAGGCCCTGCTCAAGCGCTTGAATCCCCGTGCCCGGTTCATCGCGGGAGAGCACATCCGTGTCCCTAACGTGTTGGGCGCTGAACAAGCGACGCGGGCCCAGACGGGGGCGGTCAAGATCGTTGTCTCGAAGAAAGCATCGGTCCTGATGGTGTATGACCGGGAAGGTCAGGTCATCTTTTACGCCCCGNNGCAGCGAGCACGACCCGCTCCCGTTCGGAAATTGGGTGATTACTGATGTGGTGCGAAATCCAACCTACAACTACAACCCCGCTTTGTTCTGGGACGGCGATCAAGCAGATGCCAAGGTGAAGATCGCAGCGGGTCCAAACAATCCGGTAGGCGTTGTCTGGATGGGGATCAACGTACCGCACTACGGGATACATGGCACGCCCGAAGCGGGGGAAATCGGCCATTCCGCCTCTCACGGGTGCGTGCGGATGACAAACTGGGATGCCACCAGGGTCGCCGACCTGGTGAAAGTTGGGACGCAAGTCGTGTTCGAGGAATGAGAAAGCGGAGCTCGCGATGTCTGGAGGAAGAGGGCTGAGACTCTGCGTTTGGATTGCCGTGCTGTTCCCGGTGTTTCTTGCGGCTGGCGCTACCTCTTCGATTCTCGATATGACTCCGCCCATCAGCAGACTCGCCCTCGCGGATCTGCGGGATACTTTCGAAGAAGTTCACAACGGACATCGGCATGAGGCGATCGACATTCTGGAGCCGAGAGGGACACCCGTGCATGCGGTGGTATCCGGAAGCATCCGCAAGCTGTTCCTCAGCAACCGGGGCGGCAGCACAATCTACCAGTTCGATGACATGGGAGTTTATTGCTATTACTACGCGCACTTGGACCGGTACGTACAAGGGTTGCGGGAGGGAATGCGGGTCAAGCGTGGGGACGTCATCGGTTTTGTTGGATCCACGGGAAATGCGGATGCACGGACGCCCCACTTGCATTTTGCGATATTTGAGTTGGGGTCGGAAAGGATGTGGTGGAAGGGGAAGCCCGTGAACCCATATCCGGGCCTGGTAGACGCGGTGAAGCGGGCGAAATAGCGGACAAATCTTCTCTTCCCCTTACATCCAAATCACGCTCTCTTGCGGGTTTTTGTCGTCATCTTCCTCGCGGCGCGTGGCTTCTTGCGAGCTACAGCGACGGTTTTTCTCTTTTTCTTTTTCTTGGTTACTGCTTTGACTTGAGGTATCAACGGCAGTCTGGGCTCTTCCGCCTTGCGATGGTGACCATGGTGCAGCGGCTGGATGCGCGCAGCTTCCTCTTCCGTTCGCAGCTGAGTGTCCGCAGCTTTTTGGTGCTCTTCTTCAAGGTATTCCGGAATCGTTTGAATTGTCATGGCTTGCAGTGTGGCAGAACTATCTCCGTTCAGGCTGTGCAATTTTGGCCACTCCGTGACAATGTCACGTGTACACGAGGAAACGGGGTAGTTTGCGCCACACTGAACTCTCTGAGCCTATGAAGTATGCAAGTGGGGTAAGTCTTGCCGTTGAGACCCGCTTCACACGCGACGCACGAGCCACACAATTACCAGAATCACAATAATTGTTCCGACCACACCCAGACCTAACATAGTTCCTCCAGTCGAACGCGTAGGGCATCGAAGTCGCCCATGCACACATGATGGGCTAGATTCCGGCTTTCATCTGAGCAAAACGAAACACTATGCAGTCGGCCTTTGGGTACACTGAAGGCTACATCAAGTAAGACGGTCAGAATGCAAGAGTCTCGAATCGCTCTTCCATACCCTGAACCGAGTTGAGATATCGCTCAACAAGCCGACGAAGTTCCTCCCTTGCGGGCTGCGACAGTCACTTCTCCAGAGCTCAGCGTTCCTTTCCGTCGACTAGCACGCTTGTTCCAGGGTGCAGCGGTGCAGCACTATCCAACTCTTGCTCTCCTGAAAACTGTACCCAGGACCTCCGCTTCAGCATCCAGCCAGTCTTCCTCTGCATGGCCGTCCTCGCGTCCCCGTTTTTCGTACAGCTCGTAGGCACGCTGGCGAATGATGTGCTCAGCGGGCTCAGGCGTCGAAGCATGGGAAATGGCTTCACGCGAGGTGCTCGGAACGGCGGTAACTTTGGAGCGTGTTTCCTTCTGAGATGTGACAGCTGGAATATCTCCTTGTGACGCTCTTTTCTTATCATGTCTAGACATGAGTAGCCTCACTTTCGTTTTGTCCAGTTTGATCGTGTTATTGTCCCCCGCTGGTAGCGGTGGGGGGGGCCGATACTGCAATTAATTCCTCCTGTAATCTTATGCCTTCAGTCCGTCGCCGGCCCGCTCCGGATGCGGCGCCTCTTTCTTGAGTTGAGGTCCGCCCCGTATGACCAACACGGGACAGCGCGCATGAGAAACCACATCGTAGGCTGTTGGTCCAGGCAAATGAGCAGCCACTCGCGGAAAGCGAGCACCGCGCACACCCAGCACGATCAGTTCGATCTGTAACTCGCCGGCGGTGTCCAAAATGCATTCGGCACGCACCGGATTAAAGTCAACGCGAAACTCGGGCGTCACTCCTTCTTCCAATACCCAGTGTTTTTCTGCCAAGCGTAGGCTGAAAAAATCGGCAGCCTGCATCCTGGTCGTGATCGGCTCTTTCCAGACATCCTGAGCGACGTGCAGGAAAAAGAGCGTGGCCTCATACTCCTTGGCCAGAGTGCACGCGTAGTGCATCGCAGGCTCGGACTCCGGGGAAAAATCCGTCGCGTAAAGAATGCGCTGCGGTTTAGCCTCTCTTTTTGGGGCTATCGAATTCTCTGGCCCAACCATCAACAGCGGATCTTGCGCGCACCGCAGGATTTCCTCGGCAATCGATCCCAGCAGCATCTTTTCGACGCCGCGCCGGCCGTGAGTACCGATCACAATCAAATTGATTTCGTGCTTTTCCGCCATCGCCGAGAGCATCGGCCAAACAACTCCGTGATCGACAAGCACCTCGTGCGAAAGTCCTTCGAGAAGCGGCCTTGCTCGCACCGCGGCCATCTGTCCTTCCGCGTGAGCCCGTATATTTTCGAGGGCGGGATCTCGCTCGTCCACTGGAATCAAGTCATACGCATCGGGGGGAATCACGTACGCCAGATATAGTTTTGCGCCAAAGTGTCGAGCGATGGCCGCGGCGTAGGGCAGCGCTACTATCGAGGCTGGTGAAAAATCGGTCGCAAAAAGGATACGGTCAAAGAGAATTCGAGTCACGGGTCGGCTGTCCGTTTTTATTGAGAACCGCTGTCATACAGTTCTTACATGCAGGACGTAGATGTTTTCTGCTTTGTGGGCTCGCCAAGATGTTGGGGCAAAGATGATCCATGAAGCGCTACTTGGAAGCACGCCTCGACGGTAGCACTCCAGGAGAAAGTCGTCTGAGCAAGAGTGCTCACCCCCGGGAGGCAGAGACTCCGCGGATCCTAGAAGCAGTCCCGGGGGACTGCGCCCCGGACTCCGCTTGGCCCGTATCCTTTCGCCGCTGAGATCGAAAGTTGCGATATCGCGGATATCCTCTTTGCGCGCTTTGGCATCTCGCGGAGGCGTGTGAAGCGCCAGAGCAGCTGAACCCGACAGACGACGCCACCTCTCGCAGACAGCTAATCCTCCGTACCAGTGGCGCAAGTGTTTTGAATTCCTAAACTCAGATACTCTTACACTCTTGCTTTCGGTGAGTCTGCAACGCCCTCCGGCGGCAAGGCATCCGGCAGGTCAAGGCGTGCCACGCCGATCCGGTAGTCAGCCATCCCGTAGTAAACGTCGAAGCGGTTCGGTAAGCCGAGATCGTCGCGACGGTCGATGCCTGTGGGGAACACGACATGCGGGACCGTACCGTGGCATTCCTGCGGCAGCGCCGGCGTCAACACCGGTTCTGCCGAACGATAGCGAATCATCTGTGGATGCTCTTTCGAGAGCACCATCACCCCGGCCGAGTAGCACAGTTGGTGCGCGTTGTAGTTGGCTTTGTCGATCTCGCTGACGCCGTGATAGACGATCAGCCAGCCGTGCCGCGTCAGGATGGGCGGAGCGCCTCCGCCGATCTTGAGCCGCTCCCACGGGGATACTGGGGCGGCCAGCCGATGATGCGAATTAAACAAGCCGAGGTGACTAGGTTCGGGGCCGGCCAAAGCTATCGGACAGTAGGAAATCCAGATGCTTTCATGATTAAGGTCCACTACCCGCGATGCGGCTTGGCACGCCGTTTCTTCGGGACGAGTGCCAGGGAAAAGCGGTCGATGGAGGAGGGCCATCTGCATTTTCCCAGCGTGATTGGGAATGGCGACCGGGAAGAGGCTGGCATCTTTATTGTCCACGTGAACGAAATCGATGCCTTGAAACTCAGCGAAGGTCGCGAGCCCCAGTCGCTTCCAGTGAAACAAATCTTGCGATATTGCCAGGGCGATCCGTGGTCCACGGGACGAAAATGCCGTGTAAGTCATTATGTAGCGCTGAAGCGGTTCCACAAACGTGATGCGCGGATCCTCGCAGCCGCCACTGCCGTCGAGGTGCAGCTCATAATCGGCTTCCGGTTCCAGTGCGATGCCGAGCCGCTCGACGCCTGCCGGGTCGCCGGCTTCATTGAATCGTACTCGTGCAATGCCGATGCGCGAGTAATTTCCGCGCGCAACTAGCCGCGGGAACAGGTAAAGTTCACCATCCGGGCCACGAGCGGCAGCCGGATTCAGTACGCCTTCGATCTCCTGGGGATTCCCCGGCTCCGGCTCCATCAACATTGCCAGGCGCCGCAGCTTGAATCCGCTTATCAATGCCTCCTCGATTCTCATCACGCGGCCTGATCGCGATCCGCTAAGCAAGCGATGATTGCTTGGATAACTCGCTTCGTCTCCTCGGGACCCTTAACTGGGATAGAATCCACGCCTGCTTTTTCGGCGGGATAGTCGTTCCCTCCCACGAATAAGGCATCTCCGATGTAAATCATCTCCTTCAATGAAATGTGCAAGAGGTCTCGCAGCTTTCCGATTCCGTATGCCTTGTCAATGCCAGGCTTCGTGATATCGATCGATGTCGAACCGCCGATTCGGACAGAAAACTGGGGAATAATTTTGTCAAGAATCGCTTTGATCTTTTTCCGCTTGGTGTAATCGGGGTCCCATTTATTTTTTTCTTCTAACGGCGCCTGCTGACCTAACGCGGAAAATGTTATCTGGCTTCCCCGGTCTTCGATGACTTCTCCCCACACCTTTGCGACTTTGTAACCAGCTTCTCCCAGCGCTTGTTTGAGAGAGCTGAGTATCTTCTCTCGTTCATCCCTGGTGAAATCTTCCTCATAGAGTTTTTTCCACTCTCCTGAGTACTGGTAGAACTTTGTTCCACAGGTGGGGAGCAGGGATAGCTCCCTCAGGCGTTCATCATGAGGAAGTTTAGAGATAACTTGCTTTTCAAACTGCGGCCAACCGCCTCCGGAAATCACGGCTACTTTGACAATTCCGAGAAGGTCGTGCAGTAGTCCCGACATTTCGGGATCAACAGCCGATTTACTCTCGGCAAGCGTTCCGTCCAGATCAAACACGATTAGCTTCTTCACCATGTCCCCCCTCCGCCTCTGAATTCTCGATATTTCAATCGGGCAGCGCAATTTCCAACAAGTTCACTGCGCTGCAGGGCCAAAAAGTACACGCACCGATCATCGCCGGCAACAGAAATACGTCGCCTTTTGCGACAGCGTAAGTGGCCCCTCCGTGCTCGACCTGTCCACCGCCTCCGATGCACACCAGCAAGTGCGGCACACCTGCGACGCCGACCGTGAATGGCGATTGTCCGCGCAGGCGCCACAACCAGAAATGTTCGCAGTGAAACAGTCTCTCGCGTTCAACCGGGGTCTTCGTCTCCACCACCGGCGTCACCCGACCGACCGGACCTTCAGCGAAATCAATGCAGGCCATCGCCTGATCGACTTGGAGTGCCCGCGGCTTTCCCGTCTTCGGATCAATATGGTCCCAGTCGTACAGACGAAACGTAACGTCGCTATTCTGCTGAATCTCGAACACCACAAGGTCGCCGCCCAGAGAGTGCGCCGTTCCTGCGCGGAGGAAAACGGCGTCGCCGGGCTTCGGAGTCAAATATGCGAGGTAGTTCGCCACCGTCCCATTCGCAAGCGCCCGCCGCAGATCGGCTCCCGTTGTCTCTGGCTTGAGGCCCGCATAGATGCGGCTTTCCGGCCCTGCCTCAAGCACGACCCAGGCTTCGGTCTTCGCGGTCTCACCCGCGGGCAACAGGTTCTTGTTTGCTTTCGTCGGATGCACTTGGACTGAGAGCATTTCATGTACATCGAGGAACTTCAGCAGCAGTGGAAATCGTTGAAACTTGTGGGCCAGCTTTCCCATCATCTGTTCTGGAAACTGCTTCAGCAATTGACCGATGGTCTGCCCTTTGAGAGGCCCTTCGGCCACTTGGCTCTGATGGTCATCGCGATCGCTGAGTAACCACGCTTCGCCGACCGGTCCAGTAGGTAGAGGGGCGCCAAGCAGGTCCGCCAAATGCCGTCCGCCCCACAGCCGATACTGATAGATCGGTTCGAATCGCAAAGGATACAGAAGGGCCTGGTTCAAGCTTCCTTCCCTTTGGTCGACCTCCAGACTTAAGGTGGTGTCGATCATGACTGGCCTGAGAATGTCGGCTCGCGAGGAGGCGGATCAGTCCTGTGCGTCCGTTGATCGTGCAATTTGCCGAGGGTATGCTCGATCAATCTAGCTAACTTATCTGCGGCGCCGTCGACGGCCAGCTCCAGAGTCGACGATTCGTCGGTGACCGCGATGGGCTTGCGGCCTTCGAGGCGAGCCTCCATCATGCAACGCTTGTCGTTCTTGCCGCTCTTGGGGCCGCGTTCGTCGGTCAGGTGGACTTCCACCCGCGTGATGTGATCGCTCATTCGGCTCAGGGCGCTCTCCACGATGCCCCTGATCCGAGCGGCCAGCGCCTCGTGACCTTCGATCGTATGGTCTGTATTGACTTGGATCTGCATGCTGATCTCCTGCCTGATTATTGAATCAAGGATGTTTCTTACGCTCATACATTGCCGCTAAGCCGTTAGGCACCAGGAGTGGTTGAGCGTTTAAGCCGCAGTTGCCAAGCTCAAACGTCTCGTTTACGAAGTTCATGGAACTCGGCTACCAGCCGGCATCTGCTTCTGGCGCCCAGAAGGGACCATCGACAAGTCATTGGTTCCGACGTAGATACCGATGGCCACAAGAATGGCGATAAGACCGAACCAGAAGCGCCAATCATGATGCGCACGCCTCCAGTATGGAGTTTGGCCGTGGCTATGATGACTCTCGCCCATCGGATGCAGGTGTCCGGTGTTGTTCATCTTGCTGGTCTCCAGAGGGAACGGTCAAGGTTTGGGATGGGACGCTACGCTACAAGTGAAAATCATGGGCAGCCGTCTTACCGGATGCCCATGCCCTACTTAAGCGCCGCTTAGGGAAAAAACAGGCTTGTGTTCGTCTTCGTGCACCCAATAAGGGGGCCGGCCATAGTGACGGTAGAGCCGGTCTTCATATTCACGAGTGAGTGGCACGGAATCGACGAAGAGGGGCGCCGTCTGGATCGCATCCCGGTAGAGGCCGACATACACCTTGGAATCCACCCAACTTACCTTTTGAATCCACGCGGGTGAAACCAGTACCTTCTTGCCCG
>PLBE01000042.1 GCA_003134435.1 Acidobacteriaceae bacterium
AGCAAGCATCGAATTAGCAAAGTCTTGCCCGTGCCCACCTCTCCAGTCAGCACCACAAATCCCTTGTGTTGCCGAACGCCATGGTAGAGCGCAGCCAGCGCCTCGTCGTGCCGCTTGGTCGGAACAAAACAAGCGGGATCAGGCGTCAGGTTGAACGGATTGCGCGCGAGTTTGAAATAGGTTCGGTACATTCGGATGCAGAATTTAGCCGTGCAGATAACTGAAGACGGAACCGGCCACGATTGTGGCCACAACCAGCACCGCGGTGGACCACCCCATTGCCGCAATTCTCATACTGTGCCGTTCATCGGATGGGAGTTGGACCTCTGGAAGCTCAGATAGGATCGCCACTGGCAGCAAGGCCTTGATTTCATTCTCGCTGTAAAGACGGTCATCCAGAAACTCAAATCCAAATACCACAACAAGCCCGAGCGCCAGACCAACTCCCAATCCTATTCCACAGAATTTGAGGCGATTAGGAAAATCTGGCTTCAGCGGCAAACTGGGAGGATCAAGCATGCTGAATCGCTCGCCCTGTTGCATCTGTTCCATGTTTGTGGCCATCTCTGACTCATTACTCTTCTTTAACAGGTCGTCGTAGTCTGCCTTGGATTGTTCATAACCGCGGGTTTGATCGGCCAGCTGCTGCTCAACCACAGGCGCCTGGTTCAAGCGTGCCTGGTACTCGTTAATTCTCTCTTTCAAACCTGCAATCGACTGCTCTCTATTCGCGATTTCTGCACGGCTGGCTTCCAGTTGGCCTCGCAGTTGCACCATTGGCGCATCCGCATTATCGCGTGCCAACGTGCCGCCGATCGGCTGACTGCCACCCTTGCCTCCCTGGGCTAGATCGGCAATGAGTTTCTCCCGCCTCTTCTCTGCGCTCGCTATCTGGTTTTTCACGCTCTGAACTTCCGGATAACTATCGGTGTAGGCCGAGTTCAGTTCTCCCAGTTTCGCTCTTAGCGTGGCAAGTTCCTGGTCAATGGCTGTCAACGCGGTCGGGGCGCCATCGGCAGTCTGCGCAGGCACATGCCCACTCGCGCGGTATTGCTCCATCTCCGACTGAAGGAAGACTCGCTGCTGTCTCGCAGTGTTGAGCGCATCCTGCTCGTTCTGTAGCTGCGCCTGCAATCCGGCCAGAATTTGAAGATTGCTCGCCTGCTGTGAAGGCAACGCGCCTTCGTGCTGTCCTTCAAACTCTCTCACCTTCGCTTCCTGCTCGGCGAGACTCGCACGCGCATTCTCCAGCTGGCTCGCAATGAAGTCGGTAGTGTCTTTCGACTCCTGCTGACGCACTTTCAGGTTTTCATTGATGAAAAGATCTGTCAGTTCGCTGGTTACTTGCTGGGCAATATGCGGGTCGTGCGCTGAATAATTAATCCTGAACGCCGTGATCTCTTCGCCGTGATTGTCGCGCACAAGTTCGATGGCAATGTCCTTCCGCATGAGCTCGACCTTTTCATCGGCGGCGACCCGTTTGCGTCCCCCTTCATAAAGGTGCAACTTGTCGATGATCAAGAGAAGACGCGTGCGGCTAAGAATTTGTTGTGTAATACTTTGCAGCCGGTCTTGCAAATCGTCGCTGACATTTGGCACGACATAGTTCTTGGGCATCGTCGGCTGCTCTACCAGGATCAGCGTGCTTGATTTGAAGCTCGCCGGCAGAACCCAGCTTGCCCCCCAAACCGCGAGCCACCCAACAAGCAGCGGTATTAGGAAATGGATGTGGCGGCGGCGGACGACACTCAGGTACCGCTGCAGGTCGAACGGTTCTGAAGTCTGCTCCTCGGGTTCTTCTGCCATGATTATCTTCCCCGTGGTCTTGTTAGCTGATAGGAAATCGAAATGGATTCGCGATCGCTATCAGGAGATTCCGTTTTCACCGCAATACCGCGCCTATAGCGAAACAAGGGAAGGTGTATCCGGAAAGCACAAAACTCAGCAGGACACAGTAACCCAGGTTTTGTGGCTAGCACGCCATTCTCACAGCGGGCATGTCAACCGGTTCGAGATCTTCGGCGTCGACCTCAAGCGCTACACTGCGCATAATCGCGTCCAGCGTGAGGACGACGCGAAATTCGTTCTTCTTCCGGGCCAATACTCCCTCAAGACCCTTCATGACTCCAGCCTTGATTCGCACTCTTTCGCCCACCCTGAGGTATGCATGCGGTTCGACCTTGCCCAGTTGCGCTGCCGAACGTAATATTTCGATTTCGAAATCGGGCAGCGGCCACGACTCTCGCGCCGAACCAACAATCGACAGCACTCCCGGAACACCAAGCACGGCTCCCCGCGCATGCCGGGCGATACGGACAAAAACGTAAGTCGGGAACAGGGGCAGCTCCAGAACGACTGGGCTGCTCTTCTTCCACTGCCTGGCCGTCCGATACAGCGGCAGGAAGGTCTCGATCTGACGCTCCACCAGCAACTCAGACACATGCTTTTCATGGCGGGGAGTAGTATACGCAGCGAACCACTGCGGCACGGCGTCGTTGGCGGCGCAATAGGCCTCTTTTTTCTTAACCCAAGTCGCTAGCTCGATCATTTCAGACAAGGCTTCGCCATCCTTACTCGCAAGGTTTGGTTTCCAAAAAGTTTTCGTCTGACATCCCCATGTTTCAAAAAGACGCTTGTTGGAAACCGCGTCTGCACTCAAACAAACCGACTACACAACCCGCCCCGATGTCTTGATGTGTGTCAGTACCAATTCCGACGCCTCCGGATAGAACTGCACCGAGGCGGCAAATCCACCTAGAACCAAACTTTCTTCATTTGTGCT
>PLBE01000234.1 GCA_003134435.1 Acidobacteriaceae bacterium
CCGACTTCTCCGGATTATAGCCTCGCCGGTCATAGAGCTTGGTGGTGCCGGGCTCTGCGCGGCCGGCGGCTCGTTGCACGTCATCGAGCGTCGCCCCGTTTTCCAGTGCAGCCGTGATAAAGGTGGCACGCATCGAGGGCCGAATATCCGCGCGTCAGGCGTTGAGACGGCTTCGATTCTTCTGCCATCTAGTGGCCGCCCCTCTTCTTCTTTAAGTGCTTATTCCAATATTCGTAGAAGAAGTTGTCTAAATCGAGGCTGGATCGGCCACCAGATTCCTTCAGAAAACGTTTCATAAGATCAGCGAATTCCAGATAACGCTGCGAAGGCGGGTATCCACGCGTCCGTTCGTATTTGAAGTGTTCAAGGGCCTGTGCGATGGGCTGATTGAAGACCGTAAATCTCGAAGGATCGTGAACCGCCAGTACCTTAGTCAAGAAGTTCAAGCCAACACCCTCGACCTTGTACCGGCCCTCCAACACCGCGTGAAGCCGTCCTTCGATAGGTGCGGAATCATCTATAAGGTAGCGTAGCCCTGCCTGGAGCTTTTTTCGCTGGGCCCAAACCCGCGGTTTTCTAACTTCAATAAGATGCCCGAGCGCCTGAATTTTGTATTAGTCCTCCAGGCCATCTTGGTCGAAATCGAACCCCGGATATCGGAGGGCAGACTTAATTTGTTTCGCGGTCCTGGCTCTCTTGGGCTGATAGTGTTCCAGAAAGCGTCTGGATATGAAAAACTTTCTCGCCAAGAGCACAGCCCGCTTCCAGTTCCCGAGACCCGCCCGATGCTGTTCGCCGATTTCGTCTTCCGCTTCGTTCTGAAGCTCTTTTACAACTCTATTTGCGCTCTTCGCGGCGTCGAAGCGTTTCTTATAATGCCGTATATCGGGCTCCCTCAATTGCTTGGTGAGCGAATCGTCCGAAAACAACCTCTCAAACCATGCGTCAACGGACGCAAACACGTTCTTGTCATCGGAATAGAGGCCGCATTCAATGTTCTGCAGGAAGCCGCCGTTACTCAGGTTTCCTGAGCCCACGACGACGAACGCCCTGCGTGAATTCTTGACCAAAAGCACTTTCGGATGAAACGTCGTTTGTTTCTGGGTGAAGAGTCGCGCTTCAACTCGATCCTCCTGACTGCGCTCGCACCAGTCATATAGAACCTTAGGCTCAGTTTGGCAGAACGACAGTCCAGTCAGAAGTTTCACGGTCCCCGCTGTCTTCTTGACGTGAGGAAGCAGATGTCTCCACCCGGACCAATGCGCAAACGCCGTTGCGAGCTTGATCGACTTCGCTGACTGCAATTCCTGTTTCAAATGGAATGGATTGGGCAGCCCAACGACGAAGGAGGAACCAGGGCCGAGCAGTCCTTTGACTTCAAATTCTGATTTCATGCATCACCAGGATAGGAACACGAGTTCTTCCATCGATTCCGTCAACCTTATGAATGATACCGTTATCATCCCCTATCCGAAGCCGTCCGCAAGTGCAATGGCATTCGGTCCCATAACCTCTTTATATGGGTGGCAATCCATTACCGCATAATTGGTTTACAGTTCTTAATTAATGAGCGCTACTGACAATATGCAATCTCGCGTTCTCAAATCCGATGCGCCATTGGAGTTGATCACGCAAGTCAAGGAAATTGAGGATCAAAGCGACAAGTGGTCCCGTGACCTCGGACTCGCCACTTTCACGCACGACGTGGCGGTCTGGGGCGCTCTCACACAAATCATCCTGTTGATTGAACAGCATATCGGACAGCATGGACACGGATCTCAAAAACACCGCGAGGCGATGATAAATCTCGGTAGGGCTGGAGCACTCCTTATCGACGAGCTGCGCCGGTCAGCGTTACCCGATAAGCCAGTTTGGTTGAAGTGGACACCTCCGCTTGCCGTCGCTACCCAGCAAGCGGTTATGGCCGCCTACCATCGCGACATCTTCATCTCGACGTTCACGATGTGGCACAGGTTTCGCCGAACTGTAGAGATCATTTCACCGACGCAATTGCGGTTCAGTGTTCCGCCAACGTTGATGGATCGACGCATTATGGCCCACCAGCAAGGCTGCAGGATTCCTAATTGGCCTTCCACCACCGACAATCCAATAGATAAATCGATGGTGGATGATCCCGATACAGTGTCCCTGATTGCGAAGCTTCTATCGAAGGCCACGGTGGAAGGCGCGCTCGCCCTGCGGTATCCAGATGATAGTGAGCTTTTCAGCCATTTGAGGAACATCTACGATAGGCGGCTCGCGGTTGCGTTTCGACGCAAGCCTACCCTGGATCTAGGGGGGTACACTCTCGGAGACTTCCGTCGATTTTTCGCCGTATTGCTTTCGCTTTGCTCAGTCCACGAGTATCTCTGCGATGCATGGTCCAAGCTACGCGGACGATTTCCAACCGAATCGGCTGTAATGGTCAAGCCTCTCTCCGAATGGACCTCCCTAATTACGGGCCTGTCGAACCTTGCAGAGAGCCAAGTACAGCTGATGATCGCGGATCTCAGTTTTGGAACCATCAAGGCATTGGATATCTACATTTCTCCCTTTGTGCCAACGATTGATGGAAGCGCCTTATTCCTCATTCCACACTTCATCCTTAATAGCAGAGCGGAGGAGAACATACTTCGCGTGTGCTCATATGCCAGGCCTCAGTACTACAGCGTGATCGCTAACGCCAAGGAGGCAGAAATGCGGGAGGACATCAAACAAGCGGTCCCAGCACGTTACACCGTGAGTGGTCCGCTGAAGTTGCCTGACGAAGCTCTCCCGGACTTGGACATTGTGCTCAAGGACTCGGCAGACTCCTGCTTGTTGCTTGGTGAGCTCAAATGGCTAAGGAAATCAACCCGAGTTCTCGAATATCTCGACCGAGAAGTCGAGCTGGAGGAGGGGTTCCGGCAGCTTCGAGATATTAGAACATTTCTCGATGCCTTCCCTGATTTTCTTCAGAAACGTGGTCTGTCGAACAGAATTAATGACCCTCTGACGTATGCGGTAATCGCACGCGACCACATCAGCACCATCCAAATGAAAGACAGCTTTCTCGCAGAGTTCGACGCGCTGGTCTGGGCGCTACGCGAGTCTGAGAGCTTGGCTGAGGCTGTTCGCAAACTGCAAGGCTACGAATGGCTTCCCGTGGAAGGCAGGGATTTCTACGTTCGATTCGAATCGTCAACACTCGCTGGCGTGGCGATTGAAACTGAGGGTTTCCACCGCCCTTAGCTCCGCTCTTGCGCGAAAGCGTCTGCTTGAACGCGATCATGTATTTTATCGAGTTAGAGGGCAACGCCATTCTTCAACCTAAATCTCTCCGGCATTCGACGGACGAACACCAGTTGCTGAAATACCACAGGAATCACCAAGTGCGATGAAGGAAGGAAACAAACATTCCGGATGGCAGGTGCCGAATTTCGGTTCCTCCATATGTCCGCCCACGAAATGATACAGCTGGCTGCCAGGATTAGGCTGATCCAGCGGCGCAAGAACGAGCGCCAGCATTTGCAGCGTCTGGAGCGAGGCGCATGCCATCGAAAATGCGAACACATTTTCCCGCGATTTCAACGGNNTTCGATGTACTTCGGATCGTCAAGCGTACCTTCGCGCTCAAGCTGAACGTGTCCTGGATCGTACTGGCCGAGACACTGAAGGCATGGCCTTCCGATAGTTGCAGTGTGTGCTTTCCAGTCGGCCGCGGCCAGCTTGCCTAAGCGGTTAGCCCGCGCGCGAATACCGCCATCAATAACAGGAATCAGGTGGCTGTACGCAATCAGATTTAGCACATATCGGCCCCAGGGCCGGTCAACGCACGCAAAAAGCAAATCGCAATCAAGGGCGGCGCGGTATCCCTTCTCTTCATACACGGCGCCTACGACGGGTTCCACCCGGAAGCTCGAAGCGGTGGCCCTTTCCCGGAGAAAATCCGCCAGCAACTCAACCTTTAACTTTCCAACCTCCCGCCTTGTCGCATAGTTCAACCGGTCGAGGTTGTGTTTCTTCACGATGTCGAAATCAATCAGCGTAATGTCCTCAAAGCCGGTCCGCGCCAAAGACTCGGCGATCATCCCGCCCACGCTCCCGGCTCCAACTACGCCAACGCGCAGGCGCACGAGATTCGCTTGACTCTCCTCGCCCCACGCTGACACTGTGCGGACCTGCTGTTCCGTCGGCCGAGGTATCGGGGCGAGTTTGTTCAGAAGTGTCACTCGCAAGCTGTCGCCCACTACGCGCACCGACGCACACGCCGCGCCGGGATAGGTGCGAGGCGCCGTTCGCTCCCAGAACCGTCCGCTCCATGCGGCGTCGCCAGCCAAGGTCAATCCTACAAAAGGCAGTCCTGTGGCCCCAAAAACAGCACCGGCATTGCCTTGCTCCGCGACGACATCGTCCTGGCTCATTCCTTGGGCGCCGCGTCCGCGTGGATGACTGTGCAACAGGGCGAGGCCTGCACCGCTCGCCGCGGCTTCTGACATTGCCCGCTCTAGAAAACTCGGCTCGAAGCTCGCGTTACCGTGAACGTTGCGCTCACCTTCTTGAGGCAATATCAAGCGTTCGAGAAGTGCGCTGTTGCGTGTCAAGCCCTTGCTGCCGCGCCAGAGGCCGAAGCAGATGTCTTCCTGCCGGTCGGAACGCAACAGATGCTGGCGAGCCTGACGGTCAATGTCGGCAGTCATGGCCACGCTGCGTTCAGCGCGGCTCATTGGGAATCCCAGAGCCGCCAGACATGGCTCATATAGGCCGCGACTGTTTTCTTGCCCGTGGCCCAATCCGCGGGAGGCCGGGACCAGTATTGCCACTCGCCACCCAATGCCTGCTGGAAAGGCGCGGCCTGATCGCGATGCACGCCTCCGGTCGGATGCGTGCCTCCGCCCTGCACCGGATGAATGAGTGCGGCGATGTGAATGCCAGTTGGTGGATTTACGGGAAAGTCAGCCGGCACGATGAATCCGTGCTTGAGCCTCGTGCCGGCGAACTTGCCGCTTTCGACCCCGTAGTCAATCACCACATGATCGGGCCGGTCCTTGAGAACCACCGGCTCGTACCCGAGATCGCGAAGCCCCTTTAGAAATGCCTCAACGCCCGTTTGCATGTCTTCCGCCTAGGAAACCGGAGTCGGGCCCGTCGAAACGATTTGGAACTTCTCCCCATCGTGAATCTTGATGGGCTCGTTTCCCTTGCCCTCGTAGCTGTGCCGGTGATGTCCCTCGATGCGCACCAGGTAGTGCGTCGCCGGGTCTTTATCGCCGAACTTTTTAATGATTTCGTTCGGTGTCCACTCGCGTCGGTCCGTTTCGAACGGCTCGCCATCCAGGAAGAAGTGAATTTCATGATGGTGGCCCGGTACCGGATGTGCGGCTTCGCCGCCAACATTGCTTGCTTCGATACTCATTCTGCTACCTCCTATAGTGGGATGTCATAGTCCTATTTTAGTATATGTTGCGACAGCGAGCCTGTCAAGCTATAGTAGGACAACGCTATCCCATTACAGGAGGAGGACTTATGACAACGCTGTATGAACACATCGGCCACAAGATTCGACAACTGAGAACTGAATATCCGAAAGGAGCGCTTAGTCAGGAAGGGCTTGCCGCTCAGCTTAAAGTCGCCTCGAATACCGTCTCGCGCTGGGAAACGGGAACATACAAGCCGACACCCAAGGATTTAGACACGCTCGCGCGGTTTTTCTCAATATCCATCACCGAATTCTTTCCTGATCTTGAGAATGACGCCGCCCGCGTGACAGCCCTCACGTCTGCTACCGGCGGCCTCGACGACAAGGATTTTGACGAAGTTATCCGGTACGCCGAATTTCGGAAGGCGCGCCGCGCGATGGAGAATGCGAAACGGAAAAAGAAATAACCGGTGACTCCACATGACTCGCAGCGCCTACTACGAAGACCTCAAAGAGCTGGCCCGACAGAAGCGGGCCGCGTTCTGCGTGAATACAGCAGCGTTTGGCCTCGCAGAAGTGCGCGTCATCTACAAGCAGGAAGGCATTTGTCTCGATCACTGGCCACTTCCACGCAAAGTGAAAGCGTTGTACATGTGCGAAGATGGCGATTGTTCAGTAGCGTTGCAACCCACCTTACCCTACGAGCCCAAGCTGTTCGCGCTCGTACACGAGCTGAAGCATCATTTTCGCGATCGCGTGGCGCTGGGCTCTGGCGTTATTCATTGCGGCGACTACGATGCCAACGAGCTGATTGAAAAAGGCGCAGAAGTTTTTGCGGCGGAATTCATCTATCCGGAAGCTGAATTTTCAGCCGATATTCAGGCCCTTGGGATAAACGTCCGGCAAGCGTCTGACATCGTGGAAATCAAACGCAACTGCAAAGCGAAAATTAGCTATCACTTCATCCGTAAACGGCTGGAACGGCTCGGCCACATTACCGCAGGTCAGTTCGACGGCGTGCAATTTCAGAAGTTGGAGGAACAAATCTACGGGGTGCCGTTTTATCGCCGCAGGCGATAGTCACCCCCGCCGTTGTCCACCCTTGAGCCTTTGTGCACTGGTTTTATGAATGATAACGTCCTTTATCCTTCACGATCCAGACGGACTCGACTGTCGCCTTGTGAGTGTCTGCATCTGAAATCTGGCACACAACAAGCGCACACCTAGCCGTGAATAGTCAGGGTTCCCACGCGGACGAGAGAGTGTGCGGCTGATCGGCCGTAAGTCCACTCTTACAGTTTCCACCCTGCCTTGATGAGGACAAGAAGTCAGATCTCGATTTAGTACAAACCGCGAGGCAATGACAGTTGTGGTGCTTTTGCGGGGCTCCTTTTCAATTTCCGAACATGGCTGATGATAGGTATATTATTCCTTCAATCTGAAGTGGCGAGCATCTCCACGCCACTCTAATATGAGGATCTTGCGATGGTGTCTCTTCCGAACCCCGCGCACGACCGTTTCTTTCTAAACCATTTGCAATCCGTCAAAGCAAAAGGAGCGTGGTATTACAATCAGCGTTTCCTGGGCCGGGGAGGTAACGGGACGGCGTTCCTGGTGACCTGTTCCTCCGGAGCGAATGTCGGAATGCAGTTCGTGCTCAAGGTTTTTCACAAGATCAGTGATCCTACGCGACAAAAAGCCTTCCTGGCTGAGATAGGCCATCTGCGGTCACTCAATCATCCCGCAATAACGAGGATTTTCGATGAAGGTATTTTCAACGCATCCAATGGGATGAAATATCCCTTTGCGGTAATCGAGTTTGTTCCGATCACGGCCCGTACTTTGCTTGTATCGAAACAAGTGGATCGGCTACAGGCGATACGTATCGCCCTCAATTGTCTTTCCGCGATCGATTGTATGCACGGCACGACCGCGCCACTGGTCCATCGTGATATTAAGCCGGAGAACATCCTCATCAGTGAGATGGGGGCGAAGCTCGCGGATTTTGGACTAGTGAAAGCACTTGCAGACCTTCCAGCGGAACAGAGTGGTGTCGATGCACTCGACGGGACTCAGTGGCCGGGAATGCCTTGGCGGTATCGCACGCCCGAGCTGGTCCAAAGAGCGAACAACAACACGACGCCAATCAGTCCGAAGAGTGATGTCTACCAGTTCGGTACCGTTTTTTACGAACTCTTGACGGGCTTCAATCCCCAGCTCCAGCCAGATATGGTGACCGACCCAATCGATCTTGATTTACGCGAGATCAGAGGTGATCAAGGCCAGGAATTGAGCACCTTGATTAAAGCAATGCTGGCTGAAAAACCGTCGAATCGGCCCCCCGCGAAGGTTTGTCTCAAACGCTTAAACAAAATTCATGAGTCATACTGCAAGTCGTTACACAGCGTCACAGGCGAGTTTGTATGAAGCGCGTCCCAACCGAACTGGGACAGACAGCGATCAGATAATCATTCTTATGGAAATCGAAGAGCCGGACTGAGTTGTTTTCATAACCTCCTACGACACTCACAAGAAGTTGATGAGCTTGCTGGTCCGTCATGTCATATTCCCAAATCTGCACGCCAGACGGTATCAGGTGGCAGAAGAGTCGAATAGAAATTAATAGTTCAAATACCGCGCAGGAGCCCACACTCGCCGGCAAGGCTGACGAGTGTCTCAAGCCGGTCCGGTGTGGGCAAGGGCGGCGATCCTCGGGATACGCCAGGAGCCAGGGCCCAGCCCCCCTCATCCAGCACAACTTTGAGCCTCAGCAAGGTCTTGCCGCGAGCGCGCGCATCCGCCAGCCCGCGGCCGACGGACCAATAGACGTGCTGCGCGAGAACCCACGATTCAAACACATGACGCACGAAATCCCTGCTCGATCCCTTATCGCGGGCTCGCGCTTCCTTGCGCGCGCGAAACAGCGGCAATCTGTCGGGACGCTCGAACTGATCATCTTGCGAAGGAGCTTCAGAAAGACAGAATGCGATCCCTCTGATGATGGTCTGGGCGAGGTCGAGAGACGGCCCGCTACCCAAGGCCTCGGAAATTTCCGTCATCAATTCCGTTGGTCCCGTTCCGGCAGGCAATGCCGCGTCCAGCCATTTGCGCGCATTGGAATATTTCTTCGGGGATTGGAGTTGTTTGAGAAACGAATCGACCAAGCCATCCGTGCTCTTGGGGCCGTCTTCGAGGTCTGCGAGTATCCAGTAAAACAGAGCCTCCAAACTGAGTCGAAACAGTTGGCGCACCTGGACGGTTCGCCATGCTTCCCTTATGTTCAGAAGGGGCGCCGCCGGCTTGAATCGTGATGGCGGGCCGGCCATCACGCCACGGAGGATATCAATCTCGGTGGTCGAAGCATGTTCGGCGACGGCGAGGATGAGTTCTCCTCCCAACTGCCTGCAGACCGGCGCGACGGCACCGAAAAGCATCTGATCCATGATCTCGGCTTCTGCCTTTGTCACTTTGTCCAGCGCCCAGGCGCTTGCCCATCGCCTTGCTTCCGCGGCGGTAACTGTCACTGATCCGAACTTGCTGAATGCGTCATGAGACAAACGATCGCCAATGCGCGCCTCGAATGCGTCGAGGGCAGGTGTGGCGGCGACGGTCGGAATCAATATTTCTGGATGTTTCGGGTGGGGTTGGACCCATCCCAGCATCTTCAGAGCCGGCCCGTAGTTGATCGGGGCTGTTAATGCTGTCGAATAGCGCCGGATCGTTCTTCGCTGACGCCATTGAGCACCACCAAAGGTCCAGTCCTTGGCTTGCACGAGATTGGCAAGAACCTGGCGTCCGGGGAGATCTGCCGCGGGATTCGCCAGGAATTGCGACCAAACGTAGATCACCTCGATGCGATCAACGAAATCCCGCAGCCGTTCGACTTGGATTGTGCGAGCTCCTTGACTTTGTGCTAGCTGGTTGGCCCGGCGCCAGGCCCACGCGACGACGACAAACGGGCGAATGTGCCGCGCAACATTGTTCAGTCCGGGAAACACCTGGTCCATGAGGTCGAAATTTATCTGCCGTAACCCAAGGGGGTCTACGCCGCCCAACTTGGGCACATTGGGGGGAGTAAAGCCCGGGTCCTTGGCCGCCGCTGCAGTCGCCGTTATTTCTGCGAGGGATGGTTGGGCCATGATTACTCTCCCGTCCATACGACAACCCGATTGCAGCAATTCTTTGCGGTCGCAATGCGAACCGATTCAAGCTTATAAACTTCGCCTGTTGGCAGTGAAATCT
>PLBE01000252.1 GCA_003134435.1 Acidobacteriaceae bacterium
CTTGACCGAGACCCTGACCAACACTGGGGGAGCGGCGGTCACGATCTCGCAAGCGAGTTCAACCGCGGCGGCTTTCTCGATCAGCGGGTTGAATTTGCCGCTGACTCTTACTCCAAACCAGAGCGCGACATTTAGCGTGACATTTACTCCGACCAGCAGCGGCGCAGCTAGCGGAAGCCTTTCGCTGGGATCGAACGCATCAAACTCGCCGCTTACGATTGCGCTCTCGGGCACCGGAACCGCAGCCGGACAGTTGGCAGTGTCTCCGACGAACCTCAGCTTTGGCAACGTAGCCGTGGGGTCGAGCGCAACGCTCAGCGGCACGTTGAACGCAAGCGGAGCGGCGGTCACGATTACATCGGCAAGTCTCAGCAACGGTGAGTTTGCGGTTTCCGGACTTTCGCTGCCGGCAACGCTCGCGGCGGGTCAATCCGCGTCGTTCAGCGTCACCTTCACGCCTCAGGCCAGCGGAGCAACTTCGGCGACGTTGTCGTTCGCGAGCAACGCCGTCAACTCCCCCGCCGTGCAATCGATGACGGGCACGGGAACCACGCCGGTTCAGCACAGCGCGGACTTAAGCTGGAACTCCTCCAATGACGCCGTGGGCTACAACATCTACCGGAGCACCGTGTCCGGCGGGCCTTACACGATGGTGAACCCTACGCTCGATGGGACGACCGCATACACCGACAACACGGTCGACTCCGGGCAAACGTACTATTACGTAGCGACTGCCGTGGATGCGAGTTCGCAGGAAAGTGGCTACTCCGCGGAAGTGCAGGCAGTGATTCCGACTCCGTAACGGCAACGCTCCACGTTATGAAAATGTTATGGAACGGTAGCCCGGATTTCCGCGGAGAATTTGCTCTCACGGCCAGCCTGGTTAATGGCAGTGACCACGTAGAAGTAAGTTCGGCCGCTGACCACAAGTCCGTCTTCATACGGCGGGCCGGGGACTCGACGGGCGATTTTCACATAGGGACCGCCCGAGCTCTCGCTGCGATACACGCTATAGCCGGAGACCTTCACACCCGGAACGGGAGGCGGCGCTTCCCAGTTGAGCGTAACCCGGTGCGGCGGCGGGCCTTTGTGGCAACCGGCGAGGCTGGCGCAGAGTAGACAAGCCGCCAATGCCGCCAGGAGTTGTAAGAAGTTGATCCGGATAAAATGCCTGCCTTCATGATTATGATGATGAACGCCGCTTCGTTCAAGTCCCCGGTGGCGGCATGTTACCCGACAGACTACCGTTGAGCTTGGCCAGATGGAAAATTTTGTCCTGGATTTTGGGATGACCGGAAGATGCAACTTTGCACTCTTTTGCAACCGCAGCGGCTGGAGTCAGAACTCAAGCCGATGTTGTCGAACGGCTAGAGTGGAGCGGGTGGGACGGAGTCGGCACCGCCGCTGTGACCCTGGTCGGGCCCATCGCCTACTTCACCCGCGTTTCGCCGTTCGGACTCCTAATGGACGGCATTTTTCCATTTGCTATTCACTATACCGAGAATCGGCTTGATTGTTCTCCACAATCGCGGCTTGGTCAGTTACGTTTGAGCGGCCCCGACAGTGACCACCGGACGCATCGGAAAGCAAGTGCAAGAATCATGCGATCTGCCCAAACTATTTTTGCACATCGAAAGTTCGCATAACTACCTTAATTCCGAATAAAAATCGTTGGTCCTTGCACTAACGCCAGAGTCTGCAGTACTCTCGGAATCTCGTTGAATAGCGTCTGTTTTCCGTACACTGCAAGCGTCAGTTCGGGAATTTTAATCCCGAAATAGAACGCGATCTTCAGCATTCGAGGACTTGGGCTTTGCGCTTTTCTTCGTATCGTGGTTGGATCAGTACTCTCTTGGTCGCCGCCGGAATGGGGTTGCTCGCCGGTTGCCAAGGAGTTGCGCCCAGCGGCGGTTCCAATAGCAACGCCAACCTGGCCGCGTCCTCATCCAAGCTTTCCTTTGGCAGCGTAGAGAAAAGTAAGAGCGCCAGTCTGACGGAGACATTGACCAACAGCGGCGGGTCAGCGGTAACGATCTCGGCGGCAAATGTTTCCGGTTCGGGTTTCTCGCTGAGCGGCCTGAGCCTGCCGATGTCCCTCACTCCCAACGAAAGCGTGACCTTCACGGTATCGTTCGCGCCAGCTTCGGCAGGCGCCGCCAGTGGAACGCTCGCGATCGTATCCACAGCCGTCAATTCGCCGCTGAACGTGGCGCTGGCCGGGACGGAAATAGCGCAAGGTCAGCTGTCGATTTCGCCCGCCAGCTTGAGTTTTGGCAATGTTGTAGTGGGCGCGAACAACTCGCTGAATGCCACCGTGGCGGCCAGTGGATCCTCGGTAACCATCTCCGGGGCGGGCAGCAACAGCAACGAATTTACGCTCTCGGGAATTTCGCTTCCCATCACCCTCAACGACGGCCAGAGCGCTTCCTTTACAGTCACCTTCCAACCGTCGCAGACGGGAACCGCCTCCGGCACACTTTCGTTTGCCAGCGACGCCGCGAACTCACCCACAACGCAAGCCCTGACCGGGGACGGCAAAGCGCAGGCACAGCACAGCGCGGCTTTAAGCTGGAATGCCAGCACGGGACCGGACGTGGCTGGCTATAACGTCTATCGCGGCACCGTATCGGGCGGCCCTTACTCCCAGATCAATTCCAGCCTGCAGTCTGGCACCTCGTACACGGACGATACTGTCGCCGCCGGTGAGACGTTCTACTACGTCACGACTGCGGTGGATAGCAGTGGCCTGGAAAGCGACTACTCCAATCAGGCCGAGGCCGTGATTCCGGCTTCCTGAGATTTCACAGGGAGACACCGCAAACCATAACTTTCTGCGTTCCCAGACTCGCCGGACTCGTCTCTCAACCTATTGTTTCAGCGCTTGACCAGAATGTCGGCGATGCGATCACCGGTATGCCCGTCCCAGAGTGGCGGCACCGTTCCCTTCTTCGCCTTGCCGTTGAGCACTCGCGACAGCTCTGCGCGCAGCTTCTCCGGATCGCGGCCTACTAAGACGTTGGTCCCCATGGTCACGGTAATCGGACGCTCGGTATTCTCGCGGACGGTAAGGCAAGGGACACCGAGGTAGGTGGTCTCTTCCTGAATGCCTCCCGAGTCCGTGATCACGACTGTGGCACGGGACTGCAATCCCAGAAAGTCCACGTAGGGGAGAGGATCGAGCACCCGCAATTGGCTGGCGTTCAGCCCGAAATCCGCGATTCGCTTGCGGGTACGGGGATGAGCTGGAAATACTACCGCCAGATCCCGATTTACCTCGAGCAGCGACTCCAGAATTCCCTTGAGTGTCGCGCTATCATCGACGTTCGCCGGTCGGTGAAGCGTTACCAGGGCATAGCGCTCCGGCAGGCCATCGACTTTGCTCTTTTGCGCCGACGGCAACAAGTGCACCAGCGAGTCGATCATGACGTTACCCACAAAAAATATCTTCTCGGCCGAGACTCCCTCGCGCCGAAGATTCTCGTCTCCGTCCTCGGAGGGCGTAAACAGCAAGTCCGCCAGCTGGTCGGTGACGAGGCGGTTGATCTCCTCCGGCATGGTGCGATCGAACGACCGCAGTCCCGCCTCGACATGGCCGACGCGAACACCCAGCTTGGCGCAAACCAGCACGGTTGCGACGGTCGAGTTCACGTCTCCATACACCAGCACCATGTCGGGCTGACGTTCGACGACCACGGGCTCCAGCCGGACCATGATTTCGGCCGTCTGCTTCGCATGCGAGCCCGAGCCAACCGCCAGGTTCACGTCGGGTTCCGGGATGCCGAGTTGCTGGAAGAACACATCCGACATATTGACGTCGTAGTGCTGACCGGTGTGAATCAGAGTTTGTACGACGTGATCGCGTTTCTTCAAAGCACTGAGAACGGGCGCGACCTTCATGAAGTTAGGACGAGCGCCAACAATATGGAATATCTTCACAGACTCTCCTGTAATGAGAATATCCAGATTAAACGATTCGAGGAATATCAAAGAAGCGGAATCGAGCCCGCTTAACCAGGCGGGGACGGAGCCCCTCGCTAGTTGACGACCTGCTGCAGCACCTGGGATGTGGTCCCGTCCGACGCAGCGTCACCATAATACGTTGCCGTCACTCGTAGCGTTCCCGGCGGTAGATTGGACTTGGTGATCGTGGCCACACTGTTGCCGACAATCGCAGAGCCCAGCGACGCACCTCCGCTGACGAATTGCACTCTTCCGGTTGGCGTGGGGCCCGGGGAACTCACGGTCGCCGTAAATGAGACTGCCTGGCCTTGACCTGCGGGATTGGGAGTCGAGGTCAGGACAATACTGGTCAAGTACTTGTTCACGACCTGTTGCACCGGCCGCGAACTGGCGCCGTGGTAGTTCTGGTCGCCGGAGTAGTTGGCGGTAATCGAGAGGACTCCAGCCTTCGCGAGCACGGTGGTCAGGCTAGCCTGCCCGTTCACCAGCGGCACTGTGCCGAGAATCGTTCCACCTTGTTTAAATGTTACCGATCCGGTCGGGAAAAATGGTTTGGCCGACACGGCGGCCGTAAAGGTCGCAGGCTCGTTCACATAGATGGGACCCTGGCCGGCAGCCAGCGTAACCGCAACCTTGGGCGCGGCGACGGTCTGGCTAAGAATGGATACAGTGTTGCTGGAAGAATTTGTGACCGCGAGGTCGAGGCGGCCATCTCCATTGAAATCGCCGACGCCCACCGCGAAGGGCCCACTGCCGACGGCATAGCTGACTCCAGACTGAAATGTTCCGTCACCGTTACCAAGAAGGATCGAAATTGCATTCGCGGCGCAAAAGACCAGGTCCAGTTTTCCATCTCCGTTCAGGTCGGAGGTGGTAACGAAGCTCGATTGCGGTATCGAGGGTTCTCCGCTCAGCGGCGTGAATGTGCCATCTCCGTTGCCTTGAAGGATCGTGAGCGTGGAGCTCCCCGCGAGTGCGAGGTCGAGGATGCCATCGCCGTTGAAATCGCCGGCGGTCACTGCGGTCACATTGCCCGTCGCGGCCGGCTGGGTCGCGGCGGGAGTAAACGACCCATTACCATTGCCCAGAAGAATGGCCAGAGAATCTTGCCCATCGGAAACGGCCAAATCGAGAATTCCATCACGGTTAAAGTCGCCGGTAGCCAACGAAACCCCCGCCAGAGGCCCATAGCCGGAAGCACTCGGGAAAGTGCCGTCGCCATTGCCCAGCAGCA
>PLBE01000197.1 GCA_003134435.1 Acidobacteriaceae bacterium
CTTTCGGCGAATACGTACGCCGCTCCCTGCGCCGCGTGGCCATGAACGGTCTTATCGTAGGCCCCTACCACGGCCGTGTTGCCATCCAGCGCGACCGACCAGCCGAAGCCGTCCCCTGTCGCGCCGTCGGACGCCGTCAACTCTGCCTGTTGCGTCCACTTTCCGCCGCTATCGACGAAAACATAAGCCGCTCCCTGACAGAATATGAAGAACGANNCTCCAGCTTCCAGCGGAGTTCGCGAACACATACGCCGCTCCCTGACCACATTGGCCGTTCGAATTCGTGTGGCAAGGGGCGCCCACCACAGCGATATTGCCGCTGACCGCGACCGACCACCCGAAGTTGTCATAGCCCGCACCGTCGGATGACTTCAACTCCGCCTGTTGACGCCACTTTCCACCGCTCTCGACGAATACGTATGCCGCTCCCTGAGAGTAGCTCTTGCCGAACGTGTGATCGGGAGCTCCCACTACAACCGTCGTGCCGCTGATCGCGACGGAATCGCCCAACAAGTCCTGTGCCTTGCCGTCGGAAGCGAGCAACTCCCCTTGCTGGATCCACGGGTCTACCACCACCGGATAGCGCGCTCCGCGATCGTCCACCCGCAGCAGCAAGCGCTCGCCCCGTATTTCCATCCAACTCGGCAACTCTTGTCCCGCCGCATCAATTACCTTCAGCCCCGTGTAGAGCAACACCGCTTGCCTGTCGACGCGCCGCAGTTCCAGCGCCTTGCCTCCCGGCTGCATCGTCGCTACCAGATCGCCATTCAGCCCCAGTTCAACGGTCAGCGGCTTCTGTCCGTTCCCTTTCCCCGGACGATGAGCCAGCGTGAATCCTTGCTCCAGGCCCAGAGGCCCGTTCTCGTACCATTCGGTCAACCCATCCCGCCGGTACTCCACTCGGTTACCGTTCGCCTGCGGAGCCAGCGCCTTGAGCCGATGCAGTGTATCGCCATATCCATAGCCGCGCGTCTCGAGACGCCAACCCAGGTTGTGGCTGCGTACTTCGGCGCCATCCCGCGTGAACTCCGCCACCAGTTCGTGCCGTGGATTTTCCTCGCGGAAGCCCTCAGCATTCCGATGAGCCCAGTAGTTCGAATCGTCCTTCCCCAACACCGCCGAGATGGGACCTTGCGCGCCGGGCGGCAGACTCGACAGGCTGGCAACAGATTTGCCAGAAGAAGATTTGCCAGAACCAGAAGAAGATTCGCCAGAAGAAGATTTTCCTGCGGAAGACTGACCGCCGGTCGGGGCCGCGACGGCTGCCACACAAAGGACAAGTACGATACCGGCTCGTTTCGCGGAGCAAAAAACTCCCATAAAAGTCCTCGGTGGAACAGGACTGGCCAAGCCACCAGATCATACCCCACTTCAGGCCGCGATGGCGCTGTTCCAGATCACGTTTTAGGGCGATGGAGATAAAGCGGTGACTGCCGTCGCAAGTATGACCGTCAATGCCAGAGCGATGCCCAACGAGCCAATTTTCGACTTGTTCAAATGCATGCTAACCTCCTGGCTTGAATCAGTTCCAAGTTCCCGAAACGCTCACTGGTAAAGGCGCTGTAGTTGAATGGTTCGGTGGCTGGCCGGATTTCCACGATGCGGAAGTGGTCGCCCACCCGGACCGGAGTCAAACAAATTCGTCTCAATCGCCTTCAATTCGTCCCAGTCTGGTTTGCTAAGGATGAGCGACGGCGTCTTCGAGTTCCTTGGGCAAGATTAGATTGGCCAACTGTTGAAACATCCCCCATTACACTCATCGTCCCAGCGACGGGGCTTTTGAGTGCCAACCTGCTCACAACAACTCCACTCATCTTCCGGTAGAGTAAAGAGTCCGCCATCCCTGGCCCAGAATGCAGAATAACGAATACCAGAGCGTGAAGGTCCGCATCGCAACTCTTCTCTTCCTTCTCACAGTCTTTGATCCCATCCTCCTGCCGCCCGCCGCTTGGGCGCGTTCGCACACCCATCCTGCCCCGCAGGCGACTCCTTCCGATCCCGGTTACGTGTTCGCCCTCGCCGCCGCCAACCACTTCCTCCACGCCTGGCAAACCGGTGATCTCGAAAACGGCATGGTGCTGCTCAGCGATGGCATCCGTCACTCCCAGAACGCCGACAAACTCGAACTGGTTTTTTCCAACGCCTCCAATCGCGCCTTCGAAATCACCCGAGGCCGCGGACATCCCGGCCGTTACTCCTTTCCCGTAGTCTTGGTCACGCCTCGAGGTTCACACGTCACTCGTAAATTTTCGGAAATTATCCTGGTCGAGACTGGCAAGAATGACTGGGTGGTGGATAAACTTCCCTAGAAGAATTCTTCATCCTAGGAGTTCGCATTCATGAAACGTATTCACAAAGTCGCTGTCCTCGGCGCAGGCACCATGGGCGCCCGCATCGCCGCTCACTTCGCGAACGCCGGAGTCCCCTCCTTACTGCTCGATATCGTGCCTTCAGACGCGCCCCCGGACCCCCTCAGTCCCGCGCGCAACAAAATCGCCGCCGCCGGACTCGAAGGCGCCAGAAAATCCAAACCCGCCGCATTTTTCGAAGCCTCCCTTTCCCGCCTGGTCACCGTCGGCAATTTCGACGACAACCTCAAACGTCTCGCCGACGTCGACTGGATCATCGAAGCCATCGTCGAAAACCTCGACATCAAACGCTCCTTACTGAAAAAAGTAGAGGCCATCCGCAAGCCCGGCACCATCGTCACCACCAACACCAGCGG
>PLBE01000176.1 GCA_003134435.1 Acidobacteriaceae bacterium
TTTGACCCACGAAACAAGCGCAAATGGGCACAAGAAATCGTCCGCATTGCAAATCTGGATTCGGCTTCGGCAGGCGGAGCACAGCTTATCCTCACCACGCACGAAACGCAGTTCTTCCAATGCATCGTCGACCACGAGAAGCTCGTGGGGGAACAGGCGCTTATCGGCGGCGTGAACAAGACCTGCGGCGTTGCAAAGATTGTCAACGGCAGCTGTCTGGAACGCGCATGGAGGAAAGCCGTTGATGCGAATGACGACTCACTAGCCCGCGATTACATCGGAGACATCCGAATATATTGCGAAGACCTATTGAAATTCATGCTCCGGGGCGAAGGCCCAGGCGTCCAGCTTCTTTCCCTCGATGCACTGAAGAAAAAGCTGAGAGAATTCCACGATACTCATGTGGCGCCGTTCGACCGCCCGTCCTTCACGCGCCTACTGAACACACTGGAAGGCGGCGGCGGTAAAGGACCACCTGCCGTTCAGGAGAACGCAGGATAGCTCGTGTAGCCGGCAGCACCTCCTCCGTAGAAAGTCGTTGGGTCCGGTTCATTCAGAGCGGCTCCGAGTTGTAGCCGCCTTGGTAGGTCTGGGTTGGCTAGAAAGGCGCGGCCGTAGGCGACAGCGTCGGCACGCCCGGTCCGTAATGCTTCCTCTCCTCTGAGCCCGTCATAACCGCCATTCACGACGTAGAGACCTTTCCAAAGTGTTCTCAGGTGAGCCGACATGGCGAGATCCTCCTCGCTGCTTCCTTTGCTGTTCTGCGCCGTTTCAGCGACATGAAGGTACCCGAGCCCATAGCTGTTGAGTCTTGCAACCGTGATGGAGAAGGTTTCAAGGGGGTTGTCGTCCGTCATATCGTTAAAACCGCCCGTTGGAGAGATTCGTACACCCACCAGCCCGCTATCCCAGACTTGCAGGACGCGTTCAACTGTTTCAGTGAGAAAGCGGACTCGATTCGACGTAACACCTCCATATTCATCGGTTCTCTGATTCGTTCCTGTTCGGAGAAATTGATCGATCAAGTATCCATTTGCCGCATGAATCTCGACCCCGTCAAATCCGGCTTCTTTTGCGTTGCTGGCTGCCCGCCGATAATCGTCCAAGGTCTCTTTGATCTCGCTAGCCGTCAAGGCAACCGGCTTCGAGACCTGCGCCAGCCCCGTAGCAATCAGCGTTTGGCTATTGGCTCGAATTGCAGAAGGAGCTACTGGCTGTGCAGTGTTTGGCAACAAGGACGAATGAGAGATTCGGCCGACATGCCACAACTGAAGGAAGATTCTGCCTCCACGCTTATGAACGAAATCCACAATCCGGCTCCACGCTCGCACCTGTTCGGGGGAATGAATCCCCGGAGTATTGAAGTACCCTTTGCCCATGGGCGAGATTTGCGTCGCCTCAGTCACGATGAGGCCAGCCGAAGCGCGCTGCGAGTAATAAGTCGCCGCGAGTTCGCTCGGCACACCATCTGCTTGTGCGCGGTTGCGCGGGAGCGGTGCCATGAAGACGCGATTTGTCAGGACCAAAGACCCAAGGTGAACCGATTCGAAGAGATTCGCCATTTTTGTGCTCCTGTTGTTCAACGACGCAGTGGGTTGCTTGTGATGAGCCGGCGGTGAAGAGCTTCTGTCAGGTTCGACACTCCTGCTCCGCACTCTGACCGAAAACGGTCGGGTTAGAACTCTGTTACTGAGTCGGCATATCGCTAGCCTTCTCTGCTCGCCGCTCCTTCCAAACAGCAATAGCAATGAGCAAATCGAGGAGGAGAACGATAACGGGAATCACAGGTGGCTTGATCCCGAGAGGAAGAACGCTAGCAGGCACCCCAGGCTGCAGGTGGACATAGATTGCCGCGGCCATCTGAGTAAAGAGGATGAAACATGCGACCAGCAAGATCTGATCTTTGGTTTTTGCGGTCAGCGATCTCCGAAGCCATGGCAGTAAGAAGAGGACGCCGGTAAGTATTTCCGTCAGTTTGCCAGCGAGAATCGCCTCGTGTGGCAGATGACTCTGTTGAATCTGGATCTCAAACCAACCATGGAAAGGCTGGAAGAATTTGAGGAATCCGAACAGGGACATCAGAACTCCCAGGAAAAGCGATAAGGTCTTGCTTAGGCGGCTGGACATTTTCATTCTCACTTTCGGAATTTTCGACTTCACAGCGCCAGCCCACGGGCATCTTTCGGAATTGACGCTGATCCAGGGTTTAACTCTCGTACCGAAACGCAGGGGCCGATGCAGCTATCTCCCACACAGCCCGAAACCCTATTTCTTCCAAGTCCTGGACTTGATCAAAATCCAAAAGATCATCAAATGCGAAACAATGACCAAGGGAGCGTAGAACGTATAGATATACCAAATGGTACCCAGGTTGAAGCTCGGAACGTTCAACTGCAAGACGCCGCGGACTCCGTTCAGCAGGTCCAGGAATCCCCACGTGTTGGTCACCCACACCAGAGGAATAGCGACACGCCAATTGCTCCTTAAAGCAAAGATGGAAGCGAAGGCCAGCGCCGCCTCTATGAGATCGCCGTAAGCAGCGCTGGAACGGAACTCAATGGGTAGGTTCGGATCCACCATACCGGTAACCAGCAAAGTCATTCCCACGTAGCGCGGCACATGCGCAAAGAGCAGCGGAGTTAGAGCTGAATTGCGAGAAAGTTTGGCTAGTGCCGGCCAAACGTACCACGCCGCCACGATGCCGAAGACGAAGGCACTCGTCAGAAGCTGCAGCCAGAATATTGCGACATTGTTCATCGGGGTCATCGCTCCAATTGGTGTACCTGCCGCACATTCACGGCGATCCCGAATCCAGAGTGCACCACATCTGGATATCTGTTCTGTTGGTTAGTTCAAATCCTTGTATGTTCGATCTTCCCTGTCGCCCCAAGCTGGCAGCGGCAGGAATCCACGGTGCCAGCTCGGCCCGAACATACGCCAAGTGCTCGGCCGCACCCTCGATCGTCTTTGTGATGATAAGGACATTGCGCAGTCGCCCGTTGCTCTGAAGCTCCTGCCGGATTTCCCCTTCCTGTAACCCTCTCGCCAAGGGTCGCGCCCGCGCTACCACCAGCAGGCAGGCGATCAGGTTCTTGACGTTGGCCGCGGAATTCATGAACTCAGCTCATAAGGCCTTGCGCATTTTAGCGTCTAATCGAAATGCACGGAAATAACCAATCTCTCCCTCGCAATAAGAGGCGTCGCGCCACCTCAGAGTCCTCTGCCTGGGGGGAGTAAGCCGGCGGCACGCTCAGGCATTGAGTAGATTCCGAGGGTAGGTGCGATGCTGTGCAAATGTTCTTGTCGACGTCGCGGCCACACCGGTCCTCGCGTGCGTCCATGGGGCGCAGGCCTTGATTGCTCGACCATCGGCTCGAACTTCCGCACTTGGAGGAGGATTTTTCATGGCCACCAAAGTTTTGGGTTACGTCACCCATTCGGCGCAGGACAGGCTGGCCCTCTGGAGCTTTGATCGCCGCGACCCGCGCCCAGACGATGTCGTGATCGACATCCTGTTCTGCGGCGTTTGTCACTCCGACGTTCACAACGCGCGCAACGAGTGGGGCGACGCGGTCTATCCCATGGTGCCGGGTCATGAGATCATCGGCATCGTCACCAGC
>PLBE01000106.1 GCA_003134435.1 Acidobacteriaceae bacterium
GCGCCAAACTGTCCAAACGTGAGAGCCAGAACTCTCAACCCACACGTGTCTGATTCCTGCCTTGTCTAAAGTTGCATGAGATTCCTTCACGGGCGCGAAGAGAAAATCGTCGCTGCCGATTCCAATCCATAACAGCCGAAGCTGCTGGTTGAGCCTTGTGGGGTTCGCCAAATTCCCGTTGTAGTCTTTCGTGGTATCGGTTATGTCAATCGCCGGACTGAATGCGCCAACGTATGCAAACTGATCCAAGTGATGGAGTCCGATGCGAAGCGCTTGAGCTCCCCCCATGGAAAGGCCAGCAATGGCCCGGTGCTCGCGGTCTGCTACCGTGCGAAAATTCGAGTCAATGAACGAAATCAAGTCACTGGAAACGACCCGGTCGAAAGTTTCGTACGGTTCGTCCATGAAGTAGCGCGCCATCTGTGCTACCGGTGGCGGCTTCGAATCGGATCGAGGGGGCGAAGGCGGCTGAAAGCTTGGCCCGGGCAGCCCATTCTCATTCACGATAATCATGGGCTGGGCTTTGTGAGCAGCGATCAAATTATCCAGAATGAAGTTCTCGTGGCCTTGGTCACCCCAACCGGCTTCGTCCTCTCCATACCCGTGTTGAAGATAAAGAACCGGGTAGTGTAAGCCGCTCTGGTCGTATCCCGGAGGCGTATAAACGAAGATCCGTCTTGTCCCACCTGTGGTTTTCGAGACATACCACTCGGCACGCATCGTGCCGTGTGGAACGTCTTTGATCGCAAAGAAGTCCGACTCTGAACCCGGAACCTCCAGGCCGCTGACTTCCTTCCTGGCTGCGAAAAAGACTCGGCTTCCGGGGTCGTTCGTGGGAAATCCGTCAACTGAAATCGCGTAATAGTGGAAGCCCGGCGACAGCGGCTTGGTCGTCACGCTCCAATACCCGTCCTCGCCTTTGACCATGTCGAACGTCGACTGGCCAAACTCCATCAGAAGTTGGACTTTGTGGGCCTGTTCTGCTTGGACGCGGAATGTTCCGCTCAGATCACTGTTGATTCGTGGAAATTCCGCATCAGGGATGTTCGTGGTCGGCCGTGACCCACTCTGCCCGAGGCACAGTCCACAGAGCAGCATGCTAACGAGCGCGATTTGCTTGATTGTCACTCTGCCCTGCCATTTCGACTCGGCGATGCAACCGTCGACGAGAAACTACTTCTTAGTACTCGAACTGACCGCGCTCCTCAACATCGTGAGGTCGACTGCGTCCGCCATAGCCTTGAAGCCCGTTGCGCTGGGGTGCAGATGGTCTCCGGAGTGATAACCATCGCGAAACTGAGAGAGATGGTTGGGATCNNCGCACAGCGGCATCGAAGTCGAATACGCCGTCGAAAGCCCCACTGGTGCGGATCCATTGGTTGATCTTCTGCCGCATCGCTTCTCCCTCGGTGCTGTAGTAGTCGGCACCCTCGAAGGGAGTTAGAGTAGCGCCGTAGACACGGATTCCATGCTCGTGTGCGCGCTCGATAATCTGCTTCTGGCTTCCGATGAGGTCGTCGGCGCTCACGGCTTCGCTCGCGAACGGTGGGTCTTTCGGCGTTGTGCCATCCGGCGATTTGGGCTTCATGTTTGGCCAGCCAATATCATTGATCCCCTCAAGCAGGATCACACTGGCCACGCCCGGCTGCGCCAATACATCGCGGTCGAGCCGCGCCAAGGCGCTAGCGCCGGCGCCATCATGCAGAATGCGGTTTCCACCAATTCCTTCGTTGATCACCGACAGCTTTTGTGCCTTTCCTCCAGCGGACAGGCGGCTCGCGAGAATGTCGGGCCAGTCGCTGTATTCTCCCTGCTTCGCGCCAACACCATCGGTGATGGAATCGCCCAGGGCAACAACTGCAGCCACGTCATCGGCGGCCCAGACCTCCACATCAGACAGCCAGTACCACGATGTTCGTGCACTGGCATTCGGGATTTCTTCTTTGGCTGAGAAATCACCGGTTCCCGAGATATATGTGTCGTGCTGCGCCCAAAAATGCATACTGGAACCGGAAACGGTACCCGGCAAGTAGAGGCTTATAGCGATCTCGGCGAATGCAGGTACCTTGAGTTCGACCGGGTCACTCAAGACGGGCGCTCCGGGAGGAATAGTCACCGATGCACTCCCGGCAAATATCACATTCCGATCGGAACCTGCCACGATTTCAGAGCCTTGCTTCACAAGGGCGATGTGTACGGAACCAATCGTTAGGGCGCTGTTTCCGAAGGCATTCGACAACCTGATTCGTAGCCTTTCGCCACCGAGGGTCGGTTTGACGACCATGCGGACTGTCTGATTCTCCAAAGCGATCGCGGGCGGAAGGCCTGGAAACGGGAGCGGGGCATGTACCGCGGTGCTCCACGCGCTCACCCAGTGCCCCACGTCTTTGGCGTTTCCCGCCCAGCTATACGGACCGAACGCCGTCAACAGCAAAAGTGCAACTACTACGAATCTTCTTGGCACAACTTTTCCCTCCCGTGCGATGACGTGGCGGTGCTGGTGAGACAAAATCCTGCGCTCAACGTCCTCCAAGATGACGATCGAAGAACTTAACGATTACATTCAGAGCGTCCTTCGATTCAGGCACGTCTGCGTTATAGAAGAAGCCATGAAAGAGTCCCTCCCACACATGCAGTTCGGCATCCACTCCCGCTTTTGTCAGCTGCTCGTGCGTGTAGATTGCCGCACTCAGTTCAAAGCCCCGCGTCCCGGTTATAACGAGAGTCGGAGGGAACTTCGCCAGGACCTCCGGCGAACTGACAGGGGAAACTAGGGGATCCTTGGGATCGGTTCCTTCGAAGTAGCCAAGCGGCGGCCGCCCTCCGGACGGCATCGGTGGCGCGATCCGTGCTTCGCCCATGGGCCATGCCGTGTAAAGCGCATCACCCCCGAAAACGCCGCCTGCTCCAGCACAGAATATTCCGGCCGCACCTGGAGCCGGAAGATGATGAAGTTGAAACCACGCGAGAGACAATGCGGTCTGCATGCCTCCGGCGGAACAACCATACATGCCAATATTTTGCGCTTGATATGTCTTCAGGAGTTCCTGATAAACGCTGGCAACGTCCTCGCTCGCCGCAGGAAATTTGTTATCTGGACCCTCGCGATAGTCAACACTGACCACTTTGATCTGCCCCATCGCCGAAACAGGAATGGACTCAAGCTCGGCGCAACCGGGCCAGCAGCCCGAGAATCCGCCACCATGCAGATTGATAAGTACGCGCCCTTTGTTCTTCGCCGCCACACCGGCCTTCGGCGTGTAGACATAAACGTGCACTCCCGCGATCTTGTCATCTTGTTTGTTCACGTCGAACAGTTCGCGGTCGCGCGCGAGATAGCCCTTCATGAAGCGAGGAACCCCGGCATCCTGCTTCAGGATTTCCGGGTCCTGCATATCCTTCAAATGCTGCGTGACGTAAGCCTTTGCCTCGGAACTAAGGAACGACGACATCGGTACGGTTTGAGCCGGGNNCGACGGCACCGTCGGCGTGCACTGCCACCTTCTGTGGCTCCGCACCGGGATGTTCCTGCCCAGAGATTGTTATAGGGGAGACCATGCCCAGGAAGGTGGAACACAGCAAGAGAAGGATAAGGCGTTGGTTCGACATAGTCGTATACCTCCCACTACGTACTACTGCGTATGTTTCGCGCTGACTAGAGAAGGCTGGCGCCGGCCATTTCTGGCCGACGCCGCAGAGAGAGTGGTCAGAACCCGACTCGTAGGCCGAACTGAATCGCGCGCGGTGGGTTAACCTGTGAAGTCACAATACCGAAACTGGGATTGCCAGCCTGTTCGTTCGGCGCGCCGAATCTTACATGATTGAACAGGTTAAAGAACTCCGCCGTGAATTGCAGATACACCCGTTCGGTGATCTCATTTCGTTTTGCGATCGAGAAATCCCAATTGTTCATGTGATCCATGCGAACCGTGTCGATGTTTCGAGGCGCGTCGCCGAACGCTACCACGCTGCTTGTATCCACAGGCTGGAAGCAGGCCGTGTTAAACCAACCGTTGGCCGCCCGGGACTGACGCGAACCCGACGCCTCCAGGTCGCACCCCGATACAAGATCAGGCCGCATCCATAAGCCTTGGGCCCCGAAGTATCCCTGACCACCGCCAAACTGACTGAGAGCGGACCCCGGGAAATATTGGTACGCACTGATAGGGACACCGCTCCGTATTGTGGTAATGCCATTGACCCGCCACCCACCCACGATCCCGTTTACAACTCCGCTAGCATCACTCATGTAGTGCTTGTTGCGACCGAAAGGCAAATCAACACCGTACCCAACGGCAAGATTTTGGGGGACGTCGTAAGAACTAACCGAATACTCATGATTAAGATGGTTGTTGTCCTGAGTCGACCCGCCGAAGATGAATCCTTCATCCAGAAACGCACTCGAGCTGTCAGTGTTCGACATCAAATGCGACCAAGTGTAGGCAACGCTCAGGATGCCTTTGCCTCCGAATCGTTTCATGAACGATGCTTGCAGGGACCGGTAGTTGGACGTTCCCTCGTGTGGATCGAGGAATAGTACTCGGCGGTATTGTGGAAAGGGCAGCAAAAGCTGACCAGTAGCAACCGTTGGCGCTGACAGGGGCGAGCCTGGCGTTGTAATGATTCCGTAGAACGGATTCGGAACCTGAGCCTCCAACGCAGCCGGTCCCATGGAAAAATACTGATCGGGCAGCTGATTTATGTTGGTATTCGAAACCGTCGCCCACCCTTGCAACAGAAGATGGGTGCCTCTCGATCCAGCATAGGCCACCGTAAGGGAGGCATCCTTGCCGATCTGCTGCTCGACGGCCGCGTTCCACTGCTGCACATATGCAGCATGATCGCCAGGCACGTGCATCGCAAAGATGGCCTGTCCGTAGAAGTCGCCAGGCTGAGCGTTACGCCGCAGCGGCTGGTTAAGACCGTTGGGAAACGGATTCGCCACAGTGGCGCTGCCATCGGTGACCGTGGTCGGAGCGAGGTTGACGGGGGAGAGGTTCGGTCCATCCTGGCTGAGCGTGCTGGGCGGATAAGAAATGCCATAGGCCGCGCGCAAAACGGTTTTGTCGGTGAGGCGGTAGGCTAACCCAAGACGCGGCGAGAACAACTTCCAGTGTAAATTGTCTTCTCTCTGCGAAGACCACGACGGACTGTCGACGAGAGCCACATTCCCCTTAAGCTGCTGGGTCTGTCCCGTGACCGGATTCAGGATCGACCCCAGAGGACTGGCCTGGTTCGGCAGAAACACGGTGTCGTTGTTCTTCGCT
>PLBE01000086.1 GCA_003134435.1 Acidobacteriaceae bacterium
GGCGTCCGACCTTTGAATGGAGTTTATTCGCCGCGTCCCCGCGATCTGAGAACAGGTTCTCCGCTCTGGCATAAAGAGGGGCTGCTGCGAGTCCTTACTTAGCCAATCGAGTGATCAGCGAGCGGCTCTTGGGGATTGGTGGACCGCTCTCGTAAGTCCAATGTGGGGCGGACCCAGGTTTAACTGAATGTCAAGTGAAACTGTCGCAGGGCAGCGGTTGCTTGCGCGCGGTCGCGCAATAGCCGACGAGCTTCGAGCTTCAGCNNCACGGTTGTAGTTCCCTCGGTGTCCCTTGGTATATTTCGCATGAGGACCGTCAACAGCAAGATGCATAGTGTCCCAAGTACAGTGGCGACATTTTTGGCCGCCTTGACAACCCCGATGACGGCTAGAGTAAATGCAGTTTTTACTCGTTTTCATTGAGTGTTCCTTGTCAACTGAACCAGCGCTTCACGGAACGCCACCTTCAGCTCTTAACATCCGTGAAGTCACCTATCAGTTCGTTGCTATTCTCTTTGTTTGCAGCGCGGCGGTAGGGATCGCGTCTTGAGAATTTTCCAATTCCCAATATCACCAGCCGCATCGTTGCCAGACATCTCAGGTTCCAGGGCAAACGACACATCTGCGCGCAACCGGAAGCTCGCGCGCGTGTTGTCGTTGAATTCCATCACGAGTACAGTGAAATCCGGATCGTTCTTATAACGGACCTGTTCAATAACTTTGCCCTTGAGTTCCGGGTACTCGACTGTTCCTGGCTTCTTCATCACGCTACCCTCTACGTCGCCTAACACAATTTGGTTGGTTGGAGGCCGGGATGCAGTATCTGCGTCTTTTCTTGTTTCTTGTTTCTGTTCATTCATCAGACCTCTTGGCGTACCGGCGAATCATCTCGAAATTCCCGGTGCTCATGTCAGATAGGTTGATGCTATCTGTAAGGATCTTGGGGCTGAACTGGAATGAAAAATCGGTCTTGTCCATGAACCGGATACTCACGTACAGGCTGCCGTCCCCGAACGAGTAGCTAACCCAATCCACTATTTTCCCGTGGATCTCCCGATACCTGTTGCGCAACAGGTCGTGCCGTTGTTTTATCTTCTCCGCAAGGAGTTCTCGTTCCTTCGGGCTTATCTGTGTCACCGTGACATTTCCCACTCGGACGGTCTTCGACTTTGCCATGACTGACGCTCCTAATGTGGCCCGTCTCGATAGCCGTTTGTTTTACGCTCGATGGAGCCTAGCGCGAGGTGCGCACCCAGTGGTGAAATTAAAGTATCGCGGCCCGAATACGGGCCAGCCAGCCGCATCTGTTACCTGCAAGCCAATGAAATCGTTAAGACAACAGCCCGAGATTATCAGGAAAGGAAAATGGCGTATCGCTGCAAACAGTGGCCGGAATTCGGGACAAGTTGTTGACTACGCCGACGAAAAGCCAAACAACGTTGAGTCAAATCGAGGGGGTGGAGCAGCCCGTCGCAGCGCAGCATACTCCGGGCGGCTCCTTACATGCGGCACGCTGAACAAGCATTTCAAGGAGGTGACGCAAGCCGAAGTGACTATCTGCCGTCCTTGATCACTGCCCCGTATCGGCAAAAGCCGCGCCGCGGTTCCCGCCTTCGAGAAGTACACCCAATATGGCACGGCAAGCAATTCAAAGTATTAGGGATAAAGGTACTCGCGATTCTATAATCTATTGATTGAGAGATGGCGAGTACGCCGGAAAGGTTACGGTATGTCCGGAGGAGGCGGTGGTGGTTGGTCCGAACCATCCCAAGATCCGTGCGAAAAACTGACGAGCGATACTACTCTCACGTCGCCTGTGCGAAGTGTTATCGCTCAGCTAACAACGGGGACGCTCCTGGATGTCGAAGTAACCGATAGCGGGGGTACTCCTGTTGTCCGAGCCGTCCACAATGGGCAAGTGGCCGGGAGCATAACCTCGTCGATCATCCAGAAGATCGCCGAGTGCATTGAAAATGGTCACGAATATGTTGCTGAGGTTCTCAGCGTCCAAGGGGGCGCGTGCCGAGTTCGCGTGCGCATTCGATGACCAGTCAGATCACCATTGCCGGGGGATTCTATCGAGAGAGATGCAGGTTTCCACTTAGCGATGAGTTCTGGGGGAGCGGTGGCAGAGCTGCGGCTGCGATTGCTGAATTGGTCGCGGGAATCAATTTTGTGACTGCCGCTGATGCTCAATCCGAGCCTGTTCTCGCGAGCATTGCGCAAGGCATTGGGTTCAAATACTCTGCAATGCGGATTTCTGAGACGATCTCCTTCAGCTATGACCACGGCCTCTCCACTCCCATCATATGGCCGCCACTTCACACGCTGAAACGTATGAAGGTGCATGCGTCAGGTGATTGTGTACTCCAATACGGGATGTTGGAGGCCGATGTCGAGGTAGAAGCGCAAACAGTAATCTATGACCCACAAGAGCCGTTTGCGCCTCGACCTTTTCAGGCTGGTTGCAAGCCTTCCCGTCTTGCTTATGTTCTTAATCGAAGTGAGGCAAGAAAGCTCGGTTCAAATGACAATGAAGAAGAAGCAGCGAAGCGGATAGCGTCGGAGTCGGGAGCCAATGTCGTGATAGTCAAGCGTGGTGCGCTTGGCGCTCTGATTCTGGAAAATGGGCAGATCAGCACCGTACCTGCATTTAAAACGAGTACGGTATGGCCAATTGGCTCCGGCGATGTATTTGCGGCAGTTTTTGCTGCTCAGTGGGGAGTTCATAATGCCTCCGCAGCAAGTGCAGCCCAGAGCGCCTCTCTCGCCACGGCCGAATATGTTGAAAGTCGCGTGCTCCCCATCGAGAAAAGCGTGATCGAAGGCACCACGCCACGGCAGCCGATTGAGTTAAATCGCAAACCGCTGGGCCCTGGCGAGTATGACGTCTATCTTGCAGGACCGTTCTTTAATATGCCTGAGCTGTGGCTCGTTGACGAAGCGCGTCTGGCGCTGCGGGGAATGGGGCTTAGGGTGTTTTCGCCCTATCACGACGTCGGTATCGGTATCGGTAAGGATGTAGCGCCCAAGGACATTGAGGCGTTGAAAAGAAGCCGAGCGGTGCTCGCCATTATTGACGGCGTGGATACCGGCACAATCTTTGAGGTTGGATATGCTCGCGCTCTTGCGAAACCTGTCGTTGCGCTTGTGCAGTCAACACCAGAAGAGCCTTTGAAA
>PLBE01000048.1 GCA_003134435.1 Acidobacteriaceae bacterium
CGCATAATATGCAACAGGCGGCCCGGGTGGCGGAGTTTACCGGGTTCTTCCTGCTGGGCAAGATGATCGAGTTCGATAAGACGGAAAAGATCTTCACCAATCCTTCCGACAAGCGGACGGAAGACTACGTTACCGGCAGATTCGGATAAAGAGGTTTCGGATAATGCGGACGCGCTTTCAGCAGCAAATGGAGGACCTGCGGGAGAAACTGCTCCGCATGGGCGGTCTGGCGGAGCTGGCGGTGGACCGCGCCACCCAGGCCTATACTGAGCGCGATCTCACGCGATGCCGGCTGGTTCTGGAGAACGAGAGCCTGATCAACGCGGCCGAGCGGGAGATCGATGAATTCGCCTTCGACATTCTTGCCACGCAGCAACCGGCGGCGGTGGATCTGCGCTTTATTCTAGCGGTAACCAAGATCAATGCCGACCTGGAGCGAGTGGGCGATCAGGCAGTCAACATTGCCGAGCGGGTGATGGACCTGATTGAATTGCCGGCGGTCGAACTGCCGGTCGATATTCCGCGCATGGCGACGGCGGTCAGCGCCATGGTGCGGCGGTCCCTGGAGTCGTTCGTGGAAGGGAAAGCCGAACTCGCGCAAGCGGTGCTGGAGATGGATCATGTGGTCGACCGGATGCGTGACGAAGCTTTTATTGTGCTCGTGCGAAAGATGAACGAAGAGCCGCAAGTGACTCAACAGGCGCTGGATGCGCTATTAGTGGCCAGGAATCTTGAGCGCGTTGCCGACCACGCGACGAACATTTCAGAGGATGTCATTTTCTGGGTTCTGGGAGCCGATGTGCGCCATCATGCGCAAGCCGCCTCGGCTGCGCCGCGCCCGGAACGCAGCGAAGCATAGGTACAGGGGACACGAAGGGTTCGAGCTTCAGGGTTCGATTCGTGTTTTTCCTTGGTGCTGCCGGGTGTCCTTCGTGGTTAGGTTCTTCGTTCGCACCGCATTATCTTCCGGATAACTCCCTGCGATACACTGTTGCAGCCCATGACCAAGAAAATCCGCGTTTTTGCCACCTGCGACATCGGCGACGCCCTCAACATTCTGCGCCACAAGGGATACGACCTCGAAGTCTATTCCCAGCCCGAAGCTCCTCCGAAAAGTCTGATCGTTGCGAGAGTCAAGTCCGGGATCGACGGACTGATTACGACGCTGCGCGATGCCATCGATGCCGAGGTGTTTGCCGCCGGAGTGGACACGCTCAAAGTGGTCGCGCAGTTCGCCGTCGGATTCGACAACATCAACCGCGCCGATGCCAACCGGTACAAAGTACCGTTCACCAATACGGCCGACGTTCTGACGGAAGCGACGGCCGAGTTTGCATTCTTCCTGATGGGCACGCTCGCCCGCAAGCTCTGGTCCGCTGAACATCTGACGCGCGAGGATCGCTGGGACTATTGGCATCCCTACCTTCCCTTCCTGGGCGACGAGGTCACCGGAAAAACGGTTGCTGTCATTGGCACCGGACGCATCGGCCTCGCCTTTATCAAGAAATGCGCGGGTTTCGACATGAATATTCTGTGTTTTGATCCCGCCTACGAAAACCACGACTACATCAAGGCGATTCAGGAGGTGAAGGATCTGCGTTTTCAGCGGGGCATCAGTCGGGAGCGGGCCACGATCCGTTACACCACACTGCACGAGGCGCTGAGCCAGGCGGATTTCATCAGCCTGCACGTTCCCCTCCTGCGCGAAGGTGAGAGCGCCACGCCGACGTACCACCTGATCAATGAAGCCACGCTGCGCACGATGAAACCCAGCGCCATGGTCGTCAACACGTCGCGTGGTCCGGTGGTGGACGAGCAAGCGCTGGCCCGCGCGTTGCGCGAAGACTGGATTGCCGGCGCCGCTCTCGATGTCTACGAAGAAGAGCCGCTGCCCGCCGATTCGCCGCTGCGAGACCCCGCGATCGAGGATCGGTGCCGCCTTCTGCCTCACTTCGCCAGCGCCGCGCGCATCACCCGCTTGTCGTCCGATCCCGATAAAGGCATGGCCGGACGCTGCGTGCAGGGACTGATTGACGTGCTGGAAGGAAACTACGGCGGGGACGTTACCAAGATGCCGTACGTGGTGAACAAGGAAGCGTTCGCTAGGTAGAACCGATCCGCGCCGCCGGCGAGCCCGCAATCTTCGGTTTCTTGGAGGCTAGAGCACACTCTTCGGTTAATATACGTGAATCCGGAAATAGACTCGGGGCTCGCGGGAGAGTGGTCGACCCGCTCCGACGGCGACGCCTCGGGTTGCATAGCAGCTGGTGAGAGGTATTCCCCATGGGTCTTCGAGATTTTTCACGGAAAGCGGCGGAGGGAGTGCTGTCCGTATTCGACCTGCAACTGGTCCGCAAGTCGGCCTTTGCCAATGCCAACCGGCGCATCGTCGACGAGCCCGCTCCGCCATTTCCATTAGAGGCGGGAGCCTACCTGCAATGGAGTAACCCGCGTCTGGCGGAGCTTCGGGGCCGGTACGCCACCCACGCGGCGAGCGTTCATTCGCAATGGTCGCCGGAATTCATCGCGCAGAAGGTGGACCTCAAAAGATTCCGGGCGGACGGAGCTTATGTGTGGCAGGGACCTCAATTTTCCGAAAACAAGTACCTCATGACCGCCTATTATGCGAAAACGACGGATCGACTGGGCATTTTTGACGGCATGATAGAGGACGGAATATTCGGTGCGTACGCATTTCGCTTCAACGGGAAGGTAGTGAGCCGGGATTTGATCGATTCGGTGATGGAGATCAATTTTCTGCAGGAAAATTTCGGCCAGCGCAGGCTGGGCGTGCTCGACATTGGAGCGGGCTACGGGCGCCTTGGGCACCGGCTTTTCGAAGCCATGCCCTCCGCGGACCCGGTGTTCTGCACCGATGCGATTGCAGAATCCACTTTTATCTGCGAATTCTATTTACGCTACCGCAAAGCGCGGTCGCGCGCCATACCGGTGGACGAGGTCGAAGCTCTTGCCAAAGACGGCGGGATCGATCTCGCGACCAACATTCACAGCTTTTCGGAATGCACCCAGAAGTCAATTTCATGGTGGTTGACGCTGCTCCGCGATGCCAAGGTCAAGCATCTCTTTATCGTGCCCAATCGCAATGAGGAATTACTCTCCACCGAGGATGACGGCAAGCGGCTGTCCTGCTCCGGGTTGCTGGAGCAATTCGGATATCGTCTGCGAGTCAAGCGCCCAAAATATGTGAACGGCACGGCGATGGAACGTTACGGGATTGGTCCGACCTGGTACCTGCTGTTCGAGCTGGAAAGCTAGTCAGCCGGGGCTGACTAGCGTGGCGACCTGAACTGGCGGCGACAACTTGTCGCCTCCCAAGCTGACCTGCTACTCTCGCCCTTCACACGCGCTATGAAAATTACGAAATGGATTTTCTTCGCCTGCTGCATCTGCTCTGCGTGCCTGCCGCTCGTGGTTCAAGCTCAGGGGAATGGCCCGGTCGGCAGACTCAGGATTCTGCCGGCTCCCAAGGAAGTACGCATGGCCGAAGGCGAGGTGGCGATCAAGCCCTCGACCACCATCCTGATCAGCAACAGCGAAGACAGGCTCGCGGCCGAGACTTTGCAGAAAGAGATCCGCGACCGCACCGGCTTGAGACTGGCCATCGAGGTGGTAAGCGCCGCTCCGAAAACGACGGGGCACATCTCGCTCGGACGCCTGACCGACCGCGGCTTGCGCTCTTATCTGGAATCGCAGGGAATTAAGGTCGACGGCGACATGGGGACTCATGATCTTGATCAACAAGGCTACGTGATCCGCGTAAGCGACTCTGGCGTGCTGGTCGCTGGACGCAGCGCGCAGGGGCTGTTTTATGGCGTGCAGACGCTTCGCCAGTTGTTGCGCCCGGAAGGGCCCGGAGAAAAGACGCTAGTCATCCCTGCTCTCGTCATTCGCGACTGGCCCAGCATGGAGTGGCGAGGGGTGTCGGACGACATCAGCCGCGGCCCCATTCTGACGCTCGATTACCTGAAGATGCAGATCCGCACTTTGGCCGAGTACAAGATCAACCTCGTAGGATTCAACCTGGAGCACGTTTTCGCCTTCCAGACGCAGGCGCTGGTTGCGCCAAGAGACGTTGCCAAAGAAGCTGCGTTAACTCCCTCCGAGATCAAAGAGTTGGTTGACTACGCCAGCCGGTACTACGTTACCCTGCTGCCCGAGCAGCAGGCCTTCGGGCATCTGCATCAGTTCTTGAAGTATGAAGTCTATTCCGAACTGGCCGAGACCCCCCACGGACATGTGCTCACCCCCACCAATCCCAAGACTTACGACTTCATTCGCCAAGTGTATGGCGAGGTCGTGCCCTTATTTCCCGGCCCGTTGTTCCACATCGGCTCTGACGAGACGGCTGAACTTGGCATCGGCCAAACCAAAGCGCTGGCGGCTCAGCAGGGTCTGGGTCGCGTGTATCTCGAGCACCTCCAGAAAGTCTTTGAGATCATGCGGCCCTATCACAAGCAACTCATGTTCTGGGGAGACATCGCCGTCAAGTATCCCGAACTGCTCGCCATTCTGCCCAAAGACATGATCGCGGTTCCCTGGGACTACGACCCGAAGCCGAGCTACGAGACCATCATCACTCCCTACACCGATGCCGGCCTGCGCGTGGTGGTGGCGCCCGGAGCGGGCAATGCGCGCACCATCTGGCCCGATCTGGAGGGCGCGTTTGTGAATATCCGAAACTTTGTGCGCGACGGGCAGAAGCATCAGGCCTTGGGTGTTCTCAATACCACCTGGAACGACGATGGGGAAGCGCTGGTCGACATGACATGGCCGGCCTTGGTCTTTGGCGCCGCCGCCAGTTGGCAGCCCGGTGAATCCAGCATCGACGATTTCAAGAGCAGCTATGACTGGGCCTTCTATCGCAATAACAATAACGACGGAACCTTTGCCGATGTGATGGAAAATCTCGATCGTCCTCACACCCTGCTTGCGGGAGTGAAGCTGGATGATCCCAGCCACGATCTGTTCTGGTCTGACCCGTTCAGCGAAGCCGGCGCCAATCTGGCCGCTAAGGCGCTGCCGGTTACGCACGAACTGCGCCTCGCCGCCGAGCATGCGGCCGAAGCGCTGATGCACAATCGAAACCAGGCGCACCTGCACGCCGAGACTCTCGACGACATGCTGCTGGCGGCCTGGCATCTCGATACACTGGGCCTGAAGATTCAATTCACCTCGGAAATCAGCCGCTTCTACTGGGATGCGTATCAGAATCAGACCGACGGGGCCAGGGTGCAGAATGACATGGATGAAATCGTGGACATCAACGGGCGCCTGCAGAGCCTTCGCGACGCGATTACCGAGGTTCGCAAGATGTATGTGGAAGGCTGGTCGCGCGAGAACCTACCATACTGGAGGGACAATGTTCTGGTGCGCTACGATAACCTGACGGCGGAGGTGCAGCAGAAAATCGTCGTCGTGCAAGCCGCGCAGCGGCAATACTGGACCAGCAAAACACTACCGGCGCCCGAGTCATTAGGATTTTTCCTGAAATGAGAGTGTAGATTTATGCTGGGATCTTGGCGGAGCCCAGCTCCCAACCGGAGTCTATGTTCTCCCACCGAACCAACTGGAGTCTGAGTCCGAACGCGCTGACCCTTGCGCTGGCGGAAGCGCGCTCGCCGGGAGCGGCAAATCCTGTTGGGAAGATTCTGGATCTTACAATCTCGAATCCGACCGAAGCGGGAGTGCGCCCCGACCCTGAAATCGTGCTGGCCGCGCTGGCGAATCCCGCAGCCATGCAATACGATCCACAGCCGCGCGGCCTGCTGGCGGCGCGTCATGCGGTTTGTCGCTACTATCGCGAGGCGCACGGAGTCTTCGATCTCGATGCGGGGCGCCTGGTTCTAACCACCAGCACCAGTGAAGCCTACTCCTACGTTTTCCGGTTGCTGTGCAATCCGGGCGATGAGATTCTTGTGCCCAAGCCGAGCTACCCGCTATTCGAGTTCCTGGCCGATCTGGCCGACGTTACGCTGGTTGCGTATCCGCTGCTCTACGATCACGGCTGGCAAATCGATTTCGATTCGCTCCGCAAAGCGGCCACGGCCCGGTCGCGGGCCGTGATTCTCGTGCATCCCAACAATCCGACTGGCTCTTACGTATCTGCGGAGGAAACCGCGGCGCTCAACGTTTTCTGTCATGACCGCGGTCTGGCGCTGATCGTGGACGAAGTGTTTCTCGACTATTCGTACGACGGCGCGCCGCGTCCCAGCTTCGTCAGCAACGCCGACGCGCTCACCTTCACGCTCAGCGGCGTCTCTAAGATTTCCGCGCTGCCGCAGATGAAGCTCGCCTGGGTGGCGGCGAGCGGCCCCCAGGAATTGGTCGCCGAGGCTGGAGCCCGCATCGAAATCATTGCCGATACCTTTCTCTCCCTGAACGCTCCCGTGCAGCTTGCCGCCGGAGTGTTACTCGATCAGCGCAAACAAATCCAACCCGTTCTTCTCGATCGTGTGCGGCGGAATCTTGGGGAACTGGAGCTGCAACTGGCAGGGCATCCTGCCTGCGCCAGACTCGCGGTCGAGGGTGGGTGGTACGTCGTGCTGCGCGTCCCGGTGCGGGGAACTGACGAGGAACTTGCCATTCGGCTGCTGCGCGAGGCGGGGGTCAGTGTTCATCCGGGACACTTCTACGATTTTGCGGGAGAGGGGCATCTGGTGCTTAGCCTGATCACCGATCCCGTTGATTTTCGGGAGGGTGTGGCGCGAGTGCTGCAAGTGGTTGGGACCTGACGACTGGTGAGCCGGCTGACGAAATTGCGGGTCAGTCGACGGGCTTGGAGTCCGCGGCAGACTGAGTCGCCGTTGCTTGCCGATGCTAGTTGATCCTCGATCCCGTGTCTTCGATCCCATCGGTGGCGATCCCACTTGACATGAATCTGTAATTCTGCAAATATCGAAAGATGGCAACGGCATTGTCCAAGAAGAGTACCGGGCAGGTGGCGAGATATGCCGACATGTTTTCGGCGATGGGTACGGAGCCACGCCTTCGCATCGTGCAATTGCTGTTATCCGCGCATCCCGACGGTCTGGTCGCAGGCGAAATCCAGTCCGAGTTGGACATTCCAAATTCAACTCTTTCCCATCACCTGGAGAAGCTGAAGAATGAGGAACTGGTGAACGTGCGCCGTGAAAGTACGTTCCTGCGGTATACCGCGAATACGGAAGTACTCCAGGAATTACTGCAATTCCTATACGCGGAATGCTGCACTCGAAATACGGCAGTGAAGTCCAAGAATATCGTGCAAATTTGTAAGGAGAAGAAATTATGAGCGGCACCGACATCAAGGAAGTAGTAAGAGAAAAGTACGGGCAGGCAGCCTTGCGGGTGCAGACGGGCGGAAGTAGTTGCTGCGGAGCGACGGCGGCAAGCGGCTCGGGCTGCGATCCGATCACCTCGAATTTATATGACTCCTCCCAGGCCGGCCAGGTGCCGGAGGAGGCGATGCTGGCTTCATTAGGGTGCGGGAATCCGACGGCATTGGCGAAGTTGAATCCCGGGGAAATGGTTCTCGATCTGGGTTCGGGCGGCGGTATCGATGTGTTGCTTTCGGCGAAGCGGGTCGGGCCCACGGGCAAGGCTTACGGGCTCGACATGACGGATGAAATGCTGGCGCTTGCGAATGAGAATAAGCGCAAGGCGGGCGCGGAGAATGTCGAGTTCCTGAAAGGCGAGATCGAGCATATTCCTCTCCCGGACAACTCGGTGGATGTGATCATCTCGAATTGCGTGATCAATCTCTCGGCGGATAAAGACGGGGTGTTGCGAGAAGCTTTTCGGGTGCTGAAACCGGGCGGCCGTTTTGCCGTGTCCGATGTTGTGACCCGTGGCGAAATCACGGAACAAATCCGCCAAAGCGTTTTGCTGTGGGTCGGCTGCGTGGCGGGGGCCCTAGGGGATGAGGAATATCGCAGCAAACTCTCGGCGGCAGGTTTCGAACAAATCGAGATCGAGCCGACACGAGTTTATCGCGCGGAAGATGCGCACGAGTTTCTTTCGGCGGCAGGCATCGATGTCGACGCCGTTGCTCTGCAGGTGGATGGCAAAATTTTCAGCGCCTTCGTTCGGGCGGTCAAGCCAGCAGACACTGTGGCGGCGTGTTGCGGACCGGCTTGCCGCAATTAGGAGAGAACAGGGATGCCAGAGCGCTACAACGTCTTGTTCCTGTGCGCCGGCAATTCCGCGCGGTCCATTATGGCCGAGGCGATTCTCAACTTCAAAGGGCGGCCTAATTTCAGGGCCTACAGCGCCGGAAGCCATCCCACGGGAGCAGTTCGGCCGGAGGCGCTGAGGCAACTCGAAACAGCGCGTGTCCCGATCGGCGGTCTACGGAGCAAAGCCTGGCGCGAGTTCTCTGGAGATGGCGCCCCAAAGCTCGACTTCGTTTTCACGGTTTGCGACAACGCGGGGAACGAAGTCTGCCCGGTGTGGCCCGGACAACCGATGACCGCCCATTGGGGCGTTCCAGATCCAGCGGCGGTCCACGGAAGCGAAGCCGAGGTGGAACGCGCGTTTCGCGAGGCGTTCTTTATTCTGGATCGCAGAATCAGTTTATTCCTCTGCCTTCCGCTGAAGACTCTCGACCGGCTTGCACTCAAGAGGGAACTCGACAACATCGGGTTCACGATGACAGCCATTACTCGCGAATCATGATCCTGATAAGAAACCAGCAGGGTCGGTTGGTAGAAGAGCCGCTTTGCGATCTCAACACCGTAATTCCTTTTGCAATCCGCGCCGCTCGCTGATCTACATTGTTTCAGCCACACTGGCCCAATCCGCGAAGTCTGGGAGATTTCTGAAGATTTCTGACGTGATAGCCTGATCTGGCCTGGCGGCGAGCTGGTCGCGACACGCGGGAAGAAGGTTGATCGAACTCATGCTGATCCATCCAGACCGTCTGTTTCCCGCCGAACCGGGCGCACGGCAGATCGCCAGGAGGCTCTACGAGCGGGTGCGAAAGCTGCCGATCATCAGTCCTCACGGGCATACGCAGGCGGAGTGGTTTGCCAGAAACGAGCCTTTCCCCGATCCGGCAAAGCTCTTCGTGCAGCCCGACCACTACATCTACCGCATGCTCTACAGCCAGGGGGTGTTGCTGGAGGATCTGGAGATTGGACAGTCCGAACCGAAGGATTCTCGAAGAGTGTGGCGGATCTTTGCCAGCCACTATTATCTTTTTCGTGGAACGCCGACGCGTCTGTGGCTGGACTTTGCCTTCCAGGAACTATTCGGCCTGCAAGACCGGCTTTCGGAAGAGACCGCCGATCTCTACTTCGACACTATTTCGGCCAAGCTTGGGACGGCGGAGTTTCTGCCCCGCGCACTCTACCAGCGATTTAACTTGGAAGTGCTGGCCACCACAGATTCTCCGCTTGATGGGTTGGCCGATCACCGGGCCATCCGGGAGTCCAACTGGAAGGCGAGGATACTGCCAACCTTCCGGCCGGACCCGGTGGTCGATCCTGAGTTCGGGGGATTTGCCGAGAATGTTGCGAAACTTGGGGGTACGACGAAGGAGGATACCTCGGCATGGTCCGGTTATCTGAAAGCGCTGGGCCAGACGCGCCTCCGCTTCCGCGAATTGGGCTGCACCGCGACCGACCATGGGCATCCCACCGCACGAACCGCTGACCTTTCCATGGCGGAGGCCGCGAAGCTCTTTGATCGCGTGCTCGCCGGTGACGCGGACGCCCAGCAGCAGGAACTGTTCCGCGCCCAAATGCTGACCGAGATGGCGCGGATGAGCCTCGAGGACGGGCTGGTGATGCAGATTCACCCGGGCAGCGTCCGCAACCACAATCGCAAGCTCTATGAGCGCTACGGTCGCGACGTGGGCGCGGACATTCCAGCGGCCACGAATTATGTGGAGGCGCTGCGCCCGCTACTGGATCGCTTCGGCAACGAGCGTGACCTGACCATCATTCTTTTTACGCTGGATGAGTCGACTTACAGCCGGGAACTGGCGCCGCTGGCCGGGCACTACCCGTGTCTGCGGCTGGGACCACCGTGGTGGTTTCACGATAGTCCGGAGGGCATGAGGCGTTTCCGCGAACGGGCGACAGAGACAGCGGGCTTTTACAATACGGTGGGATTCAACGACGACACGCGAGCCTTCCTTTCAATTCCGGGGCGGCACGATGTGGCGCGGCGAGTGGATTGCGCCTTCCTGGCGAGGCTTGTCGCCGAGCATAGGCTGGACGAAGACGAGGCGATGGAACTGGCGCACGACCTCTCCTACGGGTTGGTGAAAGAGGCCTACAAGCTGTAACCAGGGCGCATGGCGGACGGAACGGAATTCGACAGCGGGATGGAGAGCGGTTCGTCTTCCGGCACTCGGATGGGGCGGGTGCGCTGGACCATCTGCGCCATGCTCTTTGTTGCCACTTCGATCAACTACATGGATCGCCAGGTGATTGCGATCCTCAAGCCGACGCTGCAACACAGTATTGGTTTGACGGAGGTGAGCTATGGCTACATCGTGGATGCATTCCAGATCGCTTACGCGGTGGGTCTGCTGGCCGCCGGGCGCCTGATCGACAAGCTCGGCACGCGGATCGGATATATGCTGGTGATGGCCGTCTGGAGTTTCTCCGCCATGGGCCACTCTCTGGCCAACACGGCGTTGGAGTTTGGCTTTGCGCGCTTCTTTCTGGGACTCGGCGAATCCGGCAATTTTCCCGCCGCGATTAAAACGGTGGCCGAGTGGTTTCCGCAGAACGAGCGTTCACTAGCTACGGGAATTTTTAACTCGGGGGCGAATGTCGGCGCCATTCTGGCTCCGATCATCGTGCCCTGGGTGACGCTGCGTTACGGTTGGCACGCTGCGTTTCTGTCCACCGGTGTCTTTAGCGCGTTCTGGATTCTGTGGTGGTTCAGGAATTACCGCAAGCCCTCCGATCACCCCACTCTTACGAGCGCCGAACTGGGGCACATCTACGAAGAAGCGGCCGAGGAAATGGGTCCCGCTGTGCCTTGGTCCCGACTCCTGGGGTACCGGCAGACCTGGGCGTTTTCGATAGCGAAGTTCCTTACCGATCCGATCTGGTGGTTCTATCTGTTCTGGCTGCCCTCCTACTTCAGTTCGAAATTCAATTTGAATCTGGCGCACCTGGGGTTGCCGCTCATCGTCGTCTACAACGTCTCTGCGCTGGGCAGCATTGGCGGAGGATGGCTGCCCTCGCCCTTCCGGCGACTGGGACTTTCGCCCCATCGCGCCCGGCTGGCGGCGATGCTGTTCTGCGCTTGCCTGGTGGTTCCCATCTTTACCGCCAGCAGGCTCCAGTCGGAGTGGTCCGCGATTGCGCTGCTCAGCATGGCGGCTGGCGCACACCAGGGATGGTCCGCCAATCTGTTTACGACATCTTCGGACATGTTTCCGCGGAGCGCCGTGGGCGCGGTGGTTGGTATCGGCGGTATGGCAGGATCGGTCGGCGGCGCAATCTTCGCTTTTCTGGCAGGTCACGTTCTGCAGCGTACGCAGAGCTATACCGTTCTTTTCGGAATCGCGGCAAGCGCGTATCTGCTCGCGCTATTGATCCTGTGCCTCCTCGCTCCGGGGCTAAAGAGAGTGGAGTTCAGGACATGAGCCTCTACTGCGCGGCGGGAGGTGTCGATGCCGATCTGTTTCCTGATTTGAAGGATCTGTTCGCGCAAAGCCTGGCAAAACTTGGGCCGCGCCAGCGCGTGCTCGCAGTACCGCCCGACCAAAGCCGGCTACATTCCCGCGCCGGGGAGCTGACGCAACATGCGTGGGAGTACTACGGCGACCGTCTGCATGCGGTCCTGCCCGCGCTGGGCACACACACGGCGATGCAACCCGGGCAGATCGCGCGCATGTTCGGACTCATGCCGCCAACGCTTTTTCACGTCCACAACTGGCGAACAGATGTCGAGACTCTGGGCGAAGTTCCAGCGGAGTTCGTGCAAGAGCAATCGGAGGGCAAACTGAACTTCCCCTGGCCGACCCAGGTGAACCGGCTGATTGCGCGGGGTGGATTCGACCTCATTCTTTCGATCGGACAGGTTGTGCCCCATGAAGTAATCGGCATGGCGAATTACAACAAGAACATTCTCGTCGGCACCGGCGGCCGGGACGGAATTAATCGCAGCCATTATCTGGGCGCGGTGTACGGTATGGAGCGCATCATGGGCCGCGCCGATAATCCCGTGCGTCAGGTTCTCAATTACGCGTCCGATCATTTTCTGCGGCATCTACCGATTGTTTACGTGCTCACCGTGGTATCTCGCGCAGCGGATGAAAGGCTGGCGCTGCGCGGCCTTTTCATCGGCGATGACGTCGAATGTTTTGAGCGCGCAGCCGAACTGAGCGTGCAGGTCAACGTCGAGATGCTGGAGCAGCCGATCGGGAAGGCGGTTGTTTATCTCGATCCGCACGAGTTCCGCAGTACCTGGCTGGGCAACAAAGCGGTCTACCGCACGCGCATGGCGCTGGCCGACGGCGCGGAACTGATCATCATGGCGCCCGGCGTGCGCGAATTCGGCGAAGACCCCGGCATCGATAAGCTCATTCGCAAATACGGCTATCGAGGCACTCCCGC
>PLBE01000121.1 GCA_003134435.1 Acidobacteriaceae bacterium
AGTTGGTGTTTCTGCAGCACACGTATCGCTGGCTGAAGCCCGGCGGCGTTCTTGTGTTTGTCATTCCACAGCCACAATTGAGACCGTGCGCGAAGATGTTGAGCGAGCACTTTACCGATCTCGTGGTGTACAGATTGACCGAACCCGCCAGCGTCCAATATCAGCAAGTTGCAGTGTTGGGCGTGCGGCGCAAGCGACACCAGCACATCCAAGACTCCGCGTTACTGGAAGGCGTGCGCTGGCTGGAAATGCTGGCGACTAAAGCCGATCTTGAGGCCCTGGGCGANNTCTCCCCAAACAACGGGACGTTAGAGGCCGGCCGCTTACACCGCTGCATGGCGGGCATGTCGGGTTGCTGTGTACCGCTGGAATGCTCAACGGGGTGTTCGGCGAAGGAAAAGATCGTCACATCGCCCACTGGCGCTCCGTGAAGTTCACCGATCACTGGGAAGAGCAGGAGGAAGACGGAACCAAAATCCTGCACGACCGGGAAAGGTTCTCCCACGAACTCACGCTGGTCTTCGCCGACGGCGAGACTCAGATTCTCACTCACGAAAAGAAGGACTCGCCGTGAANNTCGGTTGGCTCACCTACGTAAAGACCACAGAGAAAGCCGTGACAAATATCAGGCTGCGCCTGGACCGCTTCATCGGCGAGGTATTGCCTGACCCTCCGCGACAGGCCAAGGCCCACTTAATCTCCGTGATCGGAGGCGACACACAGATTGCGGCCGTTTCTGCGGCTATTTCCATGGGAGAGCGTTTCATGGTGGAAGGCCCGGGCGTTCCGCCGATTCGCGTTTGCCTGGAACGCAACCCGCAGTGCTACAAAGGGTCGCTGCAACTTGCCGGTCGCAAGAAGCCTCTGCGTCATCTCATTGGAGTTTCCGAGGAGTTTGCCGCCAGTGGCACGTTATCAGGAACGGATCGAACCCTCTTAGCGGACTCCGAAGCGTCGTTCGTGTGGTCGTCGCTGGCGCAAATTCACGGCATCCCAGGAATTCCAGATTGGGCCGAGTGGTTTCTGCGGCAACTCGAAAAACGCAAAGCGGTCGTTCCGATGCTGGGGCTTGGATGNNTATAGCGGTTCAATCCATTGGCCGAGCCTGGAACTGAAGCAGATCGTTCTGCCTGCCGAAAGCTGAACTCCTAACCTTCCTGTTTTCGAGCGTTGACCCTACCGAGATTCTTTCCGCAGCGTCTGAGGATTTCTATGCCCGAGCTTGCCACCATCTACGACTACATGCGCGCCCACGCCACCATGCTGGGAGAACGGATCCTTCAGGAATACCCAGCTTTGCATCCGTTCGATGCCCCGATCTCCACTCGAATTGACCGGCTCCTGCGACGACCGTTTCCGGCGCAGACGATTGCCCTTATGGGCGTTGTGAAACGCTGGGAGCGGGCGAGGACCGCCATGGTCGTCGCCGAATGCGGAACCGGCAAGACCCTGATTTCGCTGGGAGCGATTCACGTTCACAGCGACGGGCACCCATTTAACGCTCTGGCAATGGTTCCTCCGCACTTGGTCGAGAAGTGGGCGCGTGAAGCCTTCCTGACGATCCCGGGAATTCGCGTGTTCCTGATCGATGACCTGCGGAACGGCGGTATCGGAAACATGCCGCACGGCGTCAATGAAGTGCGACTGAAGCAGGGCCGGGTCGTGCGCGAAGGCTTGCACACCACGCTCAGCGACATGCGACTTCGGAAACAGTCTGCGAATTCCCGTGATCGGTGGATGTCTTTATGTGCGCGACCGGCGCTGTTCATCGTGGGGCGCGAGCGCGCCAAGCTGGGGTACTTTTGGCGCCACGCTTACGTGATCCCTCGTTCGGGCCCTTATCTGGGCTGCGTGGTCAANNGATCCGGAGAAGATCCGCCGCATGGCCCCGGTCGAATTCATCGGGCGCTACATGCCGGGCTGGTTTGACTATGCCATTTGCGACGAAATCCACCAGCTTGCGGGCGACACGGCCCAAGGCAATGCCCTGGGCACGCTGGCCTCGTGTACCGACCGAATCGTTGGCTTGACCGGCACGCTGCTTGGCGGCTATGCCGACGACCTGTTCAACACTCTGTTCCGTCTCGAAGCGAGAAGGATGAAGGAGCACGGCTATGAGTGGGGCACTACAGGACGCAGCTCCTTTATTCAGGATTACGGCGTCCTAGAGACCATCACTAAGGTGGAACCTGCGAACAACTCCTGTTCCAAGGCGAAGACCACGAGTACGGTGCGTCGCAAGCCCGGCGCATCACCGCTGTTATTCGGCGAATTCCTGATGCAACTGTGTGCCTTTGTCTTCCTGGAAGACATTTCCGGAGAACTTCCGCCCTACGAAGAAACCTACTTGAGCGTTCCGATGGATGCTCCTATGCGCGAGGCATACTCCGAACTGGAAGATGAGATTCGGAAAGCGCTGAAAGCGCACAGGGGCAACCGGTCAGTGCTGAGCACGATGCTCAACACCCTCCTGGTGTACCCCGATCACCCCTACGGGATAGGAACTCTATACGGTACCGAGTTCGATCCTGAACTCAAGCGCAAGGTGCGATTTGTCATCGCAGAACCACGTGACCTTCCCGAAGAATGCGTCTATTCCAAGGAACGCAGACTAGTCGAAGAAATCAAGAAGGAGTTGGCAGAGGGCCGCCGCTGCCAGGTCTTCGCCGTATACACCCAGAAGCATGACGTCACTGCACGAATTCAACGAATCCTGAATGATGAGGGAATCCGCACGGCAGTCCTGCGTGCCAGCGTAGACACATCCAAGCGGGAGGCCTGGTACGAGAGACAAATCAAGGATGGAGTGCAGGTGGTCATCTGCCACCCCAAGCTGGTGGAAACCGGATTGGATTTGCTCGACTTTCCCACCATCCTTTTCTACGAGTCAGGATATTCGCTGCATACCCTGCGGCAAGCCAGCCGGCGGTCGTGGAGGATCGGACAGCGACGTCCCGTACGAGTGAAGTTTCTCTGCTACGAAGGGACGATGCAGACCTCCTGTCTGCGCCTGATGGGGAAGAAACTCCTCGTGGCTCTCACCATGGAAGGCAAGTTCGCCGGCGAAGGATTGCAGAGCATCGATGAAGACGATGACATGCTCTCGGCGATGGCGCGGGAATTGGTCGAGAGGAACGGTATTGGTGAAACCGCCGACTCCGTTTGGAAAGCCCTGAACGCAGAACATCAGAAACTGTTCCCAACCACTGCGCCTTGTGACGATGCAGGCTTATCCGTCGAATTGCCGGGTGTTCTGCTGGATACCGAGTCGGCCCCCGCGAGTCTCGTGGAGGGAGCCATGGATCATGCGCCCCTCGTCGTCTTCGGACAGCGACCACAACTCTTGTCAGCGAAGCGGCGGCGCGTGCGGGAAGCTGTCCCGGAACAGCCGTCATTATTCGGCTTCAGTTGACCAGAACTTCGCTTGAGGTCAGGTGCCCGCAGTTTTCTCAGTCGTGAAGGAAATCCCCTCTCCAGAATCGCCCAACCCTCGCCAGTAATTCGGCAGCATTCGCACCTGTGCATTTTCAGCTCAAGAGTTTGTTCCAAATCGACGTTTCAAATCAATGATGTTTCAAACCAACAAGGAGGAAAGAAGTATGTCAGAAACTAGTACGCTCATCGGTTATAGCGGCCGGACCATTGGCCGCGAAGAACTAACGCTGGTGCCAACACCGGCGGCAACAGAAACGCACCGTCCGATCCCGCATCACGAAATCGTGCAAGCGCTGATCGAGACGCTTGGCTTTCGCCACATCGGAGTCGTTCACGACGAATACGCGGTATCGCCGGACGGCATGAAGGCCTTCGGCGTTCTCGATCTCGCAACCGAAATGGAAGGATGCCGCTTCTCCATCGGGCTGCGCAACTCGCATGACAAGAGCATGCGCCTGGCGATGACCTGCGGCTATCGCGTGTTCGTGTGCTCAAACATGGCATTCGCAGGGGACTTCACGCCCGTGCTCGCCAAACACTCGAAGTCGTTTTCGCTGATCGACTGCATCTCGGTGGGTGTCGATCGCATGCAGCGGAACTTCGAGCCCATGCGCAAGCAGGTGGAAGGCTGGCAAAGAAGTGAGTTGACCGACGTCACCGCGAAGGTGGT
>PLBE01000188.1 GCA_003134435.1 Acidobacteriaceae bacterium
GGCATCGCTTTAGCGATGCCGAAAGCGGCACCCTCTGAACGCGCCTTTAGGCACTGTTCCGGCGCTTACACCGGACACCCGTTCACGTGCCCCTACGCCGCCCGCGCCGGCGCATCCATCTCCCTGGTCCGCTGCCAGGTATAGATAACCCGGTGGATCACCGTGATGGTAGAAAGCACCGCGATTACCCACAGTACCGGAGCCATGACATTGAACACCGCCCCGATGATCAGCAGCACCAGGCGCTCCGGGCGTTCCATGAAGCCGACCCGGCAGGTGCCAATCAGCGACTCCGCGCGGGCCCGCGCATAACTCACCATAATCGCGCTGATCATGGCCAGCGCCGCCAGCACCACATAAAAGAAGCGGTTGCCCCGCCCGTAAAAAACCAGCAATCCCAGAAAAAGCGAAGCGTCACTGTAGCGGTCAACGATGGAATCGAAAAATCCTCCAAACCGCGTGACCTGGTTCGACAGCCGCGCCACCCGCCCATCCACCAGGTCGAAGAATCCCGACCCGATGATCACTAGCCCCGCGTAGAGAAACATCCGCCGCTGATTGTCGCCGTTGGCGTACCCAAACAAAAATGCTGCGTACGTATTCACCACCAACCCCATCAACGTAAGAATGTTCGGATTGATGTGCGACAGCGCCAGCAGCCGCACGATGGCATCCAGCAAAACGCCGCAGGCGCGTCCCACTCCGTTCGTCCAACTCATATCAACCAACCCATGATCGTATCGTCCACAACTGGGCCGCTCATTCCGTTTCCCGCTCCGGCTCCGGTTGCGCGTCCAGTGCCGCTTCCAGCGCGGCTTCCGCCAGTTCATGCATCGTCGAGAGCTTCAGTATCTCCATCTCCCGGCTTCCGCCCGGAGTCACCACCGTCGCCGTATCCCCAACTCTCTTATTCAGCAGCGCCCGCCCGATCGGCGAAGTAGTCGAGATTTTGCCCGCGGCTACGTCCGATTCCTCGCTCATCACTAGCTTGTATTCCATCTCTTCATTCTTCGTGCCGTCAAAAATCGTCACCGTCGACCCCAGCCCGACCTTATCCTTGGGGATATTGTTCATGTTGATCAACGACAGGTCCGCCAGCCGCTTGCCCAGTTGCCGGACCCGCGCCTTCAGGTACTCCTGCCGCTGCTTGGCTGTGTGATACTCGGCATTCTCGCTGAGATCGCCCAGCGCAACCGCCTTCTTCAGCTCTCTCGGAATATCGTAGGCCAGCTCGTGCTCGAGCGTGTTCAGTTCATCCCGCAGCTTCTTTTTGATCTCTTCCGTCATGGGCTTTCGGCATTATAACCCCCGGCCACGGCAACGGGCACGGCTGGGGTATGATTTACAGGCTGATGGGCTCGCCCGATTGTGCTTCCGGCTCAACCTGTTAACCCAGAATGACTTAAATTCCCTCCGCTGCCCCGGGGATGGACGGAACCCGCCCCCAGTGCGCTTCTCGATTGCCTTACCGACCGCCGTCGGCTACACTGAATTTGGTCGCTGCCCTCCGGGTGAGGGACCTTCCATGAGCGGAAATATGACCGGAAACACCGTTTTCCACATCGGCGATAAGGTCGTATACCCCAATCACGGGGTCGGAATTATTGAACAAATCAGCAGCCGGACCATGGGTACCACCGTCGAGAAATTCTACCTCCTGAAAATCGCAGCCAGCAGCCTCAAAGTGATGGTGCCGTTTGCCAATGTTGACAGCGTCGGCATGCGTCCGGTGGTCCGCAATGGCGAGGTCGAGAAAATCGTCGATTACCTCTCCTCCGGCGAATGCATTAACGCCGCCGACTGGAAAGACCGCTTCAAAGAAAATTCCGACCGCATGCGCACCGGCTCGCTCGCCGATGTGGCCATGGTGCTCAAGAGCCTCCTCATCCTGGGACAGGGAAAATCGCTATCCTTTCGCGAAAAGAAGATGCTGGAACGCGCCCGCTACCTGCTGGTCAGCGAAATCGCCATCTCGCGCAACTGCGCTGAAAGCCTCATCGAAGAGGCGCTCACCAAAGCGCTTACCAAATGCAATTTGCGCTTCCCCGAAATCACCGAACTCGCCTCGTAACCCCGCCCTTTGCAGCATCTCTTGTGTTCCGCCCGCCGGCGGAAAGCCGTGCTCATTACCGTGCCGAATGCGCTTCCATCCAGGAATGAAGTATCAAAATCGCCGCCATCCGGTCCACCGCCTGTCCCCGCTTCTTGATCGAAAGATCGGTTTCACGCAACAGCCGGTTCGCTTCCGTCGAAGTCCAGCGTTCGTCCCAGAGATGCACCGTCAAGCCAAAGTGCTTATGCAGCTCGTCGGCGAACTGCCGCATCTTCTCCGATTGCGTCCCCTCTGCCCCGCTGAGCCGCAGCGGCAGCCCCACCACTATCTCCCCAACTTCGTACTTCGCCAGCACCTCTCCCAGCGCCTCCAGATCGCGCCGCTTGTTCTGCCGCTGGATCGTCTCCAGACCCTGCGCCGTAATCCCCAGCGCGTCCGAAACCGCCACCCCAATCCTTTTCGAGCCGACATCCAGCGCCAATATGCGACGATGCCCCGGCGTTCCCGGTGCGTCCATTCCGGTTGCGTCCATTGTTCAATTGTAGTTCGCAACCGCGGAAAACCATTGCCGAGCCATATGGCCCGGGTTAAGTTTAGTTGCCATGCCGAGGGCCGATCGAGGGCTGCTGACCATGTCGTTTGAAAGGCTGCAGTGGCTTTTCCCAATCGCCGTCACTTTACACAATTCCGAAGAAGCCATCTTCTTTCCAGCCTGGTGGGCGCGCCTCGCACGGGAAATTCCTGCACACCCGAATCCCGCACTATTTCGATTCGCCCTCGCCCTCTTAACCGCCGCCGCTTTCCTCGTCACCTTCTTCAGCCGCCAAAAAGGCAGGGAGAGCCTCTGGGCCTACCTGACCTTCGGCTATATCGTCGCCATGCTGATCAACGTATTCATCCCCCACATACCCGCGTCCGTGATGTTTCGCTCCTACACCCCGGGTGTCGTCACCGCCGTCTTGATCAATCTTCCGGTCATGACCTGGCTCGCCTTCCGGGCGCTTCGCAACCGCTGGGTGTCCGGCCGCAAGGCGCTGAGGTTTGCCATCGCCGTACCCGTCGCGATGGCTGGAATCATTCCAGTGCTCTTGCTGATCGGCTAGAATGCCGTGAAGACCGATCAGCCGCAGCGACACAACTATGGACACTACCGAAACACAAAATACGCATCACTGGTCGTTGACTCTGCTCGGCATGGCGCTGGTCATCATGTTCGCCTATTACGGCGAATCTGTGCTGGCTGTCCTCTTCTTCGCCATCCTCCTCAGTTTTATGCTCTCTCCCGTGGTCCAGGCGCTGGAGTATCTCCGCCTTCCGCGCTCCATGGCGGCCCTTATCAGCGTCGTTGTTCTGCTCGGCCTGCTCTATGGTATTACCGTCGCCTCTTACAACCAGGCCATCATCTTTGCCGATAATGTCCCCAAATATTCTCAGAAGATCCGCTCCATCCTGCAACCCTTCCAGCAGGATGCCGAGAAACTGGAGAAGACGGGCGAAGCCGTCGGCGAACCCGAGCCCTCGAATGTAGTCCCCGTGCGCCAGGTGCAGAGCTGGTCCGAAACCCTAACCCACGGAGCCGGTACCGTTACTGACATCTTGCTGGCCGCCTCATTCATCCCCTTCCTCGCTTACTTTCTGCTCACTTGGCATAGCCATGCCCGTTCCGCCACCGTGATGCTGTTCCCTTTGCATCACCGCAACACCGCCTTCGTAACCCTGGGTTTGATCGGCAAGATGTTGCAGAGCTTCATCGTCGGCAACCTGCTCATCGGCTTGATGGTCTCGGCCGTCAGTGTCGCTCTATTTGGCTTGCTCCACGTTCCGTTCTTCTACTTCGTCGGCTTCCTAAGCGGCTTTCTCAGCCTTGTCCCCTACCTCGGAATTGTCCTCGCCATGGTACCCCCCATCCTCGTCGGTATCGGACAACTCGAACCCGGAGACCTCGTCCTGGTCGTCGTTTGCGTCGTCGGACTCCATCTCTTCGCCCTCAACGTCCTCTATCCCAAGCTCCTCGGCAGCCGATTGAGAATCAATCCCCTGGCAGTCACCCTCGCCCTGCTGTTCTGGGGAGCAGTCTGGGGTGCCATCGGCCTCGTGCTCGCCATCCCCATTACCGGCGCCATCAAAATTGTCTTCGACCACGTCGAATCCATGAAGCCCTACGCCGACTGGCTGGGCGAGTAAAAACGTTTCGCCAACGAGACGCAAAGCCGCCGAGAAAACAATTTTGGAATTATCGTCCGCGTAGCGCTTCTCGTATCCTCTTCACGTTTTCTTCGACGCTATGGTTTGCGGCGTCGATCAAGAGATGTGGGCGCTCCCAAGGCTCGTATTCCCGGGCGACCACTTCCTGCCAAGTTGGCACTCTCAATCCTCCTATGTCGGAGACTCGCGTTTCCACACGCCGTCGATGTTGTTCAGAATCCGAACACTTCACTTCGATTTCGATCGCGCTTACCTGAACCCGATCTGCGACGCCCCTCCAGGAATCGCGCGTGACTTGAAGTGGATTGACCGAGTCCGCAATCACCGTCTGACCGAGACGGAGATTATCCTCAGCAACCGCGTAGCCAACCCGATACCCCGCATCATCCAGGGCCTGGCTAAGTCCTGAATCCCGAATAGCTTGTTCAATCGAGTCAACCCGCAGATACACTGCACCAAGCTGGCGAGCTAGCTCCCGGGCAATGGTCGTCTTCCCAGCGCCGGGTAGTCCGCCAAAGATAATCAGCATTGGCTGCAACCTGTTCCACTCGTTCCTTCTACCATTCATGCGATCGTACTCGGTTTGTCATCAACTCGGTAGCCACGGTCTTCAACCTCCCAGACTCCGCCATCGACAATTGAACGTCGAGCAGCTTAGGTTAACCATAGAACGCAGCCCCGCTCCTTACGGCTCATCCGTCCCTGTACTCCAGCCACTTTGTCCCAATCTGAAAAGCCCTCTACACTAAAACCTTGCGCACCCTGATCACACTGTTCTTAGTTGTCGTTCTCGCCGTCGGCGGCTGGGCCGCCTGGCAGGTCTATGCCCCTCTCGCCCCCCCCGCCAATACGTCTCTACTGCTTCATTCCGGATATTCAACCCGACGCATTGCGTCCGAGCTGAAAAAAGCCGGCGTCATCCGCAACGAACTCGCCTTCCGCCTCTGGCACGAATTTCACCCCAAACCTCCTTTGAAGGCTGGCGAATATCGTTTCGACCGCCCGGCGACCCTGCCCCAGCTCTACGGCCGCATCGCCCGCGGCGATATCTATTTCCACGTCGTCACCATCCCCGAGGGCTACACCATGTTCGACATCGCCAAGGCGATGGAGGACGCTGGCCTCGGCTCGGCCGCCGATTTTCTACGCCTTGCCGAAACCCAGACCCAGCTCGTCTCCGATCTCGCTCCCCAAGCCAAATCGCTCGAAGGTTATCTCTTTCCGAATACCTACCAGTTCACCCGCACCCAGACCCCCACCGACATGCTGGCGGAGATGGTCCATCAGTTCCGCCAGGTCGCCCAGCAGATCGGACTGCTTTCCCCCGCCAACTTGCCCGCCAACTCCAATCTCCCGCAAGTCGTCACCATGGCCTCAATCGTCGAGAAAGAAACCGCCGCCCCCGACGAACGGCCCCGCGTCGCCGCTGTCTACTACAACCGCCTCGCCCAAAAGATGGCCCTCGATGCCGACCCCAGCGTGATCTATGCCGAACTCTTGGCTGGCACCTATCAGGGCAGCCTTCATCACAGCGATCTCGCCGTGAACTCTCCCTATAACACCTATCGCTTCCCCGGCTTGCCGCCCGGGCCCATCGCCAATCCCGGAAGCAGCGCGCTCCAAGCCGCCATGCACCCCGACAACACAAAATTCCTCTATTTCGTCAGCGATGGCAACAGCCACCACCGGTTCGCCGAAACCCTCGAACAGCACAACAAAAACGTCAACGCCTATCGCCGTTCTCTCGCCCTTCACCCTCCCCAGTGACCCCAAATGTCTCGATCGATTCGCTTGTGGCTCCCCTTCGTATCCTCTGTGGTTCCCGGTTCTAGCTCCCGCCACCCCAAGCGCTGAACCCTTCGCTGCCTTATACTAATCAGATACTTATGTGGCAACAGTTTTCCCAGGTACTGGCATAGGAATGCATAGTCCCCGTCTGCGCCTTCTTCTGGTTCTACTTCTGTTAGCGACCAGCCTTCCGCTCAGCGGATGCCTGTTCCGCACCCGCACCCTCGACCGTCAATTCTCCAACCAGCCGCTCCAGACCGCCAGCCAGCAACAATTGATCGAATTCGTCAATGCCCAGGCCGCCAAAATCCAGTCCATGCAGGCGACCGTCGATATCGACGCCTCCGCCGGAGACGTCAAGAATGGCCGGATCACTGATTACAAAGAGATTCGCGGCTATGTCCTGGCCCGCAAACCCTCCATGCTCCGCATGAAAGGCCTGCTGCCCCTGGTGCGCAACACCGCCTTCGATATGGTAAGCGACGGCCAGGAATTCAAACTCTGGATTCCTCCCTCTAATAAGTTCGTCATCGGTTCCGCTACCGCCAGCCCGAATAACGCCGACTACCAGCCCGACAAGCGCCTGGAAAACATGCGGCCACAATACATCTACGACGCCCTGCTCATACCCGGCATCAGCGCGGACGAAATTGCAGTGCTCGAAAATGGCTATGAAACCGTTCTCGACTCCAAGAAACATCGCGTCGAACAGCCCGACTACGAGCTCGCCATCATTCGCCAGGGTCCGCAAGGCTGGTACCTCTCGCGCCGCGTCGAATTCAGCCGTACCGACCTCCTGCCCCACCGCCAGAGAATTTATGACCAGCAAGGCAACGTCGCCACCGACGCCCGCTATCAGTCTTACAAAGACTTCGCCGGAACCACTTTCCCCGGTACGATTGAGATCGAACGGCCCCGGGAGAGTTATGACATCACCCTGAGCATGGTCAAACTGGAAATCAATAAAGCGCTCACCGACGACCAGTTTGCGCTCGAGCAGCCAGCCGGCGCCGAGGTGGTGCGCCTCGACGGCTCAAACTCTAGCGCCACGAAAGTATCGGCAGGCCAGCAGTGAAGGCTCGCTAGGCGGGAGACATGTCGTTCGTCGTTGATCGTTCGCGGTTGGTCCGTGACTCAACATTCGCGAACGATGACGGGTTCTCGCGAACGACGAACGGCCAACCACGAACGACTGCTTCTCCGGAACAAACATGATGAATCGCATGATCGTCGGCAACCTCGTTCACCGCCCCCTGCGCTCACTCATCAGCGTCATCGCCGTGGCCCTCGAAGTCACCATGATCCTGCTCATCGTCGGCCTCTCCCTCGGCATGCTCCAGGACAGCCGCATCCGAACCGCCGGTATCGGCGCCGATGTCCTGGTCCTCCCTCCAGGGTCTTCCTTCATTGCCGGCCTTTCGGGAGCCCCCATGCCCATCAAGATCGGTGGCGTCCTCGCCAAGTTGCCTCATGTCACCAGCGTGGCCCCCGTGATCACCCAAGTCACCTCCTCGGGCACCATCGAGATCATTGCCGGAATCGACTTGCCCACCTATGAAAGCATGTCGGCTGGATTCCACTACTTGTCAGGCGGTCCATTTCAGGGGCCCTACGACGCCTTGGTCGACGACCTCTTTGCCAAGTCCAAACACGCCCAGGTCGGCGACACAATTGAAATTCTGAATAACAAATTCCGCATCTCCGGCATCGTCGAACGCGGCAAGGGTGGACGCAAGTTTGTTCCCCTCACCACCTTACAGGACCTCATCGGCGCCAAAGATAAAGCCTCAATCTTCTATCTCAAGCTCGACGACCCGGCCAACGCCGACACCGTCGTCGATGAGATCAAAAATGTCCCCGGCATGGAGCGCTACGTGGCCAATTCCATGGCCGCCTACCTCGCCATGATGACCACTAGCAACTATCCCGGGCTTTCCACCTTTATCAATGTCGTCGTCGGTATTTCTGTGGTCATCGGATTCATCGTGATTTTCCAGGCCATGTATACCGCCGTCATGGAACGCACCCGCGAAATCGGCATTCTCAAGTCCATGGGCGCGTCCAAGTTCTATATCGTGAACGTTGTTCTGCGAGAAACCGCTCTGCTCGCCCTCGGTGGCATCGTCCTCGGCATCCTGGTAAGTCTGGGCGCCAGGGCCGCCCTGGCTCACAAGTTCCCCCTGCTCCAGGTCGTCGTCGCCGGCGCTTGGATCGTGCGCGCAACCTTGATCGCCATTGCCGGAGCAATAGCCGGAGCCCTCTATCCCGCCTTCAAAGCCGCCCAGAAGGATCCCATCGACGCCCTGGCCTATGAATAAGATTGGGAATCAAAATTGGGAACAGCAATTTATGAGTAGTAAAGAGCGACGTTCATATCTTCGCTTTTGTTTCTCCCCTGTCTCTTCGGTTTTCCTTTCCTGAATAGTTTTTCCTCGCAAATCGAAACCGAATGCACGATACTGCCGTTGCAACCGCGACGTGCTATAATCACGCGCCGTTACACAAAAGTAGTTTCGTTACGCAGCGGTTATCTTAATTTCGAGGCCCCGTGCGCGCAGGCGTCCGGAAGTCCTCAAATACGCAGGAGGAGATATGCGCTTCAATGATCCGACCCTGTATGGCCGGGACGATGATACGGATGAGTTCAGCGACAGCGGCGCCTATGGCGAATCGCTTGAAGAAGACCTGGAAGAAGAGGAAGAAGAGGAAGAAGAACCAGTCGTGATCGACGACGAAGACGACGACATCGCCTCCGAGCTGCCAGCACGGGAACCGGTCAGAACGCCAGCGCCCGTAACTCCATCGGGTGGTGACAGCGCGAGCGCCCCTCCCAAGAAGAAGGCGCCAGCCAAGAAATCGCCAGCGAAGAAGAAGGCAGCCAGGAAACCAGCCAGGAAGAAAGCGGCCAGGAAGCCGGTCGCCAAGAAGAAGGCCAAACCCGCAAAGAAGAAAACGGCGAAAAAACCAGCCGCGAAACCAGCGAAGAAAGCGGCCAAGAAAAAAGTCGCCCGCAAAAAGAGCCGCCGCTAGCCGTTCGCAACAAGCAGGCTCGATCTGAAACTCGTGCCGTGACGGGGTTCGCCCCGTCCGGCACTGCACCACAAATAGCCCTTCCCCACAGCTTTCTAATCATGGCGGGATCCGGATTTAATTTCCGGATTCCGCCATTTCTTTATTCCCTGACTGTTCCCAGCCTTACTCCACGATGGCCAAAACGTCGCCCGGATTCACCGCCGCCCCAACCCTCGCCATCATTTTCTTGACGACTCCTTTCTTGGGCGACTTGATTTCGTTCTGCATCTTCATCGCTTCGACCACCACAATACCTTGGCCCGCTTCGACCTCCGCATTCTCCCCCACCAGCAGCCGAACCACCCGGCCCGGCATCGGAGCCACAATCTTCTTCGGTCCCTTTTCGTCGCCCGCCGCTTTCTGGCGCGAGCGCAGCGAACGCGGATCCCGCAACTCCACCGCAAACCGGCTACTGCCTACCCACATGTGCAGATCGGTCGCCGTCTGCTCGCGCTTGATTTCGTACGCGTGCCCGTCGACCAGCAATGACAGAACGTCGCGCCGCGGAATCACCGCGTCGACATCGATCGCTTGCCCGTCCAGGCGGCACTCCCATCCCGAGCCCTTCCTTTCCAGCTCCAGCCGCTGCGGTTTGCCTCCCGCCTTGTCCCCGACGATGACTTCGTAAATCATAGGAATCTGCGCTCAGCGCAGCGCTTCCGCGCGTCCCTTCTGCTTCCAGTTTGAGGTCTCCGCCGCCCCAGCCGACCCGCCAGCCGCATTACCACTCTGGCCCCCCGGCACAGCCGGATCGAGCACCGCAAACATACCCGCCGCGATCGCCGCAACCCTCTCCAGCACTTCGATCTCACCCTGCGGCGCGCTCGACACCACCGCCGGATTGCCTTTCGCTATCAACCGGTCGAGGTATCCCGTATCCACTTTCCCCGCCTGAAAATCCACGTCTCCCAGTATTCTTTGAAATAGCGAAATGTTGGTCTTGATTCCCGCCACGAAGTATTCGTACAGCGCCCGCCGCAATCGCATGATCGTCTGCTGCCGGTCCGTGCCGTACCCAATTAGCTTCGCCAGCAGCGGATCGTAGTCCATCGGAACCTTCCAGCCTTCATACATCCCGCTATCCCGCCGGATTCCCGGCCCCGACGGCTGCAGCAGCACCGTAATTTTCCCCGGGCTTGGAAAATAATTGTTATCCGGGTCTTCCGCATAAATGCGGCACTCGATCGCGTGCCCGCGAATCTTCACATCGGACTGCCCGAACGGCAGCTTCTCCCCGCTCGCCACCCGTAGCTGCAAGTGCACCAGATCCAGTCCCGTTATCAACTCCGTCACCGGATGCTCCACCTGCAAACGCGTGTTCATCTCCAGAAAATAAAAGTTCTTCTGCTCATCGACCAGAAATTCGACCGTCCCGGCATTCGTATAGTCGGCCGCCCGCGCCACTTTAACCGCAACTTCTCCCATGCGCCGCCGCATCTCCGCATCCACAATCGGCGACGGTGCTTCCTCGAGAACTTTCTGGTGCCGCCGCTGGATCGAGCACTCCCGCTCCCCCAGCCACACCGTATTGCCGTGCTCGTCCGCCAGCACCTGCATCTCGATGTGCCGGGGATTGACAATCGCCTTCTCGATGTAAACTTCGCTGTCCCCAAAAGAACGCTCTGCCTCGCTGCGCGCCGATTCCAGCCCCGAACGAAGCTCCTCGCGCGTGTGCACCAGCCGCATGCCCTTGCCGCCCCCGCCCGCCGCTGCCTTCAGCATCACCGGGTAGCCGATGCGTTCTGCCACCGCTTCCCCTTCTTCAGAAGTCGCTAGCCCGCGCGACGTTCCCGGAACAAACGGCACGCCCGCCTTTTCCATCTGCTGACGGGCACTCGTTTTCGAGCCCATTAATTTCATGGAGTGAGGCGTCGGCCCGATAAACTTCACCCCCGCATCGCCACACGCCTGGGCAAACTTCGCATTTTCCGACAGGAAGCCGTAGCCCGGATGAATCGCCTCCGCCCCCGAACGCTTGGCGATGTCCAGGATCTTATCCATCCGAAGATAAGACTCCGCCGCCGCCGCCGGCCCGATGGCATAGGCTTCGTCGGACTTGCGAACATGCAGCGCTGCCCGGTCCACGTCGGAATACACCGCC
>PLBE01000022.1 GCA_003134435.1 Acidobacteriaceae bacterium
TACAACTCTTAAACGAATTTGAGGTTGAGTATTTGATCGTGGGCGGGTTCGCAGTCATGAAGTACGGCGAGCCGCGGTATACCAAAGATCTCGACGTGTGGGTCCACAACTCACCGCAAAATTCCGCCCGTGTCGTTGGAGCGCTCAGGAAGTTCGGTGCTCCCCTCGAGCATGATGGGATCACTGCGGAGACCTTCACCGGGAGGCAACTGGTCTATCAGATCGGAATTGCGCCGGTCCGGATTGACGTTTTGACCGAAATCACAGGCGTCGAGTTCCCGGGTGCGTGGGGAAAGAGGGTCGCAAGCACTTTCTTCGGTGTTCCGGTGCACTTCATTTCCCTTGATGACCTAGTGGCGAACAAACAGGCCTTAGGACGGAGCAGCGACTTGAAGGACCTGAAACAGAATCCGAAACGCGCAAAATCATAAAGAGTGGATTTGGCAAAATGGATCGGACGGTGCTGCATCCTCCAGTGGCCAGAAAGGGTCAGATGACTATTCCTGAGAAAGGTCGAAAGGGTTTGCGAGTCAAGCCGGGTGACACACTGCAATACGAAGTGGAGGAACACCGAGCTACAGTTCCAGTGCATCCAGGGATTCGGTCACTCAAGGGGACCCTCGCCAGCAATAAGGGAACAGGGATGTCTTTCTCCGAAATCCGCGAAGCCGCCGCTGAGGCTGTGCGTCCGCGCTGATATCGCTTTTGCAGTCGGCAGCCCCGGTGGCCAAGAACGTACCAGTCTCGACCTGTGATCAGGACTTTCGACAGTTTGGCGATGTGAGCGTGGAAGCAGAATGGTTGCAAGCGAATCGCTATTCCCGTTCTTCGTTGTGGATTGAAGCGATCGATGAAGAACGATCGTGGTAGTTGCTGATCTCGTCTCCCCGCCTGTCCTAAACCACAAAGACTGAAAAAGCGTTGCATATGGATCCCAGACACTGGGAACGCCCTCCGCAAAAAGGTCGGGTGTGGTCGGGCACTGCGCGGCAGTGCGGTTGCACTCGCGGAAGGACCTCCTCGAACAGATCAAGCCTGCAGTCTCACTATTCCCAATCGGAAGGATCATGCAATGGAAAAAACTCAGCAAAACAATAACCAATCCCTGGAGCCAGAACAAGCCGTGGCCAAGGCCGCCCTCTTGGCGGAGTGCGACAGACTAGCCGCAGCGGGAGTCACCTTCGTGGCGGTTCACTTTGACGGTTACGGCGATGACGGAACCACCGAAGAGGTGAAGTGCTATGACGGCGAGTCGTATGCGTGGGGCGAGCGCGAGCCCATCAAGCATGATGGTTTACATATGCAGGACCACTTCGAAGCTCTTGTACCGTTCGGATATGAGAACGATTGCGGCGGTTTCGGGGATGTAGTCCTCGATGTTGCCGCTCGCAAGGTGACGGTCGAGCGCAACGATCGCTTTGAAGATTACACGGCGTCTACGTACGAGGTGTAGGTATGGCCCATCCGCTCAAACACGCACAGAACAGCGCGAGGAAGTTCGGTGGGAAGCCGGAGGACTATCTCCCGATTCATAGTTGGTTTGATGAGTCGAAAGCATTCGTTGCAGACTTCCGTCACCGAGCCCTTCGCCACCATACCGAGGGCATTTTTCTGGCCGAGAGGGTGTTTGGTGTGGCCATCGTGAACAGCGCTGGAACGCAAGTTCCCGTCCGCTATGTGGGAGAACAGCACGTCAAGGAAGACCTGGGCCGGATTCCCACAGCCCAGGATTGGCTCCTGCAGATTGCCCCACAACGATGGATGTACGGCCAGCATCTGGACGAAGAAACGTCAGCAACCAGGGAGGCCCCGTTATGAGCGCCGCAAATGGTCACGCACACGAGAATGGTGGGCCTATGACTGGTCCGCCGACTGCCTTAGAAGTACCTATCACTCCTCCGCACTCAGCGGAACGTGTTACGGAACTGGTAGCGGCCTTGGAAGTGCCTTTTGATCCCGCGCAGATCGAATGGCGGGTGACCAACACAACTCAGAATCAGCAGCCCGTTCGCGGCCAGGTGATCCCGTATGCTGACCAGCGGGCCTACACCGATCGTCTCAACGCACTGCTCACTCCAGCCGGTTGGACACGCAGGTACACAGTCCATACCAGCGCAAACTTTGAGCGGGCCAAGGACAAAAGGATCGTAGCCAAAGTGCTCGTTACCTGCGAACTCACGATCTTTGGACTTGGTTCACACTCAGCCACCGGGGAGGAATGGGCGGACAACGATAACGCCGGCACGGCGGCCGAGGCGCAGGCATTCAAGCGCGCCTGCTCCTGCTTTGGGCTCGGCCGTTATTTGTACTACTTCACAGGGGCATGGGTTGATCTCGACGAGCGAAAGCGACCGAAGAACACTCCGCGGCTGTTTGGCTGGGCAACTCCGCAGGGCTGGCGGGAGGGATTGAGACCCGGCCAGGAAGCGAAAAGCGCGTCGTCCAACCCGAAGCCCGCGCCAGATGGGCGAGATGTAGGCGCCGAGGATGCAACCGCGCTCGTTCGTCAGATCCTGGAGATGGCAGAACCGCTAGGCTGGCGCCTATATCGCGGGCTATTGAGAACCGGGGCAAGAGTCTGGAATCCGACCGAGATTCGCGACGCGAATGTTCTGCGCAAGGTATTGGCGCAAATGCAGTCAGCGGAACGCGGCCTGAGGCGCCTGGAGGCGGCTTTGAACAGAGTTGGACCCGAAGTTCTAGTTCCGATTCTCCGCTCCTTGCGACTCAATTCGCTTGCCCAGGTGAACAATCTGGAGACGCTCAAGAGAGTCGTGCTCGAGGTTGAAAAAGCGGCTGAAAGCACCCACTGAACGTAATTCCGCAGCCTCAGCTCATCGGGGAAGCACCTTAGGCAAGGCGCAAGAGCAGAGACGCAGGGCATCGAAAATATAACATTATCTGTTATATTATTCATAGCCTTTGGAGCGACGTAAGGATCACCATGGACGGGAACCTGTTGAAAGAGGCGCGATTGGAGAAGCACTGGACTCAAGAGCAAGCTGCTCTGGCGCTTGATGTCACCCAAGCGTATTTGTCGATGATGGAGAAGGGGCACCGTCCTCTGTCGGCACGATTTGTACGCAAGGCGCTCAAGGTACTGAATCTGCCGGCTACGGCGCTGCCATTGCGATCTGAGGAAGTGGCAATGCCCGTGTCTTCGCACAAGCGCGATTTCAGCGCGGAACTCGGGGCGCTCGGTTATCCCGGATTCTCCTATCTTCGAAGCAGGAGACGACGGAACCCCGCGGAGGTCTTGCTGGAGGCGCTGAACGAACCAAATCTCGACGCCCGTGTTGCTGAGGGGTTGCCATGGTTAGCCATGACCTACGTTGATATGGACTGGGATTGGCTCGTTCGCAATGCCAAGGTCCATAACCGGCAAAACCGATTGGGATTTGCTGTCTCTCTGGCGACTGAAGTGTCTGAGGGCAGGAATGAGAACGAGCGGGCGAGAAAGCTTCGGTCGTGTTTGGAGGT
>PLBE01000001.1 GCA_003134435.1 Acidobacteriaceae bacterium
CACTTCACGCTGAACCGGAACACTTCCAGAGCCGCAACCACTTTCTCGCGGTACGCAACGGCCTGGAGCAGATTCCGGTCCTGCTGGTAGAAATCGGCGACCTGCTGCAGAAGCTGGATTCGGCTGCCCAGCGTCGTGGCGCGCGCCAACGCCTGCTGTGCGATCGCCAAGGCTGGCCCGCTTAGCCCGCTTCCTTGGTAAAGCTGCGCGACACTCCAGACGGAATCGCCGAATCGAGAATCCGCCGGAGCTTGGTCGAGCAGGCTACGAGCAAGGTCCCGTTTGGCGACGGCTTCGTCGAACCGGCCCTCAGCGTGGGCGGTGTGGTAGGCCCTCACCGCGATCTGTATCGGATCTTCCTGGGGACGAGCCTGCGCCACGGCAATGCCGGCAAGTAATAGCGAAAGACACCCGCGCTTCATGGTGGCTTAGACTCCGTTCGAGTCTTTTCGGTTCCTATTCTTTAAACCTGTTGCACCGCTTCACAGTGTGCCCCACGTGCCCAGCATTAGCAGACGAATGCGGGTTGCCAACACGGGGTGACGCCACCAGCGATACAGTGGGTTGATTCGCCAACTCCGGCAGCGGGTGTCCTCAGGGGAGAATTTGGAGAGTATAATCGCTTGATGCGAAAGTAACCCCGAACGAGAAGGAGTTCGCTCGATTACAGTCACAGATACAAATTGGCAACCGCAAAGATTGCGAATCGATTCTAAAGCAGATCCAATTCCGTGAACAGCGAAAGGCGTACTCTTTTTGCCATCCGATCCCAGGCGAATCGCATCGGGACGGGATTTCTAAAAACCAAATGCCCCTCCAAATTGATAGGTGACAAAAGTTTCAATTTTTGCGAAATCACGTCCTCACAATCGGCCAGCACGTCAAGGCGGTCAAGGTGCCTTTTTAAATGATCCGGTTTGCCGTCCGGCGCAACCTCTCCGCGAAAATCGGAAAGTTGCTCGGCGACCTCGCCAAGCGTCTTGTTGTACTGAAGATCCTTGCACTCCATGAGGAGCACGCGTCCTGTTTCCGGCCGCCAAGCAAGGACATCAATGTCTCCGTAGTTGCGGTCGAGGGGCCTGCCCAGTAAACCCGTCAACTTGACCTCCTTTTCTACTTGCCAGCCGAGTTCCCTCATTCTGTCAGCTACGGAAGAGTTGAATTCGAGACGCTGCACGTTATTTGCGTGCCCAATCCATCGGCGCATCTCTAGAGATCTGGCCTGCGACGAGGGAATCTCGGCGCGAATTGACGAGCTGATCGCCAAGAAAGAGAAGCTCCTCCAACTGACTGAAGAAAGGAAGCGGGCCGAGGTGACACAACGAGTGATGCGCGGTCTCGCGACCGGCGTTCCGCTCACGAAAACCGCTTCCGATTACATGGGTTGCATTCCGGCGCACTGGACGACGCCTCCTACGTACGCTAGATACTCGGTTGCCTTGGGCAAGATGCTGGACGCGCGACAAATCACCGGCGCTTTTCTGCTGCCTTACCTGAGAAACGTCGACGTGCAATGGGACCGGATCAATACTGACGACCTGCCGCAGATGGACATCAGTCCTGAGGAGTATGGGCGATATCTCCTGAAGAACGGTGATCTTCTTGTGTGCGAGGGCGGCGAGGTTGGGCGGTGCAGTATTTGGAGGGGAAATCTGTCTCCCTGCGCATATCAAAAAGCGCTTCATCGCATGCGCCCTCTTCACGCGGACGAGCATGTTCGGTACATGTTCTATACGCTCGCGCATGTTGCGGCGAGTGGATACTTCGCGGCATCGGGCAGCCCGAATACGATCCCGCATCTGACTGCCGAGAAACTACGCGTTTTCAGGTTCCCCAAGCCCCCTCTCGATGAGCAAGTCCAGATTTCTGATAACCTCGATGCCTACATTGCCGGTGTTCAACAAACCGAGCGTGCAATTCAGCGTGCGGTTGACCTCCTGAGGGAGCATCGCACAGCCCTCATCTCTGCTGCGGTCACGGGCCAAATCAACGTCCGCACCTACCGCAAGGAACCCGAATCCATTCTGGAGGCCACTTGAGCGCGATCCACACGGAATTCTCCTTCGAAGAACAGATCGAGCAGCATCTACTCTCGAAAGCTGGGGGCTACGTACGTGTCAACGCCGAAAGCTTCGATCGCGAGCGCGCACTGTTCCCGAACGAAGTTACGCGGTTCCTCAAGGGCACGCAACCCAAAGAGTGGGAACAACTCGAAAAACTGCACGGGTCGAATACGGCATCCGTCGTCGTGAATGACCTGGTGAAGGCGCTCGCAATCCAAGGANNTACTAGCCACAATCCGGCATGGCTTCAAGTGTTTCGGCAAGATGCTCCGCATGGCGTACTTCAAGCCGGCCACAAAGCTCAACGAGGATACCGAGCGGCTGTATGCGACCAATCGCCTGGCTGTGACGCGGCAATTGAAGTACTCGGCCAGCTCCGAGAAATCGCTCGACATGGCCCTGAGCCTCAACGGCATTCCGGTTGCCACGGCGGAGTTGAAGAACCCCTATACCGGCCAGGACGCCAATAACGCCAAGGAGCAATACAAAACCACCCGCGATCCAAACGAGCCGATCTTTCGCTTCAAAGAGCGCGCGCTGGTGCACTTTGCTGTGGATGCGGACGTGGTGGCGATGACCACCAAGCTGGAGGGCGAGAAGACTTTCTTTCTCCCCTTCAACCGGGGCTACCAGAACGGCGCGGGCAACCCGCCAAACCNNGAACGGGCACAAAACAGCCTACCTGTGGGAAGAGGTGTGGCAGAGGGATAGTTGGCTCGACATCCTGGCGCGGTTTCTGCATCTGGAGCGGGACGAAAAGGAAAAGAAGGAGACGATGATTTTCCCACGCTACCACCAGTTGCAGGTGGTGCGGCTGCTCGAAGCGGACGCCCGGGGGCACGGCGCCGGCAAGAACTACTTGATCCAGCACTCGGCGGGAAGTGGCAAGAGCAACTCCATCGCGTGGCTCGCGCACCGATTGTCCGGCCTGCATGATGCCCAGGACCGCAAGATCTTCGATTCGGTGGTTGTCATCACGGACCGCATCGTGCTCGATCGTCAGTTGCAGGCGACCATCTATGACTTCGAGCACAAACAGGGCGTTGTGGAAAAGATCGAGCAGGATTCGACGCAACTGGCCGAGGCGCTCAAGGGCGGCGTGCCTATTATCATCACAACGCTCCAGAAGTTTCCGTTCGTGCGGAAGAAGACTGAGGAACTGAAGGCGGGAAGGTACGCGGTGATTGTGGACGAAGCTCACTCCTCGCAGTCCGGGGAGGCCGCGGCTGAGTTGAAGGGAGTGTTGGCCAAGGACCACATCGCCGAGCAGGCAAAGGCCGCCATGGAGGAGCAGGGCTTGACGGAGGATTGGCAGGAGACGATGTTGCGAGAGATGGCCAAGCGCTCGCAGCAACCCAATCTGAGTTTCTTCGCGTTCACCGCCACGCCCAAGCCCAAAACGCTCAAGTTCTTCGGCGTGCCCGGCGCGGACGGGAAGCCACGCCCGTTCCATCTCTACTCCATGCGCCAGGCCATCGA
>PLBE01000079.1:0-1957 GCA_003134435.1 Acidobacteriaceae bacterium
CCGAGCCAGTGCGAGACGGTGAGGGTGGCGCCGACGGCTCCGCCGATGAGCAGGCCTTTGCCGCCGCCGGCTAATCCGCCGACCAGCATTCCGCCGCCGGTACCCATGCCGATTTCGGTGAGATCTTTGCCGTCGTGGCCGGCGCCTTTGAACTGACCTTCAGAGTTGACGTCGGCGCCGTGGCGCGCATTGGTGTCCACCAAGGAGGCGTTGAGCATGAAGCGGTCGCCGTTGGGAAGGATCATGGTTTCGGGGAAGATGGCGATGGTGGGCTTGCCGGCTATGCGACGCGGTTCGTTGGCCTTAGTGACCCGGCCCTCGATGGTAGTGCCGATGGGAATCACGGTTTTGCCGTCCATGACGACCGGCTCAGTGACTCTTGCGGAAAACGGATCTCCGGCCTTGGAACTGAAGGTNNAAGATTTGATTTCATGTGGTCTTACCTCCAATTCAATTGGGAATTGCTTTGAGAGCCTGAAGAACTTCATCGACCGGAGCGCGGTCGTGCTGGTTGTCGCCGCGATAGATATAGCGCACAAAGCGGCTGCGATCGATGAGGAGCGTGGCCGGATGGGCGACGTTAATGGCGTCGGCTCCGAAGGCGTGATGCAATCCGTATTCCCTGGTCACGGTTCGATCCTCATCGAGCAGAAAGAGGCTGGCGATCGGATGCTTCTCCAAGAATCTCCCAGGTTTCCAGAGGCCATCCCGTTTCTCGGCGGCGATGAACGCCAACTGTGCTCCGGCCGCAGCAATTTCTTGTTTCCGCGACTCGAACTGAGTCATGCGCTTCACGCAGTTCGGTCACCAGGTACCGCGCAGAAATTCGAGAATCAGCATGCCCTGGGCCAGCAAACCATCGAGCGTAAAGGTGCCTTCGCGGTTGGCCGCGGGCAGGGAAAAATACGGAGCCAGGGAGCGGATCTCGAGAGTTTCAGTGCGGTCCTTCATGTTGAGTTCGACTGTAAGCCAGGTTGAAATTGGGAACAATAACGGATGGGGTACGGGGAGGGTTTTGCGGGGTGATGGGTTGGGGCACGTCCGAGCGCACATACCGGGCGCTTCCCGGTCCGCTATAATTCAACTTCTAAATCCAAGCAAGGAATAAAGGACGCACTTATGCCTCTTACAAGTATTGCTGACATTCGCGGACGCCAGGTGCTGGACTCGCGTGGCAATCCGACGGTTGAAGCGGAAGTTTTTCTGGATGGCGGCGCCAGCGCGCGGGCCATTGTGCCGAGCGGGGCATCCACCGGCGAGCATGAGGCTGTCGAATTGCGCGACGGTGACAAGACGCTGTATCTGGGCAAGGGAGTATTGCAGGCGGTTGCGAATGTAAATGGCGAGATTGCGGACGCGCTTAGCGGGACCGATGCCGCCGATCAGCGTACGCTCGACGCCCGGCTGATTGAACTCGATGGCACGCCCAATAAGGGACGGCTGGGGGCGAACGCGATACTGGCGGTGTCGATGGCGGCGGCGCGAGCTTCGGCCAACGCCTGCGAACTGCCGCTTTATCGCTACCTGGGCGGGGCGGCGGCCAACGTGTTGCCGGTGCCGATGATGAACATTCTCAATGGGGGCGCGCACGCGGATAACAACGTCGACTTTCAGGAGTTCATGGTGATGCCGGTGGGCGCGCCCTCGTTTTCCGAGGCGTTGCGCTGGGGCGTGGAAGTTTTCCATACGCTCAAGGGCGTTTTGAAAAAGCGCGGCTACAACACGGCGGTGGGCGATGAGGGCGGCTTTGCTCCTTCGGTGAAGTCGAACGTGGAGGCGATCGAGGTGGTGCTGGAGGCGATTGAGCAGGCGGGGTTCAAGCCTGGTCCGGAGATGGCGATTGCGCTCGACCCGGCGGCCAGCGAGTTTTATCAGGATGGAAAATATGTTTTCAAGAAGTCGGATAAGTCGGCCAAGAGTTCGGAGGACATGATTCGCTACTGGGCGAAGTGGGCGA
>PLBE01000079.1:1990-32081 GCA_003134435.1 Acidobacteriaceae bacterium
TTGGCACGGTCAGCGAGACGCTTGACGCCATTGATCTGGCGCGGCGCAATGGATATACGTCGGTGATCTCGCATCGTTCGGGTGAAAGCGAAGACACGTTTATCGCCGACCTGGCGGTGGCGACGGGCGCGGGGCAGATCAAGACGGGCTCGGCGTCGCGCACGGATCGGATTGCGAAGTACAACCAGTTGCTGCGGATTGAAGAGGAGTTGGGTGGGGCGGCGAGGTTTTTGGGGGTTAAGGCGCTTAACTACAAAGGGTAATGAATCTGATTCTGAGGAAAGATCATGAGACGATTCGGTGTGTCAGTCGCTCTGGCCACGTTTTTTGCCTGTCCTCTTCTGGGACAGCAAAAGCCTACTGACGCGCCGAATCGTCCAATCTCCGGCCGACAGTAATACAAGTTGTGAAATTCATGGAAGTGATGCAAGTTCGACAGCGTCTTCAGAGCTCGGCGCAGACGCAAAAAGAGGAAATGAAAACAACAGTTCACAACATGTTTAGCAAGGCGCTTCCTGATGCGACACCAGCGCAGAAGGCGACGTTGGAGAGCATCGTTGCCAGCGTCTTGGGCGAGACATCTTCACGGATTATCCAGTCGACGACGCGCTCAGGGACATGATCCCGATTTATCAAGACACTTCAGCGAATCGGATTTGAATCAAATCGTTGCTTTCTATTCTTCTCCAGTCGGGCAGAAAGTGCTTAAGGGAGATGCCTGCAATGTCTGCGGAGTCTATGCGCGGTCTAATACTGGCCTTCAACCGCGAATCGACGNNCACGAGGCCAAAACCCATCTCTCCCGCCTGCTGGAGCGGGTCGCCATGGGTGAGGAAGTCATAATCGCCAAGGCCGGAACTCCTGTGGCCAAGCTGGTGCCGTTAAAGACTCGTCCTAAGAAGCGGGTGCTCGGATCGGCGAAGGGCGAGTTCACCGTGCCGGAGGATTTCAACGATCCGCTGCCCAAGGAGATCGAGGATCTTTTCTACGAATGAAGGCGCTTCTCGATACGCATACATTCTTGTGGGCAATCGCAGAGGAAGGAAAGCTCTCACGCCGGGCTCAACAAATCTACACCGGTTCGAACGATCTCTGGCTGAGTGTCGCCAGCGTGTGGGAGATTCTGATTAAGGTGCAAGCCGGCAAACTTCCCTTGCCCGAGCCCTCAGGACCGTACCTGGTCAAGAAGCTAGCCCAGAACCGGATTGAAGTTCTGCCGATCACATTGGACCACGCGCTCAGGACTGAATCCCTGCCGCTCCATCATCGCGACCCGTTCGACCGCTTGATCATCGCGCAGAGTATCGAAGAAGGATGGCCGATCGTCACGGCTGATCCGTGGTTCGAACGGTATCCGGTGGATGTGATCTGGTAGTTTGAGAGCCGAGCGCTAAAACCCCATCGTGTCGTCCGCCGAAGGACCGTAGGTCGCGGGCACCGGCCTTTCGTTCAATCGCAGATACACGCCCAGTTGCGCGCGGTGATGGACCAGGTGGTTCAGGAACATTTCGCGGTAGGCGAGGAAACGCGACCCTTCGAAGATGGGCTTGCCCTGGAAGCTGAGCTTCCAGTTTTGGGTCCAGGCTTCGTCGGGGGTGTTCTTGAGGGCAGCACGCACCTTGGCAGCGCCTTCATCAAGTGCGCCGACCAACTGCGCGGCAGACTCGAAGGGTAGAGGCTTGTAACTGCTTTTCGAGAAATCGAGCTCGGGAGTCGTAAGGATCGAGAGACCAAAGCCAGCCAGTTGCGCCAGGTGCGGGGCGAGCTTGTTCAGCGGCATGGATTTGGGATGCGGCGCGAAGTCTTTCTTGTCTTCCGGAACGCGTTGCAGCATGGTGCGGGTCTTTTTGATTTCCTCATCGAATTCGGTCAAGAGAAGTTCGTTGAAGGGCATTGTTATCCTCAGAGATAGAAGGAGATAGTATAAAGCCGATGGAAATGAACGTCGAGTTTAGCTTCGCCTGATGTGAAAAGCGGTATACGATTATGTAGATTCACTGGTTGCCCTATTTTTCTCCGTGTCCCGATGCCTCCGTGGTGAAATATCCCGGAAGCGAAAAGCCAAACGCCAAAAGCCAGGAGTTAATAGCGAATTTATGTCTCGTCCTAAACCTCTCGTTCTGATCATTCTTGACGGCTGGGGATATCGAGCGGAAACGAAAGCCAATGCGATCGCGCTGGCGCGGAAGCCGAACTACGACAGTCTGATGCGCGAGTATCCGAATACTTTGATTCACACCAGCGGGCCGTTTGTGGGACTGCCGGAAGGGCAGATGGGCAACAGCGAAGTCGGGCACTTGAATATCGGCGCCGGGCGCATTGTGCACATGGACATTACGCGCATCGACTTGATGATTCAGAACGGCGAATTCTTTTCGCATCCGGCGCTGCTGGAGGCAATGAAGAACGCATGCGTGAGTGGACGCAAGTTGCATCTGTTTGGCCTGTTGTCGGATGGTGGCGTGCATTCGAGGCAGGAGCATTTGTATGCGCTTTTGAAGATGGCGAAGCAGCAGGGTGTCGATCGCGTATTTGTGCACGCCTTCATGGACGGGCGGGACACACTGCCGACGAATGGGGCGGGTTATCTCGAACAGCTGCAGCAGAAGATGCGGGAATATAACTCCGGCAAGATCGCGACCGTGAATGGGCGCTATTACGCCATGGACCGCGACCGGCGCTGGGAGCGGGTGGCGAAGGCTTACAGCGCAATGGTCGAGGGGAAAGCGGAAGGTGGAACGCAAGTCGACGCGGTGCAGGGGATGAAGGAGTCTTACAACAAAGGGGTGACGGACGAGTTTGTTCTGCCGTTTGTTTGCACGGATGGGCGCGGGGAATCGTCAGGTAAGACTGGCCTGGCTAAAATCGGGGACGACGATTCCTGCATTTGCTTTAATTTTCGCGCCGATCGTGTGCGCGAGATCACGCGGGCATTGTGCCGCAACAGCCGTCTGAACGAGAAGGGCGGCAGCGACCTGCCGGGTGCGGCTGAACTGGATGCGACGATCGCTCGCGATCGTGTGCCTAAGAACCTCAGGTACGTTTGTATGACGCAGTATGACAAAAACTTTGACCTGCCGGTAGTGATTCCACCGGAATCGATGGCGAACATTCTGGCCAATGTCATGGGCGGGCTGAACATGCGCAACCTGCGGGTCGCGGAGACGGAGAAATATGCGCATGTGACTTACTTTTTTAATGGTGGGGTGGAGCAGCCCTTTCCGGGCGAGGAACGGGTGATGATCCAATCGCCGAAGGTGGCAACTTACGACCTGAAGCCGGAAATGAGCGCGGCGGGCGTAGCGGCGGCGGTTGTCAAGGCCACGAACGAAGGCACGTTTGACGTGATCATCGCCAACTTTGCGAATGCCGACATGGTGGGTCATTCGGGCAAAATCGAACCAACCATCAAGGCGGTGGAGACCGTCGACGCCTGCCTCGGCGAGATTGAGAAAGCGGTGCGCGCCAAGGGTGGAGCGATGCTGATTACAGCCGACCACGGCAATGCGGAGATGATGATCGATCCGGTGAGCGGAGGCCCGCATACGGCGCATACTACGAATCCGGTGCCGTTTATTGTGATGGCGGAGGACGCGAAGCAGTACACGCTGAAGCCCAATGGCTCGCTGCGGGACATTTCGCCGACGATGCTCGGAATTCTCGGCATCACGGAGCCGAAAGAGATGACGGGCTCGGATCTGCGTTTGAAGCGCGGCTAGAAAGAACGCGGCGATTCAGAGAGCCAAGTCGGGTTCACGGCGAGCCCTGTGGTCAGGGATTTTTCTCTACCGTGTATCCACACCAAAACCCAAGATAGCGTTCACTTCGACCGGTTCCGTTCCCCGGAATGCGGGACGGAATTTCCAACTGTGTAGAGCGACCAGGATCCTGGAAGTGGTTTCGGCGGCGCCGGGTTCGAGGACTTTCAGATCCTTGAGGTCACCGGAACGATCGAGGACACAGGCAATGACCACGCGCGTCGGGCGAAGGTTGCCGGGTAGATCTTTGCGCATGGGTTCGGGCGCGTTGAGAATTTCGCGGGAGGGATGGGATGCCGATGAAGGGTCGGCGTACTGCATCACGGCCGTGCCCAGAGTGGTTTCAATGTAAATCGAATAATTGCGGTCGCCTTTCAGAACGTCGTAGTAGGCGAAGACGCCACCCGAGCGCGGAGTGGCTTCGATGGTAATTCCGGATCCTTTGTGAGCGTTGGTGGAGGAGTGGCCGGGGCCCGACGAAGGGGCGTCGCCGCCGGGGGCGCCGAAACTGGGCAGGGTGACGGTGGTGGTGCCGCCTTCGACGGAGACGCCGGGGAGGGCGGGCGTGCCGCTGGTGCCGTTGCCGGCACCGCCCGAGCCGGGATACTGCGAAATTCCGCCGCGCGCGTTGGGATCGGAGCCGCGGCCTGAGCCTGCCCGGCCTGCGCCACTACCTTCTCCTTGCAATCCGCTACCGGGGCCATTGCCATTGCCGATGCCGGATCCGCCGCCGCTGCCGCCGAGGCCACTCTTGCCGGTGCCGTTGGGCGACATGGCGAGGGCGCCACCGCCGGTGGAGTTGGGCAGTCCGGCCTGGGTTCCGGGCTGGCTGGACAGGACGACACCGGAGCCAGCAGCGTTGCCTCCGGCGTTACTCGGGGGAGCTACCGATGTACCGAGATCGAGTGGGCTGCCAGAACCAGTTCCCTTGTTGCCGCGTCCGTTGCCAGAGAGGGCTTTGCCGCCACCGAGACCGGGTGGAGGCGGCACCACATCGGCGGAACCGAGGAGCGAAGCTGCGGATTGACCGGGGTGAGCGCTATTTCCTGAAGCACTGTTTCCGGTCTGAGAACCGTGGCCGTCGATGCTGGCGGGAGGGGGTACGACTTGCTGGGCGAGGCCAGTGCCGCCAGATCGAGAGAGCGATCCTCCGGCGGAGGCGCTGGGCGGAGGAGGCACGGGCCTGGTGCGCAAATCGCCAGTGGCGGAGCCTCCCCAGCTATTGAGATCGCGGCTGACCTGCGAGGGTGGAGGCGCTACTACGGCGGGAGCAGGCAACCTCAGCTTGGGCGTGGACGACATGTCGCGCGGCGGAGCGGAAACGGGCGGGGCAACCACGTCGACGGTTTGACTCAAGGGGACGCGGGAACTGGCGAGGTCGCGCTGCGCATCGCGAGGAGCGGGAGCGATGATGGTGGGTGCGATGGGATTGGCGGTTCGCATCTTGTCTTGCGCGAGATTGGGAGCGGGCGGGACAACCGCGGCGTTCAGGTTGGGCGAATTGCGCGTGTTGGCGTTCGAAACATCGGGAGCGGGAGGGACGATGTTGGTGGAGAGGCTGCTTGAGGCACGGCTGGAGGACGAATCCACATCCGGCGCTGGGGGCACCGCGCTCATCGCGGGGAGTAATGGCGCGATGAGAGCAGAGCGTAAGCCTTCGGCAGGCGGCGGTCCAGGATTCGCTTTGAAGGCGAGCAGGTTGGCGACGGCGGAATCGGAATGAGGCAGATTCACCTTGGGCGCGTCCACAACCTTTTCGGCGGGCCTATCGCCGCGGGCTACGCGAATGACCTGGGAGCGATGGTGAGCTTGCTGGCCTCCGGCGCGTCCGGACTTGCCCGACTCGGCGCCGCCGCGGTCCTGGGTCTGCGGCAGTTCGTCGCCGGAGTAGTAGATGACGTCCTCTTGGGGATGATTGGGACCAAGCGGGATCTCAAGACTTATAAAATGCTCGGGGATTACGATGATCGCAATCAGCAGCAGGCACTCGAGCAGCCAGCAGAGGAGCATGCCGCGGTAAGGGAAGATGCCGATGGGCGCTTCTCCGGCAAGGGCTTTCGGCGGACGGCGGAGCGCGGGGCGCAGGGCGGATTTGAATTCTTCCCAGGGCGACGACCATTCCACCAGCAGACGCGGGGGCTCAGGCCATTGCGTGGCGACATCGGGAATGGCGACGACTTCGGACATTATTTTGACTGCGCTATTTTCTGGGGGGAGTCGTACCAGTATAGTGTGCCAGAAGGATGCTCTGATTATCGCGGTAACTTCAGTGTTTTTGTGTCTTTTTTCTCTCGGACTTCTCACGGACAACGGGGACGGAGTTTCTGGGTCGCTTCGGAAGTTTGTCGATGTTTCGAACGTCGAGGCGAGGTGTTTCGCAGGGGGTACCCCCTCCCCCGTCTACGGGTATATTGGAATCATGAAGTTAGAGAGAAACTCCCTCCAAAGTATTGAATAATCACGACTTATATACAAAGTATTGAGGAATAGAGAGTTAACGCTGGCTCCGGGTAAACTTGGTGCGTATTGACCGGTGCCCGCCACGGGAAATCAATCACTTAGCTGGGTCTTTTTGCTTGCGTAGCCTGTTCGCTNNCTTGTTGTCAAGGAGCAGCGAGTGCTGGGGCAAGTGCTTGTTTGCTATGAATCTACTCTAGCAGGCGAGTCAAGGGCGGTTTGCGGTGGTCTCGAAAACCGCGGGACTTATCCGGCGCCCTTCGAAAGGTGCGAAAGGTAGTGTGCCCGACAGCGCCCAGGTTAGCGCCCAAAGGACGGGCGCGAACCTGGGGCACCGTGCTACATGAGTGAAGGAGATGGGGCCCACCCGCCTCTCCACGCGCGCCGGATCGCAAGCCCTGGCCGCCTTAGAACGCCAACGGTAGGTATTCCGCTTGCTGGTCAGATCACCCGTTGTTTTCTATCTGGCAAGAGATCCGGCTTCACCCTCGAAAATCGGGCCGCGCTCTGGAGTGACCATCCAAGCAAACCGTCCGCCCTCTTGTTTCCACTTCTCGGCATGTTCACCCACATACGCATCGAGAGTTTCTGATCTGCACAGTGACTTCTTGGCCAGCCGAAACACCTTGTCTGCCCAGGCGAGGAACTCCGTCCGTTTAGGAGCGATCATGTCTTCCATGAGGAAGTCATTTTGAAAATAGAAACGTCCACGCAGAAGCACACTGCCGTCGAACTCACAGCCTTGGAACTCGATCACCTCAGACTCGCCTTGAACACTCCAGCGAGAAAGGGCTGGAACAAACCGCATCTTGATGTCTGCGTCTTTGCGAGTGATAAAGCAATCAACTCGGACTGCCGCCTCCTTCAGCATCAGCGCATCGTTGCAAACTGGTGATTCCAGCTTTACCGGAAACGGTCCTGACGATGACGGTTGAATGAGCGAAACGTCCAGCCGCGACTTCAGTGTGTAAACCAGAGCCTCCACATCCGCAGGCAGCAAATACACATAGAATTGCTTGCTCATAGGGTTCCTACTCGGGAATGATTTCTGGCTCGACCGGGACTTCACCTTCTCCCGGCGTGACACCCGGCGCGATGTCGGTAGCTCCAGGCACACCAAAATTCGGCTCTCCGATATTGTACGGAAGAAAATTAGGCCGGATGCCTGTAGCCCCTTCAATGTCATCGAGAGCTTGAACTTCGCGAGCGACCGGAGTTCCATCCATATTTTGCCTTCCGATCTGATACATTCTCGTCTCGCCGTTCTTCGTTCCAACGACATCTACCCAGCGCGAGGACTTGGCGCCATTGGGGGTCGGAACTCTTACCTCCCTTTGGACCTTGAAGCCGCTCTCCTCCAAGGATCTGGAAACTCTTTCAACACCCGCCCTGTGCAAAGGGCCACCGAGCTTGCCCCATCGCACGATTCCGAATGCCACACCACCGAACCAACTGCCGATTTTCCCCCAGATCGACTTAGGGGCCGTGGCCGTCACGCACGCGTCAACTGGACAAGGTGCCCCATACAATCCTTGCTGCCCGTACGGCACATGGAACGGGAACGTATTTTGCGCCGTTGTTGTGCCCGAGGTGTCGACATTACATGTAGTATGTCCTCCTCCGCCCTGATCCTGGGCGCAACTTGATGCCGCCGCTGTGGCCCCTTGAGGCCCGTGTCCGGTGGGGTCTACATAGCGGAGCGGTTGGTTGCGCACGTAGGCGTAGAGATTCCAGCTCTGCGGATCGCCCACCGTTTGATGCGACCCATCGTCCGGCGTCATGAACCTGCCGATGCTCGAGGCATCATAGCGGGCTTCGAAATTCTCCAGTCCGCTCTCCGCGTCGTGCTCTTTGCCGGTGAATCTGTAGTTTTGAGACACGACCGGACAGTAGTCCTACTCAACGCCGCCGTAAGGATAATAGTCGATGTCTTGCTCACACGCAGGTAGTGTGCCCGACAGCGCCCAGGTTAGCGCCCAAAGGACGGGCGCGAACCTGGGGCACCGTGCACCGTGCGTCGTGCCCACCCGCCGGTTCAGTCATACCCACGATCGTGTACTTTCCCAGAGTTACTGCGCAGCGTAAGTTTGGCTCATGCCCAGCGGTCTCCGGCGCTTTCACGAATCCGGGCAATGCCATTTTGTAACTTTTAGTTGTTACCGCCGTTGTCCCTATTTCGCAACCGTCGAGGTGTTCGATCTGTTCGTTCGATGCCTGGAGGATATGCGCCTCCGTTTCGATGTCAGCGTTTATGGGTACGTTGTCATGCCGGAGCATGTTCATCTGCTGTTGAGTGAGCCTGCCGCCTTCGCCCGCGATTGCTCCTCCCGGGGCTCCCAGGTTAGCGCGCAGAGGACGGGCGCGAACCTGGGGCACCTTTCCGACTCGGCTACGTTGGCCGAGGCAATGCACTATCTGAAATTGTCTTTCGCTAAACGGGTTCGACGCTTTCGATCCTCGGGCTCCCAGGTTAGCGCCCAAAGGACGGGCGCGAACCTGGGGCACCCAACATCGGGATCCTTTTGGGAGAAACGCTACTATGATCGAAATGTACGCGACTACGAGGAGTTTACGGTTAAGCTGCGATACGTTCACCGCAATCCGGTGAAGCGGGGGCTGGTTCTAAGGCCTGAGGAGTGGAAGTGGAGCAGCTTCCGGCATTATGCGCTGCGCGAGATTGGGGCGGTGGAGATCGAATCGGAGTGGACAGCTGGAGATCGGGAACGAAAGGCGTACGGCGGAGGTGAGAGGGTGTTTTTGCGGCCCAAGTAACTTCGTCCACGGTGAGCGCGCCTTGGCTCCGGCTCCCAGGTTAGCGCCCAAAGGACGGGCGCGAACCTGGGGCACCTTCAACGTTTCGCCTTCCACTTTTGCGGCCTTTCAATCTCTTGTCACTTCTTCACTTGCTTCAGGCGGCTTCGGTGTGGATTGGGCGTTCTTCGAAAGAGATGTCGACCTGGTCGCCGAGAGCGGTCAGGGATTCACGGACGGTGCCGGCTGGAATCTCAAGCACGGAAGCGGCGTGGACGCGAATGGCGGCCAGACGCCAGGGTTTGAGGTCCTCTTCAATATGAATCACGATACGTTCGCGGTCAAGGTAAACGGCGTCGATGGGAAAACGCATGGCGAAGGTGTGGATTCCCCGGGAAGGGCTGATCCAGAGGCCCTGGCCGGGGGAGAACTGGGAGGCATCGGTGGCCATGAGGCCGCGGAAACGGGACCAGTGGGTACGGGCGACGATGAGATTGGTCGCGAGATAGGTGGTGCGAGTACGGTTGAAAGCGTATCCCTTAGGCTGGCGCGGTGGCATGGACGAGCCTCAATTTGTAATTGGCGATTTGTGATTTGCAATTTGAAAACCGGGAGAGCGGCGGTGCCGCTCTTAAATAGAATTACAAATTACAAATCACCCATAACAGATCTGCTCAGCGTTTGGCCGGCATGAATATATGGAGCAACTGAATTACGGCGGGGCCGACGGTGACGAAAATGAGGGAGGGCATGACGAACAGGACGAGGGGGATGATCATTTTAACGGTGGTCTTGGCGGCCTGTTCTTCGGCGCGCTGGCGGCGTTCGGTGCGCAGCGAGTCGGAATGGACGCGGAGGGCCTGGGCGACGCTGGTTCCGAAGCGGTCGGTTTGAATGAGGGTTCCGACGAGGGAGCGAATGTCGTCGACGCCGGTGCGTTCGGCGAGGTTGCGGAGAGCCTCGACGCGGGGCTTTCCGGCGCGAGTTTCGAGGTCGAAGAGATGGAATTCAGCGCTCAGTTCGGGATGGGCGGTTTGCAGGTCTTCGCCGACGCGCATCATGGCCTGATCGAGAGACAGGCCGGCTTCGACGCAGATCACGGTTAAATCGAGGCCATCGGGAAGGCCGAGGCGAATGCGGCGCTGCCTTTCCTGCAGCTTCTTTTTTAGCAGGAAGCGGGGAATGAAAAAGCCGAAGGCGGTTACGCCCAGGAGGAGCAGGGGAGAACTGAATCCGGTGAAGGCAAAGACGGAGACGAAGCCGAGGGCGGCGAAGAGGACGCGCAAACCGCGATAGATGGTGACGTGTTGCGGGCTGCGATAGCCGGCCTGAATGAGCCAGAGACGGGTCTGGGAGACGTCGGCGGAGGAAAGGGGCAAGGCGCGGCTGAGGGGATCGAGCGCCTGCTGCATGCGTTCGCGGATGGCGGGTTTGGCCTCGGACTTGGGGCGCTGCCAGCCGATTTCGCGCAGGCGGGATCCGAGGACGGAGGAGGGCGCGAAGGTGGCGGCTCCGAAGGCGAAGACGATCACCACGATGGTGAGAAAAACGAAGATGGAGAGTGCAAGGGCCAGCGTCATGAATCAGTTCTCGGTTCTCAGTTCTCGGTTCGCGGTTCTCAGTTTGTACACCTCAATCTTCTACACCTGAATTCTGATAATTCTGCGAATCACGAAGTAGCCCATGGTTTGCAGCGTGATGCCTCCGACGATCAGGGCGTGGCCGATGGGGTCGGTAAACAGCGGACGAATGAAGCCTGGATTCAGGAAAAGCATGAGGACGACAATGGTGGGGGGCAAGGCCATGAGGAGGACCATGGTGAGGCGTCCCTGAGCGGTGTGGACGCGGACCTGGCGCAGGATTTTAAAGCGTTCGCGAATGACGTAAGAGAGGTTGTCGAGAATTTCGGCGAGATTACCGCCGGTTTCGCGCTGCAACATGACGGCGGTCACGAAGAACTTGACGTCGACGAGGGGGACGCGGTCGGCGAGGTTGAGCAGGGCGTCGCGAACGGGCAGGCCGAATTTCTGTTCTTCGTAGAGCTGGCGAAATTCTCCGGCGACGGGTTCGGCGACTTCGTTGGCGATCATTTCGAGGGCGGTGGTGAAAGCATGTCCGGCGCGAACGGCGCGAGCGAGGGTGACGATGGCTTCGGGAAACTTCTCCTCAAATCTGGCAAAGCGCTTGGTGCGCATATGGGAGGCATAGGCGTAGGGGAGGAAAAACCCAAGCAGAGCGCCGGCCCATCCAAAGAGGAGGTTGCCCCCGGCGAAGAACGCGATGGCGGCCAAGGCCAGAGCGGAGAGGCCGCAAAGGATGAGGAAGTTTCCAGCGCGCACATCGACGCTGCCCTGAGCCAGAATTTTTTGCAGTTGGGAGACGCGGTCGGAGCGGCGGAGAATGGTGTCGAAAGCTGGAATGCGGCTGAGGACTTCGTCGCGCAGAAGAGCCAGGTCGGGGGTGGCTTGTTCGGCTGGTTTCTGAGTAGCGGAGAGGCGGTCGCGAAGGACGCGGGCCTGGGCCTTGCGCTGGTCGTACAGGGAGACTCCGGCAAAGACGGCCAGCGTGACCACGATAAATACGAGCAAGGCGATCAAGAACGTCATGCGCTAGACCTCCATCCGGGACTCGAAGATGGCAGGACTGAGGCGGCAGCCGGCGGTGGCGAGGCGTTCGGCGAAATGGGGCGGGTGTCCGGTGGAATGGAAGACGCCGCGGACCTTACCGCTCTCGTCAATGCCGCTGCGGTCAAACATGAAGACGTCCTGCAAGGTGATCATTTCGCCGTCCATTCCAGTGACCTCGGAGATGGTGATGATTTTGCGCGAGCCGTCGGAGAGGCGGGCGACCTGGACGACGGCGTGAACGGCGTTGGCGATCTGATGGCGAATGGCGCGCTCGGGAATATTGAGGTTGGCCATGGACACCATATTTTCGATGCGGGAGAGGGCGTCGCGCGGGGAGTTGGCGTGGACGGTGGTAAGCGAACCTTCGTGGCCGGTATTCATGGCCTGCAGCATGTCAAAGGCTTCCTCGCCGCGCACCTCGCCGACGACGATGCGGTCGGGGCGCATACGGAGGCTGTTGATGACGAGTTGACGCATGCGGACGGAGCCTTTGCCCTCGATGTTGGGAGGACGGGTTTCGAGGCGGACGACGTGTTCCTGCTTGAGTTGCAATTCGGCGGCGTCTTCGATGGTTACGATGCGTTCGGAGTTCGGGATGTAGCCGGAAAGGACGTTGAGGACGGTGGTTTTGCCGGCGCCGGTTCCGCCGGAAATGATGAGGTTGAGGCGGCCCTTGACCATGGCGGAGAGGAGTTCGAGCATAGGCTCGGTCAAGGTCATGTTGTCGATCATGTTGCGCGCCGTGAGCGGATCGCGGCCAAAACGGCGAATCGAGAGGCAAGCGCCGTCGAGCGCCAGCGGGGGAATGATGGCGTTGACGCGGGAGCCGTCCTGGAGGCGGGCGTCGACCATGGGGGACGATTCATCGACGCGGCGTCCGATACGGGAAACGATGCGGTCGATGATCTGCATCAGGTGCTGGTTGTCTTTGAACGACAAGCCGGTGATTTCCAGTTTGCCGGCGCGCTCGACATAGACTCGATCGAACCGGTTGACGAGAATATCGGAAATGGTGGGATCCTTGAGCAGGGGTTCGAGCGGACCCAAGCCGAAAATCTCGTCGAGGATTTCGCGGGACAACTGCTCGCGTTCGGCGAAACTGAGGGGCACAGCCTCGCTGTTGACGGAACTGCGGATGAGGATGAGGACTTCCTCGCGGGCGGAGTTTCCGGTCGAGCGGCCGAGTTTTTCCAAATCGAGGCGATCGAGGATCTTGCGATGGAGGTCAGCCTTGACCTGCTGGTAGTCGCCGCGTTCGAAAGCTTGCAGATTGGCCATAATTCCAGGGTGTTCTTAGTTTCGACTCGAAGGATTTTGTAATCTGATAATTTTGTAATCAACCTACCAAATTGCACAATTAACAAATCTCCAAGAGCTGCGAATTAACGCTCATCCGTTCTACACGGTCTTAAACAATGACCAGGCGGTGCGTTTCACTTCCAGGTCGTCCTTGGTCAAGTATTCGGCGAGCCCGGAGATGGAGCGGGAAATATCGGAAGCCCCCTGCTGCATGACGGGAACGCCGCGATCAATGGCGGCCGAGACGGCGAAATACTGATTGGGAATTCGCCAGAGGACGGGGGCTCCGATGGCGGCTTCGGTCTCGGCTTCGTTGAAGCCGGCCACTTTGCGATAACGGTTCAAGACCAGGGCGAAACGGTCGCGCGAGCCGCTGTCCCCGAGATATTGGGCGACTCGTCCGGCGCTCCAGAGGGAAGCGACATCGGCGTGAGCGATGAGGAGAATTTTCTCGGACAGATTGCTGACCAGGCGAGTGGCGCTGTCGAGCCGGGATGAGGCGTCGACGACGATGTAATGAAAGTGGCCCACCATGGTGTCAAAGAGCCGGGCAAAGTCGGAAGCGGAAGGCTCGATGGCGGTGGGAATCGACGGTCCCGCGAGGACCTGCAAGCCACGATCGTGGTGGGCCATGAAGCTGTCAAGCAGGGAAGAATCGAGGCGGTGCAGGTTGGTGAGGGCATCGGAGATGGTGAAAGCGGGCTTGAGATTGAGATGCAAGGCGCAGTGTCCGAGGGGAGCCAAGTCGACCAGCGCGGTGGCGTGGTGGATGGACTGCAAGGCGAGGGCAAGATTGACGGCGACGGTGGTGGCGCCGCTGCCGCCCTTGGCGTTCACGATGGTGAACACTTTTCCGCGGGAACTCTCGCGCCCGGGCTTGCGGCGGGTGGCGGTGAGTCGAACAAAGGCTTCGAGGAGATCGGTCGTGGTGGTGGGGCGTTCGATGTATTCGCGCACACCGGCGCGCATGGCGCTGACGATCAACTGAGGCTGAGTCATGGGGCCAATGGCGAAGAGGGCGGCATCGGGAAGTTCCTGGTGAAGCAACTCGACGGCGCGCAGGGCCGCAGTGACGCCATCGGAGGCGATATCGATCAGAATAACGTCGGGGGCAAAGCCTCGGGTTCGGCGGATGACCGGATCGGTGGCGGCGAGGGGCATGGTGGGGCTGCTGCAAACGGTTTGGGCCACGCTGGTGCCGTCCACGAGAACCTGAAGCACGGCGCGCTGGTCCTGATCGGTGGCGAATACGGCTACTGATAATTCCGGCATGACGTTTTCTCAACCCCCTTTCTAGAGGCTCCAACGGGAGCCTTCAACTTTCGATCCGGTCTGGAGCACGATGATCACTTAATAATTCCGGGCTTCTTGTCGAACTTGCCCTGATCGAGATAGGGTTCCGGGTTCTGAGGACCTTTGGGTGCTTGAGTACTGGGGGAAACCCGGCGCACGGTGCACAGAACCATTAATTCCGAGTTTGTTTTTTGTGCGCTCTTGCTCTTAAAGAAATTGCCCAGGATGGGGATATCGCCCAGCCCGGGAATTTTGTTCGCGATGTCGGTAACCCGGTTATCGATGAGGCCGGCGATGACAAAGCTCTGGCCATCCTGCAGTTCGAATTCCGTATCGGCTTTGCGGGTGCTGATGGCGGGAATGGTGGTTCCGGCGACGGTGACGGCGTTGGCGAAGTCGAGGGTACTGACTTCGGGAGCCACGTGCAGGTGGATGTTGCCGTTGGGCTGGATTACGGGGGTGAACTTCAGATGCACGCCGAACTCGCGAAACTGAATGGTGACGGTGGCGATGCCGCTGGCGTTTTGCTGGGCCACGGGGAAAGGAAACTCGCCGCCGGCCAGGAAACTGGCTTCCTTGCCATTGAGGGCGACGAGGTTGGGTTCGGCGAGGATCTGCAACAAGTTTCGCGACTGCAGAGCCTGGATCACCGCCCCGAGGTGAACCTGGGGGTTAAAGAAAAACATGTTGAGTAAGTTGGAGATGGTGGTGGTGGTGGAGGCGGTTCCGGTGCCGTTACTGTTGGTTGAATTGGTGATGCCGCCGGTGGTGATTCCGCCGAACTGGCCGGTGGTGGTGCTGGCAATGGTGTTTCCGGAGCCGGTGGAAAAGGCATTGATGCCGAGCTGGGTGAGGGCGGTGCGATCGACTTCGGCAAACTTGACTTCCAGAAGCACTTCGTCGGTGCCAACGGGGCCGAAGGTGAGCACGTTCACGACGTTTTTGGAATAAGCCGAGGCGAGCAAGCCGGCATGCTTGGAGACGTCTTCGGTGGTTACGTGACCGGAGATGACAATGGCGTTGCGCGACGGAGTGACGCTGATCTGCTCGTCGGGAAAGAGGCGATGCATCTCTTCGGAAGCGGCGGTGATATCGACGTCGACGCGGAGATCGAAGCTGCGAGAGCGCTCGAGTTCATCCCAGATGAGGAGAGAAACTTCGCCCGGGGCGAGGCCATTGACCAGGACCTGGGTCGGGGTGACGACCAAGGCATCGGCAACGGTGGGGTCGGTGACGGAAACGCGTTTCAGTCTCTCGGTAGTGTTAATGAGGAGGGACTTCCCGACCATGACCCGCAGAGGAGCTGCCCCAGCGGTAACTCCCTGGCCGGATGACATGGTGGCTGTGGTCGAGGATTGGTCGGCAGGCGCATTGGCAGGAGTCTGGGGAGTCGGGGTCGGGGAAGAAGCCGAAGCAGCGGCCGGATTCGGCTTTTCGTCGAGGACCAAGGCATGGGCGAACATCGTTGTCGTTGTCGCACCGAGAAGCAGAGCGGCTGCGACCCATGTAAGAGCTTTCATGAATTCGGACCTCTATGAGGTTGCACGAGTAAATTCATCGAAGACAGGTCCATCGAATACAGATCCATCGAAGTGCGCGGACGCGATTGGATGCGGTATCGAGGGCTCAAAACTTGGTCTCATCCCGTTTGCTGCCACGAATCATTTCAACCTGGTAAGGAGCTGCAGGTGGCGGCGGCGCAGCTTTTGCTATGACTTTGTGAGGCTTGGGTTTGCTCTCGGTCGCGACGGGCGTCTCACCCAGATAGAGCGAACTGGTCCGGGTGGCGCCAATGCCTCCTTTTTTTGTATCCAGCGGATTCCGTAAAGACAACTGAATTCGCCCTTCCTGGGAAACCAGGGCGAGCTTCTGGGCATCGTCCGGAGATACGAGGAGCGTGATGACAGGGGCGGTCTGGGCGTCGGCGGTGGCGTTCCGGTCGAGGCTCTTGCCCACGGCGATGACGGCGACATTTTCGAGGACGGTAGTGGTCTGACGGTCGTTGGCGCCTTGACCGCCCGTGGCCAGGACATCCACGCGGGTGCCGGGTTGGACAAAGCCGGCGACCGAGACCACGTCGTTGACCCGCACCGAGACGGCGCGCATACCCTGGGGGATCATGGAGGGGAGGCCAGCGCCGGCGTTGAGCGCGGCGAGTTTCGAGGGCAGAATAAACTCGCCAGCGCTCATGGGCATGACAGCTCCGCGGCCGAGCACCTTGGAGGGCGCCGAATAGGCTCCTGGGGGTACAGCGGACTGGGGCAGAGTGACGACGCGGACGTCGTGAGTATCCAACTTGGTTCCGACCTGAATATCGTCGGCAGCAACGACGACGGGCACTCCGGGCTCATTGCCCCTGGATCCTGCCGAGTTCCGCAGGTAGTTATAGACGGTAAAGCTGACGAGCAGGCCGACGGCCAGGGCCAAGCCTCCGATCATCAACAAACGGCTTCGGTTCATTCCGCTCCTTCCGGCGTGAGTTCCGCGCTGCTTTGTTCGCCGCGATGAACCTGTATCTGCGATCTACGATCTCGTGTCTACGATNNGTGTCTACGATCTCGTGTCTACTATTATGAAGCAGGCACGCACGAGGTAATTCTGCCGCGGCTACTGCGTACCGATCTGGCTGGCGACCGACGAGAACACGTTGTTCGCGTTGGAGCCGATCAGACGGACGGTGCCGATCACGATCACGAGTATTACGGCCAGCATAACGGCGTATTCTGCGATATCCTGCCCTTCGTCATTGCGCCACAATAGTTTAGCCAAATCAGTCATACGAACTCCTTCGAGATTTTGAGCTGGACACTCAGCCTGGCACCAGCAATGGGACGAGTCCCGATGCGCCTAGTTTCGCAGATTCGGGACGGCTCTGGGAAACATTTTTTGGGGTATCTTGGCAATGACTTGCGGCGCTTCCGGTGGATAGCTGAAAAAGGCAGCATTTTGGCGGGGGGAATGGGTTCGAAAGAGGATAATCGCCTGGGAGTCGGTAAATGCAACATGCCAATTGGGGTCGAGGGCGAGGGCCTGAGCGAGGGCGCAGGTGGAGGGGACGAGAACAGACTCGACCTGCCAGCGGTCGAGGACGGCTTGCCAGCCGGGTTGGAGCTGCAAAACGGTTTTGATCGACTGGCGGAGAAGTTCGTCCCCATAGAGGTCGGCGCGACCGTCGGCAAACACTTTATAGGCGGGATAAAGCTTCCAGATGGCATAGCCTCCCCAGTCGTAATAGACGAAGATCCTCTGGGGATAATGTCCGGCGCGCAGGAAGGCGACGGCGGGTTCGGGAAATTTCTGAGCCACGCGGACATCCTGGGTGCGCGCGAGACTGACCCACCGTGTGAGCGCAAACGCAGCCATCAAGAGGAGAATGGCAGCATGGAAAAGCGGCCGAAAGGACGAGGTTGAGCGGCGTGGTAAGAACGCCATGGACGGAGAGGCGCTGGGGAGAGCGGTCGCGATGACCGGTACGGCGGTGAGCAGGAAGATTGGAATGTGTCGAGCTGCGTCGAGGGCGGCGAAAGCGGTAAGGAGCAAGGGCACGATCACGCGGCCTATGGGCCGGGAGTGATCGTTGCGATGGGGGAAGGGGCTTGGTCTGTAGAAGGGGAGTAGGGCGGCGCTTCGAGACAATCCAGTTGCGAGGGCGGTTAGGAGCAGGAGCCATGTCAGTAACAGAGGGCGATAGAGCCATCCGTGAAAGTCGGGTGAGCGCCACTCGCTGATCAAAGACCGCATGCCTTGCGATCGCACGGTGTCGAAGGGATAACGATAGAGTTGAGTGCCGCTGGGGTTGAGGGGTACGAGCGCCAGACAAACGATGAGAAGCAGCAGCACGCGCAGAAGGTTGGGACGAGCCTGGTGCCACGGCGTATTGCCCAAGGCGGTTTCCAACAGGAGGCCGCCGCCATAGGCCAGGAGGAGCGCGGGGCCGAGGGCGAATCCGGCGTGGAGGTTGAGCCAGAGAAGAAACAGAGGCGGTATCCAGAACAGGATCCTGGGGCGATGCTCGCCGACGGCGATCAGCCATAGCAGCAGGCTGGCGAGCGTGATGGTGAACATCTGGGGCCGGACGCCCCATGAAGGAGCGGCAGCGAAAGCGCCGCAGGCGGTGATGGCGGCGGCCCAAGGTAGCTTTGCTCCGGCGTAAGTACAGCGGAGATAGAGGAACATGAAGCCGGCCGTCGTAACCATGGCGGAGAATACGATCAGAGCGGCGGCGCCGCCGTATTTCCAGAGTTGGTAAAAGACGATCTCCGACAGCCATTCATGGGAGACCCAGGCGTGTCCGGCGCGAGTGAAGGAAAACGGGTCGAAGTGAGGGACGTGTCCGGTTTCGACGATCCACTGCCCGGTGCGCAGATGCCACCAGAGATCGGGATCGGTGGCGTTGCGCGCGGTGAGCGCCAGCAGGCCGAAGAAGAGGACGGCGGCGAACGTGTTCCGAGGGTTGCGCAGCGCTTGGAGTATTGCTTGCATGTGGGGCGATGACGCTCGTGTGTATCTTTTAATACTGGACAGCTGATAAGTACAGCTAATATGTACAGCACCCGGTTGATGGTGACGACGGTGGGTGGCGAATATAGAATGCGCGTGCCGGTCGGGCGGGCAATTGTTGGAGCTGGGAAAACTCGCGAATGTGGATAGAATAAGCATTCCAATCGATCATGCCTGGCACACCCAGACTGCGGAGTTGGCTGCTGGCCACCGCGCTTGTCTGGATGGCGATTGTGAACGGCGTAATTCTGTGGAACACGCGCAGCGAGATACGGCGTGGCTACAGCGATTTCGCGTCGTTCTACACGGCGGGGACGCTGGTTGGCAGAGGACTGGGGCCGAAACTCTACGATCACAAGGCGCAGTGGAAGGTACAGCAGGAATTCGCCTCGGAAGTGGAAATTCGCCAAGGCCCGCTGCCATACATACGGCCTCCTTTCGAAGCCATGCTCTTTACCGAGTTCGCGCGGTGGCCGTACGTTAAGGCACTGTTGGTCTGGACTGTCTTCAAGCTAGCGCTTCTGATGGCGATTCCGTTCGTGGTGGTGCGGAGCGGATCATGGAAAGAAACCATTCCACTGTGGGCAGTGGGTCTGCTTACTCTAGGGACATTTCCCGAATTTATGGATCTGCTTCTGGGGCAGGACGCACCGCTGCTGGCCTTTCTGTTCGCGATTTGTTACTGGCAACTGGCCACCGACCGGGATGTGGGCGCGGGTTTGACTCTAGGGCTGGCGTTGTTCAAGTTCCAGTTGGTGATCCCTTTCGCGATGGTGCTGTGGATTGCAGGGCGCCGGAGGGTGTTGCCTGGTTTCGCGATGTCCGCGATCGCGGTGGTGCTGGTTTCGGCTGGGATCGTGGGGTGGAGGGGATTGTTGGAGTATCCCCGCGATTTGCTGGCTTTGAACCAGGCAACGGGCGTGGGATTGATCACGCCGGAAAATCAGATGAATCTGCGGGGGCTGCTCATCTTTGTGGTGGGACGCATTCCTTATCCTGGACGCATCCATTGGGCGCTGGCGCCAGTGGCGCTCGCAGCCATCGGGTATGCGGGAGTTTTGTGGCGAAAAGCGGGAGATCGCTTTCTGGCGGAGGGTTTTGGGCTGGGGCTGATGGCGGCTATTGTCACCAGTTATTACGCTTATGAATATGATCTGCTCTCGCTTCTGGTTCCGTTGCTTGCGATACGCAGCAGTGCGGAGACTCCGGACGCAGATCGGACGGATCGGCTTCTCGAGACAGTGGGATTCCTGTTGTTGCTGCTCACTCCTTTGTACTGGTTTGCTCGAATTCAACTCAAGGCGGAGTGCCTGATGACGGTGCCGGTGTTGGCGGTTGGTATCGCCATAGCACGCCGGTTGCGCCAAGCCGGGGCAGAGGCAGGGGGGGAGAGAAGCAGGCCGGCGATGAGAGGACCCGGGCGACGATGAAGACCGCGCGGGCTGCGCCCTGGCTCCAGTTTCGAATCCTGCGAGTGACGTTGATTTTGCCGGGGCTGGCAATTGTATGCGCGGTTGGCACCTGGACCTATGCCCATCGTGTGTTGATTCCGCACCAGATTTCCGATGCAGGGGTGCGCGGCACTCCGCGCGGAAATCTTTCCGATCTCTATCCGCGCTGGCTGGGGGCGCGGGAACTGCTGCTGCGTGGGCGGGATCCGTATAGCGCCGGAGTAACGCGGGAAATTCAAGCCGGATATTATGGGCGCGCGCTGGATGCTTCGCGGGCGGGGGATCCGATCGACCAGCAAGCATTCGCTTATCCACTGTACGTCGTTTTTTATCTGGCGCCTACGGTGCATCTTAGTTTTGGCATGGTGCAAGCTGCATTTTTCTGGATTCTGGCAGGCATCACGGCGGCCAGCATTTTTCTCTGGCTTCGCTTCCTGGGCTGGACGGCGGCGGTTCCGGTTCAGTTCGCCGTGGTGGTCTTGACGCTGGGCAGTTTGCCGGTGCTACAGGCTTTGAAACTCCAGCAACTGACTTTGGTGGTGGCGGCGCTGGGCGCGGCGGCGCTGGCGTTGCTGGTGGGAGGCCGTCCGATTGCAGGCGGTATTCTGCTTTCGCTGGCGACGATCAAGCCTCAACTCGTGCTTCCGCTGCTGTTGTGGCTTGTCTGGTGGAGCCTGGGCGATCTGAAGCGGCGCTACCGCTGGGGTGCTGCATTCGCAGTCACCACGGCTGTTCTCGGTGGCGCTTCGGAGTGGCTTCTGCGGCACTGGATGGAGCGCTTTTGGCACGCGGCGGTGGCTTACCGGCAATACGCGCAAGCGATCCCGATGCTGGAGGCCATGCTCCCGGACCCCTGGGGCAGAGTGGTGGAGGTGGGGTTCGCGGTGATGGTCGGGTTCATTTGCTTTAAGCAGTTGAAGGCGGCGGAAGATGCGGCAGTATTCCAAGGGCTGACTTGTCTTGTACTGTCGCTAAGCGTACTCACGGTACCTAAGTTTGCTCTCTACAATCAAGTGCTGCTGCTGCCAGCAGTTCTGTTGATTGCGCGGGATTGGCGGACGATGTGGGCGCGGAATTTCATCAGCCGCAGCCTGCTGATGGTGGTCACGTTGTTACTGGTGTGGCCGTGGTTTGCGAGCGTGGTGCTGGCAGGTTTTTCTTTCATTTTGCGGCAGGAAACGGTCGAACGATACTGGGCATTACCTCTATGGACGGTCCCACAGATTCCAGTGGGAGTGGCTGCCCTGATGCTGATTCATAATTACCGGAGGACTTTTACAGCGCCAGCAATGGCGGGCTCGTCGTAGAATGCTGAGGGGGCCCGCGCCGGGTGGCTGGCATGAAGGGCCGCAGGAGAGCGCAGCGTAAATGTCGGCTTCGTCGCATTCGGGTATATCCAGCATCTTTCCCATCGCGATCTTTGTGCAGGGGAACGATCAACAGACGCTGTCGCTGAACCACACGCCGTATACGGTGGGGCGGAAAGTGGATCGCGACCTGGTGATCGCCGATCCGCGGGTGTCGCGCGAGCACGCATCGATTGTTTCAGAGAACGGCGAATTTTTTGTGGTCGATCTGGGCAGCAAGCATGGCACGTTCGTCAATGGCGAGAAGGTAGACCGGCACAAGCTGCAACGCAACGACCGGCTGGAATTTGGCGCGCGCGATGTGGCTTATCTGATTTTCCACCCGCTGCATACGACCTCGAACACGGCGCGCGAATTTCTGAGCCAGATTTCGGGCATTCAGATTGCGCCGGAGGCCAGCGATCTGGAAAAACTGACGCTGTTCATGGAAGCGGCGCGCAAGCTGAACACGATCGGGGTGCTGGACGAGATTCTGGTGACGCTGCTGGATGCGACGCTCAAGCTGACCCGGGCCGAACGCGGATATATTTTTCTGCGCGACAGCGATGGGACTTTGACGCTGGCGGCGGGGCGTAACTCAAAAGGCGAACCGCTGCTTGACGACACGACAATTTCGCGGTCGGTGCTGGACGGCGCGTTGACTTCGAACTCCGAATACCTGGTGACCGACACCAGCCAGATGCTGGATGTGAAGGAGCGGCAAAGCATCGTGGCCTTCGATCTGCGCACGGTGATCTGCATGCCGTTGCGCAAGCCGATCGTGCAAACGACCCGCGGCGATCAACCGGCGGGTGGAGAAGTGATGGGGGCGCTCTATGTCGATTCGCGCTTTGCGTCGCGCGATATCACCAGTGTGAGCCACGACATTCTGCGGGCGATCGCGACAGAAGCGGCGCAACTGGTGGAGAACGCGCGCCTGGTGCAGGCCGAAGAAGCGGGGCGGCGTTACCAGCAGGAACTGGGGATCGCGGCTTCGATTCAACAGCGCCTGCTGGCGGTGACGCTGCCCGAGGTTCCGTTTGCGCGCGTGAATGGCCGGAATATGTCGTGTAAAGAAATCGGCGGCGATTTCTTCGAGGCGGTGAATACGCCGGATGGGCTGGCCGTGGTTCTGGCCGACGTCAGCGGCAAGGGAGTCTCGGCGGCGCTGCTGGCTTCGATTCTTCAAGGCATGGTTTATTCGCAACTGATTTCGGGGATGCCGCTGGTGGAGATTGTGGCGGCGGTGAACCGGTTCTTCACCTACAAACATATTGGCGAAAAATACGCGACCATGATCATCACGCGATTGCGCAGCGACGGCGATCTGGAATACGTCAATTGCGGGCATGTTCCGCCGGTGTGGATCTGCGGTAAAGAAGTACTGCGGCCGGCCCATGGGAACCTGCCGGTTGGCTTGCTGGCGGACGCGACCTATTCGAGCGACCGTTGCCAGATGAGGCCGGGGGATCGGTTGATTCTGGTGACCGATGGGGTCACGGAAGCGGAGAACGCCCGCGGCGACATGTTCGATAGCGAACGCCTCGAGTTGGTCGCCGGGAAGAGCGCTTCGATGGAGGATGTTTTCACGGCGGTGGCCGATTTCTGCGGAGGCACTCCGCTGAACGACGATTGCACGGTGGTCGAACTGGCGTACACGGGCAGCTAAGGGAAGGCGAGCCGACCTCGGCTTGGACGGGCGAGGAGCCGGTTCCTGCACGAACCAGACCTTCCTAAACCAACCAAACCTTCCTAAACCAACCAAACCTCCCTACGAACGAAACCTAAGGTTGCGCGTGCTTGTGGATCTCGACCGTGGACCAAGTCTTATCCGCTGCGTGACATAGCGATTCGAGCGGGCAATCGGCACACTTTGGATTGCGGGCCACGCAGAGCTTTCGGCCGTGCCAGATCACTTCGTGAGAAAAATCGGTCCAGCGCTCGCGGGGAATAATCCGCATCAGATCTTCTTCGATTTTTCGCGGGTCTTCCTGTTTCGTCAGTTCCAGACGCCGTGAAATGCGGGTCACGTGGGTATCCACGACTACGCCTTCGTTCTTTTTGAACCAGGTGCCGAGCACGACGTTGGCGGTTTTGCGCGCGACGCCGGGGAGGGTCAGTAATTGCTGCATGGTTTGAGGAACGTGGCCGTCAAAATCCGCAACCACCTTGCGGGCCGCGCCCACCACGGACTTCGACTTGTTGCGAAAGAAGCCGGTGGAGCGAATGTCTGGTTCCAGATCCGCAGGCTCGAGGGCCGCGAAATCCTGCACGGTGGGATACTTTTCAAAGAGCAGGGGCGTGACCATGTTGACGCGGACGTCGGTGCATTGGGCGGAGAGGATCGTCGCGACCAGGAGTTCCCAGGCGCTGTGGTGAGTGAGCGCACAGGTCGCGTCGGGATAGAGCTGGTCGAGACCGGCGATGATCTGGCGAACGCGCTCTGGGGCCAAAGGATCATACTTCGAGACGCGCTTCGAGGAGCGGCTGGCGGCGTTGGCCGGGCGAGATGGAGACTGGGCTCCTGCAATCTTGGCTCCTGCAGGCTGGGCTCCTGCAANNGCTCCTGCAAGCTTGGCCTTCGACTTGGCGGGGGCGGAATATGCGCCGGCATTCCTGGCTGGTGTGCGCCTGGTCGATCCAGTCTGCAGTAGCGCACGATTCATTGGGCGCGCGCCTTCGTGCCGTCCGCTGCGACTGGGTTGACGCGGCGTATTTCCGCGGGGCATCGGTCTCCTCCGGAGCAGGGATTCATGGTAACAAAGCTGCTGGCGCGCGTCAGAGCGAGCATCCCGAAAAGTAACGCGGCTGCGATTGACGGGTTGGCGGTCGGTTAGTACTCTGAGAACTAAAGGAAAATTTGTGGCGGTGAAGAGCATTAAACTCGGGCAGGTGTGGCGCCAGGATGCAACCGGCAAGGATCATCTTGTCACCAAGGTATACAGCGAAGTGTTCACCCAATATGCGGTGCTGCGGCCGGCCGAAGTCAACGCTCCCAACGTGCCTTCCGTGAAGGTGAAGGTCGCGAAGTCGGCAGAGGGGGTGAGCTTGCCCGGCTTCAGCTTCACGCAGGAAGGGGCGTTCTAGAGAGGGTCGGATGATCCGATGATAGCCTGATTTTCGAATGACCGAAAAAATTCTCACCATACTTTTTGTATTCATCAATTCCCTGGTGGCCGCGACCGGGTACGCGGGNNTCGACCGGGGCGATGAAGTTGGTATGGGCAGCGACGGCGGGCGCGATCGGATGCAATCTGGGTTCACTGGTCGCCTATGAAATCGGGTGCTACGGCGGGCGTCCGCTGGTGGAGCGCTACGGGCGCTGGATTTTGATGGGACGACGCGAACTGGATTGGGCCGACCGTTTCTTTGTGCGCTGGGGAGACATGGCCGTGTTTATTGCGCGGTTGCTGCCGGTGATCCGTACATTCATCGCGTTGCCGGCCGGGATCGCGCGGATGCCGCGCGGCAAATTCCACATCTACACGTTTCTGGGATCGTGGCCCTGGTGTTTCGGGCTGGCTTATTTCGGCATGAAGCTTGGCGAGAACTGGCGCTCGTTGGGAAAATACTTCCACCAGTTTGATGCGATCATCGGGGTTTTGCTGGTGGCCGGGGCGGGGTGGTTTCTATGGTCACACTGGCAGAACCGGTTGCGGGTCGACGAGAACTAGGACAGAGAGGGCCACAGGGAAAATCGGAACGTCGATTTCAAGTTTCCATCGGACGGGCCAACTGGGACGCGACCAGCTTCCACTCCCCAGCGCGCTTCATTAGCACATCGAGATAAACATAGCGCACGCTGAAGCGCTTTCCGTCGGCTTCTACTTCGTCGGATTCCGAGCCGTGGACGACCGCAGTATCGCCGAAGAGGCGAATCTTGCGTCCGGTGGAAACAATTGAGGGATAACGAATCGCTCCCGTCTGGAAATTGCGCAGCACGTCCTGTTTCGTGAAGGCCTGGCCGGATTCGTTGTATTGCACGTAGTCGTCGGCGAAGATGCGCGCGAGCACATTGAGATCCGCGTTCATCAGGGCTTTGTCTCCAGCCTCGTGCAGAGCCAGGATCTGCCCTTCGTCGTCGCGATTGCTGCCATCGTTTGTCATGATGTTCTCCGTCATGATGCCTTCTGACGCTTTTGAGTCACGCCGCTACTCGCGGGCCACTTTCTCCATCTTGCACAAATGTGTAATCTCACGCTAGGCCAAGTTCGGGCTGAAACTCGAGAAAAGACGGGCATGGGATTCCTGAGCTACGTTCTATATCCCTGGGGCATCATCCTGCAGGGACTGGCGATTGTCCACTTTATCCGGCGGCGGCCGGATACGTATTGGATTTTTGTCATCCTGTTTCTTGGGCCGCTGGGTGCGATTGTGTATCTTTTCGTGGAGGCGCTTCCCGACATTGGACTGGTGGGCCAGTCTTTCAAGGTGTTTCCGCGGCGCAAGCGCATTGGCGAACTGGAAGCAGCGATTCGCGATAATCCGTCGGCGGGGAACTATGAAGAGCTTGGCGACCTTTACATGGACGACGGCAAGTTTGATTTGGCGCGAGCCGCGTTCGACAAAGCGATTGCCGCGCGCGCCGATACGCTGGACCCCTTTTACCGGCGCGGGGTTTGCGCCATCCTTTCAGGCGATGCCGCGGCCGCATTGCCCGATCTGGAGCGGGTGGTTGGGAAAGAGCCGGAATACGATTTCCAGCGCGGCGCCGGATTGCTCGCCCACGGGTATGCGCAGACGGGACAAAAGGAGAAGGCGGAGGCGCTCTTCCGGCAGGTGACGATCACGTCGACGTTGTCGGAGACTTACTTGAATTTCGCGGAGTTGCTGGCGTCCGAGGGACGCAACGCCGAAGCTCGCGAGTGGGCGCAGAAGGTGCTGGATAAGAAGCCGACCATGCCGGGTTACTTGCGGCGGCGCGAGCGGCCATGGTTTCGGCGGGCGAATGAGATGCTGAAGCGGGTGTCGGCTTAGTGGTTGTTTGACGCATCGGAAAGAGGTACTTTAAAGGGCATGGGAAGTCTTAGTTCTGACGAACTCGCGCGGCTTAGCCCCGAAGAACGGCTTGTGCTAATTGGCCAGCTTTGGGACAGTTTGCGCGATACCGATGTTCCGCTGCCGGAAGCACAACAATCCGAACTGGCCCGACGGCTGTCAAGTCTCGATCAAGATCGAGCCCAAGCCATCCCGTGGGAACAGATGCGCGCTGAGCTGGATCGCCGCCGTCCGTAGCGATGCAAGTGATCATTACACCACCTGCGCGTGCTGAACTCTTGGACGCTCAGGATTGGTACGAAGCCAGGCATCCCGGCCTTGGAATGCGTTTTCGCGAAGAAGTTGAAGCTACCGTCCTCCGTTTGCAGGAAAATCCCCACCAGTTCCCGATAGTTTTTCGAGATGTTCATCGCGCGCGCCTGCGTAAATTTCCTTACGGACTTTTCTTCCGCGTCGAAATTGGCGCCCTGGTAGTGATCGCGTGTTTTCACGGAAGCCGCGATCCACAGCGGTGGGAGCGACGTGCCTGAACTCGGAGTCGCGGTTCCGGCGAGCAAAGGAGATGCTTAAAAGACTATCCGCGAATTCCGGCAGAACCGGCAAGGAGAGTGTGCTCTGCAGTCGAAAGTGAATTGCTAGCAACGCATCCATCGCGTGCTTGCCCCAATGCGAGTAGAACAAAAGTCGCCAATTCCAAATGATCTTTTCTGGAGGGGCTTCATGCTCTTCGATCAGGACGAGTCCTTCTTTCAAGTCACGGTAGACATCGGCAATATCGTCGGCTAGAGTTCCGAAGATTGCTTCGTCGTCCTCAGTTGGATCGAACACCTGCCAATAGCGATCCCAGTCCCCTAGTTTCTCTTTCAGCAAGTTGTAGAGTTGACCCCATTCTTGCACGCTCTGTCTGACGTTTGCCCGGACTGCGGGCTGGCCACTTTCTTCGATCGGATCGTCGCTGTTGCTTAGTTTGACATCGGGTAGGCTGATAGCTTTGTCGATCAGTTTCGGGAGTATCTGGTAAATCTGCAGGAGTAGGTCAGATCTCTCCATGCTCGATGCAGAATCTACCATCGAACAAAATCGGTTCGCGACTACGGCGAAGCAACCAACGATCTCCGCATTGTCTGATAGGGTATTCATCTGCCCAATGAAGCTCGTGCATTTCTAGCTTAGTTGATGCGGGCGATGAGCTCAAACTCACGGGCTAAGGCTGGTACCCACGTCGGTGCCAACCGCCAAAGTGCTATCCTTCCCTCGATGCGAATTTCTTACCTTGAATGCACTCGTTGCGGAGAGCATCTCTCGGCTGACCGTCCGCAGAATGTCTGTCCTAAAGATGGCGGCGTGCTTTACGTGCGCTACGAACTGGGGGGCCTGAAAGGGAAGTTGCGTCCGGAAATTCTGTCGGGGCGCGTGGCCAGCATGTGGCGTTACGCGGAGGTTCTACCCGACGCTCTGCCGGTCACGCTCGGCGAGGGATTCACGCCTTTGCTTGCCAGCCGCGAGCAGGCGGGCGTTTTCATTAAGGATGAAGGGCTGAATCCGACTGGATCGTTCAAGGCGCGCGGCATGTCGGCGGCTGTGACAATGGCTCGACATTATGGATTGAAGAAGCTGGCCGCTCCTTCCGCTGGGAATGCCGGGGGCGCGCTGGCGGCTTACGCGGCGGCGGCGGGCATCGAGGCCTACATTTTTATGCCGAAAGATGTGCCACTGGCGAACCGCATGGAGTGCGACTACTACGGCGCGCATGTCACGCTGGTTGACGGGTTGATCAGCGACTGCGGGCGCATGGTGGCAGAACGCAAGGACGAAGAAGAATGGTTTGATGTCTCGACGCTTAAGGAGCCGTTCCGGGTCGAGGGCAAGAAGACGATGGGATACGAGGTTGCGGAACAGTTCGGGTGGAAACTGCCGCAAGGGATCATTTATCCGACGGGCGGTGGTGTGGGGATGATCGGCATGTGGAAGGCCTTTGATGAGATGGAGGAGTTGGGCTGGATCGGTTCGGAGCGGCCGAAGATGATTACGGTGCAGGCGGCTGGTTGCGCGCCGATTGTGAAGGCTTGGGAAGAAGGGAAGAGCGCATCGGAAATGTGGGCCGGCGCCGCGACGTTTGCCTCCGGCCTGCGCGTGCCGAAAGCGTATGGCGATTACCTGATTCTGGACATCTTGAAGAAAAGCAATGGTACTGCGGTTGCGGCTACCGACGAGGAAATCCTTCTGGCCTTGCGGCACTGGGCCAGCGTGGAAGGCGTGTTCGCCGCGCCGGAAGGAGCCGCGTCGCTGGTGGCATATCAGAAGCTGCGGGCCAGTGGCTTCTTCCGCGCCGATGACAAGGTCGTGCTCTTCAATACGGGGACGGCCTATAAGTATCTTGACCTGATGGAAGCGCAGGAGAAGAAGGCGCGGCCGCTCGCAGCGCGCAGTATTGGTGGAATCATCGGGCCGTATTAGGGGGTGATCTGCGGCTCTGAAACGCCGCGGGCAACACGGGGGAAGGCATGTGCGGCAAAGGCTCTGGACTGCCTGCCAATGGACTTTACTTCTCAGCACGACCGTTTCCGGGAGCAGCGCGAAGCCATGGTGAGTTCGCAGCTTGCGGCGCGGGGAATCTGGGATCGGCGCGTGCTCGAGGCCATGGTGCGAGTGCCGCGGCACGAATTTGTGCCGGAGTCTCTGAGGCGGGATGCTTATGAAGATCGTCCGCTGCCGATTGGCGAAGGCCAGACGATCTCACAGCCTTATATCGTGGCGGCGATGCTGGAGCGGCTCGCGTTGCAAAGCACCGATCGCGTGCTTGAAATCGGAACTGGTTCGGGATACGTAACGGCGCTGCTGGCTCTGATTTGTGCCGAGGTGTATTCGGTGGAGCGCCATATGCAACTGGCGGCATTTGCTGAAACTGCGCTTAATCGATTGGAGTATCGCAATTTTAGAATCAGAGTTGGCGATGGACGTCTTGGGTGGCTGGAGTACGCGCCGTTCGATGCCATTCTCGTTTCGGCGGCAACACGTGAGATGCCGCCAGCGCTGTTCGGCCAGATGCGGGAGGGCGGACGGATGATGGTGCCGGTGGGACCTTCGTCCGACCAGGAACTGCAGTTGATTCGCAGAATCAACGGGCGGCCCGAGGTGAGGATTCTCGAGGGTTGCAGGTTTGTGCCGCTGGTGGAGGGACCTGAGAACAGTGGCTAGTACGTTGATCGCGGGTTGAGTTATTCTCCACGTACGTCTGCTTTACAATATTGTGGTGTCCCTCCTTCGAAATCTCAAGATCACGCTGGAGATGATCAAGTGGGAGCATTCGATTTTCGCGCTCCCGTTTGCGCTCTGCGGAGCGATGCTGGCGGCGGGAGGCTTGCCGGGCTGGCGGCAAGTGGCGTGGATCGTCGTTGCGATGGTCTCGGCGCGGTCGGCCGCGATGGCGTTCAACCGGCTGGCGGACGCCTCGATTGACGCGGCCAATCCTCGGACAGCAACTCGCGCGCTGCCGGTGGGACAGTTGACGGCTACGTTTGTGACGGCGTTTGTGCTGGTTTCGTGCGGAATATTTGTGCTGGCCGCTGCGGAGTTGAATCGCTTGACGCTGATGCTTTCGCCGGTGGCGC
>PLBE01000110.1 GCA_003134435.1 Acidobacteriaceae bacterium
GAAACCAAGCACTTCAATCCCTCCATGAATGGAGTGGATTGGAATGCGCTGGCTAAGAACCGTCGGGACCAAATTCTCGCGTCCGCAGAACCGGAGACATTCGAGAAGCAGGTTCAGGGTCTCGTTGCTGAGCTTAAAACTAGCCACACGGGCTTCCGACATGCCGGAATGCGAAACCTCCCGGCTCGGCACGCCATCAATGCAACCATGCAGCGCATCGCTGTGAACGGCGGTGAACGCTGGATGTTTCAGGATGTTCACGAAGGTGGTCCAGCCTACTCTGCGGGGATACGGCCTGGAGATTTGTTACTCGGCAATGGTGGACGGGACATTCGACCTCCGGACGAGCTGACGTTTTCGGTCGGCGAGTCGGCGAGCCTACTGATCGAGAAGCTCCACGGAGGACAGCAGACGGTTAATGTCCAACTGCCCGTGCCCAAGTCAAAGACACATCCGGTTACCGCGCCCGAAGCCGTACACGCTGAAAGGTTGAGCGATGAAATTGGCCTGCTCAAAGTCGCCATGTTCCCTGGCGTGATCGGGATTGACGTTGCGAAAGATATTGATCGTGCTATTGACTCTCTGGATGGTTGTAACCGGCTCATCGTGGACCTTCGAGGAAACACCGGCGGAGGAATCGGGGGGCTCCGGCTGATGAGCTATTTGACACCCGGAAAACTTGAGGTCGGCTACAGCCTTACCCGGAAACGTCGCGAGCGCGGTTATCGCCGTGAGGAACTGACCCGATTCGGACGGATTCCGTCCCACAAGGCAACTCTCATATGGCTGGCGGCCCGGTATGCCTTTGTTGAAAAATCTATCCTCGTGGTCACCGAGGGACTCGGCCAGCGACGATTCCACGGTCGAGTCGTAATGCTGGTAAACGAGCACACCGCGAGTGCGGGCGAGATGGTGTCAGCTTTCGCAGAGGAAAATAATCTGGCGACTATTGTGGGAACGAAGACGCCCGGCCGTCTCTTGAGTGGTAGCGCGTACAAGGTTGGTCACGGATACATTCTTGGCCTGCCGGTTGCCGCCTACCTGACGTGGCAGGGGCGGATGCTGGAGAACAACGGCATCATCCCGGAATTTCCCGTGGAATTGTCACGAGAAGCGCTGCTCGAAGGTCGGGACTCCCAGCTAGAAATGGCACTCCAAGCAGTGAAGGTGCTGTAACTGGTTAGTTCACGTGTGGCTTCATGCGGCGTTGATAAAACTTTGGAAGCGGCAAAGAAACTGTGGAACTGCTCGGACCATCTTAAGTTCGTGTCCACAATGGCAGAAATCACTGCACCTGACAAGGATTACATGATGTCACCAGAAAGCCGACATCGACTTCCTTGGTGCGTTGGATCACCGAATCCGGTACCGTCTGGTCGGAGGTTCCCTGAACGGAATTTTCGGCTGCGGCTGATAAATGCTCGACCGGCCCGTCCATTTTCAGAAGCACAAACCCATCGCCATCCCTCAGCGTGAATTGGAAGTGTCCCTCATAGAGCACCTGGTCGGGCGGTCCAAATTCCAGGCCCGTAGCATCTTTCGTCGTTTTTCGATATTTCTCGGGCAGTGCTGATACCGGATTGGACTTGATCGGCAGCTTGAGAACGTAGCCCAACTGCTCACCCTTGTCGCGGTTGAGAAACTTCACCCGGCCCGAGGGCTTTGTCGTGCCCGGCCACGGAATATCACCGTTGAGAGCTTCGCTGCTCATACCGAACCCACCTCCATCCGAGACAACAGCAATCCATGCGAAGCGTCGCTCTCTCTGGAGCAGATACACAGACGTTGCACCGATGATGAAAGCTACAACAGCGACGCTGGCCAGAGCGAGTGTTCTCTTCATCTGAATGGATAACAAGATATCGCATTGAGGCGCTTTCTTGGTAGCGCGGCGTATACTGCCCGGCATGTGGCGGACTAGTCGTTCATGAAGCTATCGGATCGCATTCTCGAAGAACTCGCCAAAATGGTCGTGGGCGACGCCAAGCATTTCCCCTATCGCAGCAGCAGTTACATAACGCGCTTTTTCGCTCGCTGCGGATTGCCCTTCGTGCACGACGGGAGCACGCGCCCCAGATGGGCCCATGAGCGCCTGGCTGAACTGAACCTTGGGGCATCACAATCAGCCGATCTTCCCTCGGACGACTTGTGCTGCGTGATTTCTGAACTCTTCGATCAGGACGATTTCGAACGCTACAACGAAAGACGCGCCAATCAAGGCGATGCCAAGCCTGAATATTTCGCGGATGTCCAGCTTGCCATGGCGAGTTTCAACAAGCTTGTTCAGCGAGCCGGGTTGATTGCATATCTTGACGAATCCGGGCGCTGCTATCTGCGTAGCACCGGAACCGGCATGAGCAGTGCATCATTTTCACAACAAACCCGTCCATTGTCGCAAGAGGAGATCGTACAGCGGCAAAAGCTTGCCGATTTCCTCGATGGGGCCAACGAGAACGAATTTACTGAAAAAGTGCTCGTCCCGCTATTTCAGCGTCTCGGCTTTCACCGGGTCAGCCCAAGCGGTCATGCGGAGAAGACCCTCGAATTCGGCAAGGATCTTTGGATGAAGTACCAGTTGCCGACAAGCCACTGGATATACTTCTGCGCCCAGATAAAGAAGGACAAGATCGATTCCAGCGGCGCGGGCGGAAGCAAGAATGTCGCGACCGTCCTGGCACAGGCGCGAATGGCCATCGACCATCCGATTTTCGATCCCGAGGCCAACCGCAAGGTCTTGCTGGATCATATATTCCTGATTTCTGCAGGCGAGATTACCCGCGCTGCCAGGACGTGGCTTGTGGAGCAACTGGACCAAGGCCAACGCCGCCACATCATTTTCATGGACCGTGATGAATTTCTCGATCAATCCGCACGTATCTTGCTGGATCTTCGGCTTGATAGCCCGATGGCCATCACGGACGAGGACATTCCGTTTTAGGTGGCTTGCCGACTTGCGGCACTCAGGATATTTTCCCGTCCGCGGATTCGCTCATGCTGCGTTCCTGCTCCTCTGAAAACCGGCGCCATTTACCTTTCCGCGCCAGCACGCTTCGCTTAATCGTGACGTGATCGAGTTTTGAGACGTCATGCTCATCATGTGACACAACTTCCGGGTTCTCATCGTCGGCGAATTTGTTGATCTCTTCGACAAGCTTTTGCTGATGCTCTGGGGTGTCGAGATTCGGCATGTCCTTGTGCGCGCGCCAGAGAGGAAGGTATTTGTCCCATAGCCGGGTGATCAGAAAGTGTGTGTCCTCCGGAGGCACAAGTGCAAAAGTCCAAAGCCCCCGTTTACGCACCTCATCCAGCATGCTTGAGTAATGCTGGTCGAGCTTCTGTAGATCCTCCTTCAACTCGACACCGTTCACGAAGGTTTGGTGCTCAGTCATGAACAATGGTGCAACCTGCGCGTGAAAGCGATCCTTAGACGTGAATACAGAACAGAACGGCAAATAATAAAGATAGGCGAGATCGATCTGATGGCTTGGCTTAACATCTCGCAGCAGTTGAGTCTGAATGACAAGTGCGAAGAAGATGTTAATGGAAAGCATGTGGGTCAAATACGGCAGATATTGCCGGATTGGCGGCTTCCGTTTGCTGGCCCAATCGTTGCGAACCCATGGGATTGCCCGTTGAGCGCCCGGCGGATCGAATAGCTCGATGCTAAATCCGATCAGCCAGTCCGGATCCATATTGTCGATGATGTAATCCGCCATCTGCTTGGCGTCGGCAAGGGACGTGGGTTTACGCCAGTGGCCGATGCCGGCCATTACAGTCTTTACGAGATCATCGTGATTGATCCTGAGAATCGAATTCCGCCAGTTCTTTGCAAAGGAACGCTCAACCTGGAGAAATTCCCGGTGCGACCATCTCTGTAGCGCTTCCTCTTCCGGGCTGCGCTGAAAAATAATTCCTTTCTTGTCGCCGAGCTGCACAGGCTTACCGCCGCCCAGCAGTGGCCGCTCCAAAACAGTAGTCAGGTCGAAGTGGCGCGTGAGTTCGCCTTGGAGAATTGTTTGATGGTGAATGTTGGCGCAGGCCTGCGCTTCGGGTGTTCTGGTTGCCAAAGATCCGACGAGTTGTTCCGGCGTACTTCTGCTCTTTATTGCCTTTTCGAGGTCGGCCAAGCACTCAACGAAAAATAGAGGCGTGATATTCGACATATAGAAATTGTCGAGCAACACTGCCTCGTCTAGATTGAGGCTCTCCAGCGAGGATTTGTCGAAAATCAGGATCGGGCCTTGTGCCATATCTCAATCCTTTCGGTCTTGAATCAGCGACCAAGGCGGCGCAATTCTTCGAGCGTTGGGGTCATCGCGTTTGTCAGATCCGAAGGCGTCACCGGGCACGTGAAGTTCTTGCCTTTCACCCACAGTTTTACTTCTTCCGATTCTTCGGCCGTAGCCCACGGCGATAAGCGAACTTCAGTCACCAGGGCTTTAAGATCAATGCGACGCCGCTTGTATTCATGAACCCAGGCGTGCAGTGGATTTAGATCGTCCAACGGTTCACGATTGGGAAACTTATTCAAATTGTAATGTCGATTGGTGCCGCCCACCGGGTCATAACACGAAAGGACCACGCGAAGTTCGCGTTCCTTCTCGAAGTGATGCTGTTTCGTGTAGAGGAACCGGATAAGGTTGTAGCCGGTCATGTCTTTTTCGCCGTATCGAACCATGCCCACCAGCATATTGTCTAACATTGGTGCGAGCTGCGATTTCAGCAACTCGAAGCGGGAAAAGATCGCAACGCCATTGCCGTAGGTTTTCCACATGTCTAGCGTTTCGCCTTCGAAAAGCTGCCAGCAGTTTATGAAGTATGACTCGCTGACCTGACGAGCGAATGCCAAGTCGTTGTTCAGCGCGAGTTCGTCATAAAGATCGTATCTTTTGAGGCGAAGTACCCGTCTGGCATATTCGTCGGAAGGCAGCGCTTCGTTGGGGTCTGTTTCTTTGAATAGATCGGTTCGACGGAAGTAGAGTTCTTCATTCGCGAAAAGGTCCCGAAATTTCGGGAGGTCTATAAACCGGCAGATGCGCGTATCGGCCGGCGGTTCTATACAGGCGTCATGCGGCGTGATAGGCATCGGATGCTCCATATTAGAGTACCGGCGCGCGCATCTGCGCGGGTCTTTAACGCTCACATCCGATGAACGGTAATGGAATTCGACTCATTTGCGCACCTCGCTGTAAGGCAAATCTGCAAAACCTTCCTGACCATGATTAGCGCTGGACCGGCCACATATAGTAGCGAACAAAAGGCGAATATGCTAGTCTCTTGTTTGTGGTTCTGCGAACGTGCACAGTGGCGGTCAAGGATGTTCGAGACGTTGAGCACTCCGTAGAGGTCACCGCGGAAACACTCTACGAAGCGATCGCAACCGCTCTTGCGACCCTGCAACAGGACAACTGGGTAGGAGAGATCGGTCGGGGATTCACAACCGTGACTGTCGCTGTCCAGCAGCCGCCCGTAAAGCATGAAGTCAAGATGAAGGACTTTGNNCTGGAGAAAATATTGGGCAAGGCAAATCACGCGAGGACATGACCGAAAAAGCTATGCAAACAAATCAGCGGAAAGCGATCTCCGAGGTCAGTGACTCGGAGTGGGAGCCGCTTTGTGAGAGTGCTTCGATTGCCCCGTTTGCACAACGCCCGTTTTCACGGAGGAGGGCTGCATGATGATCGCACCCGGCGCGAAGGGGTCTTTTCCTTGAAGCACGGAAGATGCAACGAAACCAAAAAATATCATCGCGCTCAGCAATCCCCACACGAGAACGACTGGCTTCCAGGGAACGAGAATGTACATGCCAGAACCTCCGGGGACGAAGAGCGGCTCACAATTACGTCTATTATACTGCGAAAATCCCGGACATCTTTCGTGAAATATCGTGTTCGTCGTGACCACGAAGGCGTTCTCTGCCAGAGATTCTGAGCGTTGTGCGAATGTGGCTTCAGAGCACGCGAATGGGAAATCGTATCCACTCTAAGCCTCGCTGACGCAAGCCGAGGAAATACGACCCAGGAGCAATGCCAGCGAGAGCGACATCAGCTTTCAGGACCACAATGTGGTCTTGGAGCTTAGCCACGGCATTCGTTCGGAGCAGTTCAGTGCCACTCGGATCGAGCAGCGCTACATCGTACGGCCCTTCGTTGCTTCCGATTGGCAACTCCAAGTTCAGAGTCTTTGCGTTACGAGAAACCTCTAATGGCGACTGACTGGTCTCGGGAGGGTTCTCTCCGCGAACTGTCGCCCGACCACGCAAATCGAGAACCACAACCGCCGCAGTTTGCACCTGCGGCCGAGATCGCACCCAGAACCATCCCGCTACCGCAACAATGAGAACCGCCGCCGCCGCTAGCCAAATCTGATTACGCCACCGATCCACTGCCTGCTTACGAAATTGTGTGAACTCTTGAAAGCACGGGCTGCAGGAGCTGAAGTGATTGAGCCAACGATCCGCTTCTGATAGTGGCACCTTGTGAGCGGCTATTCCTCGCAGTACAGCAGAGTCGGGACAACCGACACGTTGCGGGTTTG
>PLBE01000011.1 GCA_003134435.1 Acidobacteriaceae bacterium
TCGAGATGTCCATGTTTCCGAAAAAGGGCACCAAGTGAACGCTCGACCGCCAGTGTTGGCCGTCCACATAGTGCTTGTTCCGTTGCCCCTGCGTCATGATGTCGTATTCGCGTAAAAAGTGTTCAGACACCTCGCGAAACGTCTTTTCGGCTTTGAGCTCTCCAGTGAGAAGTTTTCCCCGAAGCTGTAAATACCAGTCCTCGGCGACGTCCTTAGCTTTGGCGAGGCTCTCTTCCTTCGTGCTGGTACGACGATTCTTGCCCCCGAAAAAGCTTGAGCATTGCCATCGGCTGCTGTTCGGCCGTTTGTAGACGTAAACTTTTCCGCCAAGAATCGTGTGTTGTTCGGCCATCATCGTCACACGTTATAGTCAGTGCAATAAGAGAAAATTTGTAATTCATGTGGGAGTGACCAAGGTCTTTCCTTCCGCTCGGTCGCCGGGTGCGAGCAGACGCTGTCAGACGACGCCGAATTACTAGTGCTGCGTCCACCTTCCGAATTTCGCACAAGGATAAGCGATGTCATCTGACCCTATATGGAGGCGTTATGATTGGACGCTGACCAACGTGAAGCAGTCGGTTGCCGAATTGAGGGGGGCCCGAACAACCCGGAATAACTCCACAGAAGAGGCCTGCAGGAGTAGATTGGAGCGGAGCGAATGAGGAGGTTCAACGCAAGTGGCTTTTGAGAAATTGGTGGAAGTCATCCACTCGTCGGTTGACGCAGGGTGGAAAGATCGAAACGAGGCAGCCCTCGCGTCTCTGTTTGGCTCGGCGGAAGGGCGTTATCCGCAAGCAGCAAGCGGCGAAATCGCGCTTCGTGCTCCAGCAATGGGCGGAGAGACTGGGGTTTCGTTTGCTGCGTACATCCATCCTTCCAACCCTCCGTCGGGCGCCTACAGCGGGCTATCATTCGTAATTTTCCCTGCAGATGGCGAACCTTGTTTGCTCGGCCTAGTGGTTGGTACGCAAGGTTTAACTCCCGACGAAGCGATTCTGGGTCGGCCCGGCCACGCACGAAAGACAAAAGCTATCTGCGGCTGGCTAAACCGCCGTTATGGCAAAGGAAGTCGTATCGCTTGGGCGAAACAGGACCCTACGCGGACCGATATTTCGGTTCCAGATGAAATCAAGAAAGAGTGGTTCAGCCACAAGGCCGCCCTTGATCGCTACGGCAAAGAGGTCTACGCCCTATTTCGTCCCACGAACGACAAAGCGGCGACAGAGGCTGCACTAACCGCTCTCCTGGACCTTCTTTTCGAAGAGAGGGGATACGGGCCGCTCGCCCGGTGGCAGTCGAGCGCCGAAGAAGTCAGGTCGGGTTGGCTCGACTGCCTTATGCCGGGAGTTGAGCGACATGAAGTGAAGGCCCTGTTGGACTTCAGACGCTACGTAATTCTCCAGGGCCCTCCTGGTACAGGTAAAACGAAAATGGCCCTCGACCTCCTCGGCGACGAGTACAAGGGCTTGGGGAGGAGCATCCAATTCCACGCCAACACGACCTACGAAAACTTCATTGGAGGCCTTGCTCCTGACAATTCCGATGGTGGAGTTGGTCTGCGTTTCAAAGCGACGCCCGGCGTGCTGATGGAAGCAGCAGCCCTGGCGTCAGGCGACTTGTCTCGACCGTATCTGCTGCACATCGACGAAATCAACCGAGCCGACTTAAGCAAGATCCTGGGCGAAGCGATTTTTCTGTTAGAAACCGAAACCACCCGCGAGCGCGTGATCCAGTTGCCCTATGACTTTGGCTCACCGTTCCATCGGTCGCTCAACCTACCTAAGAACCTACAGATACTCGGAACGATGAACAGCGCGGATCGTAGCATCGCAATTGTTGACGTTGCCGTCAGGCGACGATTCGCATTCGTTTCCGCGTGGCCGCGGATGAGTGTTGTTCAGCAGCACGGATGCTCCCTGATGCAAGACGCGTTCCAGAAGCTCGTCTCTATATTTGTGGAACACGCGCCTGACGATGCGTTTGCGCTCGTGCCGGGACACTCGTATTTTCTCGAGATGAGTGAAGACCAAGCAAGGCGCGATCTGAAAACAAGCCTCGCGCCTCTACTGCAGGAGTACTTGTTTCAGGGTTATGTTGGTGGCTTCGCCGAACCCATTAGGAGCTACCTCCAGTGGCTAGACAGTCTCTAAGGCGCTCGTCGTCCCCTCGAACCCGCCTCTCGCTGAAAGCGCCCGACCATCTCGCACAGGTTTGTCTCGAATTGCCAGATTATTCCGAGGCGCGATATTCAGCCATAGACTTTTTCCAGACGCGGTCTAGTCGCGACCCCACAGCGCAGGCGGCGCGGATCGCCGAACAATTCATCACGCGAAACCGAGCTCTGATGATGCGTCTCGATGCACGAATGGAAGGGGATTACGACGGTCGCGACCTCTGGCTCGTGGTTTCATCCGGACGGTCTGTAGGAGCAATTCCCCTGTTCTCAGCAACCACAGCCCGCCTTGATTTCGGCCTGGTTATCCAACCCAGATTTCCGTGGCCGGGAATCGGACCGATGTTAGCCGAGATGGGCTGGCGCATAGCGCCCGTGCCTCTTCGACTGCCGCTGCTTCACCGTTCAGAGCGAAGAGTCCCTGTTTGGGTGCTGTCATTCATGGTTCTCACTCGCCTCAAAGCGCTGCTCGACTCGCTCGACCGTCGCTTTGAGATGATCCATGAACCTCGCAGTGCACCACGCGGAACTGTTAATTGGCCGCGTTACGCCACCAAGAGCTTACCCTCGGCGAACTTTCTTTCTGTGCCGTGTGTGTTCCCCGATTTACGGGATGATCGTCTGGTGAAAGGCGCGATCCGGATCGCAGTCGAGAAGCAACTCCGAGCGCTTGAAACACAGAAGGACCAAGGCGCATTTGTTCAAAGGCTAATTGAGTTTGCTGACGAGCTAATGCGTAGAGTGCACGGTGTCACCCCCTACCTTCCTAGCTCCTCGACGCTTGCAACTTGGCTCCATCGTCCGATGCGGAGCGAGCAGTTCACTGACGGATTACAAGCGATTGAGTGGACAGTTGAGGAGCGGGGCCTGGCGGGACTTAGCGACCTCGCAGGAATTCCGTGGACGATGCGCATGGACCAGTTCTTCGAAGCGTGGGTGGAGACGGTGTTTTGCACGATTGCGCGCCGGACAGGCGGCAGAATGAAGGTGGGGCGAAAACACGAGACGACACACGCCGTGAACTGGGAACCACCCTACCTCGGCTCACAGAAGTCCTTGATTCCCGATGTATGGCTTGAGTGGGACTCCCTCACGTTGATTGTTGACGCAAAGTACAAGCGTCACTGGGAAGAGATGCAGGCGCAACCGTGGTCCCGTCTTGAAGAACAACTCCGGGAGCAGCATCGAACCGACATGCTACAGGTGCTGGCTTACGCGAATCTGGCGTCCACTCAGAAAGTAATCGCGTGTCTAACCTACCCCTGTTCACCTGAA
>PLBE01000083.1 GCA_003134435.1 Acidobacteriaceae bacterium
GGTTGCATGAGAAGCTGGAGCCCAACACGCCTGCCGCTCCTATGTATGAGGAAGGAATCGAGGCAGCGCGCAAGGCTGGGGACCGGCAACTGGAGGCGCTCGGACTGGATTTGCTGGGCGAAGCGCTGCTCGAGGAAGGGCTGCCGGCGGACGCGGAAAAAGCCGTCGCCGAGGGCATGGCGTTGCGGGAAAAGGNNGGATGGGCGCGGTGATGTTGGCCGAAGGACGGCTGGAGGAGGCGGCGCGCTACACCGACCGGGCGCTGCGTAGCGAGGTACGGGCACCGGATTACCTGCTTAGGAATCAGCGCGGGCGCATTCTGATGGCGCAGGGATCGCGCGCCGAGGCGCTCAAGGAGCTGCGCGACGCCGTGAACCTGGCATCGGGCTGGCGCGTCGGCGTGCTGCCTGCCAGCGCATCCTTGACCGCGACCAATCGGGGATTGGAGCAAAAAGTTTTCTTGTCGTTCGTGGAAGCAGCAGCGGATGAGGCTGTGCGCACCGGCGACCGGCGCTGGGCCGAAGAGGCCTTCGAAGCCATGGAATTGAACCGTGCGGCCAGCCTGCGGGAGAGCCTCACTCTAGCGGATGCGTGGCGGCGGAAAGCCCCCGGGGAGTACTGGGAGAAGCTGGGCCGACTGCGTCAGGTGGACTCCAAAGTGCTCGCAGAAAAACCGCGGAGCGAGGAGTCTCAGCATCTCCGATTGGAACTCGCGGAAATCGAGGCCAAATCGGGACTTGGTTTTTCCCCAAAGAACTCCGAGATCTTTCGTGGCCAGAGTTCACTTATACATTTTCAGCACGGGCTAGGTAGATCGGAGGTACTACTCAGTTTTCATCTGGGGAATACTGAGTCCTACCGGTGGGAGCTAACCCGGAACAGCTTCCGGCTGCGGAGAATCGCAGCCAAGGGCAAGATTAGACAGCAGATCCTGGCGTTTTCCGAGGCGCTGAGGTCAGGTAGGACAGGGGCGGACGAACTGGGCGAGGAGCTTTACAAAGAGCTGTTCGCCGATTTGGGGCAGGAGGCGGCAGCGGGGCCGTCTTGGCTGATGGCGGTGGAAGGGACGTTATTCCAGTTGCCGTTCGCGGCTCTGGTGACGGGCCGAACGGGTACGAGAGCGAATTATCTGGTGACGAAGCATTCCGTGCAGACGATCCCCGGAGCGCTGCTGTTAAGCACTCTTCCGGAGCTGGGAACGGGCTGGTTCCTGGGTATCGGCGATCCAGTTTACAACGTGGCTGACCTGCGGTGGCGGAAATCCAGCGGAATGGATTCGTTCTTGGGATTTTTCCGGCCAGCGAAGGCATTCGGCACGCCAACGGAGTTCGGACGGCTGGTGGGCAGCGATGCGGAATTGCGTTCGAGCGCCTCCAGTTGGGCTGGCCCGGCGGTATTGCTGGAAGGGATGGACGCCAGCCGTGCTCGGTCTCTGGATCAAGTGTCGAAGTCCCCTGCATTGGTGCACTTGGCGACGCATGTGGTGTCATCCGGCAATACCGCGATGATTGCCCTGAGCCTGAACCGGAGCGCCGAGGTGGAGTTCCTGAAAATGGCGGAAGTGGCATCGCTTCATGTTCCTGGGGCGATTGTGGCCATGACCGGCTGCGACACCGGAGGCGGCGAAGTGATGGAAGGTGCGGGGCTTCTGGGCTTGACCAGAGCCTGGGAGATGGCTGGCGCCGGCGCTGTGGTGGCCACGTCGTGGCCGGTGCTGGACTCGAGCGGAGACATTTTGAGCTTGTTTTACAAGAACTTACGGCATTATCCGGCGGCTGAAGCGTTGCGGCGCAGCCAAATGGAAATGCTGAACTCGGCGGCATGGCAGGCGCGGCCTTCTTATTGGGCTGCGTACCAGATCACCGGGGGCGCGCGATGACGAAAGCGGGAGCAATGAACTATCCAGTGTTGGAAACGGCGGTTACGGGTATGGCTGCGGCTGTCGCGGTTTCACTCGACGATAGAGCGCTTCAGGGTGCCAACTCTGAAAGCGTGGGTTCCGAGGATGAGGAATCCCCCAGAACAGAGGCGGAATCGGAATCCTACGCCGAGTGGGTGGAGTTGGTGGACCGTATCCGCGCCAGCGAAACCGACGGGATGGAGGAGTTGTATCTGCTTTTTTCCAAAGGCATAAGGTTCTATTTGTGCCGCCAGTTAGGGCCCCAGGAGCTGGATGACAAAGTGCATGACACCTTTGTGGTGGTGGTTCAGGCGATCCGCCGCGGAGAACTGCGCGAGCCCTCTCGATTGATGGGATTTGTCCGAACCATCGTGCGGCGTCAAGTTGCCGCACATATCGACCGCGTCGTTCACACACGGCGCGACCAGATTGACCTCGATTCCACCATCCGCTTGGCCGATCCGGAGGGAAATCCCGAAGAAAAGGCAATTTTCAGCCAGAGAAGCGATCTGATCAATCGTGTTCTGGGTGAATTGTCGGAAAGGGACCGGGAAATTCTGACCCGCTTCTACCTTTTGGAACAGCCCCAGGACCAAATCTGCTCGGAAATGGCCTTGACCGAGACCCAATTCCGGCTGCTAAAATCGCGAGCCAAAGCCCGGTTTGGAGAATTGGGAAAGAAGAAACTGACCCATCGCGCGCTTCATGCAGTTATTGTGAGAACTTCCGCCGCCCTGTCCCACTAAGGAACTGAGTTCCAGTTCGGAACGAACTGGTGTTTTAAAACAACACCTAGGGGGACAGTTCTG
>PLBE01000085.1 GCA_003134435.1 Acidobacteriaceae bacterium
GGCGCGCCCGTCCCGCTCGATCCTGAACGGCGCCGATCACACCTCCCGAGTCCTTTAGGTGCATCGCAGCACAAGCGACTGCGGAGGGGCATCGTTGACTGCTGGCTAAACTTAGACGAACGGCACCGATGATGCTCTCAAAAGTGTCGAAAAGATCAGGTCGGGCACCGCTAAACTCGTAAATCGCCTGATCGGGGTCGCCCACAAGCAGGCCGCGAGCGGCAGGCTCTTCGAGAAGCAGGCGGATGCTCTTGCCGAGAAAGTGTCCAGTGTCCTGCAATTCATCCACGATCAGAAAGGGAAACCGCCGGATAACCTCAGCGCGAACCATTCCCCCGACTCTCTGATGCCCTAGGATTTTGCTTGCGACCAGCGCGACATCCGAGTGAGTGAGAAGACCGTGTTTTCTCCACACTTCCTTTTTGGCATCTCTGACCCTGCTCGTGTCATCGCTATTTAGTCGACGGAGCGGCAGCGCCGGGTGCGGCCGATGAGCCACAATCGCACTGCCATCCTGTTCTTCGCCGACGAACAGGCAGCCAAATAGCTTGATGTCCTTGCCTTTGCCCTCACTGCTATCAACAGCGGCATTTTGATTGTGTGCGTAGTATTTCCAGTGCTCTGCACCCCATTCACCCGCCACAATCCGAGGGCTCGCGTAATTTGGGAATACACGCTGAAAGAACGGACGTACGACGTATCTGAAAAGGAAAGCATCAATTGTGCCGACAAAATGAGGATGTCCAAGTTCATGGCCGACGGCCTTGCGGATCTCTTCGCCTCCAACTCGCGTGAAGGATAGCGCGGCAATGCCAACGGTCCGCGTTGGCCAATCGTATAGAGCTTCTCTGATCACCTCCGCGACTAGCCAAGTCTTGCCACTACCTGGCGCAGCGCGGACGATTCGGACGCGAGCATCCATGCGTTCGAGAACGGCCTTCTGTTGTGGCGTCGGCTCTCTCATTCGCTTGTGGCTTCGGGAACCGAACGGAGCTGTTTGCAGGACAAAACGACATATGTGATTGCCTTCTCCAAATAGACCGGGATGTCAAAAGCTACCACCCATTGGTCGTCTTTGTCCTTTTCAACGATCTGCGCCGCAAGACGTTGTGCGAACTCGGCCTTACTCCCTGTGTGTCCTGCTCGGCAGATGCCACGCCACGCCGCCATTGCCTTAGCATGACGATCGACACCAGACTCAATGACCCTCGTACTATTGAAGGTTCCCGGAACACGATCGAAGCATTTCTCCCAGACCGCCGCCATTTGTGCGGCGTTTTCATCACCAGCCTCGGCAAGATCATATTCGAGCGTGATTTTCGAGTGAAAGATTTGCACTGTTTGATGGCCCACAAATATCTCAACTAGTTTCGTAGTGCGATCAGACAATTTGAACGAAGAGCCTTCCACCACTGGCGTATCCTCATTCCATGACGCGCCCCGAGTAACTGGCGGATCGGCGTCTGTCACAATCGAAACCGGAATTCCGAGGGTAGCGGGATCTAACAACTTTTTGAACGTGTTGAACGCAACGCCGCAGATTGGGACAACCGAGATGTGCAGCTTCGCTAGGTCGTAGCCGAGTCGCTTCGCTAGGGCTGGGATGAGCATAGCCTCCGAAATGCCTTCCACAAGAAGTGCGCCCTTCGCGAAGTACAAAGTTGCCCGCGTGACATCCATCATTCGCTGGAGGTCGCCACGATCTCTCTCGTCCATACCTGCCTTTTCGAGGCTGCTGCACCGGGCCTTACCGCTCATCTGGTCAAGAAACAACAAATGTATCCGGTCCGGCGGCACGCTCGCTGCGAGTGTCGGCGAGTGTGTCGTCACGATCGTCTGCGGAATCTTCTCTCCCGGCGTCTTATGGGCAAGAAAGTCCGCCAGCAACATAGTCAGCTGAGGGTGGAGGTGGGCCTCGGGTTCCTCCACGAGAAACATCGGCCACTCATCCGAATCCGGCGACTTGAGATGTTCGAGCACCACTGCAATGTAGAGGAGGTTGTTATAACCCAGACCGTTGGCGGTGAGTGAGCCGATGGGCGAACCTTCCATCTGTACGTGTAAAGAACGCAGTATCTTCTCAAACTCTAAGTCGGCTGCTTTAATCGCTGATGCGGCATGATCGCTACCAGCGATCTCCTTGGTCGTGGCTTGGAGGGACGCCTTCGTTTCTCCGATCAGCGGATGCCCTTCGAGCTCCTGATTGGCACGCACGAAGATCTTCTTGATGTCTTCTTCCGTCGTTCCACCCAGCCGGACCTGACGTTCTGCTATGTCGCTAAGAAGAGATGCTAGACGGTTCCGGTAACCAGGAGCCAGGGACTCCTCTGCATTCCGCAGAGCAGGCAGGAACGTGATTGGTAACGATTCTAAAAGCCGTGTCGGTACTTCGGGAGGTTCGGTGGCGGTGGCCGGTCCGCCTGTGCGTTTGATCGATGCCTGCCTTCTTCCCTTGGGCCACGACGCTTCGAATCGAATGATGGCCTTCGAATTTGAAAGATCCCCAAGATCGAAGTCGACGATTTCGTAAAAGTAAGCCCGCTCCGCCTCGATCAATCCAGCGAACGTCAGGGTGATAGTAATCGTCCGCTCGGTAGAATCGATCGGTGAGGCCCTGTAGAAATGGTCGCGCTCCAACCAAAGAGCGTCTCCACGCGAAGCACTTGTACCGATGGCGTGGCGAATCGCCTGCAGGAGGTTGGTCTTACCTGTATTGTTCCGGCCAACAAGCACGTTGAGACCGGGATGTAGATCGACATGTAGATCTTCAAACGAACGGAAGTTCTTGATGTCGACCTTGGATAAATACATTCTGGCGCGACCTTAATATTT
>PLBE01000229.1 GCA_003134435.1 Acidobacteriaceae bacterium
GGCAGCGGCATGCACACCAACGTTTCCATCAGCAAAGGCGGCAAGAATCTTTTCTGGGATCCCAAGGGTGAAGAGAAACTCAGCAAGGCGGGATGGGAATTCGTGGACCGCATACTCACCCACGGCAACGACATTTGCCTCCTGCTCAATCCGAGCGTCAATGCCTATCGCCGCCTCGATCCCCACTTCGAAGCCCCCAACCAGATCAAGGCTTCCGCCGTCGATCGCGGTTCCATGATCCGCATCCCCATCGGCAACGAGCGCAGCATGCGCGTCGAGGTTCGCTCTGTCGCTCCCGACGCGAATCCCTATCTCGTGATGCTCTCCATTTTCAAAACCGGCCTCGAAGGCAGTACTTCGAAGATCAAGAACCTTCGTCAGGCCGAACGCTACCTGCCCGACAACATCTACAAGGCCCTGGCCGATTTCCGCCAGGCCGACTGGACGTCAAAGTTGATGGGCGATGATGTCAAGGGACGCTACGCCGACCTCAAAGAAGCGTCGGCCGACCGCTGCCCGCGCCTTCTCGGCACTTTCGTAAAAGCGCCCGAAGTCCAGTACCACCACGACGTCTATAACCAGTACCTCTGGAATAAGTTCTAGAGCCAGTTCGCGCAGGGACGGACGCCCGGTCCGTCCCCGCTTCGGATCCGGGCGATACTGCGTTCATCCGCTTAACTGAATCAGATACCCCGAGATTCGGGACCTCAGACATTCCAAATGCCGACGATTCGGCGAAAATACTCTGGCTTGTCAAGCACCTTGGTCAAAAAATCGGCGACCTGGCGGGGGTGAATCACCTTCATCCCGCCCGGGAAGACATCGCTTTCAACGTAGTTGGTTGTTCCGAGCCCATCCTTGATCCATGGGCACCCCGCCAGCGTCCAATCCAGCGTGCTCGCTTTTATGATTTCGAACGCGCCCTGATGGTCTTTGATTGCATGACGTACCGGAGTCAACTCCAACACCTCAGTCGCAACGTTCCCGATGAAGGTTTTCGGCATGCTCGCCGTCCCTGAGACCGCGACGTAACGGTGCACGCCAGCGCTGTCCATTTCCCTGACGATGATCCGTGCTGAGTCGGTCACAAAGGTTGAGGGCTTGAGCGGATCGACTCCTACGGCGTTCAGCACTGCGTCCACCTCATTCAACGCCATCCTCAAACTCTCAGGCCTGGTGACATCGCCCACTGCGATGGACGCACCGTTTGCCGGAGAGAGCCTCGCCGGATCACGAACAAAAGCCGTCACCTGATGTCCGGCGGCAATCGCCATCCGAACTGCCTCAGACCCAACTCTGCCGGTAGCGCCCAGCACCAGAACCTTCATCCTTGCTCCCTCAAAATCTGTTGCGGAAATAGATGCGGTAATCGGCGAGACGATTCATGAGGGCAGGCAGGTCGGGGAGTCGCAGTTTGTCGTGCGGCAGACAGGGTGGAATTCAGCGAATCGCGGGTTCCTTGGTTGGGCGCAGGCCCGCCACCCGCTCCCGCGCATTCTGCAGCGCCCGTTTGACGTGCCGCGGCGCGGTGCCGCCCGCCACATCGTGCAGCGCCAGCACTTCGGTAAGTTCCAGGCAGGAGTGGAATCCCGCATCAAAACGGGCATGGATCGCCTGCAAATCGGCGAGCGGCAGCTTCTGCAAATCGGACCCACGCTCGACCGCCAACGCCACTGCCTTGCCGACCGCTTCATGCGCCAGTCGCGAAGGGACTCCGCGTTCGACGAGATAGGCGGCGGCAGCCCAGGCGTTCATGAAGCCCGTTTGTGCCGCCTGATTCATCCGGACATGATTGAATTCGACGGTGTTCATAAATCCGGTCACCAGCGGCAACATCCCCAGCACCGCGTCCGACGCGTCAAAGAGCGGCTCCTGCGTTTCCTGCAGGTCTTTGTTATAGGCCAGGGGTAATCCCTTTATCAGGGTTCGCAGCGTGCTGGCGCATCCCATCACCCGGGCCGCTTTTCCCCGCACCAGTTCCAGCAGATCCGGATTTTTTTTCTGCGGCATGGCGCTGCTCCCCGTCGAATAAGCTTCCGGCAGTTCGACGAAGCCATAGGCCGCGGTCGAGAACAGAATCATCTCTTCCGCCCACCGGCTCAAGTGGAGCGCCAGCAGCGCCAGCACGTCGACGAACTCGAGGGCAAAATCGCGGTCGCTGGTGGCATCGATGCTATTGGCGGTCGGGCCGTCAAAGCCTAACTCCGCCGCCATCCCTTGACGATTCAAGCTGAGCGTCGCACCCGCAACCGCGCCCGATCCCAGCGGACATAAGTTCGTCCGTCGGCGGCAGTCCGCCAGTCGCCCCGCATCGCGCAGAAACATCTCCACATATGCCAGCAACCAATGCGCTACCAATACCGGCTCCGCCGGTTGCAGATGAGTGTATGCGGGCATCGCCCATGGCGGCGACGCGCTGCCCGCCGCCTCCGCGCGCGCAAGCATCGACTCCACCCAGTCGCCCAGCAGATCTTGCAGCGTATCGATGCTATAGCGCACGAAAAGCCGAAGGTCGGTTGCGATCTGCTCGTTGCGGCTGCGTCCGGTATGCAACTTGTAGCCGGTCGCGCCAATCCGCGCGGCCAGGTGCTTTTCGACGAAATGATGAACGTCCTCGGCCTCAGGATCGTTCAGAAATTCCGGCGCCGACTCCGCCCGTTGGCCAATTTCCGCCAGTGCTTTCACGATTTCCGAGAGCTCTTTCGAAGTGAGCACTCCCGCATGCTCGAGTGCGTTCGCATGGGCCCGGCTGGCGGCGAGTTCAAACGGCAGCAGGCGCTGGTCATACGGGAAGGACCGCTGCCATTTTTCAAATTCCGGGTCAAGCGGCTGCCGGAAGCGGCCGGACCACATCTTCATGATTCAACCTCTATCGCCCAACCTCTACCTTCCCCTTGGTCTGGGTCTGCCTGGTCTGCGTCTGGGCGCGGCAACGCGAAGGCAATCCGAGAATCCGGATGAATCCCTCGGCATCCTTCTGATCATAGCTTGCCCCCATGGTGAACGACGACAGATCGGTGCGGTAAAGCGAGTATTCCGACTGGCGGCTCACGATGCTGACGTTGCCCTTATACAGCGACAGCGTGACCGTGCCCGTCAGATTCTGTTGCGTGCTCTCGATGAAGCTATCCAGCGCTTCGCGCAGCGGCGTGAACCACAGCCCGAAATAAACCAGCTCCGCGTATTTCAGCCCCACGTGCTGTTTGAAGTGCAGCAGGTCGCGATCCAGGCACAGCGCCTCCAGTTCGCCGTGCGCGGCCAGCAGCAGCGTGCCTCCAGGAGTTTCGTAGCAGCCCCGCGACTTGATGCCGACGAAGCGGTTCTCCACCAGATCAATGCGTCCCACGGCATTGCGGCCGCCAATCTCGTTCAGCAGTTCCAGCAGCGATACCGGATCCAGAACCTGCCCGCCCACCGCAACCGGAACCCCTTTGTCGAATCCGATTTCCACCTGCTCTTCTTTGTCGGCAGCCTCTTGCGGCGACTTCGTCATCTGCCACGTACTCGCGAATGGCGCGTTCCCCGCATCTTCCAGTTCTCCACCTTCATGGCTCACGTGCCACAGGTTGCGATCCCGGCTGTGAATCTTCTCCCGGCTCGCAGTCACCGAAATACCGCGCTTCTCCGCATAATCGAGACAATCTTCCCGCGACTTCAAGTCCCACTCGCGCCACGGTGCAACCACTTTCAGCTCAGGAGCAAGCGCCTGATACGCCATCTCGAAGCGCACCTGGTCGTTGCCTTTGCCGGTGCAGCCGTGGCTTACCGCCGTTGCCCCTTCGCGCAGCGCCACTTCCACCTGATGTTTCGCAATCACCGGCCGCGCCAGCGATGTCCCCAGCAGATATTTGTTCTCGTACACTGCGCCGGCCTTCAGCGCGGGCCACACGTAGCCGGTAAGAAACTCTTCCCGCAGATCTTCCACGACTACCTTGCTGGCCCCGGTCCTATAGGCCTTTTCGACGACCGCCTCGACGTCATCTCCCTGGCCCACGTCCGCCACCATGGCAATCACATCGAAGGCGTAGTTTTCCTTGAGCCACGGAATGATGATCGAAGTGTCAAGCCCTCCCGAGTATGCGAGAACGATCTTTTCTTTTTTTTGCATGTTTTTTTCAGGCAGGTCTGGCTCAGGCATGCGCGCTCCTGGCCGGGAAGCGGCCCACCCCGCCTCCCAAAAGCCAAACCAGTATAGCCTTCTGAATGTGCAGGCGATTCTCGGCCTGATCGAATACCACCGAGTTCACCGAGTCGATCACCTGGTCCGTAACCTCGCAACCGCGATGCGCGGGCAGGCAGTGCATGAATAATGCCTGCGGTTTGGCGAGTTGCATCAGCCCGGCATTCACCTGATAGGGACTGAAGATGGCGGCGCGCTCTACCGCTTCGTGTTCGTGCCCCATGCTCGCCCACGCATCGGTGTAGACGGCATCGGCTCCGGCAACCGCCTTGCGCGGGTCGTTGAGGATGCGGAGCGTAGCCCTGGTCTGCTCCGCAATCGCCTTCGCCATGGTGACAATCACGGGATTGAGTCCGTACCGTTCCGGCGTCGCGATCGAAACCTTCGCACCTACCGAAGCGCCCGCCAGCAACAGCGAATGCGCCATGTTGTTGCCATCGCCGACATAGGCGAAATGAATCTTCTTCAGATCGCCGAAATGCTCTTGCAAAGTGAAGAAGTCGGCCAGAGCCTGGCAAGGATGCTCGAGTTCGCTGAGCGCGTTGATCACCGGAACATCGGCGTACGTCGCCATCTCTTCCACTACCCCATGGCTGAACGTCCGCAGCACGATCAGATCGATCCAGCGTTCCAGGTTGTGCGCGATGTCATAGAGAGATTCCCGCGCATTCAGGCGGCTCGCCGTCTGGTCCACAAAAAATGTGCTGCCCCCCAGACTGTCCATACCCGCTTCGAAGGTGAGCCGCGTACGCAGCGATGGCTTTTCGAAAAACATAACCATCTGCTTGCCCGCCAGTACGCCGCGAAAGTCCGCGGGTCGCTGCTTCAGCATCGAGGTGAGGTTAAACAGGGCCAGAATCTCCGCTGGAGACAGGTCGTGGATCGATACCAGATCGCGCGGCGCCGCCGCTTCCATCAGCAGCTTTGGCGGGCTCGACTTCGCGGTTGTCGGGTTCATCAGCAGGGCATCCGTTCTCATTTGCATTTTTCTGGTACTCCGTTTTTCACACAATTCCGTGCTTTGCCAAAATTTCGTCTTGGCGGGACTGCGCATCCGCTGCACTTTTTCCAGGCCTCAGGACGCTTCACGAATACGCCGCGCGAGCGCCAGCGCCTTCTTCTGGTCGGACGCGATCACCAGGACCGTGTCGTCGCCGGCCAGCGTTCCCACTACTTCCGGCCAGTGCGAAGCGTCCAGCGCCGCCGCGATCGGCTGCGCGCTGCCCACGGTGGTTTTTACCACCAGCAGGTTTTGCGCCTGCCGGACCTCCACCACAAACTGCCGCGCGAGATGCATCACCGAGGGCAAAACAGCTTCCGCTCCCACGCTCTCGCCCGCCCGCCGGTAACCCTCCGCGCCTTTCACCAGTTTCAGTTCGTGAATGTCGCGGGAAAGTGTTGCCTGGCCTACTTCGAAGCCCTTGCGTTGGAGACGGTGCTGCAACAGGTCCTGGCTCTCGACCGGGCCTTCGTCAATCAGGTCAAGAATCGCTTTGTGGCGCGCCGCCTTCGACATGAATAAACATGCAACGTAATGCATAAGTATCCATTGAAGGCAGCGCCCCTGTCAAGCGGAAACGCCTAGCCGGTTACCTGGGATACAATCCGCCAAGCCGCTCCCCGCGCAACGCCGACCGCCGAACCCCAGGTTGATCGCGTAGTCCATCTTTTTAAAATCATGCACTTAGGGAACGCTGTTCCCAACCCTACCGACGCCCGCGGCTCCACCACTTCCTGCTCATTGCTCAGCGTCTGTCTTTGTGTTAATTTCGCCCGTCATGAAGGCCCTGTTTTCAAAACTCGGGTTTGGCGCGACGGAGGAGGAAGTTCCAGAGATTGTCCAGGGCGACACTCCAACTCTCCAGGGCGCTGACTTGGCGGTCGCCTATTTTTCCTCCCGTTCCGGAGGCGATCTGCACGACTTTCTCCGCGTCAGCCCTCACCGTTTTCTTTTCGGATTGCTCGACGTGGCCGGGAAACGCGAGAGCAGCGCCTCGGTGCTGCAAGCTGCCCAGTTGTGTTTCCGCTCCTCCGGCGAGCAGCTTTTCGCTGCCGCTGAATTGAACGAGTCCGAAGCGATGGTCGAACTGTCGCGACGTTTGAATCTCGAAATCATGCGCGCCGCCGGTGGCGTCCGCAGTTGTCCCGCCTTCGCCGGCTGTTACAACGAAGAACTGGGTACGGTTTGCTATGTCAACGCCGGCCACACGCCCGGCCTGCTGCGCGATGACGACAGCGTCGTCGAATTGCCCGCCACCGGCCTGCCCCTCGGCCTGTTCTCTCTCGCCCCCACGGACGCCCGCATCGTCGGCCTCGGACGCAAGGGTTCGCTTGCGGTGGTCTCGCGGGGAGTGGTCGAGGCGGAATCGAAAAGCGCGGAGTTTGGTCTGGACGGAGTCAAGAGCGCGATGCAGGGTGGCGCTACTTCCGCCAAAGATCTTTCGCAGAATATCCTCCAGCGCATGCAGGACTTCATGCATTCGGCGCCGAAACACAACGACGTGACCGCGCTCACGCTGACTCGGGGAAATTAGAAAATCTCCCTCCGCTTTCGTGCCGTCAGTGGTTAGCCCTCCGCTTTTGTACTCCTGAGAAGCCTGGCCGTCCCCAAGGGCGCCGCTCCATTGGCCTCCGCGCGACGATCGGCGTAAAATAACGAAAAACAATTTCTCCTCGGGTATTACCCAGGTTTCGAGAGACGTCGAGAGAACCTAATGACGAAGACCAGACTTCCCCTGCTGTTGGCTATCACCTACGCCCTGCTGACGCCGTCTCTGTTGCCGGCCGACACGGTCGTCGAAGAGATCGTCGCCCGCGTGAACAACGAAATCGTGACCCGTACGGAATACATCCGGGAGCGCGATCAGCTCAAACAGGAGATTCAGCAGCAGGATCCGGTCAACGCCGATCGCGTTTTTGCGGAACAACAGCGCGACGTTCTCGAGAAATTGATTGACCAGCAACTCCTGTTGCAAAAGGGCAAAGACCTGGGCATCACCGGCGACACGGAACTGGTCAAGAAACTCGACGAAATGCGCAAGCAGATGAACCTCGGAACCATGGAAGAACTGGAGAAGGCGGCGGAAGCGCAGGGAGCTTCCTACGAGGACTTCAAGCAGAACCTGCGAAACCAGATCATCACCCAGCGTGTGATCGGCCAGGAAGTCGGCTCCAAACTGGCCATGAACAAGGACGAGGTCAAGAAGTTCTACGAACAGCACCGCGCCGAGATGGAGCAGCCCGAGCAGGTGCGGCTCAGCGAAATTCTGATCGCCCCCAAGCTTGCTCCCAAACCGACTCCGAGCGCCGACGCCAAGCCGGAGGCGCCGTCCGCGGCGGAGACGGAAGCAGCGCTGGCGGCCGCCAAGGCGAAAGCCGAGGACCTGCTCGACCAGATTCACAAAGGCGGCAAGTTCGCCGACCTGGCAAAAAAGTATTCCGACGGACCGTCGGCCAAAGACGGCGGCGACCTCAATTATTTCAAGCGCGGCACGCTCTCCAAAGAACTTGAGGATAAGGTTTTCGCTCTCAAGGCTGGCGAGGTTACGGATGTGGTCCGCACCAAGCAGGGGTATGTCATCCTGCAGGCGGTCGAACATCAGATGGCAGGTATACCCAGCATGAAGGAAGTTGAGCCGCGCATCCAGGATGCCCTCTACATGCAGAAACTCCAGCCCGCCCTGCGCGCATATTTGACCACCCTGCGCGAAGAAGCATTCATTGACATCAAGGCCGGATATATCGATTCGGGCGCGAGCGCCAAACAAACCAAGCCCGTCGAGACCAACTCCAAAGAAGCCGACGCGAAAAAACTCAAGAAGAAAAAGCTCGGTGTGTTTTAGGCTGGTCTCCTTGGAGGAGGCGAGGTTTCGTTATCGGGCATGCCTTGAGGGATGCCAAGTCAGTGGCGATACTGCGCCTTGAGGCGCTGGATGCGGCAACCGATTTCGCGGAGGCTCATGAAAGAGTTTTTTATTTCCGAATGTCCCCAGCAGGAAAACAAGATCGTCACCTCCAGCTTCGTGGTTGCCTCGAAGCAGGTGAAGGCGAAGAAAAACGGCGAGCCCTATCTGGCGCTCGTCCTCGCCGATCGCACCGGCCAGATCGAAGCCAAGATGTGGGACAACGTCGACGAATTCATCGACGTCTTCGAGCAGGAAGACTTTCTTAAAATCAAGGGGCTCATCAACAAGTACAAGAATCGGTTCCAGCTCACCATTCACAAGCTGCGCCGCATGGAAGACGCCGACATCGACTTCACGGACTACCTGCCGAAGACCACCAAGGACATCGGCGAACTGTGGCGAACTCTCACCGAATTTGTCGCCACCTTCCGTAATCCAAACCTCAAGGCACTGGTGCAACTGTTCATGGCCGACACGGAAATTGCCGAGCGCTACCGCAATGCGCCCGCCGCCAAGACGCTGCATCATGCCTACATTGGCGGTCTCGTCGATCACGTCGTGTCCCTCTTCCGCTCCTGTGACCTCATGTGCCAGAACTATGCCCAGATCGACCGTGATCTCCTGTTGACCGGAGCGTTTCTCCACGACATCGGTAAGATCCAGGAACTGACCTACAACCGCGCCTTTTCCTACACAACCCGCGGCCAATTGCTGGGCCACATGATCATCGAACTCGAAATGCTGCAGGCCAAGCTCGCCCAGTTGCCCGGCTTTCCGGGGGAACTCAAAATTCTGCTCGAACACATGATCATCAGCCATCACGGCCAGTACGACTTCGGCTCGCCCAAGCTCCCCATGTTCCCCGAGGCGCTCATGCTGCATTACCTCGACGATCTCGATTCCAAGATGGAGGCAATGCGCGCCCACTTCGAGCGCGAGGCTGGCGTCGAAGGCCCTTGGACCAGCTATAACGCGTCGCTCGGCCGCCCGCTGCTTGATTCCAGGAAGTTCATGCAAGGAGAGAAACCGCCGACCGCCAAAGCCAGCGTGGAGAATCACGGCGCTCAGCCAGCCCCACTGGCTAACTCGGAACATTCCGCCGCAGCGCCGTTACTCGACCTGTTTACCGAACAGAAAACATAACGCATCTTCGATCAAGTGTGGCGCGGGCACTCTTGTCCGGGAAAAGGAAGTGCAGTTTATACCGCTGCCCTATCACGCGAGCACTTGTTCAGAGGTTCGTTAAACACGAAGGACCTGTTCCCAACCCTGAAGCATCGCGGGTAGCGTCTCCAGCGGAAGTAAGACCTGGAACCGGCAACGCAGCGGCCGCCCGGCTTTGATTCCGGGCGGCCCTTTTGCTGCGCTGTTCGTTTGGACTGCTTGGCTTGGGCGACCTTGCTGAGTTGGTTCGCCTGACTTGGGCCCGACTACGGTGTCTGACTGCTGGTTACGACAGGAAGAATTCTTTCGCCAGCGCCATCCACTTCTGGTCAGGAATCTGGGCGGAGATGTCGTTCACCGCCACTCCACCATCCTGCGCCAGCGCTCCCGCCATCGCCATCGGCAGCGGCAGCCGTTGCTGCAGCCGGCTCGCCGATTCCTGCGTCCAGAAGCGCGCCATCGCTCCACCCAGCAGGTTGCGGAAACTCGTCTTCGCATCCGGAGCTTGAACCGTTACCAGCCAGCCTTCGCCAAACGGGTCGCGCAGCGCCAATTTCGGATCGGCCGCCAGTGCCATGTTGATATCCGATACGCTGCCTTCGATCGGCGACACCATATCCACCGCGCAGTCGTCGCGATACAGCGTGCACATCTTCTGCCCCTGCCGAATCCACTGTCCGCGCTGCGGCAGGGTGATCTTGTCCACCTTGCCTGTCAGCTTCGAAGCAAAATCGTCCATACCTACCCGCACCAGGTTCGGGCTCTCGCTCAGTGCCCAGGTGTGACCGGGGTGATAGCGGAAATTTTCCGGGACCGCGAAGCCGCCCACCAGCGCCGGCTGCAATCGCGGAGCCGTGGCCGTTACCGCCGCCTCAACTGTTTTTGCCGGAGCTACCTGCAACGCCGGTTGCACCGCGCGCCGGCTGCGGAAATGATCGATCAGCAGAAAAGATACGAACGTGAACAGAACCAGTAGGACTGTCATAAACCACCTCGTCGGAGGGCCTTCTGTAGCGAGCCACTCAGCGCTCTTCATAAAGGCAATCGCCATGCCAAAGCGCTCGCAGCCAAGATCAGTTTGGCTCGGCACGCGTCATCTTGCTTGCAATGAAAGGGATAGCGGAATCGCAATCCTGAGCCGTGAAATGCAACGCTGCGATTCTCAACAGCTCTTCTGCTGACAATCGCAACAGGCCGAAGCCTGTGTTTTCACTGTTTGTCGACGGATCAAGCGGATCACAATCTGAAATCAGCAACTTACAGGCGAGCTACCTACTGATGAATCTCACAACAGCCAAAGTTGAAGAATGCAACGCTCGTTGCGCAGAATCGACACCTCAGCTGGCTCGCCCGCCTCGCCGAGATCCTCACTACATCGGAATCGGGACTGGAAGGATTTTCTTTTGTATCGCGACCGTAACCAGCTGGGCCTTGTTATGGATGTCGAGTTTGCGCATCAAGTTGAACTTGTGCGCTTCCACCGTCTTGACGCTGACCCCCAGAGCCGCCGCCGCCTTCTTTACGGTATTACCCTCGGCAAGCAACTTCATCACCTCGCGCTCGCGCAGAGTCAGCGTCCCCCTTCGCAGCGGGAATCGCGACGTTTGATTCCGCCGGCTCGCGTCGTCTCTCAATCTTGTCTGGATCTGAGGACTCAATGCCTTCTGGCCATGATGTACGTCGCGGAGCGCGCTCAACAAGAGTGGCGCGGGAGTGTCTTTCAGCAGGTATCCGCTGGCGCCGGACTGCAACGCCTGCTGCACATACTCCCGGTCCTCATGCATGGTGAGATAGATGATGCGCGTGCCGCTGCAGTGCTCTTCGATGAGGCGTCCCGCTTCGAACGACGACATCCCGGGCATGCCGATATCGAGCAGCACCAGGTTGGGACGGTGCTCGAGAACCAGTTTGAGCGCCTCGGCGGCATCGCCTGCTTCGCCCACCACGGCAAAGTCCGGAGTGTCTTCCAGCAGGCGGCGGACGCCATAGCGCAGCATTTCGTGATCGTCGGCGATCACGCAGCGAATGGGCGCAGCCTGCTCCGGCTCGAATCGTCCAGCCTTGCTGCTCAACATGAAGAAATCCTCGCGAACTTTGACGAAGCGCCGCGATGAGTCTGGGACCCGGGTCGCTCGGGCGACCTGCGATACCTCGACTCCTTGATTGTACCTGCCCGGTCCAAACCTTCGGCGCAAAAATCAGTCAGGCCGACACTTTTCTTCATTTACAATGCCTCTTCCACATGCTTCGCTATTTCACTTCGGGAGAGTCCCACGGCGAGGCCCTGGTCGCGTTCCTGTCCGGGCTACCAGCCGGATTAGTGGTCGATCAGGAGTTTGTAGACCGCGAACTCTGGCGCCGCCAGCAGGGTTTTGGACGCGGCGGACGCATGAAGATCGAAACCGACCGCGCCCATTTTCTCTCGGGTGTGCGCCACGGGAAGACGATCGGCTCGCCGATCGCTGTGATCCTCGAAAATCGCGATTGGCAGAACTGGAAAGAAGCGCTGCCGGTGGAAACAGGCGACCCCGGGAAACACAGGCGCGTGGCCTCGCCCCGCCCGGGCCACGCCGATCTTGCCGGCGCTTTGAAGTACGATTTTACCGAAGCCCGTTACGTTCTGGAACGCGCCTCAGCCCGCGAATCCGCCGCCCGGGTTGCGATTGGAGCCCTCGCCAAACTCCTGCTCCGCGAATTGGGCGTGGAAGTTCTGAGTCATGTGATCGCTGTGGGTGCGGTTTCGATTGCCGATCGGGAAATCCCCTGGGAGCAAATCGAGCCCCTCTCGCGCCAGGGCGAAGTGCTGCTCGCTTGCGCCGACGCCGATGCCGAGCAACGCATGAAGGAAGAGGTCGATAAAGTGCTCCGCACCGGCGATTCCGCGGGTGGAGTGTTCGAGGTGGTGGCTCACAATGTCCCTCCCGGACTCGGCAGCTATGTGCAATGGGACGAACGGCTGGATGCGCTGCTGGCCGCGGCGGTGATGTCGTTGCAGGCGGTAAAGGCGGTCGAAATTGGAAGCGGGATTCAAGCCGCGCATTCGCCGGGGTCGGCCGTGCATGACGAGATTGGTTATCGCGATGACGCCGGGTTCGCGGGCTTCACCCGCACCCGCAACCATGCTGGAGGTCTGGAGGGTGGCGTCTCGAACGGACAGGAGATTCGGGTGCGCGGTTATCTGAAGCCGATTTCTACTCTAAGGCGCCCCTTGCAGTCGGTGGATTTCGCCACTCGCGAGCCCGTCAAAGCAGCCTACGAGCGCTCGGACGTTTGCGTGGTGCCCGCCGCCGGCGTTGCCGCCGAGGCGATGGTCGCACTGACCCTGGCGCGTTGTGCGTTGGAAAAATTCGGCGGCGATTCGCTGAAGGAAACGAAACGAAACTTCCAAGGCTATCTGGAACAGCTGAAGAACTATTAGGATATGTTGTCATCCTGAGCGAAGCGAAAGACCTATGAATTTTGAGTTCGCTCCAATGCATAGGTCTTTCGCTTCGCCCAGGATGACGACCCGAAACTTGCAAGCCCGAAACTTACAAGAATGATCTATCCAATTGTGAAATTTGGCGATCCCGTCCTCGACACTCCGGCCGCAGCCGTGACCAGCTTCGACGACGAACTCAAGAAACTCGTGGACGATATGTTCGAGTCGATGTACGCGGCTCGCGGCGTTGGCCTGGCCGCTCCGCAGATCGGCATTTCGAAACGAATCGCTGTTGTGGACGTAACCTTCAAGGAAGACCCAGGCGCAAAGCTGGTGCTGATCAATCCCGTAATCGTCGGGAAAGAAGGGCGCCAGCGCAACAGCGAAGGCTGCCTGAGCATTCCCGAGTTTCGCGAAGATGTCACCCGCGCCAGAACAGTGACCGTGCGGGCGCAGGACCTAACCGGCAAGTTCTTCGAGCACACCGGGGAAGAGTTGCTGGCGCGCGCTTTCCTGCACGAAACCGATCACTTGAACGGCAAGCTGTACATTTCGCACATCAGCGCCCTGAAACGCGACCTAATTAAGCGCAAGATCAAGAAGATGGTGAAGGCGGGAGAGTGGTAGAAGATTCGGGTATCTTGCAATCTGGTGATTTTGTGAATGGAGAGCATATGGGTTTGGGGGCGGCGGCGCAGCGCGGCCGCGCCTGGTCGTTGTTGTTGAATGCGGCTATCGCCGCTGAGGTATCCAGCGGTGATAGCCACTCCTTTTAATCTGGTTTTCTGCGGGACGCCTCGATTCGCGGTTCCGACCCTGGAAAGACTGGTCGAGGCCGGTTTTTTCCTGCCCCTGGTGGTCACGCAACCCGATCGGCCCCGCGGGCGCGGAATGGAAATATCCGTCTCTCCCGTGAAGGATGGGGCGGTCCGCTTGGGTCTTACTGTAGTGCAGCCCGCAGCGATCAAGAACAACGTGGAATTCCGAGATCAGCTTGCCGCGATTCGCCCCGACGCCATCGTCGTCGTCGGCTACGGCCGCATCATTCCGCAGTGGATGATCGATCTTCCGCGGCTCGGGAACCTGAATTTGCACGCGTCGTTGCTGCCAAAATATCGCGGCGCAGCGCCTATCCAGTGGGCAATCGCCAGCGGCGAATCGGTCACCGGGGTTACCACCATGCGCATCGATGCCGGCCTTGATACCGGCGACATACTGATGCAGCGCGAGATGCCGATTGCTCTGGAAGACACCGCCGAAACTTTGGGCCCGAAGCTGGCGTCCATCGGCGCCGATCTGATGGTTGAGACCCTTCGGGGGCTAGAGAATGGGGCCGTTCACCCTTCTCCGCAGGACCATTCGTTGGCATCCCTGGCGCCGATTCTTACGAAAGAAGATGGGCGTATGGATTTCGCACGCAGCCCCAGAGATCTTTTCAACCGCTTGCGTGGATTTCAGCCCTGGCCCGGAGCGTTCACGATCTATAAGGGCAAGACGCTGCAAGTGCACCGCGCTCAGCCGGCGCAGGCGGCAGTTGCGCTGGCACCCGCGGAAATCGCCGTCCAGGCATCCCACCTGCTGGTTGGCTGCGGTGCGAAATCCCCGGACTCCGTCCTCGAACTGCTCGAGGTTCAACTCGAAGGGAAGCGGCGCATGTCGGCGTCGGAATTCATCAACGGCTACCGGCTAAAATCCGGCGACCACCTGGGACAATAGTCTCCGATGGCCGTCTCTCCCGCTCGCGCCGCAGCTTTCGAGATTCTCCTGCGCGTCGAGCGCGACGACTCCTACGCCGCCGAACTTCTGCACTCAGCCGCGTTCTGCAAGCTGACCTCGCGCGATCACGGTTTGGCCACCGAACTGGTGATGGGAGTTCTCCGCTGGCGGTCTCTGCTCGATCGGCGGTTGGCTGCCGCATCGTCGCAAAAGCTGGAACGACTGGATGTCGAAATTCTGGCGGCATTGCGCCTCGGCGTGTATCAATTGCAGTTTCTCACGCGGGTTCCGGCGCGGGCGGCGATCTTCGAAAGCGTGGAGCTCGTCAAAGCCGCGCGCAAACGTTCGGCAGCTTCCTTCGTGAATGCGGTTCTCCGGAAGGTGGCCGCTGCCGGCGCAGGAAACAGCTTGGCGGAAATCGATACCGCGCCCGACTCCATCACCCTCGCCCAGAACGCGGCGCATCCTCCGTGGCTGCTGGAGCGCTGGACCGCGCACTATGGGCTGGGGATTGCCCGCCAGATCTGCGCCCATGATCAAACGATACCGAAGACGGCGATTCATATTCACTGCGATCAATCTGAAAATCAGTCTGAAGGTCAAACCGAAGATCAAACCGAAGCCGAACTTGCCGAGGCCGGCGTGCAACTCGCTCCTGGCCCGCTGCTGTCGTCGGCGCGAGTTGTTCTTGCCGGCGAGCTCACCGCGACGCGTGCCTGGCGGGAAGGCCGCATCTCGATTCAAGATGAAGCTTCCCAACTGGTGGCGCTGCTCGCCGGTCTCGGGGAAGGACACGCCGAGCGTAGAATTCTCGATTGTTGCGCCGCTCCAGGCGGCAAGACCACTCTGCTCGCCAGCCGCAATCCGCGCGCTCAAGTGTTTGCTGCGGAATTGCATCCTCATCGCGCTCGCCTGTTGCAGAGTCTCAGTCGCTTACCGAATGTCCATGCCGTCGTCGCGGACGCCCGTCAATTGCCTTTCTCCTGCACGTTCGACCGCATACTCGCCGACGTACCCTGCTCCGGCACCGGCACGTTTGCCCATAACCCGGAAATCAAATGGCGTCTCCGGAAAGAAGATCTGCTCGATCTCCCGTTGCGCCAGGCCGCCATCTTGAAATCGGCGCTTACCCAGCTTGCGAGGGGCGGGCACCTCGTCTATTCCACGTGTTCGCTGGAGCGCGAAGAGAACGAAGCGGTGGTGGAAGCGGCGGTGGAGGGCACTGGCGAGTTCAAAGTCGTCGACTTCAAGCAGGAGTTGGAGCAACTCCAGAAATCGGGCGAATTGTCCTGGCGAGAAACCGCATCCCTGCTCGCCGGACCCTACCTGCGAACCATCCCCGGAGTGCATCCCTGCGATGGATTCTTCGCCGCCATGCTTGCACGGAAATGATGCGGGAGCGGCGGGCGGTGACGGCCACGGCTCCGCGCGAACTTCTAGCGCACTTCGAAATTCACCGCGCTCCCCGCCACAATCCTCTGCCCCGGCGCCGGAGTCTGGGTGACGATCATGCTCGCCCCGCTTGGCTCTGACGGCGCGACCGGCACAGGTTGCGGCTCACCCGGCATCGGCGGCGTGAGCACGCTCACCTTTCCCACCTTCATGCCCGCATCCTGCAGCGCCAGCGTCGCACTGCCCAGCGGTTGTCCCGTGAGATTTGGCATTACGTAGCTCGGCGGTTCGGCACCGTCGCTCACCAGCAAATTGATCTTGGGCGCAGCCACCCCACTCGCTTTGGCCGGCGGGCTCTGTGAGATCACCTGGTCGGCTCCCACCCCCGCCAGGGCGACGTGCGCGATTGAACCCAGACTGAGCCCGCGCCGCCGCAGGTTCAGCTCCGCCACCCGCTCGCTTCCGCCCGTCACGTCGGGAATCGCCACGCGCTGCGGTCCCAGGCTTTGGGCCACCCGCACCGACCAGCCTCGCCGCACTCGCGTTCCCGGCGGCGGCATCTGCGTCATGATTTTTCCTTCAGGAATGTCGGCGCTGTAGAACTGGCGTTCCACTACGACTTGCAGGCCGGAGGCCGCGCTCGCGCGCTCCGCCTCCGCCGGACTCATTCCCACCAGCTTTGGAATCGCAACCTCGCGCCCGTGGATGGCGAGTTGCATGGCGGTCAGCGCGGAGATCAGAGCTACCGTCATGAGGACCAGGGCCAGAAGCAACATGCGAAAAATTTTCCGCATTGCTGCCGATTATAGCCCCGGTGGCGCGCTGCCCAGGGGCCGAGTCAGGCGCCGGATTTCGAAAAACGACTCTCTTCCGGCGCAGCCAACATTTTTTTCACCTTGTCGACTTCTTCCGCCATCGCAAACTTCAGCTTCTCGATGCCCTCGCCCGTGACCGCCGAAATCGGATACAGCTTCAGCTTCTTCCTCGTCGCCCACAGCTTCAGCTTCTTCAGTTTTTCCGGATTCGCAACGTCGATCTTCGACGCGACCATCAGCGTCGGCTTTTTTTCCAGGTCCGCGCCAAAACTCGCCAGCTCGCCCCCAATCACTTCCACATCTTTCACCACGTCCGCTCGCCCGCTGCTGTCGGAGACATCCACCAGATGCACCAGCAAACGCGTGCGCTCGATGTGCCTCAGAAACTGCGTGCCTAACCCCGACCCCGCATGTGCGCCTTCAATCAAGCCCGGAATATCGGCCACCACGAAACTCTCTTCTTTTCCTTTGTCCCCCGCCAGCACCACGCCAAGATTCGGTTCGAGCGTGGTAAACGGATAATCGGCAATCTTCGGCCGCGCCGCCGAAATGCGCGAAATCAGCGTCGACTTCCCCGCATTCGGATACCCCACCAGCCCAACATCCGCCAGCAGTTTCAATTCCAGCCGGAAATTGCGTTCTTCTCCGGGACGGCCGTCTTCATGCTCTCTTGGTGCTTGATGGGTCGAAGTGGCGAATTGTGCATTCCCCCGTCCGCCCCGCCCACCCCGCGCGATCACGACCCGTTCATCGGGCCGCGAAAAATCGTAAACCTTTTCCCCCGTATCCTCGTCGTACACAATCGTGCCGACCGGCACTTTCAGGACGATGCCTTCGCCGTCGCGCCCGGTTTTCTTGTCACCCTCGCCGTGCCGTCCGCGCTCCGCCTTATATTCGGGATTGAAGCGGAAATGGACCAGAGTATTATGCCGCTCGCTCGATTCCATCCAGATGTCGCCGCCCTTGCCGCCATCCCCACCCGAAGGCCCGCCCCGCGGAATAAACTTCTCTCGGCGGAACGCCATGCAGCCATTGCCGCCGTCCCCCGCCTTCACCCGAATTTTCGCCTCATCAATAAACATAAAAACACTCAAACGCCAAAACTTGCGTTGGTACGGGCGCCCTCGCGCGTCCAGCCGAGCTCCCCGCTTCTCCGCCAAAATGAAAAGCCTCGACGCGAAGCCGAGGCCGCTCGTGTGGCTCCGAGGCTCCGCCCCGGACCTCCATTGTCTCCAGGACTGCTACTTCGCTTCCACTGCCTCAGGCTCAACCATCACAAACTTGCCCATCGAGCCCTTGTCGACGAACTTGATGCGTCCCGTAATCTTAGCGAAGAGCGTGTCGTCCTTGCCGCGGCCCACGTTCAGCCCGGGCTTCACCCGCGTGCCCCGCTGGCGCACGATGATCGTGCCGCCCGGCACCAGTTGTCCGCCAAATGCCTTGAACCCAAGCCGCTGCGCATTCGAATCGCGCCCGTTTCGTGAAGTGCCCTGTCCTTTTTTGTGCGCCATAAATCAATTCCCAGTTCTCATTGGCCAGTTGCCAGTAACTTTCAAACCCAACAAAAAGTCATCCGGAGCGAAGGATCCGTTACTTCTTTTTCTTCTTCGCCGCCGCTTTCTTAGGAGCCGCTTTCTTCGCATGCGCATGCGGCACGGCCTTGGTCGCCTTTTTCCCCGGACGCGCCGACGTTTTCACTTCGCCGCCCTCATGCTCGCCAGCCGCATGCGCCTTCTTTATTTTCTTCTCTTTTTTCGGGAGCTCCGGCGCCTTGAATGACTGCCCGCCAAACGCAATCTCCGTAATCCGCACCGCGGAATAGTTCTGCCGGTGTCCCCGCAGTTTCTTGTATTGCTTCTTCCGCTTGTAGTGGAAGACGAGGATCTTCGCGCCCCGGCCCTGCTCCACCACCTCGCCGCTCACCAGCGCTCCCGACCCCGCCGGCACCACGCTGCCCGCCTCCGCCGAAACCGCCAGCACGTCGCCGAACTCCACCTTGCCGTCTTTATCCTCCGGCGTTTCCACCCGGATCACATCCCCCGGGGCTACTCGATACTGCTTCCCACCTGCGCGGATCACCGCGTACATAGACTCTCCTTATGCTCGTGCAGGGACGGGGCTACTCTCCGCCCTGGCTCGGCAACTACCATCTCTTGCTTGCTGTTTTCCCGCTGCGGCTTCTGACCGGAAACGCGGCGCGGTCCCAGAACGGGTCCGCAAGTACAGGCAAACTCATCCAGTCTATCGTGCGCTGTGGAAATCGGTCAAACGGAATGGGCTCTCCCTCGGTTTCCCGAAATTCCTTCCCCCACACTCCCCTACTCGCGCCCACGCAGTAACTCCTCAACTTTCCCCAGCTCCACATCCTTCCCCGCCACAATATCGCGCAAGGTCGGAGTCACCCTCACATCGGGAGTCAGCCCCGCGTCCGCTTGCGGAGAAGTTGGAAATGTCCCGATTAACGGCAGATCCATTTCGATGCCCGACTTTGGCAGTCGCAAAAAGAAAAATGCGCCGCCATTAATTCCCCGTTGACTCCCGCCCGTCGGCTGGCCCACCAGAACTCCCAGCTTGTTCTGTTGCACGATCCGCGCGAACTGAAACGTCGCCGAACTGTTGTTGGCGTCGATCAATACATAAACCCTGCCGTGAAATCCCTTGCCCGCCGGCCGGATCACATCTTCGCCGCTCGGCTCATCCTCGTACCTGTTCAACGCGAAGTAACGCACCGCCGGAGCTGTCGGCCAGGGTTGTGGCAGCTCCACCGCAGCCTTTCCCCAGTTCTTGAAGCTCGCGTCCCACGTGTCGAGATATTCGTTCAGCCCCGCCGGAGTCTCGCGATAGCGAACCAGCCGCCGGTAGGTTGGAATCTTCAGTTCGGCGCTGACCAGTCGTTTCAGAATTTCGTCGCCTACGTCGTTTCCACCCTCATTCCCCCGCAGGTCGACCACCAGCGCCGGAGCATTTCTCTCCGCCAATTCGTCCAGCCGCAGGTTGAGCCAGCTTTTCCAGTCCCACTTGCTGTTGAAAAGCGCCCATGTCGGCATTCCCAGATAGACCGCCCCGCCCGGCAAGTACCTCCACTCGAAAATCGGAGCTTCGCCCTTCCGTCCCGCTTCCCTCGCCTTGATGGGCGCGATCCGCTCTTGATACGTCAGAGCTTCCACGCGCAGCGCCACCGCCTTCGCCTCTCCGGGACGCTGGGCCATGAGTTGCAGCACAGTACTTTTCGGCGGGAAGAACATGGGGAAATAGATATCGAACGCTTCATAAACGCTATCGCCCGTCACTTCAAGATACGCAATTCGCTTGGCGTCGTTCGATCCATCGGCCCGCGCAATCGTCATCAGCCGCTCCAGAACCGCCGACGCTGGAATTCCATCGATCGACACCACCTCGGTCCCACGCGGCAGCCGTTGATCGGGAGTGAAATCCCTCGTCACCACCATCTTCCGATCGAGCCACCGAAAATAAAACGGCACCCGATCGTGCCCCTCGAATAAAGCCGCCGCAATCGCCCGCTTCTGGTTGAAAAAATTCGGATAAGTGTGCCCGCACTTTATCTGCGCCGCAAAAACGGATAAAGCAACATAGACCTCCCGCAGCGTGCGATCATGGCTGAATTCCCGCTGCAATGCCTCAAACTTCCCGTCCATCTCCGCCTTGCTGTTGTAGCGATAGAGGCCTGGATGCAATTCTTCATAAGCCTGTCGCAGAATCCCCGCATCGATCTCCAGGTCGGCCGATTTCAGCTCGGCCGACTTCATGTTCGCCGATTGGAGGATCGGATGGTCCGGCGAGCGCTTGTCCAGCGCCGCCGCCCGCGTCCCCACGGCTTGGCCCAACGCTATCCCGCCCCAACACATTTCGAGTGTCAGTAACAACCCGATTGCCCGTAGCATCATCTGTCGACGCTCCCGATTCAAATACCCGTCACCACTCAAAATCCCTTCCCCGAATCCAGCAGGATCGTCACCGGCCCCTCATTCACCAATTCCACCTGCATCGTCTCCTGAAACCGTCCGGTCGCGCAGCGCAGGCCTGCGGCGCGAACCGTCTCGACAAAATATTCATAGAGTTCCCGCGCCTGTTCCGGCGCCGCCGCCGCGTCAAACGACGGCCGCTTGCCCCGTCGAGCGTCTCCGTAGAGCGTGAACTGCGATACCACCAGCAGCGCGCCGCCGACTTCCGCCAGCGACAGGTTCATCTTCCCGGTCGCATCTTCAAAAATGCGCAGCCCTACGATCTTTTCGGCAAGATAGTCCGCTTCGGTTCGAGTATCTCCCCCGCCCACTCCCAGCAGGACCAGCAAGCCACGCTCAATCTCACCGGTAATTTCGCCCCTCACCGTAACTCGCGCCCGGCTCACCCGCTGCACCACCGCCCGCATCCCGTTGCCTCGATCCCTTCCTGTTCAAGCGCGTTTTGAATCCTTCAATTACAATTACGCACGCGAAGTCAATACACTTTACCGTGTAGTACAAGCATCGTGCACCCAATATCCAACCAGAAAATTCAGGAGCGATTTCATGAAAACTAGACTTGCACTGACCGCCATCCTTGCGGGAATGATGTTCTTCACCGCCTGCGAAAATGCCCAGAAAACCGGCGCCGACGTTGCCATCAAGGCTGCCCAGTCCGGATATGCCGCCGTCGCCGACCAGGCCACGCAATACGTACCCGACCAGGCCAAAGATGTTCAGAGCTCCATCCAGGCTGCCAAGGACGCATACGACAAAGGCGATTATGCCGCCGCTTTCGAAGCCTCCAAGGCTCTGCCCGGCAAGATCAAAGATCTTGCCGCCGCCGCTTCCGCCAAGAAGGATGAACTGGTGGCCAAGTGGAACGAGATGAGCGGCTCCATGCCCGGTATGGTGACCGCCGTTCAAAACAAGGTCGACGCCCTTACCAAGAGCCACAAGCTACCCGCCGGCGCTGCCGATACCCTCGCGACCGTGAAACAGTCCTGGACCGATGCCTCGACCGCATTTTCCTCCGGACAGATTCCGGACGCCCTGGCCAAAGCTTCCGCCGCCAAAGATAAACTCACCGAACTGGCGACCAAGCTCGGGGTAAAACCCGCAGCCTAGTTTGATTCTCGTCTGTTGATGTTGACGGGGCTTCGCCCCGCCGCCACACTTCAGCACGAGCGCAGTGGTTGCATCGGGGCCGGGCGTTCTTCACCCGGCCCTACTTTCTTTTGTTTCTCTCCGCACTGAGTCGCTCTTCAGTTTGACCACTCTCCCCGCTGCCAGTTAGGATTCGTGGGTGATCTCACGCCTTTGCATACTTTCCCAATCCCTTTTAGACTACTGGCTTCGACTTCATTCGATTTCATTGAGCACCATGCGGTCGTAATTCAGCAAACGCCGGTCCGCAACCCGGACCCGCGATTCCCAGACTTGGAAACGAGGAGAAACAATGGCAGCCGTTGATGAAAAAGTGAAACAGATTATTGTCGAGCAGTTAGGTGTGGATGAGGGCGAGGTCACCCCCAGCGCTTCTTTCGTCGATGACCTGGGAGCCGATTCGCTCGACACCGTCGAGCTCGTCATGGCCTTCGAAGAGGCCTTCGATATCGAAATCCCCGACGAAGATGCGGAGAAGATTCGCACCGTCTCCGACGCCGTCGACTACATCAGCAAGCACGGAAAGGGCGGCAAGTAATTTGCTACGTGACTCCGCCCCTAAATCGGAAAGACGGGTCGTCGTTACCGGTATCGGACTGATCTGCTCCCTGGGTAGTACCACCGGCACCGTGTGGCAGGCCCTCCTCGCCGGCAAGAGCGGCGTGGGCCGCATCACGGCGTTCGACGCCTCCGCCTTTGCCTGTCAGATCGCAGCCGAGGTCCGCGATTTCGATCCCTTCCAATTTATCGAGAAAAAAGAAGTCAAGAAGATGGGCCGCTTCATCCACTTCGCCATCGCCGCCTCCGATGAAGCGATGAAGATGTCGCAGCTCAACATCACCCCCGATATCGCCGAAAACGTCGGCGTCCATATCGGCTCCGGCATCGGCGGATTCGACGTCATCGAGCGCGAACACACCGCCCTCCTCGAAGGCGGCCCGCGCAAGATTTCCCCGTTCTTCATTCCCGCCGCCATCGTCAACCTCGCCGCCGGACACGTCTCCATGCGGTTCGGCGCGAAAGGCCCCAACGAAGCGACGGCCACGGCCTGCACCACCAGCGCCCACTCCATCGGCGATTCTTTCCGCATCATCCAGCATGGCGACGCCGACGTCATGATTGCCGGAGGCTCCGAGGCCGCCATCACTCCCATGGGTGTCGGTGGGTTCGCCGCTATGCGCGCGCTTTCCACCCGCAATGACGATCCCGCCCGCGCCAGCCGGCCCTGGGACAAAGACCGCGACGGCTTCGTTATGGGCGAAGGCGCTGGCATCATGGTGCTCGAAGAACTCGAACATGCCCGCCGCCGCGGCGCTCCCATCCTCGCCGAAATCGTTGGCTACGGCATGTCCGCCGACGCCTATCACATGACTCAGCCGGCCCCCGAACACGAAGGCGGCTTCCGGGTCATGCGCAACGCCCTCCGCGACGCCCGGCTAGATCCCAGCGTAGTCGGCTACCTCAATGCCCACGGCACCTCGACCCCGATCGGCGATACCCTCGAGGCCCACGCCATCAGAAATTTGTTTGGCAAAACGGTCCCGGTGAGCTCCACCAAGTCCATGACCGGGCACTTGCTCGGCGGAGCAGGCGGATTAGAGGCGGGAGTCACCGTCCTGGCGCTGCGCGATCAGATTCTGCCCCCCACCATCAATCTCGAAAATCAGGACCCCGAAACCGACGGCATGGACTTCGTCCCCAATCACGCCCGAAAAGCCAGCTTTGAATACGCCATGTCGAATTCGTTCGGCTTTGGAGGCACCAACGGCGCACTGCTATTCCGCCGCTGGACAGAATAAAAATAAGGTGAGAGGTCGGAACTAACGCGCCGCCTGCGGGGAAAGATCCCGCGGCGAATTCATCGCCAAACTGGGCATCGTTTTGGAAGAGGCGGACTAGCGCCCCGAACCTCTGACCTTCCCTACTCCTTCTTCATCACTCCTTCTTCATCGCGTCGATCATCACATAAAGCTGGCTCGTATCCGTCACTTCCACGTATGGCTTGCCCGTACGCTTGCCGCTTACCACCCAGATTGTCGGCGTGTGGTCGATGTGCAAACTCATGCCCAGGTCTTTGTCCGCCCGCACCAGCCCCGCCAGTTTCCCGTCGGGATCAACCACGAAAGGTACGCCCAGCTTGTGCTCCGAGGCGAACTTCTCGGCAAAGCCCCGTAAATTCTGGGGGTTGATCTCCAGTTGGTGCTCAAAAACCCTCGCCCGAAATTCGTTCCCCACTTCCTTCGAATGCGTATCGAAGTAGCGCGCCAGCACCGCCGCATCAAACGACCAGTTGTGCAACGGCAATGGGAAATCATGCTGCACCAGCGGAATCTTATAGGTCCGCGAAGCCTGCTCCAAAAGCGGCGCTACTCGCCCGCATTGCGGACATTGCAGGTCTTCAAAAACGACAATCGCAAACTGCGCCCCCTTCGGCGGACGCAGCGCTTCCGGCACATCTTCCCCAAAAACCGGCAATCCCGCCAACATCAGACACGTCATAGCCAGCGCCAACAGTGCGACGCGCAAAAACGGTTGTTGAACTCTCATAGTCTTATTCGGATACCCCTGTTAGGATGCACAGCAACCTCACTTCAAGTCATTGCTGACTTCAAGATTATAAAAATAATAGAACCGCAACCCCAGAATCTGCCCCGGAAATTCCTTGGGCAGCGGAGGAAATGGGGTTGACGCCGTGATGCTCCCCCAGGCCGCCCGGTCCAGGGCCACGTCGCCCGACGAAGTGTGCACCACCATGCCCGTCGTCTTGCCGTCCTTCAAAATTACAAACTCAATCGACAACTTGCCCTGCTTCAAAATCGGCGGATACACCGACGGCGGCATCAGGTTATACCAATTTTGCCGCACAATCTGCACCACCCGGGTCAGATACGGACCAAAATCCACGCCCATCGTGTCGGTCAGGATTTCCGCCTGGTCCAGCGCCCTCGCCCCGCTCCGCCCCTGGCTCAACCCGTAATCCCCACCGTCCCCGCGCCCGTAGTGTCCGCGGCTTTCGGCCGCCGCCCGGGTCGCCTGCTCGAGTGCCGAGCCCGCAGTCATCGGGGTATTAAAATTCGGCTGCGCCCGGTTGGTCTGCGGAGGCGTCTGCAACTGCGCCGTCTGATCGCTCGGGCGCGGCTGCTCGAAACCCTGATTCTCCTGCGGCGGAGGCGGCTGATTCTGCGCCGACAGGTTCTGCGCCGGTTGCCCCGTCGCCGGTGGCTGCTGTATATCTTCCCCGGGCCGCCCCGGGTGCGCGCTCTGCAGCAGCTTCTTCAAGTCTTCCCGGTTGATCTGCGGCGCCTTGCTCGTCGCGATCCGATCCTTGTCCGAAATCGCCTTCGCATCCGGACGTCGCGTCGCATGCTGTGCGTCCGGCGGCAGTTCCAGAAAGGTCGCGTCATTGGCCTGGTTGGCCTTGCCGCTGATCGCCAGATCCACCGTCCGGTGCGGCAACAGCATCATCAAACGCTCGCTGTTCCACAAGACAATGATCACCAGCAAGTGCAGAATCACCGAAAGCCAGAGTGCCTCCCGCTTGCGCGCCCGCGAAAGATCGTCCTGTAACTGGATCAGAAGATGCGGAACATCGTCCGGATTGAAGTCGCGGTACGCCGTCTCCCAGTGCTGCGCTTCAAACAAATCGCGCTGCTCGGGATGGTCCGGCGGCGGGGTCGAAGCTTCGCGAGACAATGGATCGCGCGACGGAATTTGGGAGACCGGCATCAGGCAGAGACTATTAAGCTTAGAGCTGCGGGCAGGCTTCCGGGTTGCGTAGCATTACGCCTGAAGTGCCTTCGTAAAGTTACGTAAACTATGGAGTTGCAACCGCTCATTCTATTGTCGCATTTTTTGCGCCCGTCCACTAAGTACCGCCGTAATCCCCCGGCCATCGTCCATCGTGCCGATCGCTCGGGTCACTGATTTATACTTAACGGCATCTGAGCTTTTTGTCGCTCTCGTTCGTCCTACGGTCGTCCTGCGATCTGATTCCAACCGTACAATGTCTCTTTGCGTCTCTTTGGAGATTCTGGGGAGAATGTGGCCTATGTTACACAAGGGGACTTGCGTTCGTGACGTTTCCGTCCTTGATCCATTGCGCCTTCCAGCCGCCTTGCTTATCGCCATCGTCCTGTTTGTCAGCCCTGGCGCCATCCTCGCTCAGCGCGGCGCTGGTGGTGGCGCGGGCGCTGCCGCCGGGGGCGGCCGGAACACCATGCCCATCATCTGCGTGCATGATTGTCCCGCGCTCCGCGAAGGCCTCAGTTCCGACGATAGTCTCAAGAACTTTCGCCGCGCCATGGCCATCCAAGCCACCCCCGAACAACGCGCCGCCTTCGCCAAAATCGCACAATATGCGGAACAGGCCAGCGATCAGCTGCTGACGTTTCGCCAGTCTCTCCAGCCGTCCCCTGCTGCCTCCGCTCTTTCCGATCGCGTCGCCGCCCTGGATGACGCCGTCGCCAAAGCCCGCGCCGGACATCTGAACTTTGTCACCGCACTATCCGCCGCCCAGAAGTCCGGTTTGAAGGATGTGACCGCAAAACTCGAGAAAGCCGATTCCGACCTCGATAAACAAATCAAGACCTTCGATCAAATCGTCCACACTCCCAAACCGGACACCGAACCCATCGCCGCCTCTGCCGCCAACCTCGAAAAAGCCCTCGCCGGCTTTCGCAGCGACCAACTTGAACTGGGCCGGGAAATGAGCATCCTCTTTCCTCCCGTCGGCGAAGACGTGGCCTTTAGCCTGCCCGCCGTCACGCAGTCCGTCGCCGTCGACGGCAAAACCATCCTCATCCCCTCTTCTGGCGCCGTCTCCCGCGGATCCGTCACCAACGGTCTCAATCTTTTTACTCTCCAGCAGGTCGCCGATCTCTCCGACCTGCAGCAAAACATCGTCGCTATTCTTCGCGCCGAACTTTTCCGCGCTCCCCGCTGCGGCGAGCGCATCGACGTCCTCGACGCCTCCCTTACTCCACTCGCTCCCGCCAGCCTCGTAGTCGCCACCGTCCGCTACGAACGCTGGATTTGCCCGCCCGGTTCTGTTGGCGCCACTGAACTTGCCTCCAGCAACGGCCAGATTGAGGTCAAGCTCACTCCCACCCTCGAACCTGGCGGCAGCCTGCATCTGCTCTCTGAAATCAGCCGGGTCGACGCCGACGGCCTGCTGCGCAACGCGCTTCGCTCCGGTGATCTCGGCGTCAAACTGCGCGACCAGATCGCCGCTGCCCTGACCCAGGTCATCGGGAAAGCCGCCGACCTCAAGGCTACGCTCCCGCTCGCTGCGCGGCAGTCCGCTACCCTGCAAAAACTTGCTTTCGAAAGCGTCGGCCCCGACCAGCTCGGCCTTATCCTAGACGGCCAACTCCAACTCTCGGACGAGCAAACTCAACAGTTTGCCGCCCAGCTCAAACAATCCCTGGCTGCCCAAGCCAACGCGCCCTGAAGATCGCGCAGGGCCCCCGCCCTCGCCACCGCAGTTACCTGAAAATTCACCCTGCCCGCTAACCCCGGCCCACGCCAATCCGTCGAGCGTGTTGCCCTATCTCACCCAGAATGGCCAGCCCCAACTCCAGCGCCCGCCGCCCATCCTCAATTGAAACCGCCGGGCGCGACCGCTCCCGCACCGCTTGCAGAAAGGCCTTGATCTCCGCCAGCAGCGGCTCTTCCGCAGTAATCGCCGGCCTTGACATCTCAATCTCTGGATTCACGCTAGCCTGGGCTGGAGCAGCCTGGTTGCCATCCGCGGCACCGCCCACCGTAAACACCAGCACATCCTGCCGTCCATAATCGATCGAAATGTATTGCCCCGCCTGAAAGAACCGTAGCTTCCGTACCCGCTCCGTCGAAACCCGGCTGGCGGTGAAATTTGCCACGCAGCCCGACTCAAACTCCACCCGCACGTTCGCAATATCCACTTTCCCCGACAGTATCGGCAGCCCCACCGCCCGGATTTCCTTCACCGCCGACTTCACGAACGTCAGCACCACGTCGAGATCGTGAATCATCAGGTCCAGTACGACATCCACATCCAGCGCCCGTGGAGAGAACACGCTCAGCCGGTGCACCTCAAAAAACATGGGCTGATTGATCAAGGGCAAAGTCGCCCGCACGGCCGGATTAAAACGCTCCAGATGCCCCACCTGCGCTACTCGTTTGTGCTGCGCCGCCAGGTGAAGCAGTTCGTCGGCCTCGGCCAGCGTGGCCGCCACCGGCTTTTCAATCAGCACGTCGACACCGTTCTTCATCAGCGTCCGCGCCACTTCCAGATGCAGAACCGTCGGCACCGCGACCGATACCGCCTGCACTTCGCTGTGCGTAGTCAGCATCTGCTCGACCGAGCCAAACGCCTTGCACTCGAACTCCCGCGCAATCGCGTCCGCCCGCGCCGTATTCGGATCGACCACCCCTACCAGCCGCACACTGCCCGCCTGCTGCAGTTGCCGGTAGACACGAGCATGGTTTCGCCCAAAAGCGCCCACGCCAATGACTGCCACATTGATTGGAAATTCAGTGCTCAGATGACTACCCCGGGGACAGAAATTACCCAACATTGTCGCAGCAAAAGCCCCCGGGAGGAAAGCGCAAAAAAGCGAACCCGCGCCGCTTGGGATTACATCGTCAGTCCGCGCACACTGCAATCCCGGCCTCATCCGCCGCCCGCGTGATCGCCTCGCCATCCAGCAGCAAACATCGCCCCGCGTCCACCGCCAGACAACTCGCCCCCGCCGCCGTCATCGCTGCAATCGTCTTCACTCCAACCACGGGAACGTCAAAGCGCATATCCTGGTTCGGTTTTGACGTCTTCACCACGGTCAGGGACCGGCTCAGGGTGGAAGCGGCGCCGTCCGCCTCGAGCGACTTCATCAGCAAACCCGCCCGCTCGATGGTCGCGTCCGTCCCTTCCATCGCCTCCAACGCCACGCACGCCGATTCCGCGATTACGACCGTCTGCCCGATGTCGTATTCCGCGAGCCGCCGCGCCACCTCGCGCCCATATCCGATATTCCTGCGCTCCTGCTCGCTCGGAGGTCGCTTCGTGAGAACTCCCGTTTTCGCCAGCAAAGGTTGGAGCAGCGCGGTCGAATTCTCCAGCAGGATGCCCTCATCCGCCAGCACCTTCGCCACCGCGCCCAGCAGCGAGTCGGTGTTCCGAGTGCCCAGCGAAAGCAGCAGCTTGGCCAGCCGCCAGTCCGGGCGGATCGCGGAAAAGATCTGTTTGTGCTTCACCTGCCCCGCCATCACCGCCCGAGTAACGCCTGCGGCCTTGAACGTATCGATCAGCCTGGACAGTTCGCCCAACGAGATCCAATGTACGGAAGCCGCGCCGCGCGCTTCAATTTCAGGAAAAGCTTCTTCTTTGATGGCGGCGACAATCACGTCAAAACCCTGAGCTCGCGCCGCGTCCAGCACGAGAAGAGGAAACGAGCCATTGCCGGCGATGAGACCAAGACGCGTCATAGGCAGTCATTACGCAGGGGGGGAAGCCCTCGTCCCCCGAGCGGAGCGAAACTCCGCCGAAGCTGTTGAGCGCGCCGAGCTGTGGCAGCGGCGCGGGGCGGGGCTGGACGGAGGATGGGACGGACGAGGGCGTCCGTCGCCAGGGGAGCAAAGAAGCGCTGCACTACTTGATGACTCCGCGTTCCGACTTGTCAATAAAATGGATCAGCATCGCGACATCTGGGCCAAGGTCCGCTTCGGCCTTGAGTTTTTCGAGGGCCTGAGAAGTATTCAGTTTCGAAGCCAGCAGCACGCGGTAGGCGTGATGAATTTTCTTGATCCGTTCTTTGTTGAATCCCCGCCGCTCCAGGCCAACCGCATTCAATCCGTAGGCGTGCGTCCCGCGTTCTGCTGAAGTTTTCGAAAACGGCAGCACATCCCGGGTGATCGTTGTGCCCCCGCCAATAAATGCATGCGTCCCAATGCGCACAAAATGATGGACCGGACATAGTGCCCCGACCGTTGCCCAGTCTCCCACCGTCACATGCCCGCCAAGCGTAGCCGCATTCGCCATGATGATGTGGCTGCCCACCTGGCAATCGTGCGCAATGTGCGTGTATGCCATGATCAGGTTGTAATCTCCCACGCGCGTGCATCCCCCGCCCTTTACCGTGCCGCGGTTGATGGTGACGAACTCGCGAATGACGTTATGGTCGCCCATCTCCAGCCGGGTCGGTTCGCCCGCATAGGTAATGTCCTGCGGCGCCAGGCCAATCGAAGTGAACGGGAAGAAGCGGTTGTGGGCGCCGATTTTCGCGGGACCTTCGATCACCACGTGCGCAGCCAGATGGCAGTCTTCGCCGAGTTCCACGTCGGCTCCAATCACGCAATAGGGGCCAATTTTGCATGAAGGATGCGCTTTGCTTTTCGGATCGACGATCGCCGTAGGGTGGATAGACATTTGCAATTGGTTAATCTGTAATTTGTGATTTGGGCGGGCGACTTCAAGCTTTGACCCAAATTACAAATTACAAAGTGGAAATTACAAATTCTCTTCCTCCTCTGCCCCCGCGCCAAGATGCCGTGGCACCAGTCGGCATGTCACGGTCGCTTCCGCCGCCACTTTCCCGTCGACATACGCCTTGCCTTCCAGTCGCGCCGCGGTGATGCGCCACGCCTTCACCAGGACCTCGATTCGCAGCTGATCTCCCGGTACCACCGGACGGCGGAATCGCGCCTTCTCGATCCCGGTAAACACCATCAACATTTCGTCGCGGTTCGGAACCTCGGTCAGCAACAGCAACCCCCCCGCCTGCGCGATCGCTTCCACGATCAACACTCCCGGCATAATCGGCTTGTCGGGAAAGTGTCCCTGAAAAAAGGGCTCGGTGATGGTGACATTCTTCAACGCCACAATGCTCTTCATCCTCACCAGGTCAATCACCCGGTCGATGAGGAGAAAGGGATAGCGATGCGGCAGAATTTTGAGAACATCGCCAATTTCCATACGAGTCTTCGCTGGGGTCGCGACTTCCGCGGCAGGGTCGCTGGTGTGCACGGGAGTTTGTGTAGTATCAGTCATGCCAATTCGTTCAAGGCGAAGATTATACTGCAGCGCGCCTTCCCGTCATGTCCCGGAACCTGGGCCGGGCTCCAACTTTCGCCGCCCCTGCTTTCACCTCTCCGGATGCTACTTCCGTAACCATAGCCGTGTGACGCACGACCTAGACTCCGGTCGACTTCCCGCCGATGATCACAAATAGGGGAGTTCGTTCCCCGGAGCCGATCATGAATGCGCCCGATCTCCAACTTTCCTCCTCAACTTTAACGAAGCCTGATCGCCGCCGATATCCGCGCTACACCGTCCAGGTGCAAGTAGAAATTCACCCCGAGGGCAGCCAACTCCCCATGCGCCTCGTGACCACCGACCTCAGCCGCGGTGGTTGTTACATCAAGGTCACCGACCAGCTCCCGCTTGGGGTCCATGTGAAGACCACGCTCTGGCTCGACGACTACCCTATTGTCATCCGTGGATTAGTTGTAACCCGCCATCCCCAATTCGGCAATGGCATCATGTTCCTGGATTTTGAAGGTGGGGCGGAGCCCATCCTAACCCGCTACCTCGATGCCATTGTCAGCAACTAGATTCGGGGGCGGCCCCGTCCAATGCGATTGGAGAGCTTGGGATCAACCGCGCTTTAGATTTCTGATTGACTGGGGGCGAGGGCTGAAAGCTGACGCGTGACCGCTATTTCCGACTCGCCGAGCACTCCGCGCAAGGACAGAATTCCCGCAGATAAAACCACGAATAAATTCCCAGGTCGTGCTTGTCGTTCCATGAAAACTTCAAGGCATACTTGCCGACTGCCTCCGCCGAATCCGCTTTGACGGCCGGCTTGAACATCGGCAACGCCCCCGGCGCCAGCTTCGGCAGCTCGCCGGGCTTTCGGCCCGACTTCGAGCGCTCGTCCTCACACAGCGCACAGGGGCACGCATCGCGCAAGTACGGAAAGGTATAGACAGACCGATGCCCATCCTTCCACTCAATCTCCATACCCATCCCCGTCGTCAAGTGAATCACCACCGACTTGGGATCGTTCCCCACCCGAGGCGAAAAATCCGGCAAAGCCATAAATTTCAGTATCGCACGTCAAACAGACGTGTGGCGCAGACGCTCCCGCGCACGTGCAAATAGCCCGCAAAGATCGGAACATCTGCCCCAGGAAGGATAGTGAGGGGTGCCCCATCCTTCCGCGCCCTTTGCGGAAGCGTGGGCGATGCCGACGTAGTGCGCCGAGGGCAATCGCAGCGCAAACTCGACGCAAACTCAGAAAATGTTCTTGAATCCCCAAAACAAGAATCCCGCCAGCACCATCGACGCCGGCAGAGTTAACACCCAGGCCATCGCCAGGTTGCGCACCGTCGACCACTGCAGCCCGGAATGATTGGCGGCCATCGTTCCCGCAATCCCCGACGACAGAACATGGGTCGTACTCACGGGCAAGCCGAACCAGTCCGCCGCCCCGATCGTAAACATCGCCGTGATTTCCGCCGCCGCTCCCTGCCCGTACGTCAGATGCTCCTTGCCAATCTTTTCCCCGACCGTAACCACGATTCGTTTCCATCCGATCATCGTGCCCAGCCCCAGCGCCAATGCGACCGCGACTTTCACCCATCCCGGGATAAACCGGGTCGCCGCGTCGACATGCCTCTTGTAATTGTTCAGGCCTTCCCAATCCTCCGCCCCGATGTCCGGTTTCCCGCTCTTCTTCATGAGTCGCAAGGCTTCGCTCGCGACATACATGTCGTTGCGGAAGTTGCGCACCCGATCATTCGGGATTTTAGCCATCTCCCCAAACAACGCCGTCTCGTTCCCAATCCCGCTCACCAGTTGGCGCAACCCCAGCATCGTATTCGGAGTGAACTCTTTCGTCCGAATGTAATCCGTCACTTCTTCCCGGGCGTCCCCAATCACCGCATCCGGACTCACATACTTTGTCAATATGCCCGCCGTCTGCTGCGATACGGCAATGAAGTCATCCGACTGTTTCCGCGTGATCGCATGATTCAGGGCATAAGCGGTAGGCACCGTTCCCACCAGGATCAGCATGATCAACCCCATGCCCTTCTGCCCGTCGTTCGAGCCGTGCGCGAAACTCACTCCCGTGCAGGTGAGCAAGAGCAACGCGCGAATCCAGAACGGCGGCGGTTCCGTTCCCTCCGGAGCCTCATACAGCGCCCGGTTCTTGACCACAGCCTTCATCAGGGTGAGCAGAAGAAACGCGCACACGAATCCCACGATCGGCGATAACAGCAGCGACTTCCCGATATTCGTGGCCTGCGCCCAATCCACTCCGCTCGTGCCTGTCTTTGGAGACATCAACTGGTTCGCAATCCCCACGCCAATGATGGAGCCAATCAAAGTATGCGAACTCGATGCGGGCAACCCGAAATACCACGTTCCCAGATTCCAGATAATGGCGGCCACCAGTAACGCGAAGACCATGGCGAACCCGGCTTTGCTGCCCACCTGCAATATCAGTTCCACCGGCAGCAGCGAAATAATTCCGAAAGCCACCAGCCCGCTCGAGGTCAGCACTCCCAGGAAATTCCAGAATCCCGACCACACCACCGCAATATGGGGCTCCAGCGAGTGCGTGTAAATCACGGTGGCGACCGCATTCGCGGTATCGTGGAATCCATTGACAAACTCGAATCCCAGCGCCACCAGCAAAGCGATACCCAGCAAAACATAGGGCATGATCGATCCGCTGTGCACCGTCGAAAGGTCGGTCAGCAAATGGAACGCCGAGTAAATCACCCCGACGATCAGCACCACCCCAAAGCCCACCATCCCGATCATCCCCGGACTCTTGTTCAGCTTGGCGTGCATTGCCGGCGTGGCTGTGGCCATAAAGAAAATCTCCTCTGTTGGCAATAAGTCTCAGGATTTTGAGCCCAATACTTCGGGGACAAACGTTGCGAAACTATACGGAAGGATTGTTAAAGCAGTGTGAAATCCGGAAATGGGCCGTGGCCTCTCTCGACGGGCTATTTTGGCGTTAGACTTGCTGGATTGCCTCCGCAGAGCGACTTTGATAACTCGCCGGTTCCGCCCGCGGGCTTCCGTGGTAAAGCCCTTGATTTCCCTGGTGAAACGGAACCCTTCAAGCCGGATCGCAATGAAAATAAGATTGAGGGCGCGGTTCGCCTGTTTTCTCGCCGCAGCCACGGCAGCGTTGGCGACGTAGTAAATTATCGTTAGACCAGTGACCAGTGATCATTCTGTTTTCGAGGATTCCATGCCCACTGCGACCCGCATCAATCCGCTTTCTTTTCTGACCGATCAACTCGACGAACTCAAGGCCAAGGGCACCCACTTCAAGCTGCGCGTTCTGGATGACGAGCAGGCGGCGGTCTGCACTTTTGACGGCAAGCGGGTCATCAACCTCGCTTCGAATAATTATCTTGGTTTTACGACGCATCCCAAGCTGCGCGAGGCGGCGCTGGAAGCGACGCGCAAATATGGGGTGGGATCAGGGGCAGTGCGCACGATTGCGGGCACAATGAAGATTCACATGGAACTGGAAGAGAAGATCGCGCGCTTCAAGAATGTCGAAGCCTGCGTGGTTTTCCAGTCGGGATTCACGGCGAATGCGGGGACGGTATCGTCGTTCCTGGGCAAAGACGACTTTATTATTTCGGACGAACTCAATCACGCTTCGATCATCGATGGGTGCCGTCTCTCACGGGCGAAGATTCTGGTTTTCCGGCACAAGGACGTCGCGCATGCGGAGGAGCAGCTCGGCAGCGTGAAAAACGAGCCGGGGAAGAAGCTGCTGATCTCGGACGGCGTGTTTTCGATGGATGGCGATATCGGGCCACTACCGGGGCTGTGCGAGGCGGCGGAGAAGTATGGCGCAATCATGATGGTGGACGACGCGCATTCTTCTGGCGTGCTGGGACGGCAGGGACGGGGCACGATCGATCATTTCAAGATGCACGGACGCGTCGACATACAGGTGGGGACGTTGTCGAAGGCGATTGGGGCTCTGGGCGGATACGTGTGCGGGACGCGCGACCTGATTGATTTTCTATATCACCGGGCGCGGCCGTTTTTGTTTTCGACATCGCATCCGCCGTCGGTCGCGGCCACTTGCATCGCGGCTTTTGATGTTCTCGAAACCGAACCGCAGTGGATGGAACAGCTCTGGGCGAACACGCGCTTCTGGAAAAAAGAACTGGGGCTGCTCGGATTCAACATCGGAGGCCAGAACACTCCGGCGAGCGAGACGCCGATCACACCCATCATTATTGGCGACGGACGGCTGACCATGGATTTCTCCCGCGAGCTGTTTAAAGAAGGAGTGCTGGGGACCGGGATTGCGTTTCCGACGGTTCCCGAAGGCAAGGCGCGGGTGCGAACGATCATGACAGCCACGCACACGAAAGAGGAATTGGAGCGGGCGCTGGAGGTGCTGGGGCGAGTGGGGAAGCGGATGGGGATATTGAGATAGTTTCGCGGTCCTAAACGGCTGGACGGGAACAAGTGTTTCATGCCATCAGGTCGGTAGCTTGCTTATCCATTTGGTCGGCGGTGTGGAGAACGGTGAGGTTGGCGGAGTAGTTGGTTTTGGCGGAGGAGAGGGCGACGGCTTCCTCACTAAGGGCAACGGTGTCGAGCGGCAAACCGCTGGCAGCGGCACCGGCCAGGCCGGAAACGGCGTTTACCATTTGAGCCTGCGCCTGTTCTAAACCCTGAAGAGCGATGGCAGAGAAGTCCATGTAACAGACTATCGGCACAAAGCTGCCAGAACTTTAGTCGTTCTGTAAACTATTGAGCCAGAGTCACTTGTGCTGACTCACGGAAAGGACATTTCCGTCGGGATCTTTGAACCATGCAACTTTGTCGCCGGTGGGGGCGGACCAGATGCCTGATTCCTTATCAGGTACCCATGGATACTTCTCGAACGCCACGCCTTGTCTTTGCAGCCAAGCGACTACCTCTTCGATATTAGCTACTTCCCAGCCGAGGACGGTGTAGGTAGGCGGGAGGACGTCCGGCGTTTTGGCGATGCGGATCATGGTTTCACCGGCTCGCATGACCAGGGCGAACTGGTCTTCGCTGATGAAACGGAATCCGAGTTTGCCTTCGTAAAAGCTGCGTGCCCGGGCGGAGTCTTTGGTGGGAAGGAAGCCGATGATTTTGCTGGAAGCGAGCATTTTGGGGCCCCTTAGGTTATTGCGCCGGCCCATCCTCGACAATCGCTTTGACTAATTCATCGATTGCGTTGGTCACTCGTTTTGCGGGCAGGTTGAAATTGTTGGACATGATGGAGAAGGCGACGGATTGTCCGGTGTCGGTGGTGGCGTATCCGGAGAGAGCCTTGACGCCGCCGAGGGAGCCGGTTTTGGCCATGATGCGGCTTTGCAGGCGGGGAGCGTTGAAGCGGTCGGCGAGGGAGCCGTCGATGCCAGCGAGCGGGAAAGTCGCTTTGTAGTCGGCGCCCCAGGGTTGAGTAGAAGCGTAACGCAGTAACTGGACAATGGCGTGCGGAGTCACTAAGTTCTGGCGGGAGAGTCCGGAGCCGTCGTAGAAGTTGTACTCATCGCTTGAAATTCCGGCCTGCGTCAGAAATCCACGAAGGACCTCTAAGCCACCTTCGATGGTTCCGGAGTTGCCGCGTTCGCGGCCGAGGAGGCGGAGCAGGATCTCGGCGTGCAGGTTCTGGCTGACTTTGTTGATGACGCGGACATCCTGCAACAGGGGTTTGGATTCGTAACTGGCCAGCGTAATGGGCCGATCGTTGTTCAGGGGGCGCGATTGTCCGTCGCTGCCGCCATGCGAGGGGGCGATCGCGCTTACGCTGAAAGTGGAAAGCGTGGCGAGTTCCGTGTGGTGAGTGCGTTCGCGGCCGTAGACGATAATGCCTCGCTTCTCGAGTAACTGACGGAAGAGTCCCGCGGCAAATTCGGCGGGATCCTCGATGGCGAGGGCCTCGTTGGCTCCGGCATCGTCGAGCGGCATGTTGCCCCAGAGGGTGAGAGTGGTCGAACCGGGCTCGCGGTTGACGAAGAATTTGCGCGGCGTGCCGGCGGGAGTGGTGATGATGCGATTGTCGAGGCGGTAATATTCGGCGAAGGGCTTGACGCTGACGAAGGCCTTTTCGCCGGCACGGTCGGCAGGCAGGATGTTGACGAAGACCACGTTGTCGTTGATGGTGAGGGCGGAGACGGGAGCGCCGTCGGCCCAGACAAGATCGTCCTGGCTCCAACCTTCGCCGTAGCGTTCGAAGGCGAAGTAGGAATCGTCGGCCACGATGTCGCCATCGACGAATTTCACGCCTTTTTGCACCAGCGCATCGGCGAGCGCCTCGAGGGCTTGAATGGGATCTTCGTTGCGCTGGGTGCGGAGATCGTAAGGGAGTTCGCGTCCGGAGAGATTGGGATCACCGTGGCCGACGAGGACGAGGTCTCCGTTGAGCCGGCCATAGCGGTCGAGAGTTCCGGTGGTTTCGACGGTGGTGCGGAACTTGTAATCGGGGCCGATGAGGGCGAGAGCGGCGGCGGTGGTAAAGAGCTTGGTGTTGGAAGCGGGGGTGAAGAGTTTGTCGGCGTTTTGCGAGTAGAGAATCTTGCCAGAGGCTTTGTCGGCCTTGCCATCCGGGGAGAGAGAAACGATCTCGATGCCCCAGAAGCCACGGCTTAGATCTGGAGCACTGAGCACGGCGGTGATGCGATCCGGCAATGGTTTGAGGGGCGCGGCGAGCACAGGCGAAAGCAGCTGCAGAAAGAGGAGCGGAAGAAGATACGCAACTGATCGCCGGGGAGGCATCCTGTGGATTGTAGCACCGGGAAAAACGGGCGTTCTGCCGCGGTATTGAGGGGCGGGAGCAAAAACTCGAACCGCGGGAACCGGGGAAAGGGGTGGGGGCTGCGAAGCTCCGGGTTCGGAGTTGACAGTTTTTTTCGCAGGGAGTGTCGAGGTGCTGATTCAGTTTATCGAAGAGTCGGAACGCCGAATGATTTAGGGGCGAGACAGTCCGCCTACCTATGGGTGAAAACGGGCATAGAATAGCGGGAACATGCGGGCAATTTTTCAATGGAACGTGGGTTCGCGGGTGCTGGAATTAGGGCGGCGCACGATGATCATGGGCGTCGTGAATGTAACCCCCGACTCGTTTTCCGATGGCGGACTCTACATTGACGCGGAGAAGGCGGTGGTCCACGCCGAGCGCTTACTCGACGAGGGCGCGACCATCATTGATGTAGGCGGGGAGTCGACGCGGCCGGGAACCGCGGAACGAGTTTCGGAAGAAGAGGAGCGCAGACGGGTGTTGCCGGTGATCCGCGACCTGAAGCGGCGGCGACCGAATGCCGTGGTCAGCGTCGATACCTACAAGGCGGGCGTCGCTCGGGCGGCGGTGGAACTGGGGGCGGAGGTGGTGAACGATGTCAGCGGATTCCGCTGGGATGGGAAGATGGCGAAGACTCTGGCGGAACTCAAAGTGGGAGCGGTGCTGATGCACACGCGGGGGCGCCCGGAGGAATGGAAGACGCTGCCGGCGATTGGCGATCCCGTGTTGATTGTGAAGCGGGATTTGCTGCAGTGGGCTGAAGCGGCAACCCTGGCCGGGATCAAGCGGGACCACCTCGTGCTGGATCCAGGCTTTGGATTCGGGAAGCGTTTCGAGGAGAATTATCCGCTGCTGGCGCACTTCGGGGAGTTGCAGAAGATGGGATTCCCGTTGCTGGCAGGAGTGTCGCGGAAGTCATTCATCGGGCGGGCACTGGCGCAAAACAGCAAGGATGCGGAGGTCGGGGAGCGGCTTTATGGGACGCTGGCGGCGGAGACGGGCTTGATTCTGAAAGGGGCGCACATCATCCGTACGCACGATGTGCGATATGCGGTGGAGGCGGCGAGATTGGCGGACGCGATGGTGGCGAGCGGCGGATAGTTTCTTGTTCCCGTCGTGACAAATCAGCGAAATGCATGCCGCAGGCCCAGAGAAACTCCTTCGCCGCCCCACGATGGGTTGTCAGAGCCCGCTCGACGGCCGTCTGAGATGTGGGCCCAGCGGAAAGTCGCCTCCAGCCAATACGTCTGAGTGAGCCGGAAACTGCCTCCGCCGCCACCTCGTGAAAGGAAATTGTACTGCTGCCCCCCTGAAGCGACGGCGCCGTTGGTGAGGATGAAGCTGGGCCCTTGATCGACAAAGACGCGCCAACGCGTTCGTTTCACGTGAGGATGACGCTCCAATCGCGTCTCGGCGCAAAGGCCACGCTCGCGAAATGAAACAGAGGGCTGACCAGACGCTACTTTATTCAGGATGCGCGGAACCAACATTTGCAGGAGATAAAGCAGCTTTTCAGTGCGCTGAGGAGCGCGCGGCTTCGGCCACCAGCGCGGGGACTTTGAGGACGGGCAGGCGGATTTCAAATGCCGCTCCGCCTTCGGGCCGGTTGTGGCAGGTGATTTGTCCCTTGTGGTCCTGTACCACGCCATAGGTGGCGCTGAGTCCGAGGCCCGTGCCTTTGCCCACAGGCTTGGTCGTGTAAAAGGGATCGAAAACGCGTTCGGGATGCCGCAGGCCGGGGCCCGAGTCCGCAAATTGGACCACCACCTCGTGGTCTTCGCGCCAAAGTGAAACCTGGAGACGGCCGCCGCCCACTTCCTGCAGCGCGTCCACCGCGTTTTCGACAATCTGAAGAAAGGCTTGCAGGAGTTGGTTGGGGTTGCCCAGAACGCGCGGCATGGGATCGTCGCTTTCGACGGTCAGCGTGATCTTCTTGTGGTCGAGCTTGAATCCCTCCATTTGGACCGCACGCTGTAAAAGAGGCTTCAATTCCAGAGGAATCTTTTCACCGGGAGTTTGCTGGGCAAAGCTCAACAGATCGCCGACAAGTTCGCGAGTGCGCCGGGCCTGCTGGCCGATCTTCTGCGCATTGGCGAGTTGCTCGCGGCTGAGGTTGCTGCTCGCAGCCATGCGTTCCGAGCTGCTCAGGATGGCGGAAAGCGGGTACTCCAGTTCGCCGGCCGCGAGGGCAACCAGTTCGCCCAGCGAAGCCAGCTTGGCTTGCTGGATCACTCTTCCCTGCAGCCTTTGCAGGCCATCGAAGCTGGTGCGTGAATGCTCGAGCAAGTTGAGCAGCCTCCGGTCCAGCAAATGTTGTTTCAGGAAAACGACAAAAGCCAGCCATGCGATCCCACCGATGGCGATCGCAAAACGGACGTGGCGCAAATACATCGGATCGTGGCTCAGGAATAATGCCCAATACGCCATAACCGGGAGCGAGAGCAGTGCAAGTTTGGCAAGTTGGAGAGCGACGGTGCGATGAGGGCGAGTGTTCGGAGGTATGGCCTCGCTGGCGCTCAGCCTGCGTCGGCCAGCGACAGCAACCCACAAGAACGCGAGATTCGAAGCGAGAAACGGCAGGTCATAGATTCCGCCACTTTTGTATGTGCCGCGCGCGATCGCGCCGTTAATCGCTTCCGAGGAAAATGTGTAGAGAGCGGTAGCCAGCAGAATATTGCGATAGAGCTCGTGCCAGGGTCCAGAACTCGTCAGGAATGCCGATGCCGACACCGCAATCAATATCAATCCCTCGATGAGATAGAGCAGATCCCAGCGCGGGCTGTATACGGCGTAATTGGTGACAATGTATTCCTCGGGAAAAACGAAGAAGGCATAAACCACAACCCACCACACCAGAAGGATCAGCACGTTCAGCGCGCTGGGTAACACGCCTTCGCGCTCATCGGCCTCATGAGGACGGATGGCCATGGCCGCCGTGATCGGGACAACGTGCATAAACAGCACAATATCCCCCGGGAAAGGGTCGGGCAGCGGTTTGCGAAGCACCAATTCAAACCACGCCCAGCATGCCTGGTTGAACGACCACATGACCATGCCCGCCGCCATCAGAGTCCAGAAGAAGCGGGTGTGGCCGCCACTGTCGGATGCATTCCGAACGCACAGGATGGCTGTCGCCCCGATGACGAGCATGGGGACGAGGTCTCCGATGGCGACGCGAAAGAAGGGGCTGGGAAAAATTGCCGGAGCCCCGGCAAAGGCGAGCAGCAGACCAAGTCCGCAAAAGAGCGACGAGATTTGTAGCTTAGACACTGCTTTTCATAGTATGACGTTCCCTTCGGGATGTTTAGATCCCGGACAGATTACCGGAGGTTACTGTGGTAACGAATTCTCGTAGAGGCGGGTTTGACCCGTCTCCGTCTGCGTCGATGGCATTCTGGCAGATCGGGGAGACGTGGGAGACCGCTTGTCTACAAGAAAGAAGGCCCGGCACGGCGGCTCGCCCGATGTGATGGCGGTCACGGGGTTCAGTATCGGGCAAAGGTTGCGAGGGGCTGCGCGGCTGCTAGAATTGCGGGTCATGGCATTCCCCACCGACCGCCTGCGCCGGCTGCGGCGCACTGAAACTTTGCGTGCGCTGGTCCGCGAGACCCGGCTGACGCCTGAATCTTTTATCTATCCTCTGTTCATTTGCCCTGGAAGCGGGATCCGGAAAGAAGTGCGGTCGATGCCAGGAGTCTTCAACCTTTCGGTGGACGAAGCAGTCAAGGAAGTCCGGGAGACGAGAGCGCTGGGAGTGCTATCGGTGATTTTATTCGGGCTGCCAGAAAAGAAAGACGAAGTCGCGAGTGGCGCCTGGGCGGAGGATGGCATCGTGCAGACGGCGGCCCGGGCCATCAAGAGCGAAGTGCGGGACGTGGTTGTGATGGGCGACGTTTGCCTGTGCGAATACATGTCGCACGGGCATTGCGGCATCGTGAAGACGAACCTAAAAGAAAAAACGGCGCCGCAATCACTGGGCGCAGCCGCAGCGCCACCGGTCAGCGTGGAGTACGAGATCGTGAATGACGCCAGCCTGGAGTTGCTGGCGCGGACGTCAGTGTCGCTGGCGCGGTCGGGAGTTGATGTCATCGCGCCCTCGGACATGATGGACGGGCGGGTGGGAGCGATTCGCGGGGCTTTGGATACCGCTGGTTTCGAGAACACGCCAATTCTTTCGTATGCGGCGAAGTTCGCTTCCGGTTTTTATGGTCCGTTCCGCGAGGCTGCGGATTCGACTCCGCAGTTCGGGGACCGGCGCTCTTATCAGATGGACCCGGCGAATATGCGCGAGGCCATGCGGGAGATAGAGTTGGATATTGCAGAGGGCGCGGACATGATCATGGTGAAACCGGCCATGCCCTATCTGGATGTAATTGCCGCGGCCCGCGAGCGCTTCGACTTACCGCTGGCGGCGTACCAGGTTTCCGGAGAGTACGCGATGATCGAAGCGGCGGCGCGCAACCAGTGGATCGACCGGGACCGGGTGATGATGGAATCGCTGCTCTGCATCCGGCGGGCGGGCGCCAGGATGATACTGACTTACTACGCGAAGGAAGCGGCGAAGCTTCTGAGTTAGTCGGGCCCCGATGTGATCTCCAATCTTTGAACGAGCCTCTTGCGTTCACAATACGACGAGTAAGACTCGTGAAAAATCCGCCGTGTTCGGTGTGGATACTTGTCTAAGTTTGAGAACATCTCGTCGATGCAATTGGTGAGAGCCTGCGCTGGCTCCGACGCGGGCTCAAAGAAGGATGACAGAGAAGCGTGGGAGGAGTTTATCCGGCGCTTTCATCCGGTGATTGCCAGCGCGGTGCTGCGGACTGCCCGGCAGTGGGATGAACCGGCACGCGCGCTCATCGACGACCTGATCCAGGAAGCCTACCTGAAGCTCTGCGAGAACGATTACCGCCTGCTGCGTGGCTTCCAGCCGGTGCATGAAAATTCGATTTACAAATTTCTGAAGGTCGTGGCGTCGAATGTTGTGCGCGATTATTTCAAGGCGAAGAACGCGATCAAGCGGGGCGAAGGCCAAACCGAACCGATCACGGAAGCGATGCTGCAGAGCCTTCCGGCTGATATGGAAAAAGCGGGCGGCACCGAATGGGATGCAGTCAGCCAGCGGATTGAACTGGATAAGATCGACAGGGTCCTGAGGGAACTCACGGGGAAAGAGAGCGCCAGGAACCGCATCATTTTCTGGCTGCGGCACCGGCAAGGGTTAACCGCGGCTGAGATCGCATGCATTCCTTCATTCGGACTGACGACGGAAGGAGTAGAGAGTGTTCTGATGCGCCTGGCGGCGGTGATCAGCAAGCATCAGGGATATTCCCCAGAGGATTAGGCCGACTCATTGTGTTGGGTGAAGGGTTTGAGCAATTAAAATCGTTTTAGTGTGATGGGGAGATAGTGCGGGAAAAGAGTCCTGGGGAACATATACCGGCAGCGGAACTGGCACACCTCCTCGAAGTCTCCCGGCGGTGGAAAGCCTCGCGAGAGGCGGCGGAGGTGCATCCTCACTTCGCGATTTGTCCGTCTTGCCGGGAGCGTTTTGAGGTTTTGGTTTCGCTGGAAGGGCAATTGCGGAGCAAGATCGCGAGCAGGAGAAGAATGGAGTCTGCGAGGAACGAGAACGAGTGTCTGGGGGCAGAGGCGTGGCGTGAGATTGCCGCCGGCCTGATGCCTCCAGAGCAGACGCTTGCCTGCATCGAACACGCGAGCGGCTGTGAATCTTGTGGGCCGCAGTTCCGTGAGGCAGTGGCCGAAGCTAGCCGTCTGAATGCAGAACTGACGGAGGCAGAGCAAAAGCAAGTCGCGAGTCTGGCAAGCGCCAGGGTGGAGTGGCAGCAGCGGCTAGCCCGGCAAATTGCGGCCGCAACAGCCTCCGAGCGCCGTCCCTCGCCGCAGAGGAGCAAGTGGCTGGCGGTTCCTCGACTGGCGCTGGCTGGAGCAGCCCTGCTAGCTCTGGTTGGCGTGGGAATATGGGTGGTGGGATCGTGGATCATCCTGGAACGGAAGCAGGTCGCCACGGCCACGCGCCTATTGGCCCGCGCTTATAGCGAGCAGCGTACGCTCGAACTGAGGATGGGAGATGCCACGTATGCGCCGCTGCGCATTTCGCGCGGCCCGGCAGATTCGTTTACAAGTCGCCCGCCCGCACTGTTAAAGGCGGAAGCGCTGATCGCCAGCCAACTCGAAACCCATCCTTCCGATGTTTCGTGGCTGCAGGCCAAGGCGCGGGCGGACGTGCTGGAAGGCAAGTATGACGCGGCCATTGAAGCCCTGCGGCGCGCGGTTGAGTTGCAGCCGGGTTCGCCGGCGCTTCTGGCCGATTTGGCAACCGCCTACTTCCAGCGCGCGCGAACGGAAAACGATCGAGCGGAGGATTTCGGCACAGCCTATGAATACCTGAGTCAGGCCTTGAAGATTCAGCCTGACGATGCTGTGGCGCTCTTCAATCGAGCCATTGTCGCCGAACACGAATCCCTTTACCGGCAAGCGCTCGATGACTGGGAGCATTATCTGCGCCTGGATTCGGGCTCCGCGTGGGCGGGAGAAGCTCGCGAGCGGGCGGAGGCGGTGCGGGACAAATTGAAAGAGCATGGCAGCGTGGCCGCACCCTTGTTAGCGGTTGACCAAGTGGCGGCGATAAGCGGCCGCGCCAACTCCGATTCCGAAGACGAGGCCGAAATCGACTCGCGGGTCGGAGAGTACTTGCACCAAGCCGTCCTCACGTGGTTGCCCGAGGCCTTCCCGGAAGCCCGGGCCCGGGCTCAAGGGAATGAAGCAGCGCAAGCGGCCGCCTCGCAGGCGCTTTTTTTTTTGGCGGAGCTGACTAGCCGGCAACACGGCGATGGTTGGCTCTCGGACCTTCTGCGTGGATCGGGAGGGCCCCAGTTTCCGCAAGCCGTCGCTGCCCTGGCTCGGGCCGTGAAGGCCAATGACAGCGGCGATAATGATGTGTCGCGCCAGCAGTCTGCCGTTGCGGAGAAGTGGTTTCGAGCATCGGGCAACATGGCGGGAGCGCTACGGGCGCAGTTTGAGCAGACCTTCGCGGCTCAAGTCGCACGACAAAGCGAAGCTTGCCGGCAGCAGGCGACCACGGCGCTGGCGCTTTCCGAGAAATATCCATACCCGTGGTTGCAGATTCAGCTTGGGCTGGAGAAAGCGGTCTGTTCCACGCTGAGGGGCGACATCGGCGCCGACGAGAAGGCCACGGGCCGCGCCTTGGATCGGGCGCAGAAGAGCGGGTTCGAAGCGCTGTATCTGCGGGCCGTGTTGTTCGCCGCCGAAGATAAGCGCTTGACTGGCGATCGGGCTGGCGCTTCGGCACTGGTCAGTCGAGGTTTGGAGCGCTATTGGTCGGGGCAGTTTCCCGCGGTGCGGGGATACAGCCTGTATGTGGGCCTGGCCAACATCGCTGAAGCCGCGAAGCAGCCGAACCTGCAGGTAGCGAGTTTGCGCGAAGCGGTGGCCGTGATCGACTCCGATGACGATCTGATGCAGCGCGCTCTGGCTCACAACCGGTTGGCGGATGCGGCAACGGCCGCGCACCTGCCCAATGTCGCGGAAAGGCAATACGGCGAGGCGGCCCGGCTTTTGGCGGCAGCGCCACGGACCGAGGGGCGTCGGAACGACGCCCTAGAGACAGCCATCCGGACCGCACGGTTAGAGGTGCAGCTTGGCCGGTTCGAGGACGCGATCGTTCGTCTGACCGCCATTCAGGAACAGATTCGCCCGCTTTCCAATCAGTATCTGGCACAGATGTTTTATTCCACGCTGGGCGAGTTACAACTGAGCAGGCACCGGGAGGTGGAAGCGGAGCAGGCGCTGCGGCCCGCACTGGACTTGGCCGAACAGAGCCTGGCCACGCTGCGGTCGGAGCCGGAACGAGCGAACTGGAGCAAGGACGCGGCTCCGGCCTATCTGGCACTGACGGAAGCTGAACTGGCGCAGGGCCGGTCCGAGGAAGCGCTTGAAACCTACGAGTGGTACCTCGGAGCCCCGCAGCGGGAGACAGCCGATTCGAACTTCCGACGACTCGCGTATCGGCCGGGCGGTGATGGCGCGTATGAAGCGACGAGTAGCCCACCCACACGGGAACGATCGCGGCTGGCGGCTGTGCTTCCCTTGCTGGCAAGAGAAACAGTGATCGCGTATGCCGTATTGCCCGATGGGTTGGCGATCTGGATCTATGACGACCGGGGTATCAACACGCGCTGGATTCCACAATCCACGACCGGGCTGCAAGAGTTGGCGGAGCGTTTTCACGACCTGTCTTCCGATCCCCAGTCGGAGTTGAGCGCGTTGCGCCGCGACGCACGCAGCCTGTACGGATTGCTGATCGCTCCGGTGGAACAATCTCTTGCGCCCGGACGCACACTGGTGATTGAGGCGCCGGAATGGCTCGCCCGGGTACCCTTTGAAGCGCTGCTGGATGCGAACGATCACTACCTGATCGAGCGCTCGGCGGTGGTGCACTCGCTGGGTCAGGATTCGCAGGCGCGGCTGCGCTCCGACGCGCTGATTTCGGCGGACTTGCCGGCCCTGGTGGTAGGCAGCACGGCTTCGTCGCCGTCGGATGGCCTCATTCCGCTGCCGGATGTGGCCCGCGAAGCCGAAGGGGTGGGCAGCTGGTTTAAGTCTCCGCAGATTCTAAAAGGTGGCGAAGCGACACTCACCAGAGTCCAGAACGAGTTGCCCTCGGCTGCCGTGTTTCATTTCGCGGGACACTCGCTGGCCACCTCCGGCCGCACCGGATTGCTGCTGCAGAACGAAGATGGAAGAGCGAGCGTTCCGCGCCTGTTGGACGCAGCCGAGGTGCGGCAGCTTCGACTGCGAAACCTGCAGTTAGCAGTGCTGTCGGCTTGCGGTACCGCGTCCGAGAGCGGAGGGTCGGGCGGATTCGACAGCATTGGCGATGCTCTGCTGGGTGCCGGCGTGCCTCATGTAGTCGCGAGCCGGTGGCCGGTGGACTCTGCCGAAGCGCGCGAATTTGTTCAGGATTTTTATCACAATGCGCTGTCGGGCCAGACGGTATCCGAAGCAGTCCGTCTCACTTCGCGGAAGATGCTATCAAACCCACGAACGGTTCATCCTTACTACTGGTCTGCGTTTGCAGCGTATGGGCGCCCCTAAGTCCGTAGTACGCAGTTCACGGCGCGGGTGAAAGCCGAGCCCTTTCCAAGCGGGTCCAAATTGAGGCACCAACCCTAATTCCGTTATGAGGAGGCCCTTTGATGCGAACCCAACTCTACTCGAACAGCAAGCTAGTTGCGGTGGCGGTTGCAGCTTTCGCGACTCTCTTTCTGGTTGCATGTCAGTCGAGTCCGCGGTCGATCGCTCCGGCAAAGGAGATGAAAGCAGACGCTGGCAAAGAGGTTTTCGTAGTTTTCGAAGGCCCGTGGGCTTTCGTGGACGACCCGAAAGATAGCAACAGCGTCCTAGCGCTTGCGCCCAAGACGAAATTGCACCGCGATCTTTATGTGACGGCCTCGAATAGCTCGACGCTGGCGTCGGGCGTTTACGAGCTTTCGGTACCGGCCCATGGCCCCGCTTTTTCGGGCGCGCTCGATTCCGGCTTTGCGCAAGCGAAGATTGACGCCAAGAGTTTGCAGCGGGCGCTTGACGACAAGGCGGAGCGCTATGTCATTCGACTGCCCAAGCCCGAAGCGTATGTGGCCGCCAAGCGGGACCGGAGCCGGGTGGGTCCGAGTTATCCTCCCGATGCTTCGACGGAGCAGTTGTACGCGACCTTTGTGTCGCTCCGCTACAACGTCGGGAGTCTGAACGGCTTTTCATTGGCGGGCAGTCCGGACAGCGGCGCGTTTAATCCACTGCTGCTGCAGTTGGAGACCCCGCATATTCGCTTTGCGATTGAGCCGGCGCAATTTGACGATATGAGCGACACCTGCGACCTGCACTCGCGGGAGTCTTTCCGAACTACGACGAAGTTCCTGGGGCTGAAGTTGTATGTCGAGTTTCCGGGCTACACGGAAGACTGCCGCAAAACGGATCCGCAGATGAATCGGATGCGGGGGGAGAGTGGGATACGTCGGGTGGAATTGTTGCCGGCGATGGTGGTGGCGTATCCGGTGGCGCGTGATCTTGCCGCTTATTTTTTTCATGCGGACCACCTAGATTGCCATGCTCCGGTGTTGTTTCTGACGATTGGTCCTTAAGTTAAGGAGGCTGCAGAGATAACGCGGGAAGTCAAAGGCATCTACCACGGGTGGCACAATCGGCGACTTAAAAAGGTCGATCTTTTTAACGCACTACACTAGAGCGTAGTTGCAGTCGGGGGCGGGGATCATCTATTTTCGCGCTTCGCTCCAACATCGATTCCATAGGCCATGCGGACCAGAGTTCGCTCCGAAAAAGGGACGTAAAGCAAGGCTGCGGTGGCGGCGAAGGCTAAGCCGACTCCGATTTGCGGCAATAAGAGGAAGGGCGCGATGGCCCAGAGTTGATCGAGGGCCAGGACGAAGGGAAACAGACGGCCGAATTTCCCAGCCAGTTTGCGAAAATCGAAGGCGACTGCGGACAGCAGATAGAACCGCAGCGGGATTCCAACCGCTCCGGTGACGAGAACCACGCCCACGAGGAAGAGTGCTCTCCAGCCTGGTACAAAGCTGCTGGCGACATAGTCCACATCGAGGAGACGCGAGAGAGCGCTGAGGTAGAAGGCGAGGTACATGACTTGAAGCAGGGCGAAGAGCAGGCGCACTAAGCCACGGCGGGGCAGCGGGACGTGGAGTTCGGGGTGAAGCGCGACAGCGGCGTCAGGTTGGGACGGCGGAGCGGCTCGAATGGTGTTGTCGTGAGGCGGCGACGGAGGGCGTGGGGTCGCGATGTTATCTACCGGCGCGATAAAGCGGTATCCGCGGCGGGCCAGGGTTTCAACAAAGCGCGGGCTCGATGCGGAATCGCCCAGCGCCTCGCGGATCTTGTTCACCGCGGTGTTGAGGCTGTGATCGAAATCGACAAAGGTATCGGCGGGCCAGATTCGGACGCGCAGTTCTTCGCGCGTCACCACTTGACTGGCGTTCTCCAGAAGCGCCGCCAGGACCTGAAAGGGCTGCTCCTGAAGCCGGATGCGAGCGCCGTTCTTGCGCAGTTCTCGGGCGGCGAGATCGAGTTCAAAGACGCCAAAGCGAAGAAGACCCGCTTCGCGATTGGAAGGAGACTTGGGCATGAGCGCGCCCGTAGTGTATCGCGAGGCAGGGGTGGGCGGTTAGTCGCTAAGGCGTTCGTCGCTGGTCATTTGTCGTTTGCTTGTGTCGGCAACGTCGTTCGCCGACGCCCCTGGCGACGAGCAGCGAATAATAATTGCTAACGGATAGCGGCACTGAAAAGCTACAATATTGTCGTGAACGCTCCGGTTCGGACGACTCCGCTCATCGAGCAACATGCGAGCAACCAACAGCTTCGCGAGCAAGATCCTCCCACGCAGCATCCCGACCAGCGGCATGAGCACCGTCATGCGATCTTTGCAGCTGAAGCCAGCGGGCTGCTTCTGATGGCGATTCTGCTGCTCATTCTGACCCTCATTCGTTATTGGCAATCCATTGCGTGGAACGCGCGCTGAAGTTGCGCAAGTTGTCGTCGCCCAAGTCCCAGGTTGGGTTTGAGTTATGACTGCGCCCGATCGTGAGCCGCTGCTGGCGGTTGTGCTCGGTCCCACGGCGAGCGGAAAAACGGCGCTGGCGCTGGCGCTGGCGCGGCGCTTTGGCGGTGAGATCGTGAACTGCGATTCGGTCGCGATGTACCGCGACTTCGAAATCGGTACGGCCAAGCCCACGAGGGCGGAGCGCGCGGAGATTCCTCACCATCTGCTGGATTGCGTCGACCCAATGGCCGAGGTCAGCGCTGGAGAATATGCGCGGCGGGCGCGACAAACTGTGCGCGAGATCGAGTCGCGAAAGCACTTGCCGATTGTCAGCGGAGGAACGGGACTCTATCTGCGGGCGCTGCTGGAGGGGCTGTTTTCCGGTCCGCAGCGGTCGGAGGAGTTGCGCGACAAGTTGCGGGCGCGCGCGGAAAAACGTGGGCCCGGGTATTTGCATCGCATTTTGCGGCGCCTCGACACCTCGGCAGCGGAGCGCATTCACGCCAACGACATTCCAAAGACGATCCGGGCGATCGAGGTATGCCTGGGGTCGCGCCGTCCGATGACGGAAATGTGGCAGGAGGGGCGCGAGGGGCTGCAGGGCTTTCGCATTCTGCGGCTGGGATTGCATCCGGAGCGCGAAGTTCTTTATGACCGCATTAACGGGCGGGCCGCGAAGATGTTTGAGGAAGGACTGAATCAAGAAGGACTGATCGCGGAGACGAAAAGGCTGCTCGAAAAGTATGGCGAACAGGCTCGCCCGCTCGGTTCCCTGGGATACAAACAGGCGATGCAGTTCCTGCGCGGCGAAATGGATCGGAAGTCGGCGCTGGCGGCGGCCCAGCAGGCGCATCGCAATTATGCCAAGCGCCAGATGACGTGGTTCCGACGAGAACCGGAAGTGCATTGGCTGGCCGGGGTGGGTGACGAGGCAGGGGTGCAGGCGGAAGCGCTCGCGGTGATCGAACGGGAGATTTGAAAACTTTGGTGATGGAGAGACGCCTCCCGCTGTTTTTGCTATCGTCAATGGCATGGTCCGACATCTGCTCTTGATGGCGCTTCTGGTGGCTGCGACTTTTTGCTTGGCAAAGGAAAAACGCTATCTGGCGGGCGGCCCCATCCACCTGGACCAAGGGGGACGGAAGTGGGCGGACAAGACGTTGCGCAAGATGTCGCGGGAAGAAAAGGTAGGTCAGCTTTTCTCCATCTGGGTGAGGGCGCAGTTTCTGAATGACGCGGATCCGATTTTTGTGCAGCTGCGCGACAACATCAGCAAGTATCACGTGGGGGGGGTGGTGATGAGCGTTCCGGTGGATGGCGGGGTGCTGTTGCGGAGCCAACCGGATAGCGTGGCGGAGTTGCTCAACCGGCTGCAGGAGTGCTCGAAGCTGCCGCTGATTGTCTCGGCCGATTTTGAACGAGGCGCATCGATGCGGGTGTACGGGGCGAGTGTTTTTCCACATGCGATGGCTTTTGGGGCGACGGGCAAGCCGGAAAATGCAGAGGTTTTTGGACGCATCTCCGCACTGGAGGCAAAGGCGATCGGAGTCCACTGGAATCTTTTTCCGGATGCGGACGTGAATTCGAACCCGGCGAATCCCATCATCAACACGCGTTCTTTCGGAGAAGACCCGAAACAGGTTGGCGATTTTGTGGCGGCATATATCAAGGGAGCGCATGAAGGCGGAATGCTGGTCACGGCGAAACATTTTCCGGGACACGGCGACACGGCCACCGATTCTCATCTGGGCGTGGCGCAAGTGACGGGCGACCGGGCGCGTCTGGATGCGGTTGAGTTGCCGCCGTTCAAGCGGGCGATCGAGGCGGGTGTGGACGCGGTGATGGTAGCGCACGTCACGGTTCCGGCGCTCGATCCGGAGGCGAACCGGGTGGCGACCACTTCCAAGCCGATTGTCAGCGGGCTGCTGAAGGAAGAAATGGGATTCAAGGGCATGGTCGTGACCGACGCCCTGGACATGGCCGGACTGACGCGCCTCTACGCCAACGACATCGGGCGGGCGGCGGTTGAGGCGTTCAAGGCGGGGAATGACATGCTGATTATTCCGGCTGATCTCGAGGCCAGTTATCGTTCGATGCTGCGGGCGGTGGAAAGTGGTGAGATCGACCGGGCGCGGTTGGATGAATCCGTGCGCAAGATTCTGGAAGCAAAAGCCGCGCTGGGGTTGCACAAGGCGCGGCTGGCCGATCCGGGGCAGCTTCCCAGCCTGATTGCGAAGCCGGAGAATGTAGCAGCGGGGCAGCGCATGGCCGACGAAGCTATTACCCTGGTACGGGATAACGGCAAGATGCTGCCGCTAAAGGCTTCTTCGGGGGGAGCGCCCTTGGGAACGTCGTTGGGAACTAAGCAGGCAGCGCTTCCGTATCAGTCATTGACAGAAGTGCAGACAGAGGCGCGGACAGAGGCACGCAAGCGTCTGGTGGTGGTGATATTTTCCGACGACCTGCGCACCGACTCGGGACGGATGCTGGAGCGGCAGATTTTAGGCCGAGAGCCTGACGCGCGGGTGGTCTATCTCGATGAGCGCACGGCTGCCGGGATGAAGGCTTCGGTGGTGGAAGCGGTGGCAGGGGCGAAGCAGGTAGTGGCCGCGGTGTATGCGGTTCCGGTTGCGGGCAAGGCGATACGCGCTGCCGGAGGAGGATTGACGAATACGGTTGCCATGGAAGAAGCGAGCGGATCGGTGCTGACTGCGATGCTGGAGCAGGCGGGCAGTCGAACCGTGGTACTGGCGATGGGCAATCCTTATGTGGTGCAGGATTTTCCTGCGATCGAGAATTATGTGTGCGCGTTCTCCAATGCCACGGTATCGGAAACGGCGGCGGTGAAGGCGATATTCGGCGAGATCGCGATCCGCGGCCATCTGCCGGTTACGATTCCGGGGGTGGCAACCCGAGGCGAGGGGCTGGAACGACCGGCCCGGGCAATTTCGCTTACAAACAGTTCAGGAGGCTCGTCCCATGGGCAACATTGAAATCTACAGTGATGGCAGATCGAAGCGACTGCAGTTCCGCCGCGGGCTGGTCAAAGTCGCGCTGAGCGGGGTGTTGGGCGTCCTTAGCGTGCTTCCCGCTTGCAGCATCAGTGCCAACAACAAGAGCGAGGATGGAGCGAAGCACGTGGACATCAAGTCTCCCATGGGCGATTTGCACGTGAGCGAGCAGGCCGATATCCGCGACGCGGGACTGACCCTTTATCCGGGAGCCAAGCCGGCTCCGAAAGACGACAGCGATGACCAGAAGAGCGCGAATGTAAATCTGTCATTGCCAGGATTTTCGTTGAAAGTGGTGGCGGCGGAGTTCGCTTCCGACGACGCTCCGGAAAAGATCATCGCGTACTACGACAAAGAACTTAAGAAGTACGGCAAAGCGATCCAGTGCCACGGCGCCTGGAGCGGCGGCCACGTGGACTACGAGGGCAAGGGGAAGGATGGGGGTTCCAAGCCGGTTTCATGTTCGAGCACGGGCAGTGGCGACTCCATCGAATTGAAAGTTGGAACCGAAGACAATCAGCACATCGTCGCGGTCAAGCCCGACCATGGGGGAACCCACTTTGCGCTGGTTTACGTGCGCATGCACAGCGGGTCGGACAACACTATCTGATGGAGAGTTGAAGCAGTGGAACGTTGAATCGTATCCTCCGACCCCGAGGATGCAATGGCGGAATGCCTCGATGAGGGAATGGCTGTGCCTTGCTCTCGGGTGCGTTGTGCGCTAGTTTCAGAACGTGGAGCACACTTGCCAGCAATGCGGAACCGCAGTCGAGGACGGGCGGCCATTCTGCCCGCAGTGCCGGGCCCCTCAAATTCACGTTCAGATTGCGACGCCGGACGCTGAAACCGCAGCGGGGTTGTATTTGGCGGCGGACGAGCTTTCTCCCGAAGTACGGGCGGAGGCGAGGGTCGCTGCGATTCCGGCCGGATCCGCCTCATCGTCATCGAGCAGGACACTGGACAGTAGAATTGCGCTTCGGTCTGCTCTCAAAGCGGGGGCGCTGGGCGTTTTCATTGGGGCAATCCCATTTGTCGGCATGGCGCTGACGGGCGCATTGGCGGTTGTGTTTTACCGCCGCAAGACTGGATCCATTCTTCCGGCGGCTCTTGGGGCGCGTCTTGGAGGCGCAGCCGGATTTGTGATATTCGCCATCGGCGCTTTGTGCGCCATGGTAATTGTCGCGTTTCACGGCCAACAGCAAAGCATCGATTTGATGATGACAACGTTCCAGAGGTTAGGAGCGAACACGGCCGATCCGCAGATTCAAGCCAGCTTTCACAACGTGTTCACGGCGACGGGACAGGCGGCGGCCTTTTGTTTCTCGGTCGTCTCCGCCGCGGTGGGGGGAGCGCTGGTGGCGTGGTTTCTACGGCCACGCAATCCGCGGGAATAATTTTCAGCCAATGCCGACGCTGGTTTCAGCCTCGCCTTGCTCTGGTCTTGCGGCGCGAGTATGATGCAGCGTTTATGATTTCTCGCCCCGAACGATCGTTCGAGATCCAAGAGAAAGCGCAGTTGATGTCGGCCTCTGAAGTGGAGCGGACGCTGATCCGGCTGGCGCATGAGATTCTGGAAAAAAACAATGGCATGGAGGATCTGGCGCTGGTCGGAATCCGGCGTCGGGGCGTGCCGCTGGCGGAGCGACTAGCGAAGATCATTCAGCGCATTGAAAAGAAGCCGGTGTCGCTGGGCACGCTCGACATTACGCTGTATCGCGACGATCTTTCGATGCTCGGCTCGAAGCCGGTGGTGAAGAAGAGCGAACTGGAAATTCCGATCACGGGGAAGTCGGTGGTGCTGGTTGACGACGTGCTCTACACCGGGCGCACCACTCGCGCGGCGATGGACGCGCTGTTCCGCTCGGGGCGTCCGAAGCGCCTCCAGTTATGCGTGCTGATCGATCGCGGCCACCGCGAATTGCCGGTTGAGGCCGCCTTCATTGGGCGAACCGTGCAGACCACGGAAAACCAGATTATTGAGGTCAAGCTGCGCGAAGTCGATAACGCGGAGAAAGTTCTGCTGATGGAAAAGCAGCCGAGTAATTTGTAATTTGCGATTTGTAATTTGCGACTGAAAATACGCGCTCTTGGATCACAACGAACAAATCAGAATTTCAGAAATCACAGATTAACTATGAATCCAGCGCGCGGTTCGCTGCTCGGTATCGAACAC
>PLBE01000224.1:0-5588 GCA_003134435.1 Acidobacteriaceae bacterium
AATCTCCATCCTCCGCGAGTCGCAACTTCTCCAGTCCGCCGCCGAAATAGCAGACGCAAAAAGAACTCGTCCGCAGCTATTCGAACCCACCGCTACTTCGCTGAAATCCGTCGAACCCGAAAACACCTCAGCCGGCGGTCTTCAACCCGCCGCGTTGCCCTGCGAACCCCCTGCGCCAGAACCGGCCGAGAAATTGTTCGCGACAGTTGCCGAACGCGACGCCGCGGCTACCTCCGCACCGCCCGCCGACTCCCTTGCCGTGAATCGTCCGCTGCAGAGTTCAAACACCGCCGAGCCTCCTGCACCTCAGTTTCCTGCCGAATCTCTCCCCGTTCCGCCCGCAAATGACAGCCGCCGTCCGCCAACCGGCGAGCGTATACCACAGCGCATGCAACCTGCGAGTTTCTTCGTGGTCGGCGGCACGCTTCGGCGCGATGCCCTCTCCTACATCGAACGCGCGGCCGACGAAACGCTCTACCGGGCGCTGCAGGCGGGCGAGATTTGCTACGTGCTCACCGCGCGGCAGATGGGCAAGTCTTCGCTCATGGTGCGAACCGCGGCCCGCCTGCGCGAAAGCAGCGCTCGCGTCGCCGTCCTCGACCTCACCGGATTGGGCCAGAATCTGACCGCCGAGCAGTGGTATAACGGCCTCATCGAGCGCGCCGGTCAGCAATTCAATCTGGAAGACGAAGTTGACAACTGCTGGCGCCGCTTTCCGCAACTTGGCCCCATGCGGCGTTTTATGCGGGTGCTCTCCGATGTGATCCTGCCCGTCGCTGAGGATCGCATCGTCATATTCATCGACGAAATCGACGCCGTCCGCAGCCTCTCTTTCTCGACCGATGAATTCTTCGCCGGAATTCGCGAATGTTTCAACCGGCGTTCTTCCGAACCTTCCATCGAACGCCTGACATTTTGCCTGCTCGGAGTCGCCACACCCTCCGACCTGATTCGCGATACCCGCACCACGCCCTTCAACATCGGACGAAGAATCGAGCTTACAGATTTCACCGAACACGAAGCGATGCCTCTCGCGCAAGGCTTGGGAGCCGACGATAGCGCCGGATCCGCCATCGTGCGGCGCGTCATCTATTGGACCAACGGGCATCCCTACCTCACGCAGCGTCTGTGCCAGGCCGTGGCCCAGGAGAAAACCCGCAATCCCTCCACCGTCGACCGCCTTTGCCAGGAACTTTTCCTCTCCAGCCGGGCGCGCGATCGCGACGACAACCTGCTGTTCGTGCGCGAGCGCATCTTGCGCAGCGAAGTCGACAAGGCCGGCTTGCTCACCCTTTACGCGCGCATTCTCGACGGCAAGGCCGTTCGCGACGAAGAAACCAATCCCTTGATTTCCGTGCTGCGCCTCTCCGGAATCACCCGGGTCGAGAACGGCTTACTTAAAGTCCGCAGCCGAATTTACAAGGAGGTTTTCAACCAGGACTGGGCCACTTCCAATATGCCAGGCGCGGAAGTGCGCCGCCAGCGGGCGGCATACAAACGTGGAATCAAACTGGCGCTGGCCATCACTCTGCCCCTGCTTGTGATCGGAATGGCGGTTGCCTACTGGAACCTCTATTCCGTGCGCAATACGATTGCCGAGCGCCGTTTCGATACCCCCAAGCCCCCTGCGTTTTGGGCTTCGTCGCGTATGCCGGTCGCCGGAGCGCAGAGCGAGATCGGCGGTATTCTCCTGCGCACCGGACAGCCCGATGTCACTGTTCTGGTAGATGATTTCTCGTTTGGTCGAACCTCCAGCTCTGGCGACCTCCGCATTCCTCTTCCTCCGGCGTCCTATAACATCCGCGTGGAAAAGCAGGGATTCCAGGCGCTGAAGTTGCCCGTCAATGTCCTCAAAGATCAGGAAACTCAGCTTAACGTCAAACTGCAGCGCGAAGTCATCGTGGCGACTTCGTTTGTCCTCACCGCCGCAGTGCCGGGTGCAGTTGTACGCTTCGACGGCAAAGAAGTCGGTCAGGTGCAGTCCGACGGAACATTTACCCATGAAGCCAGCCCCGGCGCGCACACCATCGAACTGGATAAGACTGGATACGAACTCTTCCACACCCAGCAGACTTTCACGCTGGGTGAGAAGAGCACCATTGAGGCCAGGATGCAGCCCTCAGCCGAAGCGGCTGAATCGTCAGACTACGCCGCTGTTGCCGACTCCACCGATCCGTCTCAATTGCGGCAATTCCTGCAGAAACACCCGAACAGCAAGAATGCCGCGCAAGTCCGCAACCGGGTCGAAGAGCTCGATTGGAAGAACGTAAACACCACCGACCTCGCCTCTCTCGATGCCTTTCTTCAAGCTCACTCGCAGGGCCAGCACGCGAACGAAGCGCGCGGACTGGTCGCTGGACTGCAGAAGGAGCAGGAAGAATGCATGGTCGCCATGAACTCGAACAACATTGAACAGTTGCAATCGGTTGTGACCAAATATCCCAAGAGCGCCTATGCCGAACCCGCACGCCAGAAACTATCCCAGCTGCGCGATAAAGTAGCCGTCCTCAGTGTGATGCGCCGTTACGAGGAAGCCTACAATCGGAAGGATCTCGACGGCATCGTCGCGGTTTGGCCTTCCTGCCCTTACCAGAAGGCTTATCGGGATTCCTTCCGTTCGCCGGAACCGCAGAAACTCAAACTCGAGTTGGAAGAACCCGACATTCAGGGCATTATGGCCAGCGTTAAGGGCACAGGCACGCGCTCTGGAGCGCTCAGTTCCTCCAGTTCATTTACCGCCAAGCTCATAAAGCAGGGCGACAAGTGGATCATCCAATCTGGAATCTACTGATTCAACGCCGCCATTCGTCGATCAAGTTGGCTACCAGGCTGGTCCAACCCGTCTGATGGCTTGCACCCAGTCCCTGCCCGGTTTCTCCGTGAAAGTATTCATTGAATAACAGATAATCGCGCCATTGCGAATCTCCCTGGAACTTGGCGTAGGGGCCAAAGCACGGACGTTTTCCCTCCTCATCTTTGCGGAATAACCCGATCATGCGATCGGCGACTTCCGTTGCCATGGCGAGTGGCGTAATGGGTTGGCCATCGCTGCCCGGTGTTCTCACCGCGAATTCAGGTCCCAGTGCGCGGCTGAATTTCAGCAGCGAACGAATCAGCAGATAGCTGGTGGGGAACCACAGCGGGCCGCGCCAATTGGAGTTCCCTCCCTTGATTCGCACCGTCGATTCTCCCGGTTCGTAACCCACCGATGCCCCTCCAAAAGAGAAGGAATGCTGCTCGTGATGTTTGGAAAGGCTGCGAATGCCATGCGGAGCAAGGAATTCCGCCGGGTCCCACAGGTACTGCAAAACGCGCGCAAACTGACCCGAGTCGGCAATCGAAAGCACGTACCGTTGTCCATCTACCGAGTAGCAGGCATTACCCACCAGGTCCGGGCGATTCCTGATGAACCACTCCACATTGCCTAAGAATTCAGGATGCGGATCCAGATCCTGCCGTTCCAGCACCTCCACCGCATAAAGCGGGATCAGGCCAACCATCGAACGCAGCCGAAATTTATGGAAGTCGCCATTGGGCATCCGCAGCACATCGTAAAAAAAACCATCCTGTTCGTCCCAAAGCTGATAGTTGCGCCCGCCCATTTTCTTCATGGCCGCGCCAATATAGATGAAGTGCTCAAAGAATTTAGTGGCCAGCAATTCGTAGGCGCGATCGAAGGTAGCCAGTTCGAGCGCGGCGCGCATCAGATACAGGCAAAAAAAACCCATCCAACCCGTCGCGTCCGACTGTTCCAGGATGGCGCCGCCGGAAAATTTTTCGCTGCGGTCCAACACCGTGATGTTGTCCAGCCCCAGAAAACCGCCTTCAAATACATTGTTGCCGGCGCTGTCGACACGGTTCACCCACCACGAGAAATTCATCAGCAGTTTGTGTAAACATTTTTCCAGAAAAGCCCGGTCGCCTTTGCCGCTGCGCAATTTTTCGTTCTGGTAGACACGCCATACCGCCCACGCGTGCACCGGAGGATTCAAGTCGGAAAATTCCCACTCGTACGCCGGAATCTGTCCGTTCGGATGCTGGAACTGCTCATAAAGCATCGCCAGAAGATTCTCTTTGGCAAACCCTGGATCGATCAGCGACAGTGTCGTGCACTGAAATGCCAGGTCCCAGGCCGCGAACCACGGGAACTCCCATTTGTCCGGAATGCTCAGCACGCGCATCGAGTTCAGATGACGCCAATGCACATTACGAATTTTCTTGTGTCCCTCCGGCGGCGCAACGCTGTCCCCTTCCAGCCAGCGCTGCACATCGAACAGATAGATCTGTTTCCCCCACAACACCCCCGCGAACGCCTGCCGCTGAATCATCTTCTCTTCCGCCGTCGCTTTCGGCGGCTGAATGAATTCGTAGAATTCGTCCGCTTCTTCCTTCCTCTCTTCCATCAGTTCGTCGACGCCGCTCAGCGGCTTGTCCATCTCCCGATCGGTCAAGCGCAGCCGAATCACGCCCGACCTTCCCGCTGCTATTTGAAAGCGATAGTGCATGCATGCCTTCGTTCCCAACTGCCACGGATTGATACATTGCTCGCCATTCACCACGTAGCGATGAAAAGCGTCTTTTACGTAAGGAGATCGATTGACCACCGTTGGTCCATAAAGACGTGCGGCGTTGGTCTCGTTGTTGGTAAACAGCAAGTCGCCGCCCGCGGGTCCATACAAGTAACGCCGCCCCAGAGTGTAGTGCAATTGAATGTTTTCCAGCGGCCGCGCCGCCGCATCGTCCGCCGCCAGCATCACGTGTCCGTCGCCCGCAATTCCTGCGCGGATCGCTGGATCGGCCCCCGGCGGATTCGTCCAACTCCAGGTGTTACGAAACCACAGATGCGGCAGCAAGTGCAGCTCCGCCGCCTCCGAACCCCGGTTGAAAGCTTCCACCCGAATGCAGATATCTTCCGGCGATGCCTTCGCGTACTCGATGAAGATATCGAAATACCGGTCGTCATCGAAAATACCCGTATCCAGTAATTCGAACTCAGCCTGCCCTTGGCGCTTCCTGTTTTCCTCCACCAACTGCCGGTACGGATATTCCCGTTGCGGGTACTTGTAAAGCATCCGCATGTAACTGTGCGTGGGCGTATTATCCAGGTGGAACCAGTACTCTTTCGCATCCTCGCCGTGATTCCCTTCGCTGCTCGTCAGCCCAAACATGCGCTCCTTTAGAAAGGGATCGCGGCCGTTCCAAAACGCCATGGCGAATACCAGTAACTGATAGCGATCGCAGATTCCAGCGATGCCGTCCTCGCCCCAGCGATACGCCTTGCTCCGCGCCTGATCGTGCGTCAGAAAATCCCAGGCGTTGCCATCCGCGCTATAGTCCTCCCGCACCGTTCCCCAACAACGATCGCTGACGTAAGGCCCCCATCGGCGCCAGGGCGGTTCATGACCCGCAAAGGGCTCGGCCAGTCGGGCGTGCTCCCGCGTCGGAGCCGAGTTCCTGCTTTCAGCGGCGCTTTTAGCCGGCTGTGCGGGATTCGCCATCTATCCTCCTGTGCTTTTCGCGGAACGGAAAACCCGGCTCGCAAACCGTGAGGCCGGAATTGTATCTGAACTCTTGCCCATCGGTTCGGC
>PLBE01000224.1:5617-8925 GCA_003134435.1 Acidobacteriaceae bacterium
AGGGCCTTAACGCCCCCCATGACTGACTCCAACCAACCCGGCACACGAGTCACGGAGCTTCTCAAGCTGGCTCAATCCGACCCCCTGCATTTGCAGGAACTGGAGCAGTTTCGCCGCACTCTCGTGGTCATGTTCAGCGATATTCAGGGCTCCACTGCCTACTTCGAGAAGCACGGCGACGCCGCCGGCCTGCTGATGGTCCATCGCTGCAACGACACCATCCGCGGCCTTGTGGAAAAACACGGCGGAAGGGTGATCAAGACTATCGGCGATGGCACCATGGCAACTTTTCCAGAACCCACGAGCGCCCTCGAAGCCGCCATCGAAATACAAACCGCTTTGGCCGAACTCAGCGCTTCCGCCGCCGAAGAGCAACGCGTCGCCCTCCGCATCGGCATGCATTACGGAGCCGGTATCGTGCGCACCAACGATGTCTTCGGCGATGTCGTTAATACCGCTTCGCGAGTCGAGAGCGTGGCCAAGGCCGGGCAGATCGTCATCTCCGAAGAGTTCTACGACCAGGTGCGCTCCTCCAATTTCACGATTCGCGAACTCGGCCGCTTTAAGCTCAAAGGCAAGACCGGCGAACGTACCCTTTTTCAGACCATCTGGAATCAGAGCCATGGCGCGCCCACCGACTTCGGAGTTCACTCTCCAGACCTCCCCCCAGCCCCATCCCAGTTCTTCAGATTGCAACTGGTTCGCAAGGACGGCGCCGCCTCCAGCCCGGAATATCCTGTCCCCTCCGAACTCGCCATCGAACTATCGAACGAAGGCACCCTCTCACTTTCTCAGAACTTCCATTCCCCTTCACTCTGCGCCCGGGTTTTCGTCGAAGACCATGCCCTCTTTGTAGAGGAGCGCAGCACCGTCGGCGCCGGCATCTTCCTCCGCCTCGCTGGCGCCTACGTCCTCGAACACCAGGACATCTTCCTCGCCGGCCGGCAAGTTTTCCGCTATGACGAAATGCCCGACCAGTCTTCTTCCGCGACCGCCATCATCGACCCCCGCCCTGCCGATCCCAGCGCCGCCGACACCGCCGCTCTCGTCGCCATCGATTCCCGAGGCAATCCCGCCGGACGATATCCCCTCAACGCCCCCGAAGTGAAGATCGGCCGCACCTACGGCGCCTATGTTTTCCCCGATGACAATCTCATGAGCCGCGCCCACCTCCGTATCTCCCAGCGCGGGGAAGACTTTGTGTTGGAGGACCTCGGCAGCCGCAACGGCACCTTCGTCAAAGTCCGAGGCAAGACTCCTCTCTCCGCGGGCTCGGTCTTGCTCATTGCAGGACAATCCCTGAGAGTGATAAATTGACGGGCAATTCCCCGGGGCCCCAGCTTTCCGTAGTCAGCCGTCCATAGCAAGGTGTGGGAGGGTCGAATGTGCCGCCTCAAAACGAATCGCCCCGGCAACCCAGCCACCCGCCAGCATCGTCTCCCGCGAATCTCGGCTCTCTCCCTCGCCCTTTGCTCGGCGCTTCTGTTCTGCTTGTCCTGCGGCGGAGGCGTCGGAACCGCATCGTCATCGTCCGACCCTCCACCGCAAGCCGTCCCCCTCAGCGCCTCCGATGTAACCACCATCGTGCAGGCCGCCGTCAACGCCGTAAACGCCCCCATGGTTGTCGCCGTTTCCGATCGTGCCGGAAACATACTCGCCGTCTACGATACTGCCGGAGCCCCCACCACTTCCCTCGGAAATTTTGGCGGCCTGCTTGCCGACAATCTCGTCGCGGCTAACGATCTAGCCGCTGCCTTAGCCCGCACCGCCGCCTTCTTCAGCAATGACCAGGCCCCGCTGTCTTCCCGCACCGTCCGTTTCATCAGCGGCATCCATTTTCCGCCCGGAATTGCCAACACTCCCAATGCCGATCTCTACGGCATCGAAAACACCAATCGTGGATGCACCCTCGCTCCCCCCGCCAGTTTCCTCCCCGGACAGGGCTTGACTCCCTCCACCTTACTCGACGGAACCGTCCCCGGCCTCGGCATCGTCACCGGGAAAGTCGATACCAACGATAGCCCGCCCTCGCCCGCCAATCCCGGCGTCAACCCCAGCGGAGTCCCGATTTTCCGTGGCGGCTTTCTGGTCGGCGGCATCGGCGTCGTCAGCACTTCCATCGCCGTCTCCGAGTATGCTGCCTTTACCGCCGCCTTCCCCACCGGATTGCCCCAACTCCCGCCGCCCGGAGCCGTAGTCATCGGCGGCATCGCCGTGCCTTTCGTCAACCAGACCTCGCTCCCGCCCGGAGCCGCCCCCGGCCCCTTCCCCGGAACCGGCACCTACGTCGTCCCTCCCATGCCCGGAGTCGTGCCGCCGGAAAAATATCTGATCGGCCCCAACGCCGGACAGTTGCTCGCCGCCAGCGACGTCGATGAAATCATCACCAACGCCGTCGACACCGCCATGATCACCCGCGCCGTCATCCGCCTCCCTGAAAATACGCACACCGCCATGTCGATCGCCGTCTCCGACCTCGACGGCACCATCCTCGGCCTCTACCGCATGCACGATGGCACTGTATTCAGCGTCGACGTCGCCTCCTCCAAAGCCCGCAACGTAGTCTGGTTCTCTACCACCGGAGTCGCCGATTTGCCCGGCGTTCCCTCCAGCACCGCCGTCACCAACCGCACCATCAGCTTCGGATCTCAACCCTTGTTCCCACCCGGAATCGACGGCTCCAATCCCGGCCCATTTTTTCCACTCTATCTTTACGACACCGCCAACCCCTGCACCCAGGGACCAAGCTCCGCCGCCTTCCCCCCCCCCAACACCAACAATATGAGTGGAGTCGTCTTTTTCCCCGGAAGCCTCCCCCTCTACCGCAACGGCGTGCTGGTCGGCGGTTTGGGTGTCAGCGGAGATGGCGTCGATCAGGACGACTTCGTCACCGCCGGCGCCGTCAACGCAGCCTGTGGCCTGGGCGGTCCCTGTGGAATCCCCGATTTTCAGGCCCCCCCCACCATCCGAGCCGATCAAGTCGTCATCGACAACGTCCGCCTCCCCTACCAGAAGTTCCCCCGCAATCCCACCCAGTGAGCACGGGAGCGCGAGTGACAGTGCGAGTGAGAACAGGTAGTTCTCCGCAATCTCTTCAGCCAATCCGTAAACGTCGATTTCTCCTCCCTTCACAGCTGCGGAAAAACTCCGTTTTCGTATCAGGGTATCGCTTTAGCCTTGTGCCCCAGGTTCGCGCCCGGTTTTTGGGCGCTAACCTGGGTATCACCCCAAATGATTGTTGTTCGGGGCTGGGCGGGTGGATAACTGCCTGGTTTGAATATGCTCTACGAGATAACTGCCTGGTTTGA
>PLBE01000132.1 GCA_003134435.1 Acidobacteriaceae bacterium
GACGGAGGAGGTTGCCATGCTGTTCCAACAACATGTCACTGATGGCCAGCATCAGCGGGTGCCCTGGATGGAGCATCACAGCAAAAGCGGCGCCCGGCTTGTCGAGCGGCCGAACAGCTTCCCGCGTAAAGCAGACGCGTTCGTAACGCTTGAGCACGGGAGCAAGTTCGCGGCGGTTGCGTCCCGTAATGATACGGTCGCGCTCACGAATGGAAGCCGGAACATGCGTGACCTCGAAACGAGCGGCCTCCCTCGGATGAATGGAACCTCCCAGTGCGTCGAAGGCTTTCATGAAGAACGAACGCACGAAAAATGGCTGCAGCCTGCGGGCCTCCGCTTTTTCCATCTCCTCCTTCACGGCGAACAGGCGCTCGGCGTTCATCGTCTCCTGGGCTAGAGCATTACGCTCTAGGATTCCTCGAAGGATGTCATGGTCAAAAGCGTTTTCAACGCGCTGGCCAAGCCGAGCGCGGATTTCGGGTTGGTCGCCGTAGCGGATAGCTTCGAGGAGTAGGTCCTTGAGCCTGATCCCCTCAAAAACCTCGCCAAGGATGTCGAAGACACGCCCGTTAAGGGCGTCGCTCTCGACCCGAAGTTTTTCAAGAAGTCGAAAATAGACATCACCTTCGCGAGTCTCGTTAGCGACAAGGTTCCAGAGGTGACAAACTTCCTGTTGCCCAATGCGGTGAATGCGCCCGAAGCGCTGTTCGAGCCGATTCGGATTCCACGGCAGGTCATAGTTGACCATCAGGTTCGCGTTCTGGAGGTTAACCCCTTCGCCGGCTGCGTCTGTGGCAACTAGTACGCGTACCTCCGGGTCCGAACGAAAGATCGCCTGAATCCGCCGGCGCTCGTCCCGGTGCGTACCGCCGTGGATTGTGACGATAGCATCAGTGTCGCCAGTATTGCCGAGCACCCCCCCGATTTTCTGGTGAAGGTAATTTAGTGTGTCGCGGTGTTCGGAAAAGATAATGAGCTTTCGCAGGCGACCATCAGCGTCCCGCATATCAGGATTGTTTTGCAGGATGCGTGAAAGTTCGTCCCACTTGCGGTCCTGCCCAGAAGCGACGACGGCTTTGGCCTGATGTTCAAGAGTCTGGAGAATGACAATCTCCTGTTCCAATTCAGAGATCGTGCTCGCAGCCGTGGCTTGATCGACCAGAGTTTCTTCGAGACTCTCCTGTTCCTCAGCATTGAGGTCGTCGTCATCCTCAGGAACATCGGCGAGCGTCTCAGCCAGGATCTGCTGGCCTCGGATTCCTAGTCTTTCCTCTCGAAGGCGGCGTTCGAGACGTTCCTTGCGTCGCTTAAGGGATTGGAATATGGCTTCGGGGCTTGAGGCGAGTCGACGCTGAAGAGCGGTGAGGGCGAATCCGACGGACCCCTTACGTGACCCGTCGAGCTGGTCTGCCTTTCCCATTTCCGTCTGCACGTATTGGGTCACCGATTCGTAGAGGCCGGCCTCTATATCGGAGAGTTTGTAATTTACGGTGTAGGCTCTTCGTTCAGGGAAAAGGGGAGTACCGTCGAACTTTACCATCTCCTCTTTCACCATCCGGCGCATCAGATCCGAGCAATCTACTTTGTGGACTCCGTCTCGGAACTTACCGTAAAAGCGGTCGGAATCAAGCAACGAGAGGAACAGTTGAAAGTCTTCCTCTTTACCGTTGTGGGGCGTAGCTGTCATCAGCAGTAAGTGTCGCGTGTGCTGGCCGATCTTTTCCGCAAAGTTGAACCGCTTAGTACGTTTCATTTCCCGCCCAAAGAAATGCGCGGAGAGCTTGTGGGCTTCGTCAAACACGACCAGATCCCACGAAGCGAGGCACAGCTTCTCCTGGGACTCTTCATTACGCGACATTTGGTCAAGTCGGACGATTAGGTGATCGTGGTCTACGAACGGATTACCGCTCGGTGACGCGGCTTCGAGTTCCTTCGAAAAAATGCGGAACTCTAAGCCAAACTTTTCAAATAGTTCATCGCGCCACTGCTCCACTAGGCTGCCGGGAGCGACCACAAGGATGCGACGGGCGTCTGCCCTCATGATTAGCTCGCGCATGTAGAGACCAGCCATGATGGTCTTACCTGCACCAGGATCGTCCGCCAAAACAAAGCGCAGTGGCTGCCTTGGAAGCATGGACTCATAGACAGCCGTAATCTGGTGGGGAAGGGGGTCAACGTTTGACGTGTGGACAGCCATCATGGGGTCAAAGAGGAAAGCCAGATCAATACGCTTCGCTTCGACGGCCAGCTTGAAATCATCCCCATTTCCATCGAACGCCCATGGGCGTTCCAGTGTAGCCACACTAATGCTTGCCTCATCGGCATGGCCGAGCAACCTCTCTTTAATCGTTCCCTCAGGGGTTTTATAGAGGAGCTGGACGGCACCGTCGCCGATAGGCACGACGGCAACCACGGTGGCGATCAAGCTGGGTTCAATGCCAACCAGAGATATACCAGCTTTAAGAGCTTCCAATTTCAACATGGCAGCTGATCCTCCAGCTGGCGGAAAGCAACAGAAACCTCTGTCAGGATTGGGTGGAGGTCGTCGCGGCAGTTCATATTTTTCGCGCTGCTCCCTTCGCTTCACTGACAACATACTTTTCCGCCGCGTCCCGTACGACCCAAGCCATCGACACCTTCTTTTGCTTTGCGATAACTTCGAGAGTCTCGTAAAGAGCTGCCGGGAAACTGATCGATGCTCGAACTCCCAATGTCCTTTGCATCTTCATGCCCTTCCCACCACTCTTTGAGTTCTTCATGAACGAACCTCTGTTGATTCACCACCTTACACCATATCGGTGAAGCCGGGAAACGTACCGTTCAGAAGCCGAACAACACAATCTTCGCAGTATCTGACAACGGGGATCGGTATACGGACTGCCTTGACTCTCCAATCCTCTACGTGACACGAGCAAAACCTTCGGTGTTCTTGGCCGAAGTCTTTTTCCCCTCCATTTTTTCTCCACTCAACCCGCGCCTTCTCAAAGCCGGCGTTATTCCAGCGGTGCTCCCTGTCAAGGGTCTNNAACCGTCGCGGGTTTCGCGAAGAAAAAATTGTTTTAAAGGAGAAGACAATGCAAAACACCACCGAAAGAAAAGACGTATACAGTCGCATCACCGCACAGATCGTGGAGTATCTGGGAAAAGGCGTCCGCCCGTGGATTCGTCCGTGGAACGCTGAGCACGCCGCCGGCCGGATTACTCGCCCTCTGCGTTTCAACGGCCAGCCCTACTCCGGAATCAACGTCTTGTCCCTCTGGATGTCCGCTCTCGGTCAGAACTTCGCCGCGCCGATCTGGATGACCTACCGCCAGGCCAGCGAACTAAGCGCGCACGTCCGCAAGGGCGAGAAAGGGTCGCTTGTGGTGTACGCCAACGCCATCACCCGCACAGAGCGCGATGACAAGACCGGCGAGGATGTCGAGCATGAAATCCCTTACATGAAGGGCTACACGGTTTTTAATGTCGAGCAGATCGAAGGCTTGCCTGAAATCTACTACGCCAAGGCCGTTCCGACGCTCGATCCAGTAGCACGCATAGATCATGCAGAGAAGTTTTTCAGCAGCCTCGGAGCAACGATCAAACACGGTGGAAATCGTGCCTATTACGCGCAAGAGTTGGATTACGTACAGATTCCGCCCTTTGAAGCCTTCCGCGACGCCGAGAGCTACTACGCAACTCTCGCCCATGAATTGACCCACTGGACGAAGCACTCGCAGCGCCTTAACCGTGACTTTGGCCGTAAGATCTGGGGCGATGAAGGTTACAGCCACGAAGAGCTCGTTGCCGAGCTGGGATCTGCTTTCCTCTGCGCCGATCTCGAACTGCACCAGGAGCCGCGGGAGGACAACGCCGCATATATCGCGACTTGGCTGGAAGTTCTCAAGAATGACAACCGTGCCATCTTTGCGGCAGCCGCTCATGCTCAGCGTGCAGCCGATTACCTCAACCAGATCGCCAACGCGCAGGTCCGGAGGACCTGCGCGGCTTGAATCCAGACCGCCTAGACTCTCGCGTCCACCGCAGGCTGCCCGGAGCCGAGAGTATTACGGCTCCGGCAGGTCCGGTTCCGGCATATCCATTTCGAGTTCCTCTCGTCGATCACCCACACCAGAGCGGCTTTGCCTGTCAGTTTCTCATGCAGGCCAACAACGTAACCGAAGCCAGCTTCGTCCTCCAAATTCTTAGGTCTGATGATCCTCACATCATCCCCGTCGCGAAAGTCCGGGAAGCCGCGCTCGTATGAGCAGGAGTACCGCGATCCACTCACAGGCACCTTGATGGACCACACCAGATTGACCCGATTTTCATCGCGAAGAAAGATTTCATCCCACATGGAGTAGATGTACCCGAACTCGGCAACGTCATCATCATCCAGTCTGGGCCGGACAACTTCGGCTGCGCGCTTGGCGGAATCCTCCCTGATCTTCATGTACCGATACAACATGTGGCCGCCATAACCGGCGCCAACAATCAAACCGAGTATGATGATGCCCTTGTACTGCTTCCACATGCCCGGCAGTATAACGCCGCGCTAGGCAGGAAGCGCTGCTTGGGATAAACAGGTACGTTGAATACAGTTACAATTCGAGTCGTATAGGCTGGTTACGTGCGCACACTCATTGACGAATTTGCGACTTCCATAATCGCTCCAGCACTTAAGAAAAGGCTCTTCTCTGCTCCGTATATTCCCTTCCCTCGTTACTTGGGGTGTTACCAAGTGGCCTTCGAAACCGGTTCGGTGCTCGGTCACGTTTTCCGCGACAAGCTTGCCACGCTCGTGAAGCTCTTTTGCGAGCCCGGACGTGAAGAAACGTTGATTATCGCGATGCGGGAACTTGCCCAACAGAAGAGGGCGCGAGTTGAAGACTGCCAGAACTTCGCTGCGTTTGCCATGTTTGACGAAGAGAAGCGGATTATAGCGAACTGGAGTGAGTCGGGAATCACCGAAACACAAAGAGAGCATGAAACTAGACGATTGAAGATCACACTCGAACAAGGGTACAAGAATATTTGCGGAGCAGTGACCACGGGCATCGGATTTGGAAGCGCATTCCCTGAGTTGACTGAGCAACTGTGGAGGGCTGCGTATGAGCGCACATTTACACGAGAAGAGTGGCAGGAACATCGACGCAGCGGTGTGGTCAGCGGCGATGAGATACCAGAACCGTTTCCTCTAGCAAAGCGGCAGGAACAGATACTATCGCTCGTTGAGTTGTTCGTTTCGACGTCGCGGCCCGAACTGCTGTCTTACTTCAAATTCGCCGGCGCGGGACTTTAATCGAGGAACTTGACGATGATTTCGGAACAGCCACGCGAATCGACAGCTGAGTTAGCGCATCTTGCACCGAAGTCAATTCGCAGATACCGCTCCAAGGCCAACAAACCAAATCCTGTTAGAATCGCCAAACTCGATGGAATCATGTCGCTGGAGAGCACCATGAGCAACGGCTGGCGATGGTTGATAGCAGTCGTGATTGCAGTTGCACTGGCTTCGATTTGGGGTTGCGACAAGCAGAGGGCGAGGAGCCAAATGAAAGATGGGCTGCGAGCTTACCATAGCGGCGAATACCCTCAAGCGAAGCAACACTTCGAAACAGCGAGCGCCCTTGATCCCAACCTGGTGGACTCCCAAGTGGCATTGGCAGTGACCGCAGCTAAACAATATCTGGAATTTGTGCCGACACCTGAAACTACTCATTACGCCGACGAAGCGGTGAGTCAGTTCAAGCATGTATTTGACCTGCCCCCCGGAAATTAGTCCAGTCGAAATGTAACTTCTCCCATTTAGAATGGCCCGCCTAGGGCCAGGAGGAGGAGTCGTGCGCAAGAGTCGATTCAAGGAAGAGCAGATCATTGGCATCCTGAAGGAGTCCGAGGCTGGAGTAGCCACGCCGGAGCTGTGCCGTAAACACGGGATCGCGTCGCAGACGCTGTACCGGTGGAAGGGGAAGTACGGCGGGATGGAAGTGAGCGAGGCGAAGCGGTTGCGTGTGCTGGAAGAGGAGAATCGGCAGTTGAAGCACGCCGTAGCCGAGCTGCTGTTGGACAAACGAGCATTGCAGGCGGTGGTTGCAAAAAAATGGTGAGCCCGCAGTTGCGACGGGAGGCGGTGGTGGTGATGCGCTCGGAAGTAGCGGTCTCAGAGCGACGCGCCTGCGGGCTGATCGAGATCCATCGCCGGACGTATCGCTACGTGCCACGGCCCGAGGACCCGCGACTGCGCGTGCGGTTGCGCGAGCTGGCGGCAGAGCGGCGCAGGTTCGGATATCGCCGATTGACACGAATGCTGGTGCGGGAAGGATGGAAAGCGAATCACAAGCGCGTGTACCGGCTGTACGTTGAAGAAAAGCTGAGCCTTCGTCGGAAGCGGGGCCGACGCCGACGTGCGGGATCGCGCCTGGTGCTACCGCCGCGCCCGACGCAGCCCGATCATCTGTGGACGATGGACTTCGCCAGCGATGCGTTCACCAGCGGGCGCAAGTTCCGGACGTTTAATCTCATGGACGGCTTCACCCGCGAGGCGCTGGAGATCGAGCCCGATACCTCGCTGCCGGGAGCGAGGGTGGTGCGTGTCCTAGAAGGACTGAAGCAGCAGGGACGCAAACCGGAGGTGATCGTGATCGACAACGGGCCGGAGTTCGTCAGCCAGGTGGTGGACCAGTGGGCCTATGAGAACGGAGTCCAGTTGCACTTCATCACGCCCGGGCGACCGATGGAGAACGGCTACATCGAGAGCTTCAACGGCCGGCTGCGCGACGAGTGCCTCAACGCAAGCTGGTTTAGAACGTTGAACGACGTACGAAGCACCCTGGCAAGCTGGCGGCGGGAGTACAACTGCGAGCGTCCGCACAGCTCGCTCGACTACAGGACGCCGGAGGAGTTCCGGCTGAAGGCAGGCTATGCAGATGTGGAAAGCA
>PLBE01000187.1 GCA_003134435.1 Acidobacteriaceae bacterium
CTGTCGATGGCGAGCGCGGTAATTTCCTTCTTGGGCGCGCTGTAGAGTACGAACGCATCGCCATTCGGCGCAATGCGATAGATCAGACCGCTGCCGTCCGAGCCCGCGATAAGGTTGCCCCTGGGATCGAGCGCCAGCACCCGAATGTGGACTTCATCGCTCTTGAAGAAGAGCGCGTGCTGGCCGTTGGCGCCGACCTTGTAGATTTCTCCGTGATCGCCGGTGGCGACATACAGCGCGCCCCCGTCGTCAAGAACGATGTCCCAGATGTACTTGGAACCGGGATCGAAATAGCTCGAGGCGCTCCAGGAAGCGCTGGCATCCGCCTTCGCTCCTTTTGCGCATTCCAGACGATACACCTTGCCGTCGGGCGCGGTGGCGGCATAGACGACGCCGTTCTTCTCGACTACCAGAGCTTGCACTTGCAGTTCCTGCGCCTCGAAAATAATTGTGCTCTGCCCGTCGGGCGCGATGCGATAAACCCGCGCCGGCGATCCGGCGGCGGCATAAACATTGCCCGTGGCATCGGATGCGATCGACCAGATGTAGGTCGAAGGTGTGGTCGCGAGCGCCTTGAAGGCGGGTGCGAGTTCGAGACCACCCTCGCTCCGCAGCGCGATCCCTTTCGCTGTGCCCTTGGTCAATTCCTCAAATTTGGACTGTTCCCAGGTCCGTGTGCCTTCGGCAAGACTGAGTGTGCAAAGCGCGAGAGTGGAAAAAGCAAGTGCCGACAAAGCAAGCGTCTTACAAGGCAAAGTCATACCTCAATTTTAGTCTGGTTATACGGGAACCGGGCATCCCCCGCTCGGCCGCCATACTCTGGACGGGCGAGGACGCCCGTCGCTCCACGTCGAGTGCCGCTACTTGATGGTAATGGTCAGCATCTGCGCGCCCGATACTACATAATCAAGCGAGTCCGTGGACGCTTCGCTAACCGACGATTCGCCGAGCACGATCATGTCTTGCGTCCCCCGCATATTATCCATGACGTTCATGACCGACAGCGGCAACGTCGGCATCACTTTGTCCGCCACCATGGCTTCCGGATCGGACTCGATCAGCGAAACATAAACCCGATCGTTGGCCCGCTCCTTGTTGAGCAAAGCGATGGTCGGCGCTAAACCAAGACCGCGATTCATCATCGGAGTGCCCCGGTGTATCCGATCAAGCGTGTCTCCGTCGCTGACCAGAACCCGCAGCGTTCCCTTTGAAGTCGAAGTCGGAATCCGTACCGGAATCTGGCGCACCAGCCGCTCCCCGCGATAAGGACGAATCACCGTCTCCACCACAATCTGGTCGCCGGGACGAGCTTCCGTCATGTCCGTGCGCGCTGCTTCCAGACGGGCCGATCGGCGCTCGCGCACCAGATCGAAATCAAGCTTCACCCCTTCCACGTCCGGAACGTCATAGGGATTGCTGTAGATACGGCCAAAGCGCTCGCCAATGGTGGCGGCGGCCAAAGCGGCCGCCGGTTGCCCGTTATCCTGCGGGGCAAACATGTTCCGCAGCGTGACATCGGGATACCCCTTCACACTGAGCACGCCATTCATGCGGTAAGTAATGTCTTCGCCGTATTCGTTGATGCCGTGCAGCGCATTGAAGACCGTGGCCATCATCGCCAGCGGACTCAACCGCGCATTGTTGAGAACCTCATAATGGAATTCCTTGGTCGCCACTCCATGTTCTCCAGGCCCCGAGTGCAGCGCCACGGTCACTGGAATCATCTTCGACTCGCGCCCCGGCACCCCCATAATGCCGTTCTGGCGGTCTTGCACGAACGCGCCGATCGTCTCCGTCGTGTTGACGATCTTGAATGCATTCAATGGCGAAGGCAACGTCGCCAGCACCATGGCCTTCGTCATCGGCAGATCCACTTCGCCAAACTGCAGCAGCGGATGTCCGCAGGCAAGCAGACGCTGCGGATCCACGTATGTCACCGTACAGGTGGCGGCAATATCCATGTCCCCGCGAACCAGCACCGCGCTCACCGCCGAACCCGCCTCGATCGGTTCGGGCTGCTTGCGATCGCTCGCCGAGCCAACCCCCATCACCGGTACGATGCCGGCGGCGGCGAATTGCGCGCCATAGCGCTGCAAAGTCTCTTCTGTAAAACCATTAAAAACCAGCGGTGTTTCAATCGGCGTCAGGTAGTTGCTGTAATTCTGGGCCGGGACCAACTCGCTTTCGCTGGGACTTGCGGCTGCACTCGCTGCCCTTTGATTCGAAAGACTGGAATTCGAAAGACTGAAGTTCGAAAGACTGGAATTTGAAAGACCGGCACGCACCTCCGCCGGGGCCTTACTCTGTGCCGCACTATGGTCCAGCGCGTTGATCTCCAGCATCTCTTCGATCGGAGTTACACCCGCGATCGGCTCCTTCGAGAATTCGCCGATGCGGAACGCCAGCGCCCCCGCCAGCTTGCCTTCGAAATACACCGGGCTTCCGCTCATGCCCGCTACCACTCCGGTATATTCAGGCTTGATCCCATGCAGCCGGACCAGGATGATGTCGCCCTTGGGACCGTTCACATTGCGCATCACGCCCAGAACTTCCACCTCCATCGACTCCGGTTTCACACCTTGGAAAACCGTGAGCGCGGTCCCCTTCATGCCTTCATGAATTTGATCGAGCGGCATGATCAGCGGAGAGCGGGTGCCCGAAGAAACGCTTTGCCCATGAAACCCCACGGCTGACAAAAAACACAAAAGGGCGGCGAGTGAGCGAACGGCATTTCTCATGAATGGCCCCGGAGGTCAAATAACGACCCGTCTGCTTGCTTTTGACTCCGCGTGCTATCGGAAGGTCTTGCCAGGAGAGGTGGCGTTTTTCAAGGCCCGCAAAATATCCCAACCGCAGAGTTCTTGCATCTATACTAGCACAGTAGTTTTTGAGGACATCCCTATGTTTTCTGGCGTATTTGGCGGTGAAAGCCGCGCCCCGTCGGCTTTCCGTAAGCACTTGACTCTGTTGGTTTTTACTCTTTTGTGGATGGTCGCGGCGGCTTTCGCTCCCCCCGCTCGCGCCCAGGACACCTCATCGCCGGCCCCGTCCAACCCGAATAAGCAGGACGCTCCGCCTGAAGCCGGCGGCCCGCAAAACGACGTTGGGCCGTACGTGATCCCGAAAAAAAAGGAAGAACCGCCGCCGCCCGCACCCGAGAAACCCAAGAAGATCGAAAACATGCCTGACTACTCGATCCATGTTGACGTGCCCCTGGTCAACCTGGACGTGCTCGTCACCAGCAAAGATGGCCAAACCATTCCGGGACTGAAAGCGGAAAATTTCAGGATCCTCGAAGATGGCACGCCGCAGAAGATTGCCAGCTTCAATCAAACCGAAGCTCCCATCACCGCCGTCCTGCTGGTCGAATATGCCGCGACCAACCTGCGTTATATGTACGACGCGCTCAACGCTTCCTACACTTTCGCCAGCGGCTTAAAGAAGAATGATTGGGTCGCGGTCGTTTCCTACGACATGAAACCCCAGATCCTCGTCGACTTCACCCAGGACAAGAGCGCCATCATGGGAGCTCTGAATATGCTGCGTATCCCCGGGTTTTCCGAGCGCAACCTCTTCGATGCGCTCTTCGATTCGCTCGACCGGGTCGATCGCATCGACGGCAAGAAATACATCATCCTCGTTTCTTCCGGACGCGATACCTTCAGCCGCTTGAATCTGGATCAGATCATCAAGAAAATCAAAATTACGAAAGACGTCACCATCTATGCCATCAGCATCGGCTGGCAGTATCGCGAGGCAATGGAGGCGCGCGGATACGCGGGAGGAATTACCCAGGTCGATTGGGCGCAGGCCGATAACCAGCTCAATACCTTCGCAAAAATGACTGGCGGACGCGCCTACTTTCCGCGCTTCGAAGGCGAACTGCCCGAACTCTTTCACGACATCGCGACCGACATCCGCAACCAGTACAGCATCACTTATCACCCCACCAACACCAAGCTCGACGGCACCTACCGCAAATTGAAAGTTGAACTCCAGGCGCCCGACGGCGGTCCGCTGAAAATTCGCGACCAGAAGGGCAAGGAAGTGAAAGTCATCGTCTATGCCCGCGAAGGCTACACCGCCAAACACCAGGTGGAGTAGCCCCGAAGTCAGAGGTCAGAGGGAAGAGGTCAGAGGTCAGAGGTCAGAGGGAAGAGGGAAGAGGTCAGAGGTCAGGGGTTCGAGGTCAGATTGCAGAAGTCCAAAAGGAATGGGGTTAACCTCTGCCGTCTGACCTCTCACCTCTGGCGTCCCTGCACTCGCCCACTCGCCTGATTTACAATCCCCAGTTCCCTTCTGAGGAGAAAGCGCCGTGATCCCACGCTATACCCGCCCCGAGATGGCCCGCATCTGGAGCGACGAGAATCGCTTCCGCACCTGGCTCGCCGTCGAAGTTGCCGCGACTGAAACCCTGGCCGCAGCTGGCATCGTACCCAGGGACGCCGCCAAGGCGATCCACGCCCGCGCCGACTTCAACGTCGATCGCATCTTCCAGATTGAGGCGGAGGTGAAACATGACGTCATCGCCTTCACCACCGCCGTCGCCGAAATCGTGGGCCCCCATGCCCGCTGGTTTCACTACGGCCTAACGTCCAATGATGTGGTCGATACCGCGCAAGCGTTGCTCATACAGCAAGCCTCGTCGCTGATCGCCGGCGACCTCGAACGGCTCGCCGAAGTTCTCGAACACCGCGCCTGGGAATTCAAAGACACGCCCATGATCGGCCGCACCCATGGCGTCCACGCCGAACCCATCACCTTCGGCTTCAAGATCGCCAACTGGTATTCGGAGACGCAGCGTAACATCGCGCGCTTCCGGGCCGCCGCCGAAGACCTGCGCGTGGGCAAATTCTCGGGGGCGGTGGGAACGTTCGCCCACCTCACGCCCGAACTCGAAGAGAAAATGTGCGCCCGCCTGGGATTGAAGGCGGCCGCGGTTTCGTCGCAGGTGATTCAGCGCGACCGCCATGCTTTTTATCTGGCGACGCTGGCGACCGTTGCCTCGACGCTCGACAAGATTGCCACGGAAATCCGCCACCTGCAGCGCACCGAAGTTCGCGAGGCCGAAGAATATTTCAGCGAAAAACAGAAGGGTTCGTCGGCCATGCCGCACAAACGCAATCCCGTAACCAGCGAGCAGATCTCCGGATTGGCGCGCGTCGTGCGTGCCAACGCGCAGGCCGGATTCGAGAACGTGGCCTTGTGGCATGAACGCGATATTTCACACTCTTCGGCGGAGCGCGTCATCATTCCCGACTCGACTACCCTCACCGACTATCTGCTGAACAAGACGGCGAACCTGATCGAAACCATGTTCGTCTATCCCGAACGCATGATGGCAAACCTCGAGAGCACACATGGTCTCGTCTTCAGTGGACAACTGCTGCTCGACCTGGTCGAAAGCGGCGTTTCGCGCGAAGACGCCTATCGCCTGGTGCAGAGCCATGCCATGCGCGCCTGGAAAGACGATCTGGATTTTCACGAGCTGATCTTGAACGATCCCGAGATTCGCGCACGCGTGCCCAGGGCCAGGATCGAGCACGCCTTCAACCTGCAGCGGCAACTCAAGAACATCGACAGGATTTTCGCCCGGGTGTTTGTAAAACAGGCTAACGCGCGAGAGAAATCGGCATCGGCAAAGAAAAAAGCTGCCCGGCGGAAAAAATAGGGCTCAAGGTGGCGCTCCCGCTGCCGCCCCCCATAAGCGCAACAAGCGCAACAAGCGCAACAAGAATGATCGGCCCCGCAGCCTTCAGCTTTGCCGGTTTTCCGGTCGTTGACTGCGCTGCTCGTCTCCAGAAGCGATCTTTGCCAGGTCGCCAATGACGGCCGCGGGGATGGCGTCGCCCCCCCGGCCAACCGCTCCCGCACTTTGTCATCGTCTGTAAAAGTAATAGTTTGTAAAGACTCTCCGCATACGCATCCCTCCCCGACCGGTGGGCATCTATTTAACTAACCGGTTAACGATGTGGGGAACCGGAATTCAATGAAGGATGACAACCATGAAAAAGCTTTCGAACATGAAGAGTCTTGCATTGACCATGGCGTTGCTCGTCCTGCTCAGTGTTTCTGCCCTGGCCGCAAACGGCCGGTACGATCAGCAGATTCAGCAGACGGTCAGCCAGAAGTTGCACGACGCCAAGCAGCTGCAGGGCGTCAATTCGAGCGTCGAGGATGGCATTGTGACCTTGACCGGCTCCGTCAGCCTCTACCAGGACAAGCTTGACGCCGCCAGAAAAGCAATGAAAGTGGCAAATGTCACCGGCGTTCGCAACGACATCGAGGTTGCGGGAGAATCCGTGCCCGACAGCCAGCTCCAGCAGAAGCTGGCTAAAAAGCTCGCCTATGACCGCGTCGGATACTACGACAACGCGTTCAACTTCATCACCCTGGGCGTAAAGGACGGCGTCGTAACCATCGGGGGCGATACCGTGAACGACGTCGCCAAGGACTCGGCCCTCGCGATCTTGGCGCGCACTCCCGGCGTCAAGGACGTCGTCAACGAGGTGAACGTGCTGCCGGTGTCGAATTTTGACGATTCCTTGCGGGTGCGCATGGCGCGCGCCATCTATCGCGACTCGGTGTTGGGCCGCTACGCCAGCGATCCGGTAAACCCGATTCGCATCGTGGTCGATAACGGACACGTCACGCTCTACGGAACAGTAGAAAACGCGGCGGACAAGAACATCGCCGGAATCCGGGCAGGGTCGGTACCGGGCGCGTTCAGCGTCGACAACAAGCTGGTGGTGAACTAAGCCGCGAACTCAGTCGGGAATCAGGTAGCAGACGACGGAACGACATAACGGCGAGCAGAACTATTCTCTCTCCTTGGGGCGCGGCGCAAGCCGCGCCTTTTTTTCTCCGCCTTACGCCTCCGGCTTCCACTTGTTCAGAAATGCGATCACATCTTCCGGAGAGAGCGAACGCGCATTTTCGAATTCCCCATTCTTCTGGCTGTAAATCAGTTTGCCATTGGCATCAAGCACCGCCAGCCCCGGAATGCCGCGCTTCATCGGGACTTCGTACTTCAACATCAAATCCTGGTTCTTCTCTCCCTTGCCGATGTCAACGTGCACGACCTCATAGTTAGCGGATAGGATCGACGCCACTTCCGGACGGTGAAAGTCCTTGTCGAGCGCGTGGCAGTCGAAACACCACTTGGCGCCAAACACAACGATGACCCGTTTGTGCCCGGCAGCGGCCTTCGACAGAGCCTCTTTAATCTCAGCGTGCGCATCAGCCCTTTCGTTGTAGATGCTCTTCTCTTCCTGTGCCATCTGGCAAAAGCTCGCCGCATTAGCAGAAACTACCGCCATCGCGAGCGCAAACATCCAAGTCCGCCGGCAACTTTTCATTTCTCTTTCTCCTGCACCTGAGAGGTGACATCTTTAGTGAGACTGACATTCGAAAGGATAGCCCCGAAAACGGCCCTCTCCTCTCCGCGTTGCATGGCCTTTCCGTGAGCCGCTACTTCAAGCTGACCGATTCCTTCAGCGGCAAGCTCTGCGAAGAACCACCGGCCATGAACCCATACTCTCCCGGTATCAACTCCCAGGCGTTGCGCTCGACGTTGAAAATCGACAGATACTTACGGTCGACCTCAACCAAAACGTCCTTGCTCTCCGCCGGATTCAGTTTGACCTTGCTCCATCCGACCAGGCGCTTCGGTGGTTCGCCCGCGGCCCCAGGCAGAGCCGCATAAACTTCCGCGATCTCCTCGCCCGCGCGGTTGCCGGTATTGGTCACGGTGAAGTTCAAGCGGACTTTGCCCTCCGGCACTGCACTCGGTGTAACTCGCAGGTTGGAGTAGCTGTAGGTCGTGTAGGACAGCCCATATCCGAAGGGAAAGAGAACTTGTTTCTTCTCGGCGTCATACCACTTATATCCAACCTTCAAGCCTTCGTCGTAAGTCGTCTGAAATACCGGCAAGCCTCCCGCAATCCTCTTCCATGCGTCGGTCTCCCCTTCGGTAGTGGACTCCCGCGGAGGCTTTACGATGCTCCGATGCGGCAGGTCGGCATCGCTCATCGGAAATGTGATTGGCAGCTTCGCGCTGGGGTTCACCACGCCGAAAATGATGTTGGCCAGAGCCTCCGCTCCTTGCGAACCGGCATACCACGCCTCGAGAATGGCGCTGACCTTGCCCGCCCAGGGCATGGTCACGGGGCTGCCGGTCTCGAGCACAACAATCGTATGGGGGTTGGCTGCGGCAACCGCCTCAATCAACTCGTCCTGATGCAATGGAAGCGTAAGACTGTCGAGATCCATGCCTTCGCTCTCCCACTGCGTGGCGAACACGATGGCGACATCCGCCGTTTTCGCCACCGCTGCTGCTGCGGCATTATCCGTCCCCGGATCGAACGTCACCGCCGCTCCCGGAGCTTTGGCTCGAATCGTCCTGAGCGGCGACGTGGGAAACCAGTCCGGCACACCCCAGACGGTGCGCCCCTGGCCGGGAGGCATGATCGCGTTTCCACCCGGAGGGTCAACCTGCGCCGACCCGCCCCCTGAAATCATGCCTACATCGGAATGCGCGCCGATCACCGCGATGCTCTTGATACGAGAGGCATCGAGCGGAAGTTGAGCCTCCTTTTCGCCGAGTCTTTCGTTGCGAAGCAACACTATGCTGTGTTCGGCGATCTTTCGCGCAACCTCAAAGCCTGTGGCCACATCGACCACGCTTTTCTGCGGGGGGTCGTCGAACACGCCGCAGGCGAACATCGACCGCAGGATCCTGTGCACGTGGTCGTCCAGCTCAGCCGTCGACACGCGGCCCGACTGCACCGCATCCTTCATCGCTTCGCCGTAGAAAATTTCCCCGGGCTCCTCGTGATCCAGTCCCGCCGCCGAGGCTTTCACCGTGCTGTGCGCGCCTTGCCAGTCCGACAAAACAAAACCTTTGAAATTCCAGTCTTTCTTCAGAACGTCGGTCAACAGGTACTTGTTTTCGCAGGCATAGTCCCCGTCCACACGGTTGTAGGAGCACATGACGCCCGCGGGATTGCCCTCGCTTACGCCGATCTCGAACGCCAGCAGATCGCTCTCTCTGGCCGACCGCTTGTCGATGTTGACGTTCACCGCGTTCCGTCCGCTTTCCTGATCGTTCAGCGCATAATGTTTGATGTCGCCAATCACATGCTGCGCCTGGGTGCCGCGGATCAACCATGCCACCAATGTCCCCGCCAGGATGGGATCCTCTCCCAGGTATTCAAACGTCCGCCCGTTGCGCGGCTCGCGAGTGATGTTGACCCCCCCGCCCAGTGACATGTTGTAGCCTTGTGCGCGCAATTCGCGCCCGATCAGAGCGCCATACTGGAAAGCGGCGACCACATCCCAACTCGCCGCCGCCGCCACATTCGCCGGCAATGCCGTCGAGTAGCGGCCATTCTTCCCGCTGTCCCGCACGCCGTAAGCCGCATCCGACATCTGGATCGCCGGGATTCCCAGGCGCGGAATGCCCACCACATAGCCCGCTCCTCCGTTCGTTCCCACCGCTAATGGACTCACCGGGCTCAGATCCTTCAGGCCAGTGCCGTGCAGCAGTGAAATCTTCTCGTCAATCGTCATCTCCTTGATCAGGAGTGCGGCCCGCTGATCGGGCGAAAGGGCCACGTTTCTCCACGGGGCTTTCTGCAACGAATCAGATTGCGCCGATGCCGCAGACGACATGGATGCCCCGAATACAACGAAAATAATAAGGTTCATCGACAGCATGTTCGTAGCGCGGGGAAAGCGGTTCAAGTCCATGATTCTCCTTTACAGGTCTCCTTTACAGCATCGGGGGCAGGAGTGGTAGCGCCGGTCTTTTCCGGCAGATCCATCCGTGCTGGACCGCCTCATTTGAAAATCGATTTTATACGGCGCGCTCGAATTCTACGGCGAGCCTTCCAATTTCACAAGAGAAGTGCCGGAATTCGGCCGGAATTCGATGGTTGGGATCATCCACTGTGGCGGGAAACGCCCTTGCGCTCGTCTTTCCCCTAGTTCGCCTTGCGGGAGTGTACCAGTTTCAAACCGTCGCTCTGCAGAATCCGCTGGATCTGATGTTTGGCGTGTACCGTCCACGGGCCCGTCGTGTCGAGTTTCACGTACGCACGCCAGTGTTGCAGCGCTTTGCGCGGCTCGCGCCTCTTCTCATAGGCCAGGGCAAGGTTGTAGTGCGCGTCGGCGTAGGTCGGCGCCAGTTGAATCGCGGCCTTATAAGTGTCGATCGCTTCTTCCACCCGCCCTGTCTCATCCAGCACATTGCCCAGGTCGAAATAGGCCAGCGCGTAGCGCGGATCGATCTGGATCGCCGAACGGTAGTGCCTTTCCGCAAGCGCGTATTCCTGCCGGTTGTAATACAGCGTGCCCAGATTGATATGCGCGGCGGCGTGCATCGGATCCATATCGAGAACCTTCAAATAGGCGGTAATCGCCTCGCTCTGCGTCGAGGGATTTTCTTCCAGCGCGATGCCGCGCGCAAACAGGTCGGCAACGTCCGTAATCACCAGCTCCGGTCCGTTGCGCGGCGGGCTGGTCACCACTTTACTCTCTTCCGATGAAAAATCGAACATGAACTGCCCGGCAATCGGCTCCAGAAGCCGCCCCTGGTGCCGGAAAGCGACCCGGTGTCCGCTCTGGTACGCACCCGCCTCGAGCAGCGGATTCTCCATCCCCGCCACTTGCCTCTGCATCGCCTCGAGAGATTGCCGGATCACCGCCGGCCGGACGCGCTGCCCGCACAGATCGCGTACCTTCTTGATTTGCACCAGATCGAAAAACGAATACTCCTCCGCCACCGTTACCAATCCCGCCTTCTCCCAGGTTTGAAGCTGGCGAGGAACGATCCGCAGAATACGCAACAACTCGGCGCGGCGATAGCGATACACGGCTGTCAAAATCTCTGTCATGATTATCCGGAACTTCCATGCGGGAATGCAAGTAGCAACCCAGTGGAAGCCTGTGGAGAATCGGTGCGAGAATGGCTCAAAGTGGCCGCGACCCTGTTCCGCGGAGGTGCTTCGAAATCCCGCGAAACTTACTGCCAGTTTGCGAATCCTATGCCAATGGACTTTTCAACTCGAGGCAACGCCAGACCCCGCCTCTCCATCATCGGTTAGGACTTGAGGTTAGCGTCTCAAAATTCGATGCGGCGGAACCGTGAGGAGCAATGCCGGGAAGGGTGATAGCGCTGAAACGTCCAGCGGGACAGTTCGACGGCGATCCGCGCGACGAAGTGATGCTCATCCAACGCGTCCGCGACGGCGAGCACGAACTCTTCTACGAGTTGATCCGTCCCTACGAACGGCGAGTGTACGCAACTGCCTTCGCCATTCTAAGAAACGAGGCCGACGCCGAGGACGTGGCTCAAGAGGCCGTCTTGAAAGCCTTCAAACACATCCGCCAATTTCGCGCCGAGGCGCGTTTCAGCACCTGGCTGATCCAGATTACCGTCAACGAGGCGCGTATGCGAAGAAGGAAGGCGCATGCCAACATCATGGAACCGATCGCCGATCGCCCGGACGACGAAGGCAACTACACTCCTCGCGACTTTGCCGACTGGCGTGAGATTCCGTCCGAAACTCTGGAACGCAACGAAATCCGACAGAAGCTCGCCGAGGCTCTGGCCGGCTTGGGGCAAATTTACCGTGAAGTTTTTGTCCTGCGCGATATGCAGCGCCTCAGCATCGACGAAACCGCCAGGGCGCTTGGCATCTCCACCGCCTCGGTCAAGACCCGCTTACTCCGCGCCCGCCTCATGCTCCGCGATCTGCTCGCACCCGGCCTCGGCGGGGCATGGTGCGGAAAATGGGGAGGCCGGTTGTCTTTTGAAAAGGGGACCAAGCCATGGTAGTCAATTGCGAAGAGGTTTGGCGTGAAGTCTCAAACTATCTCGACGGCGAAGTCCATCCCGGCTTGCGCCTGGCCATCGAAGCCCACGTCCGCGACTGCCAACGCTGCACCGCCGTCTTGGACGGCACCCGCAACGTGATCCAACTCTATGGCGACGAACGTATGCTCGAAGTCCCCCTCGGTTTCGGCCAGCGCCTGCACCGGAGAATCGAACAGAATTTACCCTCCTCTATCCCGCCCAGTCGCAGGACTTTCCTGGGTTGGATGGTGGCTGCGGCAGCGGCCGTCCTGGTGGTTGGAAGCCTTGAATTGGTGCGCGCCTCGTCCGCACGCCGCCCCGAGCAGCGTTCCGAACTGGCCAGACGCGGCTCCGGCGTGCCTCCCAACATGATGGTCGTCGTTACCGAAGATGGGAAACTGTTCCACCGGGCGGGATGCCCGTTCATCCACGAAAGAAATAGACCGCGAACCATTACCGCGTCCGAGGCTTCACGAGAAGGTTACACGCCCTGCATACGCTGCATGGGCAAGTACCTGGCCGACGCCTGAATCCCACGCCGAGGCGCCCGCTGCTCCATTACAGATAAGAAACTTTTTCCCTGCTGCCGACTCTACTTAGCAGAGGCTCCAATCAACCGAGCCGATCTAAGGAGTTCCTATGTCCAGTTTTTCCGCACGCTGCTCTGCCTTGCTCTTAATGGTGACCCTCGGAGCCGTCATCGCCTGCAATGCCGGCGAACGCGCCGCTGTTCCCATCCCGCCTCCAGCCGTCGATGCCGCCCTGGCATCCGCGAAATCCCAGCAGACTGCGGTCATCTCCGGAGGCTGTTTCTGGGGCGTTCAGGCCGTTTTCCAGCACGTGAAGGGCGTGATCAGCGCTACTTCAGGCTACTCCGGCGGCGCCGCCAACACTGCCGAATACGAACGCGTCAGCAACGGGGACACCGGCCACGCCGAGTCGGTGAAGATCGTCTACGATTCCTCTCGTATCACCTACGGCCAGCTCCTCCGCATCTTCTTCTCCGTCGCGCACGACCCCACCCAGCTCAACCGCCAGGGCCCGGACGTAGGCGCCTCCTACCGGTCTGCAATTTTCTACTCCAGCGCCGAACAGCAGCGCATCGCCCAGGCCTACATCGCCCAGCTCGACGCGGCCCACATCTTCCCCGCCAAAATCGTCACTGAAGTCACGCCGCTCAAAGGCTTCTATGACGCCGAGGACTACCACCAGCACTACGCCGATCACAACCCGGGCAATCCCTACATCCTGGTCTGCGACCGCCCCAAAATCGAAGCCCTGAAGGCACAGTTCCCCGAGCTCTTCCAGGACTACAAAGGCAAGTAAGCCCGCTTACCCCAGCTTGACGAACCGCATCGCCGCTGAATTCATGCAATAGCGCAACCCGGTCGGGGGAGGTCCGTCCGGGAAGACGTGCCCTTGATGCGCTTCGCAGCGGCGGCAGGAGACCGCGTCGCGCTCCATCCCCTGGCTTGAGTCGCTGGCAACCGCGATGTTCTCGCGCGCAATCGGCTGCCAGAAGCTCGGCCAGCCGGTGCCGGATTCGAACTTGG
>PLBE01000061.1 GCA_003134435.1 Acidobacteriaceae bacterium
CCCATAGTACAGCAAAAACGACGTATGAACTCAACAGGATTTGCGCTCAGTCTCCGGCACCCCGCGGCACGAGAAACCTTAGCCGTCTGCACAATCAAAACACCCAAGACGAATTCACAAATGATGTTATGAGACTCCAGGGGTTCTGCGCATCCGCAGAATATGGTTACCCTTCTCGTCTTAGGTTCTTCGCATGAGACTTGCCGTGCTGCAAGCGATTGGCAAGCTCGCGGCGAATATGAGGCAGAATCTTTGCCGGCACAGAACTGGATTGGCTAAGGATTTTCAGATCCGGAGTTGTGATGCTGGGCAGAAACGCAAGGACTCGTGGCAACGGCGTCTGTAAGTTCCGCAGCAATGCGAGTCGCACACTATAAATGTGGGACCATTTCGCATGATCGGCGATCGCAGTGACGATCCGCACTGGAAGCGCTACTCTCGCTAGAGCCCTCAGGACGTGGCCCTCGTTAAGTAACGGACTATCAAGCACGGTAGGAAGGCTTTCGGAATTGCCTTCCGTCAGCAAGGCTCCCATAATGCGCGGCGTGCCACGCCGTGCCAAGGTCATTTTTTGCGCGGGGGGCAGTCGCGGCAGGCTTGCCAGCACCAGCTCCTCGGCCAAGTGCCGTAATGCGGGACTTCCCGAAGGAGAAAAACTCAGGGCCACAAGATCGTGGGCGTGGAGTTCTCTGACCAGTCCCAAGCCGAGGGTCTGCGGTACGTTGTGGTGAAACGCTAGCGCACGCTTTACGCGATAGCTGGTTATCAGTCGCTTCTGGCGGGCGATTTCTTCCAGCAGGAGGGCCGACAGATCCGCTCGCCCGAGGAGCAGGCAGAGGTGCAGCTCCTCGAAATGCGGGTTCTCCAGCAAACCACGAAGGACCTCTTCGCGATGGTCGTGAATCAACGTCGGAATCTGTTCCACTGACACACTGCGCGCTTGGTCCTGAGTGATTCCGAATTCCTTGTTAATGTCGAGAGGCTCCAAGCGCGCTACACTCCTGTCTAGCTAATCAAGGGAGAACATTACAATCATGACATCTGCACTCCTAGATCTGGAACCGAAAGAAGTATGGAAGCACTTTGAAGCGCTGACGAAAATACCCCGCCCTTCTACCAAAGAGGCTGCCGCCCGCAATTACGTCCTTATGCAAGCCAAGCGACTTGGGTTGGAAGCCATCCATGACAACGCTGGCAACATTGTGATCCGCCNNCGACATGGTATGCGAAAAAAACGAAGGCACCATCCATGATTTCGACACAGATCCCATAAAGGTGGTGCGCGATGGCGACTGGCTGAAGGCCGACGGAACCACATTGGGCGCCGACAACGGTGTGGGCATTTCGGCAGCGCTTGCCGTGATGGAGAGCAAGAACATTGCGCACGGTCCGCTGGAGTTCGTCTTTACCATCGACGAGGAGACGGGCCTGACGGGCGCAGCGGAATTTCCCGGCGGGATACTGAAATCGAAGTACTTTCTAAACCTCGACAACGAAGAGACCGGTACGATCTGTATCGGTTGCGCGGGTGGAATTAAGACAACGGGCCGACGCAAACTCACGTTGCGTCCGGCAACCGCCAATGCAGCCTGGCGAATCAAGGTGTCTGGCCTAAAAGGCGGCCATTCGGGAGTGGATATCCATCAGGGCCGAGGCAACGCCCTGCGCATATTGGGCGGTGTGCTGCAAAGTCTGCTTGATCACGATCCTGCCGAAATCTCTGAGATTAATGGTGGTAGCGCCCAGAACGCGATTCCACGCGAGGCTTCCGCCATAGTGCTCCTCGACTCAGAGAAGGAAAAGGAACTGTGCTCACTCATCGGAAAGACCGAGTCTGAATACAAAGAAGACCTGGGATCTTTTGACCCCGGCTTAAAAATCACCGCCGAAACGATCACGCACCCCGAGAAAGTACTCGATTCAGTGGACGCGAGGCGCGTCGTCGATCTTCTTGTCACTGTGCCGCACGGCGTGCTGGCCGTGAGTCCGGACGTCCCCGGCCTGACCCAAAACTCTACTAATCTAGCCACCGTTACTACCAAGGCTGACACGGTGTCGATTGTCACCAGCCAGCGCAGTGCCATCGAGAGTAGCAAGTGGGCTGCCGCCCGTATGGTGGCTACTGTGTTTCGGTTGGCCGGATTTGAGGTTGAACACTCCGGCAGCTATCCGGGATGGAAACCGGAACCGAGGAGTGATGTCGTGCTCAAGCTCCAAGCGGTGCACGAAGAAATATTCGGTCAGCCCGCAAAGCTGATCGCGATGCATGCCGGTCTGGAATGCGGCGTGATCGGGGAGAAGTATCCGGAGATGCAGATGGCGTCGTTTGGCCCCACGATCGTCGACCCCCACAGCCCGCACGAACGCGTGCAGATCTCAACGGTCGCGAATTTCTGGACTTATCTTAAGGCCGCGTTGGAGCGCCTTTGAGTCTTTGCGGCTAAAATAGGTGGCAAGGTGAAGGGGTTCACCTCTAACCGCTGTTCCCCGCCCAAAAAGCAGGAGTAGCTGATGACTCCTACCAACCCGCTACGGTATGTGAATTCCTAGCGGTTGTCGGCTCGTAATTGAGCGACTTCTTAAATTGCGGGGGCATCCTCGATCCTGCATCCTGAAGTCGCGCACAACGAGTCTGGGACTTGGCTATGACCATACGACGATTCCTGCACCGTATCCTGCAAAACAGATCTCATTCTCATCCTGCGTCGCACGAGATTACCTCTGCCCTCTTTTCCCGACCCGGCATTAACCAACGGGTTGAAGAGTCGGAACCGGTCGCGTTCAGTCCCGAAGATCACAAATTTCTGAGGCAATTGGGGATTCGTACCTCTTGCGGTGAAGCAACAAAAGAACACATCAACACCTCGAACGCCCCTGACGAAGTACGCTCTTCGACAGCGGCACGAGCATAGTACCGGGTGTTTCCTGATCCCGTGCGATTTGACGTAGACGGAGGAAAGACAACGATGTCGCATTCGTGGCATGACATTACAGCAGGAGAAAACCTGCCGAAGGAATTCAACTCGGTAGTAGAGATCCCGCTCGGTTCCAGCGTCAAATACGAGTTGGACAAGAAGACCGGTTTGATACGAATGGACCGCCTTCTCTACTCCGCCGTTTACTACCCAGCGAATTACGGATTCATCCCTCAAACATTGGCCGAAGATGGCGATCCGTTGGATGTTCTCGTGTTAGCGCAAGAAGCGGTTGCACCGCTGACCATCATACCCGCGCGGGCGATCGGATTGATGACCATGACGGACACGGGAAAGAAGGATCACAAGATCATCGCCGTGGCCACGAGCGATCCGGAATTCAACACTTATCACCAAGCCAGCCAACTCCCACCCCATCGTCTGCGCGTGCTTCGACGATTCTTCGAGGACTATAAGCAGCTTGAAAAAAAGATCGTCGAAGTAGAGGAAATCGCCTCCGTCGAAATGGCATACCCGGTAATCGAAGACGCGTTACTCCGATACAGCAGTGAGAGGCAACGCGGTTTCTGAGCATAATTACCAGCCCAAGCAAGCCTATCAAGGCTACCTTGGCAAGTGGATCGTTCCGCGTTGGGG
>PLBE01000131.1 GCA_003134435.1 Acidobacteriaceae bacterium
TGGTTGCGGGGGGTGGATTTGAACCACCGACCTTTGGGTTATGAGCGCAATGCAACCGTACACGCGAGGCAAACCGAAACAACTAAGTACAACGAAACACTGAAAATCATCGCGTGCTCTTAGCCTGCTTTTGCACCGTTTTTTCTCCTCTTCACGGACATTCCACGGACAGTCGACTCAGCAGAGCGAAAAAACCTGCTCGAAAATTTGCGACTCCTGCTTTCCGACTGCTACGGTCAGAAGCATGGGGACCGAACCGACTCCGCAACCCCGCGGCAAACTGGGGAAACTGCTCGCTGAGCGGCGCGCACTCGCCGAGACTGCGAAGCTGGTTTCAGATCTCGCTGCATTTTTCCGATGGGCGTGGGAGATCATCGAACCGGAAACCCCGCTGGTGTGGAGTTTCCATTATGAATATTTGTGCGAGTGGTTGGAGTTGGTTTCGTCGGGCCAGTTCAAACAGCGCTATCCCGAAAAAAGCGGATTGATAATCTGCGTTCCGTTTCGCTCTGCGAAATCATCGTTGGTCACCATCTGTTGGCCTGTGTGGGTGTGGCTGAAATCCCCGGCGAAGCGGTTCCTCTGCGCGAGTTACTCCGACCGGTTGGCCTGTGACCACAGCATCAAGCGGCGCAATCTGATCACGTCCCATCGCTTTCAGGAAAAGTTTGGATCAAGATTTTCGCTCGTCGATGATCAGAACCGAGTTGACAGTTACGCCAACGACAAGACCGGAGTGTGCAGTGCGACGAGCGTAGGCGGTTCCGTGACGGGCGTGGGCGCCAACATCCTGATCGGAGACGATTGTTTATCTCAGGATGGAAGCTACAGCGACGCGATCCGCACGAGTACGAACCGCTGGATTGATTCCACGTGGTCGACGCGGCGAAATGATCCATCGTCGGACCTCTTCGTCTATGTCCAACAGCGGCTCGCCGAAGATGACGTGCCTGGGCATTTGATGGCAGAGCAGAAAGACAAGTTCTTACTGATCAGGATCCCGCTCGAAGCCGAAGAGGATGAAACCTACCTCTTCCCGCTGAGCGGGCGCACTTACGAGCGGAAAAAAGGCGAGATACTGCAGCCGCAGCGCTTCACGTCTGACGTGGTGGAAGCATTGCGGCAAAATTCAAACGTCTGGTCGGGCCAGTGCCAGCAACGGCCTTCGCCGGCGGGCGGCGGAATCATCAAGAGTCACTGGTGGAGGTTTTACGTGCGGCCGGGCGATCCCGTCCCAGCGGACGCCGTTGTGCTGCCTGAAGAGTTTGAAGAGATGGCGCAGTCATGGGACATGGCCTTCAAAGACAAGAAAACTTCCGATTTTGTTGTTGGCGGGGTGTGGGGAAGGAACGGCGCGACGAAATATCTGATGCCGGACCTGGTTTGGGACCGTCTCGATTTCGTCGGCACAAAAAAAGCCGTGATCGATCTCAGCGCGCGCTGGCCAAAGACGTACAAGAAATGGGTTGAGAGCGCAGCCAACGGCGAGGCGATCATCAGCGAGCTGCAAAGCGTAGTAGCCGGCCTGATCGCTGTACAACCGCTCGGCTCGAAAGCAGCTCGTCTCTCGGCGGCGGCGCCGGACGTTGAGGCAGGCAACGTTGTACTACCGCATCCCAGCATCTGCACTTGGACGCGGCGATTTATCGATGAGTGCAGCGCGGCCTGTTGCGGCGGCAAACACGATGACGCAGCGGACATGCTCAGCCAGGCGATCAATGGTTTCCGTGATCCGCTCGCTTCGGGTTGGGTGTGTGTTGGCTCGTCTATCTTCACAGCCGAGCAGAACGCGCGTCCCGCGGCGAAAACCGCCGATGAGTTGGCACGGGCGCAAAAAGAGCAATACACCGGAGAAAAAACTTTGAAGCCGCCAGCGCTCGGAATCGTTGGCGAAGATAAAACGCTCACAGCGCGCCGCCTGCCAAAGCCGGGCGTGGTGCGGCTTCCGGACGTATGCCCGCAGTGTGGAAACAAAATTCTCGCTGGCACCGCAGAGTGGCGCCACTGCAATGCTTGTAATTGGGATTCGAAACAGTTGGCCGCTGCGCCGAAGCCGGAACCGATTGCACCGGAGCCGCCTGCAGCGCGACCAGCAGGTAATCAATTCATCGATGCCAGGGGGTTTTTCTAAATGAACGCACCAGAGACAGCTTGGTATGAGAAAGCATTGTTCTCGGCGGCGTTCGAGAAACTGATGGCCAGGGCGAAGGGACTGCCGGCACCTNNGCAGACTGGCGCTTGCCTTTGAGTTTAATTCTGACAAGCGGTGATGACGATATCGTGGTAGTGGAAACGGAGGAGTACTGTGCGCAGTGATGAACTTTTCGGCGGGACAACCGGGAGCGGCTATGACAAGCCTTTCGGGGTGATCTTCGAAGTTGTCATGCTTGTAGTGATACGAACTGAACTTTCTACTTGAAAAGTGAGTTACTTGGGGTAGAGTGACGAAAGGAGCGGGAGTAAAGATGCAGGTTAGCGAGATACAAGCGTTGGTATCGTCGATGCGAATTCCGCAACCGCCGGAGTCGGGGGCCGATAGCATGAAGATCCAGTGGCTAACTCTACAGTTACTCACTGAAATCGCGTGCCAGTTTATTGCTCTGCTGCCGATACCG
>PLBE01000065.1:0-2273 GCA_003134435.1 Acidobacteriaceae bacterium
TAATCGGGCGTGCACTCTCTAGGTCCAATACGTCGCCGGAGGTCGTTGCGGGAGGGCAGGAGAAATTTGAGGCACAGATAGCCGCCGCGCTTGAACCATTCGTTCAAGATGGAGTTTTGGTGGAGCAGATCGTTGCCAGAGGTTCGATCTTCGGTCGCCTTCTGTGAAGTGGCTGACGCTGACTGGAGATTGCCGAAACGAATCGTCTCAACGTTGGGGAAAGAGCTTCGTCCATCCCTTCAGGTAAGCCGCCTTCGCCTGATCCAGTGTCATCGTTTTGTTCACGCACACTTTTCGCCAGAGCAGGAGTTCCACTTTGTCTTTTGCGAGCGAACCGAACGTGCCAGCGTGCGGCTCAAACCAGATGTTCTCCTGCGTATCCATGCCGCCCATCCAGTGAGGGTACCAATGGTCGAACTCACCCGTAGACTTCTTTGTGCTTGCCGGGTATCCATAAGCAGCAAGGATCGAGTTCTTTTCCGCAGTGGTCACGCTGCGCGGTCGCTCAGTGTTTGAAACACATGCCAGCGAAGCGTCCATCTCGCCGGGGGTCAGTTTGGGATCGGGAACGGTGCAGAAGCCGCTGGACTTGTCGATGTCGATCTTCCGGCAATGCTGTGCGGAGGCGAGGCTCGCCGCGAGCAGGAATGTCACGGCGATCAGCACCTTCGTCGGCGTCATTTTGCGCATGGGCGGCTGGGGAAATGTTACGCGGCTGTGTCGGGATTTGTCAGGGCGCAAACCAATCAGAGTGCGGCGGCCACGGTGATTCGTATTGGCTCCTTCGTGCTGCTACGAACGCAGTGCTTCCAAAATGCAGACGGACTCAATCAAAGAGACAATCCGCCTAGCTTTGGCTGCGCTCGTATAATTATGAGGATATGAACAGATTAGTTCGTGTTCTGTGCTCCATTCTTGTCGCAGCCCCTCTGCTTTCACTTGCTCAAGCGCCAGCACCCAACGAGAAGGTACCAGTCATGGACGGCGGTGCAGGTCCGTGTTCCCTCGAACTTACGGTTAGGGGCGCGGACGGCAAGCCCGTCTATGCAGCCACCGTCAAAGTTCATATCAAGTACGATTTTGGTGGAATGCGGAGGCTTGATCTTGAAGCCGGAACCAACGCGGATGGGAAGGTGAAGTTCGCCGGACTTCCCGACCGGGTACAGCGACCGCCGCTGGAGTTTCACGCCTCGAAGGATGAGTTCATGGGTATCGTGACGTATGATCCGTCAGCCGAGTGCCAAGCCAAACGGGACATCACGTTGGAAAAGTCTAAAGCGCCGGACGCGCACTAACTAGGCGATCCTGAATGTTTGAAGCGAGCGCCTCGGTTCATTGATTTTATTTTCCTGCCGCTTCCTTTTGCAGCCGCTCGATCTGCTCCAAATGATTCGGTCCGTGTTTCGACATCATCCTCACATAGTCCGCAACTGTAACCCGGTGATCGAGTTCAGGGTGGCGGGCGGATTTTAGCAAGTCTGCGGATTTCAGCCGCTGCAGCAACCTCACGTTCGCGTGGCGGTTGAGTCCATAGAGCGCGACCAGTTCCGAGATCGGTAATTCCAGATATCCCAGATTCTTCGCCCAAGCGTCCTGATCAATCGGCGCTATCACCGGGTCTTTGTCGGCAAGCATTTGCCGAATGCGGTAGGCATAGAGAATTTCCATGTCGGCGAGATGTCCAAGCATCTCCCAGATGCACCACTTGTCCGGCGAAGGCTTATAGCGCAGCGTTTTCTCCGGCAGTCCCAACACTGCGGCAGCAATTTCTTTTGGGCTCTTCTCGGCGGCGTCGAGATGCTTTTTGAGTTCGGCTTCAGTCACAAATACCTCACGTCGTTCTGGGCAATTGTAGAACCCGATGCCTGAGCAAGGATATCAATCCGCATTGATGTTGGGAGCGCCCGCACACAGGGAGATTATGGCAGATCGGAGAGCGTCACGATTATCGGGGTGTGGTCAGACGGCTTTTCCTGCGCTCGCGGTCCTTTATCGATCTCGCAGCCTTCGAGTCGATTTGCCAGCGTTGGAGATAATAAGAAGTGATCGATTCGTATGCCTCGATTGTTTTGGAACGCCTGCCGAAAGTAATCCCAAAATGTGAAGTGTCCAATTTCGCCGACGTGCAACGACCGGAACGCATCCGTGTAACCCAGACCCAGCATCGCACGATAGCGGGCTCGCGACTCCGGCTGAAACAAAGCATCGTGCTCCCATGAAGAAGGCTTGTGACAGTCGATGTCCTCAGGAATCACGTTGAAGTCGCCGCCTAT
>PLBE01000065.1:2343-2855 GCA_003134435.1 Acidobacteriaceae bacterium
CCGTTATAGGCCTTCTGCGTCACCGCTACACTCTCATAGCCGAGCGACTTGAAGGCTTCGGACGGGAACTCCGTCCCCTTCAATTCTTGCAGCAACAGCACATCCGGTTCGCGAACTTTCAGCCATGCCGTGACATGGGTCAGCCGAGAGCGAACAGAATTCAAATTCCAGCTAGCGACTTTAAACATCAATCCACATTCTAGCGTCGGAGTGCGAGGGCGGTCATTGGCTGGGAAGATTAGCGGTTGATTTGGTCACAATCCGAGACATTTCAGGCTAGTTGCCGCTTCCGTTTGACCGCTCAGCGCCTTCTCTTAGATGATTGTGACGAATGGATGCTGAACGCATCATTGACGAGATTGAGCAGCTACAGGAAATGTTCGAAGCGCCCGATATTAGGCCACTCAGCGCAAGCGACTTCGCGGCTGCAAATCGGCGGCATGACGAGCAGCTAGCCAATAGCCCGTGGTTTCGGCTCTGGCAGCGCTATCAGCCCGGGGTGCAAGTAGTGG
>PLBE01000250.1 GCA_003134435.1 Acidobacteriaceae bacterium
GGACGGGCGAGGGCGCCCGTCTCTACCCACTCACAGAATCACGCGCTCGTCTCCCACGCGGCGCGTGACCCGCTCGCGATCCAGATATTCGAGCAGCGGAATCGCGTACTTGCGGCTAACTCCGGTCATCTCTTTAAAGTGGGCGACATCGATTTTCGGCGCAGTACTTTTGAGGGCTGCGATTTTCAGGCGAAGATCCGTGAGGGCAGTCTGGTGAAAAAGCAGTTCTTCCGAAATCTTAATCAGAATTTTGTCGCGCAAAAGCAGAGTCACAATTTTCTGGGCGCGGATTTTATCCACCTTCAGACCCGCCAACACTTCTTTCAGCGACGGCACTTTTAACCCGGCGGAAGCGAACGCCTGCTCGATGATCTTCTTGGACTCGGCTTCTTCGTCCTTCATGACCACTCCGCGGCCGGACAGGTGGACGAGTTCTCCCGCGACTTCGAGTTTCTTTTCTTCCGCCAATTTTTCGAGCACCCTGTAAAAAAGCTCGGGGCCCAGATTGACCCGATCGCGCAGCTCCTCTTTGCTCATTCCGGCCACAAGCGGATTCGCATCGTGAAATTTCTTCAGAGCCTGGAGTACATCTGTTTTTGCTATCGCGAATGCCGCCGGCGCAACCAGCATCTGCTGGCAGTCGACCAATCCGGCGTTTGCGGCGAGTTTCGCCGCTTCTTCCGGCCAGATGTTCATTTCTCCCGGAATGTCATTCAGACGCAAACCGATTACACCTCGTCGCGCCACGCGCGCCGCCAGCACTTCTGCCGGAGAACCATCGCGCATGATCTTGAGAAACGCGTTCGTGTCTTCTGCCCGTTGCTTGCGAGTGGCGGGTGAGGCATCCAGCACGATGCCTCCGCCAAGGGTCACGACCGGCGAAAACTGTCGCACGATAAAGCGATCCCCGGGCAGTAGCAGCAGGGGTTCGGCGAATCGCAATTGCGCATATGTTTCGTCGCCCGGCTTCAGCTGTTTCGCGCCATGCTTTGTTTCGTGCTTTGTTTCGTGCTTTGTTTCGTACAACCGCGCTTCCGCGATGGTTTCCGAAGTGTAGGCGTGAAAGTGTACACGGGCGCCATCCTTGAGCGGCTTTGCCGAGGGAAGAAGAGTAAGCAACACATCGACTCGCGACGTGGAATGGAATGAGCCCGCAGTCGCCAGCATCATCCCGCGCGCTAAATCATCGGTAGAGACGCCCACGAGGTTGAGCGCGGTGCGCTGCCCGGCGACGGCGGCTTCGGCGGACGAGCCATGAACCTGCACCCCGCGAACGCGCACCCGCTGGCCGGCCGGAAACGCCTCGAACTCTTCATCCCGGCGGATCGTTCCGGCAACGAGCGTGCCGGTAACAACCGTGCCAAAACCTTTCATAGTGAAAACGCGATCAATGGGAAGGCGAGCCAGGGATGCCGAGTTCTTAGTGGTTGCTTCGGAAGCGACCCGGGCGAGCGCGGATTTCAACTCGTCAATGCCCGCACCTGTCAACGAACTCACCGCGACTATCGGCGATTTTGCGGGATCGAGAAACGATCCGCGCAGATAGTCTTCGACTTCCACCCGTACTACCCCGAGGGTCTCGGCATCCACGGCATCGGATTTTGTGAGCACGGGGATGCCGCGTGGGATGGCAAGCAGTCGGCAGATATCGAAGTGTTCGCGAGTCTGCGGCTTGATGCCTTCATCGGCGGCGATAACGAGCAGCACCAGGTCGATGCCGCCGACGCCCGCCAGCATGTTGCGCACGAAGCGCTCGTGGCCGGGAACGTCGACGAAACCCAGCCGAATTCTGCTGCCATCGGGAGCGGGGAGTTCGCAGTGGGCAAAGCCGATGTCGATGGTAATGCCGCGCCGCTTTTCTTCTTCGAGGCGGTCGGCGTCAATGCCGGTGAGGGCTTTGACCAGTGCCGTCTTGCCGTGATCGATATGTCCGGCGGTGCCGATAATCACCGATTTCATCAGCGCCAGTATAGACGCCCCTGCAGGGCGGGCACTCTTATCCGCTGCCTTTGACGTTGGGGTTGATCTCTTGCCGCTGATCTTGATCCTTGGCATTGACCTTGATTTTGCCGTTGACCTTGATCCCCGCCCTTCCAGATCAACGTCAACAGCAGCGGACATGACTGACCACTCACAACCTTGCCCAGAATCCACATGCCAAAACTCGGTTGAGATGCGACAATAGAAATTCCCAGTCATGACTACGTCTGCGATCATTCCTGTTGCGATTACGCCGGAGATGATCCGGGAGCACGGCCTCACTCCAGAAGAATTCGAAAAGATCAGGCAACTGCTGGGTCGACGTGAGCCTACCCGCACCGAACTCGGTATCTTCAGCGTGATGTGGAGCGAACATTGCTCCTATAAATCGTCGCGCGTTCACCTGAAGCGCTTGCCCACTCGCAGCAAGCTGGTCTTGCAGGGGCCGGGGGAGAATGCCGGGATTGTCGACATCGGTGACGGCTGGGCCTGCGCGTTCAAGATCGAGTCGCATAATCATCCTTCGTTTATTGAGCCATTTCAGGGTGCCGCTACCGGTGTCGGCGGCATTCTGCGCGATATTTTCACCATGGGAGCGCGACCGGTGGCGATCATGGACTCGCTGCGGTTTGGGCCGATCCAGGTCGCCGAGAACGGCGGCGCGGGAGCCCGCGCTACACAAGCTGAAATTCACAAAAACCACTCCGTCATGGAGGGCGTGGTTTCCGGCGTCGCTTCCTACGGAAACTGCTTCGGTGTCCCCAATCTTGGCGGCGAAGTGAAATTTGAGCCTTGTTACTCGGGCAATCCGCTGGTGAATGCATTTGCTCTTGGGCTGGTGCGCCGCGACCAGATTTTTTACGGGCGCGCCTCGGGCGAAGGCAATCCCGTGATCTATGTGGGCTCCAAGACCGGGCGCGACGGCATCCACGGCGCGACCATGGCGAGCGAAGAGTTCAGCGAAGGCTCGGAAGCCAAGCGCCCCAACGTTCAAGTGGGAGATCCATTCCTCGAAAAGCTGCTGCTCGAAGCCTGTCTCGAAGCGATGGCAACGGGCGCTGTCGTCGGCATCCAGGACATGGGAGCCGCTGGGCTGACTTGCTCGACTTGTGAGATGGGTGGTCGCGGGGGCACGGGAATCGAGATCGAACTGGACCTGGTGCCACAGCGCGAAAGTGGCATGACTCCTTACGAGATCATGCTCAGCGAGTCGCAGGAGCGGATGTTGCTGGTCGCCCAGAGAGGCCGCGAACAAGAGGTCTTTCGAGTTTTCCGGAAGTGGGGACTGGACGCAGTGGAGATTGGCCGCGTCACCCTGGATGCGAAGATGCGCGTTCTGGAACACGGCAAAGTCGTCGCGGAGATTCCCAACGCCGCCCTCACCGATGACGCGCCGGTCTACGAGCGTCCGCTCGCCCGCTGGGAACCACCGGTTGACCGCGAAATGCCGGACCATGTTCGTCTTCAGCTTGGTAAAGACAAGGAGTTCACGGTCCAGCTCAAGCGCCTGCTGGCCAGTCCGAATATCTGTTCGAAGCGTTGGGTCTGGCAGCAATACGACCACATGGTACAGACCAACACGGTAGAAGCGCCGGGAGCGGGCGATGCCGGAGTCATCCGCATCAAGGGCTCGAAACGCGGACTGGCGATGGCGCTCGACGGAAACAGCCGGTGGTGTTATCTCGATCCGCGATTGGGGGCGATGCATGCGGTCGCCGAAGCGGCGCGCAAAGTGGCGTGCGCGGGAGCCACGCCGATCGGCGCCACCAACTGCCTCAACTTCGGCAACCCTGAAAAGCCAAACATCATGTGGCAGTTTTCGCAGGTGATTGACGGCATCACGAAAGCCTGCGAAGAACTGGATACGCCGATCACGGGCGGCAATGTCAGCTTTTACAACGAAACTCTCGGCGAGGGAATTTACCCGACTCCGGTGATTGGAGTGGTAGGCCTGCTGGAAGACGTGCACAAAACGGCAAAAATGCATTTTGCGACTGCCGGCCGAACAATTGTCCTGCTGCGCGCCAACGAAAGCGGCGACGCGGTCGATGCCGAGTTGGAGTTTGGCTCGTCGGAGTACGCGAAGGAAATTCTCGGAGCTGTCTGGGGGTATCCGCCGGAGCTTGACCTGGAGCAAGAATCCACGCTGCAACGCGCGCTGGTGGCCTTAATTCGGGCGGGTGTGGTTGAATCCGTTCACGACTGCGCCGACGGCGGATTGGCGGTGGCGCTGGTGGAATCGGCGCTGCCCGCGGGAGTCGGATTCACCGTCAAACTGCCGAGGCAGCCGTTGGCGCTTGAATTCGTGCTATTTGCGGAGGATGCCAGCCGAGTACTGATAAGCTGCGACCCCATGCACCTTCCGAGGATCCAGCAGGTAGCGGAGGAGTATGGCATCTTCACGGACGTACTCGGCGAGACGGAGTCGAATAACGTCGAAGTTTCGGTGGACGGACAGGGCTTGATTTCCGCGAGTGTCCAGGAACTGCGCGCCGCTTATGAAGGCGCGCTGGAAAGGGCCTTGCGAGCCGAATCGGGCGTTGTTTCCGCCGAGTGAGTTCAGTTGTTCTGGCTAAGGGGTAAATGCTGGCTTCCGACAAATTTCGCGATGAATGCGGCGTAGTCGCTATCCACGCCCATCCCGAGGCCGAGAAGCTTGCCTATCTCGGACTTCATGCCCTCCAGCATCGCGGGCAGGAATCGGCCGGCATCGTCACATCCGACGGCGAACGCCTGCGCCAGCACAAGGCCATGGGATTGGTCGCGGATATTTTCGGCCATGATGTGCTCGCTTCCATGCGCGGCGTTCTCGCCATCGGACACACCCGCTATTCCACTGCCGGCGATTCCGCTCTGTTGAACGCGCAGCCCATCATGGTGCAGTCCAACAAAGGCACCATCGCCATCGCGCACAACGGCAACCTGGTCAACGCGCACGCGATTCGCGCTAAGTTAGAGGGCCAGGGCTCGATCTTCCAGACCAACAGCGACACCGAGGTTCTGGTGCACCTGATCGCGCTCTCCCGCGAACAGACTTTACCCGATGCGATCGCCGACGCGCTACGCCGCGTCGAAGGCGCATTTTCCCTGGTCATGCTCAGCCGTGACCGGGTCTTTGCCGCCCGCGATCCACGCGGCTTCCGTCCGCTCGCCATGGGACGCATTCCCGCCCTGACCAGCGAAAAGCGCGATACCGTCGTCTTTGCTTCGGAAACCTGCGCCTTCGATTTGCTCGGCGCCACCTATGAGCGCGACGTCAAACCCGGCGAACTCGTCATCGTTGGCCCCGAAGGGATCAGTTCCCGTTTTTATTCTCCGTCTCCCGCGCAGTCCAGCTGCATCTTTGAACACGTATATTTTTCCCGCCCCGACAGTCTGGTGTTTGGCCGCTCCGTCGACCACAGCCGCGATGCCATGGGACGCCAGCTCGCTCGCGAAGCGCCGGTGGACGCCGATATCGTGGTTCCGGTTCCGGACTCCGGCAATACCGCCGCCATCGGATACGCCGCCGAAAGCGGTATCCCGTTTCGACTTGGCCTCATCCGCAACCATTACATCGGACGCACTTTTATCGAACCCCAGCAATCCGTCCGCGATTTCGGCGTCAAACTGAAATTGAACGCGGTGCACAGCCTGATCGAGGGCAAGCGCGTAATTCTGGTCGATGACTCGATCGTTCGCGGCACCACCAGCAAGAAGATTGTCCGCATGATTCGCAACGCCGGCGCGAAAGAAGTTCACATGCGAATTTCCTGTCCACCCACGATTTCGCCCTGCTTCTACGGCGTCGATACACCTTCAAAGAAAGAGCTGATCGCCGCCAACAAGTCCATCGACGAGATTCGGACCTTCATTGTCGCCGATTCACTCGCCTATCTTTCACTCGAGGGTCTTAAAAAAGCGTGCGCCGATGGAGACAAAACCACCTACTGCTCCGCTTGCTATACCGGGAATTACCCAACCAAGGTCGACGTGGAAGAGATCCTGCCGGCGGGCGCCGCGCGCTAGCCGGAACCACGCACAACTGCCCACCTGCGCTGCGCTGGGCGGACCAGGGAGTCCGCCCTTGCGCTGAACCTCAAAATATCCACCACCGCGTCCGAGTCCGTGCTACGCGAGCGATTGGACGGGGCGAAGCCCCGTCCCTTCCCGCCCAGAGTTATTTCTTCAGCGACTCATGGTAGCGCTTGTTGATTTCTTCCCAGTTGACTACGTTCCACCACGCTTGCAGATATTCGGGACGCCGGTTGTTGTATTTCAAATAATAGGCGTGCTCCCAAACATCATTCCCAAAAATAGGATAGAGGCCTTGCGAGAGGGGGCTGTCCTGGTTCGCAGTGGAGATGATCTTTACCTCTCCCTTGGAGTCTCCAGCGAGCCAGACCCATCCGCTGCCGAACTGGCCCACGCCCGCAGCGTTGAATTTTTCCTGAAAAGTCTTGAAGTCGCCAAAAGTTTTCTTGATTACGTCGGCAATCGGTCCGGTGGGGTCGCCGCCGCCGTGGGGCTTCATGATGTTCCAGAACATCGTGTGGTTGACGTGCCCTCCGCCATTATTGCGGATCACGCCCCGGATGTCTTCGGGGACAGCGTTCAGGTCGCGAATCAGATCTTCCGCGCTTTTCTTGTGCAGTTCAGGATGCTTGTCAAGCGCCGCATTCAGGTTCTTCACATAGGCCGCGTGATGCATGTCGTGATGCAGGTGCATCGTCTTTTCATCGATCGTGGGTTCAAGCGCCGTGTAATCGTACGGCAGCGGTGGCAGTTCATGCGCCATTTTCACTTCCTCCAAAGTTTGTGCCATCGTTCGTGCCCTCCGAAGCTTATGGATGACGGGGTGCGGTTGAAAGATTCATTCGGGGGCGAGCTCGGCCGTCCCGCGACCCCCTATATTTGTAACATTTCCGAGGAACAAAGCGCGGCAGCGTCTCGGGGTTTGAGTGCGAAGGGCAACCAACCAAGACCTGGCACATTGGCTACGAGCAGGTGCCTGACTCGGCTTCATTCTCGCAACCCCATCGGTGGAGCTCGCAGTTTTCGTCGGTCGTGTAAGCGGTCCGCACAATTCGAAGTGCTTTTTGATCGCGTCCAGTTTCCATTACCCCGGTAACTTCTATCCAACACTGCTTTCGGTTACCGTTGATCGTAGTGACATTATTTCCCCGCCTGTGCCCGCGCGGTTGCAGACTCTTTGTGAGCGAGCGTTTGTGCCCAACATCGTAATCGCGAAAACTGAACCCGCGGCGTACCAGGAACTGCTCGACCGGCCGATTCGCGAGCTGGGGCTGACGCTGGCCGGGTCTCCGGTGGAGCGCTTTGTCGATCAGCTTTATCGCGAACTGGACGCTAAGGGGCTGGCTAAGTTTCGTCCAGCGTTTTATTTGACCAACGAATGGGGATGCCCGTCGGGGGAGCCGATTATCGGGATCCCGTTTTACCTGGCGCATGCGGCTTTGGCGCAACTGGAAAAGGAAACGCATGATCTGGAGGATGCTCGCGAAATCATGATGTACCTGCGGCATGAGGCGGGACACGCGTTCACTTACGCGTACAAGCTGCATACCAAGCCGGACTGGAAGCGGATTTTCGGACCGTTCCGGCGGCCTTACCGGGATAACTACCGTCCGGCGCCGTTTTCGCGGGACTATGTGCGGCATTTGCCGGGATGGTATGCGCAGAAGCATCCCGATGAAGATTTTGCGGAGACGTTTGCGGTGTGGTTGACGCCGCGGTCAAATTGGCGGAAGCGATATCGGGGCTGGGGCGCGATGGAGAAATTGCGCTACCTGAACCGGTTGGCGCGCCGGGTGGGAAAGAGCGAACCCTTGCGGCGGCGCGGGGAAGCCGATCTGACGGTGGATGAGATGGAAACCACGGTAGCCGAGTTTTACAACCTGCAGCAGGCGGGGCGCGAGGAAGTGGCGGTGACCGAGTTGACGCCGGATACGGACATGCGGGACATCTTTCCGGTATCGCGGCGGCGGAAGGCGGCCTGGGCGGCGGCGGAATTTCTGCACCAGCATCGCAAGGCGGTGATTGACAAAGTGGCGCAGTGGACGGGGGCGCAGCGTCCGCTGATCAAGACTTTGATGGACACGATCGAAAAGCGCGCGAGCGAGCTTGATTTGCGGGTCGACAAAACCCGCAGCGCCGAACATCTGGCGGAGATCACGGCTTATGTGACGGCGCTGGTGATGACGTATGTGACGAAAGGGAAGTTTATACAGCCGTAAAGAGAAGCGGAGCGAGGGGCGTCGCGCCCGGCAATCAGGAGAATGGATGAGCGGAGCAAAACTTAAAATCGCGTTGCTGTATGACGTTTGGAACGAAGATCCAGCGGCGGCGGCGGCTAAGGAAGAGGCGGCGACGGTGGTGCGCAAGCCTCGCAAGAAAGTGAAGACGGTCAAGAAAGAGAAGACCGATCGCGAGGAGATTTTCGAGGCGCTACAGAGATTGGGGCACGAGCCTTATTATTTCGAACTGGACGGGCGTCCGCAGTCGCTGCATGCGCTTTCGCGTTGCGATGCGGATCTAATTTTCAATCTGACCGAGTCTTTCGATGGCGACGACACCAAAGAAATGAATGTGGTGGCGTATGTCGACCTGCTGGGCTTGCGCTACACGGGGGCGGGTCCGCACGCGATTATTCTGGCGCAGGACAAAGCGATCGCGAAGAAGATATTCGCGTTTCATGGCATCAAGACTCCATTTTTCGCCACGGCGTATCGCGGACGCATCGAGCACGCGCACGACATTTCTTTTCCGCTGATCGTCAAGCCGTCGTGGGAGGATGGATCGATCGGGATCGATGCGGGCGCGGTGGTGACGAACATCAAGGAGATGATGGAGCGGGTTGAATATATCCAGGATGAATTCGATTCTCCGGCGCTGATCGAGGAGTTTATCGAAGGGCGGGAACTTTACGCGGGTGTTCTCGGGAGCTATGAGCGGGCGCAGGTATTGCCTTTGATCGAACTCGATCTGTCACGGTTGCCGGAGGGCACGCCGAAAATCGCGAGCTACGATGTGAAGTTCGAAAAGAATACCGAAGCCTACAAGCTGACCAAGTCGCAGGTGGCGGAAGATCTGGACGAAGCGACGATGAAACGGTTATCGGACACGGCGCTGGCCGCCTACCGGGCGCTGAAGCTGCGCGATTATGGACGGATCGACATGCGGCTGTCTCCGAATGGAGATGTTTACGTGATTGAAGCGAATCCGAATCCATGGCTGGCGAGCCGGCAGGAATTTGCCATGGCGGCCAGGGCGTCGGGACTTTCTTATACGGAAATGATTGGCGCGATTATCGATCTGGCGATGAGCCGGTATTTGAATGCCAGCCTGGCGAGCGCGGCGGCGATGCGCTAGAAAAACTCTATCCGCTTGCTTAGCGGAAGATCCAAAGCGCGGCGCCCAGAACGATCGCGACAGAAACCAGAAAAATCACCCACTCCGCCATGTCTTCAGGGACGATATTCCAATCCTGGCCGCTCATCGGGTGGTTGCCGCGGGCTGCAGTCTTTCGAAGGCCTCTTCGGCGCGGCGCAGGGCATCCTGGACGTTGACGCAAATATTCTCAGGACCAACCAATTCCTCGAATTCCGTCTGCTGAATGAGGCGCAGGGGTTGCTCGCGGGCGCCGCACAGAATCAACTCGCGGCCGCTTTTCTTCAAGGTACGCGCGACTTCTTCGAGGGCGAAGAGGCCGGTGGCATCGAGGGCGGTCATATTGCGCAGCCGGAGAATCACGACGGGCGGCAGCTGGTGAATATTCTCGGTGACGACGTCGATCTTGTCGGTTGCGCCGAAAAGAAACGGGCCGTGGATGCGGAAAATGGTGGCGTAGTAGGGGATGTCTTTATCCTGCAGGATGTGGACCCGTCCATCTTCGACGTAGTCGTCGGTGACCTGGGAAACGGTGGTGGTAGCGGCGACGCGGCTGATGAAGAGGAGCGCGGCGAGAATCATTCCGGCTTGGACGGCCACGGTAAGATCGGCGAAAACGGTGAGGGCGAAGGTGACGAGCCAGACGCTGACATCGGTCTTCGTGAGCTTGAGGAGCGACGGAATCTCGAGCCACTCGCCCATGTTGTAACTCACGACCATCAGGATTCCGGCCAGCACGGCCATCGGAACGAAACTCACCAGCCTGGAAGCAAAGAGGAGAATTGCCAGCAGCGTGAGAGCGTGAATCATGCCGGCGACGGGAGTTCTTGCTCCGGAACGGATGTTAGTAGCGGTGCGGGCGATGGCGCCGGTGGCGGGCAGGCCTCCAAACATAGGAGAAACGACGTTGGCGATGCCCTGCGCGACCAGTTCGACGTTGGGATTGTGGCGGTCTTTGATACTGCTGCTGTTGCTCATGCGATCGGAGACGACGGCGGACATGAGCGATTCGATGGCGCCCAGCATGGCGACGGTGAGGGCCGGTCCCAGAAGTCCATGAATGAGATCGGTGCGGAACACGGGAATGTGCAGGTGAGGCAGGCCGCTGGGAATTCCGTTGAAACGCGAGCCGATGGTGGCGACCGGGAGTTTGAAGAACCATACGGCGGCGGTGCCGAGGACCAGAGCCACGATAGCGCCGGGGATGCGGTTGGAAAAAGCGCGGCAAACCAGAATGATGGCGATGGTGGAGAGGGCCAGGGCGGTAGCTTCGAACGAGATGGTATGAAAATTCTGGGCGAGGGCCTCCATGCGCAGCCAGAACACGCCGGGGACTTTTTCGAGTTTGAGTCCGAAGAAATCTTTGATTTGAGTGCTGGCGATGAGGATGGCGATGCCGTTGGTGAAGCCGATGACGATGGGCCGGGGAATGAATTTGACGGCGGAACCCATGCCGGTGAGACCCATGATGACGAGCATGATTCCGGCCATGACGGTGCACATGAAGAGGCCATCGACGCCGTGAAGGGCGACGATGCCGGCGATGACGACTACGAAGGCTCCGGTGGGGCCTCCGATCTGGGTGGTGGAACCGCCGAGGGCGGAGATGATGAAGCCGGTCACGATGGCGCAGTAAATCCCGGCCTGGGGCGTGAGTCCGGAAGCGATGGAAAAAGCCATCGCCAGCGGGAGGGCCACCAAGCCGACGGTGATGCCGGCGACAAGATCGCGGAGGAATGTATTGAGGCTGTAATGGCGCAGGCAGAGAACCGATTTCGGGAGCCAGCGTTCTTCAAAGAGTGAGAGTTCCATTGGATTGTATGATTATCGCAACTGGGAGGCGCGAAACATAGTCCACGAAAGGGTAAGGCGGGCCTAGGTCTTTGGGGCATTGCAGTGGTGAAAGATCCGCCCGCATGCGTGGCCTGCGCTGCCAACTTGGACGGCGTAGATCACGTCATTCCAGGAGAAGCACTGATTGTCAGGACGCGATTCCTGTGCTCTTGCTACACTTCCAGTTCATGGCGGTTGTTACCTATCTTGAAGCGATCCGGCAGGGTATGTGGGAAGAGATGGAGCGCGACGCGTCCGTCTTTTGCCTGGGCGAGGATATCGGAATCTATGGAGGCGCTTTTAAGGTTACCGAGGGATTTATCGACCGCTTCGGGCCGGAGCGGGTGATTGACACTCCCATTGCCGAGTCGGCGATCGTGGGAGCGGCTTTCGGCGCGGCGCTTACGGGGCTGCGACCGGTGGCTGAGTTCCAGTTCATGGACTTCATTGGGTGCGCCTTCAATCAGATTGTAAACATGGTTGCGAAGTCGCACTATCGGTGGGGAGCGCCCGCTCCGCTGGTGATTCGTGGGCCGAGCGGCGGGAATGTGCATGGCGGGCCATTTCATTCGCAGAATCCGGAGATGTGGTTTGTCCATGCGCCGGGGCTGAAGGTGGTCTGTCCGGCGACGGCATACGATGCCAAGGGACTGATCAAGGCGGCGATTCGCGACCATAACCCGGTGATTTTTTTCGAGCATAAGTATCTCTATCGCAGAATCAAGGAAGAAATTCCAGAGGACGATTACGTGGTTCCGCTGGGGAAGGCGCGAGTGGCGCGCGAAGGGCAGCATCTTAGCGTGATTACTTACGCCGCCATGCTGTACGTGGCGCTGGAAGCGGCGGAGATCCTGAGCAGGGAAGGAATCGAAATCGAGATTCTGGATCTGCGGACGCTTTCGCCCCTGGATCGGGCGGCGATTGCCGCTACGGTGAAGAAGACGAACAAAGTCATCATTCTGCACGAGCACGCGCGCACGGGTGGACTGGCGGGAGAAATTTCAGCGATCGTCAATGAAGAGTCGTTTGACGATCTGGATGGGCCCATTGTCCGGCTGACGTCGCTGGACACACCGGTGCCGTTTTCGCCGCCGCTGGAAGAATTTTTTCTGCCGAAAGTTTCCGATCTGGTGCGCGAGGCGCGGCGGCTGCGGGCTTACTGAGTTGTTATATACTGGCAAGCCAAGAAGCGATTCTCATCTCGTCTGGTAGAAGGTTCCACGCGTGGGTAGTGCGGCCCTCGGGGGTGAAAGCCCGTGTGGATACAGGTCCTGGGCGGCACGACTTCAAGCTGCGCCTTCCCGAACGAATGACCCGGCATCCTTTTCCTGCAGCTTGAAGGGAGTATGGGAATGACGACTAGCCGCAAGCTCTCCTGCTACTTTTCCTGCTACTTCACTTGCTGTTTCACTTTGATTGCGATTTTGGCGGGTTCGGTTTTTGTCTTTGGCCGAGACAAGGACAAGGAGAAAGACAAGGAAAAAGAGAACAGCGGAGAAGTCCGGTTCACGGCGCGCACGGAACTGGTGCTGATCCCAACGCTGGTGACCGACAAGTCGGGCACGCATATCACCGGGCTCAAGAGAGAAGACTTCACGGTGCTGGAGAACGGCGCGGAACAGAAGATTTCGACGTTTGAGGAAATCACCAGCGACACTCACCGCATGTCGCGTCCCAGGAGTGCGAACGAGTTCAGCAACGCGCTGGCGGGCGATGCGTCGGCCAAGCGCATTACGCTAATGGTGCTCGACTTCATTAACACTTCTTTCATGGATCAGGCGAATGCGCGTAAAGACCTGCTCAAATATCTGACGCAATCGGTGGATCAGCGCGAGCCGACCGCGCTTTACACCCTGACCCGCAGCGGTATTCACGTGGTGCACGACTTCACCACCGACCCGCGGGTGCTGGTAGCGGCGCTGCACAAGGTGAAGGGCGATACCTTCCAGATGGTCGATAGCCCGGAGGATGTAGAAGGGCTGACGGGGAGCGCGAGCCCGGATGGGAGCGCGGGCATCGATCCCACAACGGTGCAGAATGAAGCCACGCAGATTCAGGCCATGATGGAGGACGCGGAGCTGAACTTTCAATCGTTCGAGCAGCGGCTGGCGATCACCTATACGCTGCAGGGGCTGCAACAGATCGCGCAGGCGGTGGGAGGGTTTCCCGGGCGGAAGTCGCTGATCTGGGCGGGCGGCGGATTCCCCTTCAGCGTGAGCGATAACACGATGCAGCTGGCGCCGGCGGGCCGGGACACGCTCAGCGACGTGCTGCCGATGTACGAACATACCTGGCAACTGCTGAACGATGCGCAGATTGCGCTTTATCCGGTGGACGTGAAGGGACTGCAGGTGGTGACTTTGCCGAGCGCCGCGGTGCGCAATCCGGGAAAGAACTATGCGCGCAACATGAGCTGGAAAAACATGGACACGCAGGCGAGCTTCCAGACTTTTGCGGCGATGACGGGAGGTCGCGCCTATTACAACTCCAACGATCTGGCGAAGGGATTTCGGGATGCGGTCAACGACTCGGCCGAATACTACATGCTGGGCTACTATCTTGACCGGACGAAGACGAAGCCGGGCTGGAGGAAGCTGGCAGTGAAGGTGAAGCGCGAGCATATTGAGGTGCGGGCGCGCAGCGGCTTTTTTGTAACCAACGCCACGACCGATCCGGAGAACAGCCGCAACAACGATATTTCATCGGCGCTGCAGTCGCCGTTGGATTACACTTCGCTCGCGCTGGTGGCCCGCTGGGACAAAGTTGAGGCAGGGAAAGATCCGGGCAAGAAGCATGTGAATTATGAAATGCACCTGGCGCCCGACGCTTCGCTGATCAACGACAGCGACAACAACCATGTAGCGCTGGAATTCGTGGCGCTGGCGAAAACGGCGGATGGCAAAATGGTGGATCATCCGGTGGGACGGAATGTCGAGGCTCATTTGACGGCGGAGAAACTGGCTGCGATTCGGCAGCAAGGAGTTGGGTACCGAGGCGCGCTGGATCTAGCTCCCGGGGAATACACGGTGCGTTTCGTGGTCCGCGACAATCTCAGCGGACGCATCGGATCGGTGGCCGCACCCTTGAAGGTAGAATGAGAAAGTGGTCGCCGCACCAAGCGATTCGGCGAAAAAGGTTCTTCGAGGGTCTGAAATGCGCAACTTCGTTCTGGGGGTGGTGGTCACGATCCTTCTGCTGCTGCTGGGCAGTTTTGGGCTGGCTTTGTTAGGTTTTTTGCCGACTCGGGCCAACAGCGCACCCCCTGAAATGGAACGGCACATTGCGATGAGCGCGCTGGATAATTCCGTAGAGCGCCATGCCCCGCGGGTGAACAATCCCGTCCCTCCCACCGACGAGAATCTGATCGCCGGGCTGAAGAT
>PLBE01000054.1:0-2117 GCA_003134435.1 Acidobacteriaceae bacterium
TGATGGCATTGACCATCTCGACGGGCTTCGTCGTCGATGATGCAATCGTGGTGATGGAAAATATCTCCCGTCTCCGCGAAGGTGGAATGACGCCCATGAAGGCGGCCTTTCAAGGTTCAAAGGAAATCGGATTTACTATCTTGTCGATCAGTATGTCACTGATTGCGGTTTTTATTCCGATTCTTCTTATGGCCGGCATCGTAGGCCGACTCTTTCGCGAGTTTGCCATCACGCTGTCAACGGCGATTGTTGTATCCATGCTGATCTCGCTCACGACCACACCCATGATGTGTGCCTACCTGCTCAGGGATGAGAGGACAATCAAGCACGGCAGCGCATATCGGATCACCGAGCGTGGATTTACGTGGATGCTCTCCACGTACAGCCGTTCATTAACTTGGGTATTGAAGCACCCCACTCCCATGTTGATCCTCCTGTTGCTCACCATCGCATTGAACTTTTATCTCATCGATATCATCCCCAAAGGTTTTTTCCCGCAGCAGGATACAGGAGCCCTCACAGGCAACGCGCGCGGGCCGCAGGACGCCTCGTTTCCGGTGATGGACAACTCGATCCTGCAACTGGAGAAAGTCATCAAGGCTGATCCGGCAGTCGACAATGTCATTGCCCATACTGGCGGCGGCGGAGCATCCAATGGCGGCTCGATATACATTGCGCTCAAGCCTCTCAATGAGCGCAAGGTTGGAGCGCCAGAGATTATCAATCGCCTGCGGCCTAAGCTCAACCGGCTTCCTGTTGCCTCCGCATTTCTCCAGGCAGCGCAGGATCTTCGCATCGGAGGACGGTCGAGCAACGCCATGTATCAATACACAATTCAGTCGGATAACGTGGCGGATCTTGCCCACTGGGGCCCCATCCTGCTGGCGGGAATGCAGAAGATTCCAGGCTTCCAGGACGTGAGCAGCGACGCGCAAAATAGCGGCCTGCAAGAGTTGATCGCCTATGATCGGCCAACCGCGGCGCGGCTTGGCATCACCCCGCAGTCTCTTGACCAGTCCCTCTACAGTGCCTTTGGCCAATCGCAAGTCTCCATCATCTACACGCAGTTGAATCAGTATTACGTGGTGCTGGAGGTTGCGCCGCAGTACTGGCAAACTCCCGATGGCTTGAAGAATATCTACCTGAACACTACGGGCAGCGGATTGATTCCCCTTTCTTCCGTAAGCACGGCGCAGACAAGCACAACGCCGCTGGTCATCAATCACACCAGCTCGTTTCCATCCGTCACCGTGTCGTTCAACCTGGCGGCCAATATGTCGTTGAGCGACGCCACGCGTCTGGTCTCCCAGATGCAAGAGAAGCTCAATATGCCACAAACCGTGCGCGGCTTCTTTGCCGGAACGGCCTCCGCGTATCAAACATCGCTGGCTAGCGAGCCGCTTCTTATAGGTACTGCGCTTCTCGCGGTTTACATTGTTCTTGGCATTTTGTATGAGAGCCTGGTGCATCCACTCACAATCATCTCCACTCTGCCTTCGGCAAGTGTGGGAGCCATGCTCGCGCTTATGCTCTTCAAAGTTGACCTTAACGTGATCTCGATCATCGGCATTATCCTGCTGATCGGCATTGTGAAAAAGAACGCAATCATGATGATCGACTTTGCCCTCGTTGCCGAGCGCGAGCACGGCAAGAGCACCACAGATGCCATCTTTGAAGCTTGCCAGCTTCGCTTTCGCCCCATCCTGATGACCACCATGGCCGCTTTGTTTGGCGCGCTGCCGCTGGCCTTCGGCACCGGCACAGGCTCAGAACTCAGGCGTCCGCTGGGCATCACCATCGTCGGCGGATTGATCGTCAGCCAAATGCTGACTCTTTACACCACGCCGGTCGTCTATCTGGCCTTCGACCGCATGCGACTGCGCTTCAAGGGCAGCCAACCAGAACCACTGCTCTCTGAAAAAGCTGAGGCATTTTAGCAACGGAGTGTTCGATATGAAGAAGTTGATCAAGCAATCGCGAAGGCCATACGTGGTGTCCTCTGCACTCACAGTCGCTGTGTTCTGTGCGATGCTGGCGGGATGCAGCGTTGGTCCAAAGTATCTTCCGCCCGCGATGACAGCGCCCGCAGCCTTCAAGGAAGCCGATGGATGGACCGT
>PLBE01000054.1:2131-3254 GCA_003134435.1 Acidobacteriaceae bacterium
TGGTGCGTGAGGCGCGGTCGCAGTATTTTCCCACAGTCAGCGTTGGCGGCTCTTATACGCGTTCACAGACATCTTCCAATGTTGGGTCCAAGACGAGCACTGGTACAACAGGAGGGCAACAATCGCAGGTGTTTTCTCTTCCTGCTGACGTTTCCTGGGAGCCAGACCTGTGGGGGAAGGTACGGAACACAGTGCGCGCCAGTCAATATACAGCGCAATTGACAGCGGCCGATCTTGAGAATGAAAGGCTAACCGAACAAGCCAGCCTAGCACAATACTTCTTTGAGATTCACGGCCAGGATGCATTGCAAAAACTCCTCAATGAAACAGTTGACGCCGACAGGAAAGCAGTCGAAGTTGTGCGGGCTGCTTATGACACCGGCGTTGGCGACCNNGCGATTGCCATGCTCATCGGCAAACCGGCCCCGGCATTTTCCATCCCAGTGGAAGCAAGGACGAGCACGCCTCCGCCCATCCCCATCGGCTTGCCCTCCCAACTGCTCGAACGCCGCCCAGACATAGCAGGCGCGGAGCGAAATATGGCCTCCGCCAATGCGCAGATCAGAGTTGCTTATGCAGCTTATTATCCTACGTTGACGCTCTCAGCCACTGGAGGCTTGGAAAGCTCGGCGCTCAAGAATCTAATCTCTGCACCCAGCCGCTTCTGGTCTGTCGGGCCATCTATCTCTGAGACTGTCTATGACGGCGGCCTGCGTCGCGCCACCGTNNGAACAGGTGGAAGACTCGCTTGCGGCGGTTCGAATCTTATCGCAACAGATTCAGCGTCAGCAGGAAGCCGTCGACTCGTCCAGGACGTTTCTACGGCTTGCGTTGACGCGCTACGATTCAGGTATCGATCCTTACATCGACGTGGTCACTGCGCAAACTACCCTGCTCTTCAACCTGCAGTCGCTGACTGCACTACAAGTTCAGCAAATGACGGCATCAGTACAACTGATTGAAGCTCTGGGCGGAGGTTGGGACCGGTCGCAGTTACCTACGCCTCTCCAGGTCACGGAGAAATCTTCAAAAGCGGAGACCACGATTCAGCATTAGATAGCGAAGGCTTCCTTTGCGATGAAACCGTAGGAAATACAGTTGGCACGATCGGACCTGAAAAACG
>PLBE01000195.1 GCA_003134435.1 Acidobacteriaceae bacterium
CGAGAAACGGCACGCGCAACTCCACCGAGTTCGCCATGCTGAATACATCTGCATCCCGCAGTAACTGGTTGCGCATGTAAAATTGCAGCTCCAGCGCCGCCACTTTCTGAAAATCGTTTCCCAGCCCCGAGATACTCTCCTGCAACGCTCGTGTTGAGCCGGCGCCCCCGTCCGCTCGCCGCCAACGAATACTCCGCTGCAGCAAATAAGCCTCGGTCAAATTAGAAAGCGCCCCGGCATCCGCCACTTTCTGCCATGGAATCGGACTCGACGTTCCCCAAGCCGTCCGCAGCCGAGCCAGCACTCGCGCCGCCGGACGCAGTCCCGCTCCGTACTTCAGCAGCCGCGGCACTTTCCGGAACGTCGTGTACCCGCCAAACAACTCATCGCCGCCAACCCCCGTCAGCAGCACCTTCAAACCCAGCGACGCGCCCACCCGCGAGATCACGAACGTATTGATCCCGTCCACCGTAGGCTGGTCCATCGCGTTCAATGCCAACGGCAGCAACCCCCGAAGCTGTTCCCCGCTGAGCGTTACCACCTCGTGGTGATGCGGCAGTCCGCGCGCAATCTGACGCGCATAAGGCAGCTCCGAAAATTCCTGCTCCGCAAACGCCACCGTCAGCAAAGTGATCGGACTGCTCGCATAGCGCGAAGCTAACAACGCCAGCAAACTCGAATCCACCCCGCCCGAGAGAAACACTCCCACCGGCACATCGCTCACCAGATGCGATCGAACCGCCCCCTCCAACCCCTCCCGGANNTCCCCGCCCGTTAACCCGCAGCAGGTGTCCCGGCTCCAGTTCTTTAATTTCGTTGTAGATGGTGTTCGGCCCAATCACCGCGCCGTAAGCCAGAAAGGAGTTCACCGCGTCGTGATCGAGCGTGAGCGCGCAAATCCCCGCCCGCTCCAGCACCTTCACTTCGGAAGCAAAGGCGAATCCCCGCCCTCCCGCTCCGCCGCAGTAATAAAGCGGCTTCATCCCCACGCGATCCCGCGCCAACAACAGGCTCCCCCTCCGCCCATCCCAGAACGCAAACGCGAACATCCCTTCCAGTCTCTCGAGCGCCCGTTCTCCCCACGCCACCAGCGCCTTCAGCAAAACTTCCGAGTCGCCCGACGTCCCAAACTTCTCGCCCAGCTTTTCCAGTTCCCCCCGTAACTCGCGGAAGTTGTAAATCTCGCCATTGAATGCCAGCCACGATCCCGTTTCCGCATCCCGCATCGGCTGCCGCGACCCCTCGCTCAGATCGAGAATCGAAAGCCGCGTGTGCCCCAGCACCAGACTGCTATCCGAGTGCTGCTCAGAATTGCCGTCCGCCCCCACCACAATCTCGACGCTCCCACTCCCATCCGGACCACGATGCCGCCCCGCCGCCATCATCTCCCGCACCGCCGCCCGCATCTCCTCAGGCCGCCCGTCGCTCAAAATCCCCATGATTCCGCACATCGGCCTACACCGCCTCCTTGGTGCCCGAGAAGGCCTGACGAGAGAACACCTGCGGAAAAAACTTCCGCATCGCGTCTTCAAATTCATCGGCTGAGCGCGTCCAATTCATTTCGCATTCGACCCACTCGCGCCCGTTCGCGCCCATCGCGTCCGCCAAACCCGGCTCCTGTAGCACCCGAACGATCGCCGCCGCCACCGCGTCGCTCTCCACCGGATTCACCAGCAGCCCCGTAATCCCATCCCGCACCGCATCGGGCACGCCTCCCGAGCGCCCGGCAATCACCGGCTTCCCGCAGGCCGACGCCTCCAGCAATGACAGACCGAATCCTTCCGCTAGAATCCCTCGCCGCGTGCGATCTTCGCGGCTGCACATGATGAATGCATCGCACATGTTGTAGAGCAGCGGCAGCTCTGCATCGGAAACGCGCCCCGCAAAAATCACGTTCTCCCGCACGCCGCACTGCTGCGCTAACTGATCCAGATAGTCCCGGTCGTCCCCCTCGCCCACAATCACGTAAGCAACGTCTGGCACCGCGCCCTTCACCGCCGCCAATGCCCGCAGCACCACATCGTGGCCCTTGTATCGATTGGCCTTCACGATCCGCGCCACCGTCAGCAAAGTCGGACGCCCCTCCACTCCCAATCGCTGCGCCAGTCGCCCGCAATCAAGCCCCGGACGAAAACGTGCCGGATCGGCGCCTGGCCGGATTTTCACAATCCGCGACTCCGGCACGCCGGTCGATCTCACGAATGCGCTCGTGAATTCGCTGTTGGTCGTAACCAGATCCGCATCCAGCAGCGCCGGCACAATGCTCGCGCGCAGCCACTCGTCCATAATCTCCAGCGCGTGCGTCCACACCAGATACGGAGTGCCGTAGCGCCGCTTTAATTTGCGCGCCGCCATCGCCGCGTTCACGTGCCCGCAATGCAACACCAGGTTCCGATCTTGCCGCGCCAGCTTTTCCGCTTCGCGATACATCCGCCATACCTGCCACGCCCCCCGCACCCCCGGAACATCCAGCGCCATCCGAAAACGCGCCGGCGAATACGCCTGCAGCGAATCGAACCGCTCTGCGTCCGCATGGTCGGGAGCAATCAAGGTCATCTGTCGCATGTCGAACTGCAGATACACGTTGAACAGGTAGTTGCCGATCCCTCCCACCACCGGCGGAAAATCCGTGGTCAGCAGAATCCCGCTCCCCAACGGGCGCAGCCCCACCCCTCGCTCCGCCGCCCGCTCTGTGGACTTTTCCGCCAGGAAGGTAACCATCGGGGCCCTAAGATCTCTCCAGTGTGGGATTGAAGTTCGAAGCAGAATTGCCTGCAGATTCCCGAACAGCTTCTCCAACCAAGTCACGGCCAAACCCGCCCGCCGCTCCGCCGTCAAACTCCGCCGCGAACTCGTCCTTCCGCCGCCGCGCCAGCGCCACCACCCCGCCCACCACAATCACCACCAGAAAGGTCTGAATGAACGCCGCCACCGAATGATCGAAGTCCCGCTCCACCGACATGGCGCAATGCGTCGCCACCAGCGCCGTTATCGCCGCCGCGCAATATCCCGGCAGATATTTTTTCCAGCCATCCACCAGCCCGATCAACCCGCCCCAGAGCAACGCGCCCAAAGCCACATCCACCGCTCCGCCGGACTCATACAAATCCCCCGGCATCGATGGCGCAATCGCCGCCCCGCCGTGATCCCGCGCCGACGGATCGTCGTACGCCCAGATCTCCACCCCAAACTTTTCTCCCGCGTCCGCCGCCCCTTTATCCCCATTGATCAGCCGCGGCACAAACCCCCGCACAAACGGAGCCACCAACACGCTCCGCCCCGAATAAGGCCGAGCCGCGGGCACCAGATGCACCGTCAGCAGAATCGAATCGAAGGAATGGAACCGCGCCAGCCGCTCTCCCCAGTTCCCCGTAAACCAATCCACCACGCCGCCCCGCCGCATCTCGCTCGCCACTTCTTCCGGACGCGCGTTCTCCCACTTGATGCTGCGGTAGGCGCTCACAAAAGTCGTCAGCACCAGAAAGCAGACCAGCCCCGCCGGCACCAGCACGCGCAACTTCGGACGCCGCCCCGCAAACAGCGCCGCCAGCAGCGGAATCAGAAATATTGGCGCCAGATTTTCGCGATAAGGACTGCGCCAGCCATTCACCGCCGCCGGCAGCAGCGTCAGCCACAGAATCCCCCCCGCCCGCCACCACGGCCCCGGCCGCCGCATGTGATCCCACCACACCATCGCCGCCGGAAGGATGTACAGGTTCGCAAACAGCGCCAGTGGAGTCACCAGCGCCAGCGGAATGCCGTTCGGCCCATCCAGCAAATACAGCAGCACCGAACAAATCAGTGCCATCGGCACCGCCACCGCATACGCCAGATCCAACGTGAACATCCGCGTGATCCCGATCGCACCCGCGCTCTTCCGCCGCGCCGCGATCCGGTACCCCACCGCCACCATCACCCAGAACAACCCGCAATACCCGAGCGACCGGTTCACCGTATCCGCCGTCAGCGACAACAGCCGCGGACTGTTGTTCGCCCACTCCACCGCGTTGTACGACAGCATCGAAAAACGCAGCAGAATGTCGAGGCCAAAACTAAGCCACACAAATCCCAACAGCGACTTCAATACCGACGGCCATCCCTCGCGCTGCCATCCCGGAACGAGCCGCAGCGACAGCACCCACACGGCGGTCGTGCCCGCCAGAATGAGCCAGGTGAGAAAATTGGTTTGCAGGCCGGCAAACTCCGGCATTAGCTCCCTCTCGTCGTCGCCACCAGAAATCGAGACACAAAATCGAGACACGTATCCCGCGACCCAAAAAACGGTCGGGGGCACGCACCGTTCAGCTACGGCCAGTGTCGATTGCGCCAGTTTTTACTGGACGACGGAAGGATCGGACTTGGCAGATCTAACCCGGGTCAGGCGTAGAACCTGGAGGAGTTGCTTCCCCGAGTCTCATTGAGTCTAACGGCCGGGTTACCCCCGGTCAATGAATTACTGCCGGAAACCGATGAATTCTAGAGCTAGGCCGAATCGATCTTTCCGGCTTGCTTTTTGCGCAATTTCTTGCGCAGTGGAAGAAAAAAATTGTGTGGCGCGGGCGTCCCCTCGCCGCAGTTGACCTGTCCCCGCAGAGCGGAAATGCCCGCGCATGAACCGCATTGATGGGCCTCATTTATGAACCGCATTTCCGACTTGCTTTGAAGGGGCGCGACTTCACAGCCTGCTCAAAAAACTCCAACTGGCGTTGATTCCGGGGAGGGCACGAGTTTCTACAGGCTGCGGAAAAACTCGGGTTTCGTATCAGGGTATCGCTTTAGCGATACCGCAAGTCCTCGAAATCAAGCCCCCCTTTAGGGGCTGAGCGTCGGATATTGAGTTTTTCCGCAACCTCCTCCACTCTTGCCGTATATCGTTGAAACATGTGTCTGCGCTTTAGCGCCTGGGGCGAGCTCTTCGCGGAGTTGCCCAGTTTCTCCGCAGCCCCCTAACCCTCAGCCTCTCAAACCCCGCTCCCGCCTCGATACGCCATCGTCATGTGAGCAAATAATTGCACTCTGCGCATCGTCGCCAACATCACCGCCGACGCACCCAACCATCGCGCTGCCGTCCGCAATCCCGGAGCAACCGCGATCGACTCCACGCCCTTGTAAAGCCCGAAGAGTCGTCCCGCCGGGACGAACCCCGCTCTGATCAGCAGCCGATCCAATGTCGAAGGAACAAAGTGATTGATATGCTCTCCCAGATCAAGCTCCGGCCAGCGGCGGAGCAGACCACCGCGCAACGAAACCACTGAGTTATTTGGCACATCAATCACCAGCAGCCCGCCCGGCTTCAATATTCCCCTCAGTTGGCCGAGCAATTGAAATGGATCGTCTACGTGCTCCAGCACATTCATCAGCGTGACCACATCGGCCCAGCCCGTCCACGCCGACGCCGCCTCGTCCGGAAACAGCACCGGGCATCCCACGTTTCTCTCCGTCTCGCTGCGCTCCCGCGGATCGATGCTGATCCCGCGTACATTAAACCGTGGTGGAACGCCGCAGTGGTAACCGTCCAGCGCCTGCGCCGCCAGCAGCAGCAACCCGCCCGCACATCCCACGTCGACAAAATTGACATTCCCCGCTTGGATCGTTTTCACGATGAACTGCAACACACTCTCGTAAAGCCCCACCGCCTTGATCTGATTCGCCAGCCCATAATGCGCCGGGGACAGGCCAGAAGTGGTGTCCACGCGTTCCCGCGCCATCTGATCGTAATGCAGAATTTTTCCCGCAATGCCCCGCACCCGATGCGTGTAGAGCATCCGGCAATCGCAGCACCGCACCAGTTCAAATTCCCCCTCGCGCGAAAGCGTTCCAGTGCGCGACGAACTTCCGCACGCCGGGCAGTTGCGCTCTTCCAGTGGAGGGAAATAGGTCGCGGTTTGCTCTTGCCTCATAGTCCCCACCCTACAGCGGCTTTCGGCAACAGCAGATCAGGTTTTTCGTCCAGAGCCGCTGCGTCTCGCCGCTTTCGATGATGCGCGCAGCGTTTGCAGCGGCCTTGACAATTCGCCATAGCAGGCCGCGGACCCGCCCCTTCAAATCCTTCGGTGCTGGCCCAGTCTCATAGAATTCAATCTTCTCAAACCCGAGCAGTCTCAGAAGCTGCGAAAGCGATGCCTCGGAAAATATCGTCAGATGGGTAAGGTCGCCATAGATCACTTGGCTCGCGAAAAGCCCTTCCCCATTGGGGGTCTCAATGATGAGTCTCCCGCCCGGCCGCAGCGCCGCGTAGATCGCTTCAAACAAGGGAAGCTGTTCACTCTTGTCAAAATGCTCGACGATGTCCAAAGCAGTAATAGCGTCGAAATTTGACCGAGAGCCGAGCAAGCAATCGAACACATCGCCCACGGTTGCCTTCAACCCTCGATCCGTGGCCTCGCGCACCTGCTCAGCAGACACGTCAACCCCCGAGGCGTTGCTGAAGCCCTGATCTTTCAGTAACTGGAGCATCTGTCCGCCGCCGCACCCGAGATCGAGGATAGCGGCCTCGCGGGTCAGGCCACCAAGCAACGGCACTAATTTGTATTCCGACCACCGGTACCACCGCCGATCCTGCGCGTCATCCCTCGGACCCTTAAAAGCAGAAACGTAGCGGCTGTAGAGCTGTTCCCGGAAATCCGTCGTCTTCGACATGTGGGACAGAATTCTAGCACTGCGCGAAAAGCTTGCGCAGTGGAAGATAAAAATTGTATGGCGCGGGCGTCCCGCCCGCCGCACTTGACCTGCCCCGACACTAGCTAAGATCGATGGCTCATTCGATGGGCGGGCTTGAGCGAGGGGCAGTCGCATCTTAAGCTAGCCGTGCAATGTGAGCAATCTATAATGCGCAAGTATGACGCTGACAGAAAATACAGCCACAATACTCACCGCAACGCTTCTCGGCTGTCTAAGCATTCTTTTCATCTTCCTGCTCCATCCCCGCCTAGGAATTCGCGACGTCGATGGCTATTCCTACATCATGGGGGCGCGCTCGCTCCATCTTGGAAGCGGTTATCGCGGCCTTACCGGAGAATTTTTCAACCACTGGCCCCCCGGCTATTCCCTGCTCCTGAGCCCGTTCCCAGATCCCGTCCTGGCGGCGATGATCCTGAGCTATCTGTTCTACGGCGTGACCGTCGGACTGATCTATTATCTGCTTCGCTGCTGCGAATGGAGTTGGCAAGCCGCGATCGGATTCACCCTCGTACTCGCCTCTGGGTTCTTCCGCTTGCTCGCCAACTGGGTTCATCCCGACATCATGGCTTATGCTTTGTTTCTGGTCGGAGTCTGTTTGGCGGTCCAGGGGTCGCGGCGTAGCTGGCCTGGCATCATCTGGGCGTTATTAATCCAAATGAAATTCATCGCAGCGGTTTTTCTGCCCGCTGCCGTGATGGCCGACGCGCTCACCATCCGCCAGGATTGGAGAAAACTTGTGCGTTCCTACATCCCAGCCGCGCTCGTCGCCGCCCTCAGCCTCGGCTCCATTCTGCATTCAACGCCCGGACCACGCACACGCTCACGCCCTCACAAAGCGTCTCGTCCCTCGGCACTTTTACGTTGGCTACAAAAGTCTTCTTCACTCAAATCCCGCGCGCCATCTCATTTAGCTGGCACGGCACCGTATTCGCTCCATTTCCCGGAGTCGCCTTCTCAATCTGTATGCTGGCCTCAGTGATTTGCCTTTGCTCGCTGCGGGCGACGCCAAGCGGCAAATGGCTTAGAATTTTCGGGATCGCATGCCTCATATGTTCATGGCTGCTGCTCTTCGTTCGTGCCTACGAACCGGTGCCGCGCTTGGTCGGCTACGGGTTGATCGTGCTCGCAATTGGGTTTCGCCCTCAAAAATGGGCCAACTGCGCGTGGCTTCTCTATGGTTTATTTTCCCTGGCCCTGGGGATCACCAATGGGATAAGAGTGAATTCCCTTGGCAGTAACGACCCTCGCTACGCTCAACTCGCAGCCGAGTTTGGCCATTACTACGTCAGTTCCGATGTGGTCGCTACCAACTCATTCCACATCCTCGATCTCCACGCAAACATCGCGAGCGTCCCCGTCGCCAGTTACGCCGAAGCCGAACCCTATAAGAGATTTTTCTGGGTCACGCTCCCGAATTTCGATGCCGTCGCCGACTCGGTCGTAAAAATGCCTCCACCTGCGAACGGGTGGTGCGAGGAAAGAAAATTCTCAGGCGGGGTATTGTTCCGGCGATGTAATTAGAGCGTCGCCCTCTTGTGTCCCCAAGCGCGACCAAGGAAGTACCGCGGCGGCTCATGATGGTGCCTCTGCTGTGAATGGCGCGGAAAAGTGACCGGCTACGAGATCGCTGCGGACGACATGCCGCTGGATTCTACCATCGCCCTTTTCCCCCTCCCGCTTTCATCACAATTACATCGTGTGCGCCATCACAGACACAGGATTCACCGATGAACAATAATCCCTGCTAACTGCGATCGCAAAAAACCAGTCGCGGCCCAATGTAAGCTAAGTCATTACGAATCAATACTTTGACGTAATCATTTTAGAATCAATACTTTACGAACATGGGGGGGGGGGGGGGGGGGGNNCCCCCCCCAAAACCCTGCCAAGCCACCTGAGTCCTTCTACGCGCCCAGAATCTCCCGCAGCCGCGCCCGGTTCGCCGTAAAGTCTCCAATCTCTGCGGCAGCGCCGGATGAGGGCAGAAGCCGCCGATCAACTTCGCCACCGGCCGCTGCCACCAACATGGCTCGCACCAGCTCCCGCAGCCGCACCGTATCGAACATCGGCACGCACGATTCCGGATAAAGACGCTCATTCAGCCTGCTGTTATCGCTGAAAATTCCCGGACGCCCAAGCGCCGCCGCCAGAAACGTAATCCGTCCCAGAATGCTTCCCGAAGTGAGGTTTATCACTCCCGAACACTCTCCCAAAAATCGCACAAACGAACGGTACCCGCGCTTTCTCTCCAAAACAAACGGCAACCCCTCGGCAAATCCAAGCGCCTCATATTTCTCCAGGTCGGTTGCGTTGTAAACGAAGGTATGAAAAGAAATGTTCGCCCGCAGTTCTTCCGGCAGTTCCTCCCACAGGTCGAGCAATACGCCCTTCAGCACAAAAGGATGGTTCTGCGCCACATCATGAAAGCTGATAGGAGCCTGCACCAGAATCTTGCGCGGAGCGGAGCCTCGCGCATCCAGCTCGGCACGCGTCGATGCCAGCTTCTGAGTCGCCGCCACATCATAAGGCCACGGAATCACCACCGCCCGCTCGTCCCCGATCAGCCCATCGCAAAATGTCTTCAGCTCCGCGGAATACGCCCAGACATGCCGCGCCTCCCGCAAAATGCGCTTGACGCGCCGCAGCTTGGCATCGTCAAGATCGCGGGAAAGAATCGCCGGAGGTCCGGGAATCACCGCCACTGGAGGTTCGCCCGCAGCCACCAGCGCTTCCAGATAACGCAGTTGCGCATCCGAGCCCTGCAACTCCGCCAGAATCAAGTCGTACTTGCCAGACGAAACCTTCTCATCTTCCACCAGAAAATCGAACTTGTCGGAAAGCATCAGCGCCAGGCAATAAACGTCGGGATAAATGACGCCCTCAAGCCGCATCTTCAGATACTTGGCCGCGAGCCGCTGCTTGCGCCACCACTGACTCTGTCCGCTGACGAACGCAATGCGCATCGGGCCGCTCAAGTCGTGACGCTCCCGCGACGAACCACGCTCGGTCCAGATGAGGAGGGAATCTGCAATCCGCAATCGCGCAACACCTGCGCGGCGCGCACGTCATAAGTCTGCGCCGCGGCCAGCCTCGAACCGTTCTTCCGAATACGCGCCCGCAACTCGGGATCGCGCAAAATGAGCTCAATCTTATCGTCGAGTTCCGCCGGCGAACGATAGTAAACTGCCGCCTCGTTTTCCGGGAAAAATTCATCCTGCGCCTTGGAGTATCGAGCCAGCATCACGCCTCCGCTGCCCGGAACCTCAAACGTGCGCATGTTCGGTCCGCCAAGATTTTCCGCATTCAGCACGTTCAGCGAAACTGGTGCGCGAGCGTGAATGTCGCCGCAAGCGCTCCCCCAAACGGGAGCATGAACGCGGTGCTGCCCGGAAAGCGTTCTCCACTGGCGCGGCCAATTGTTCCCCCAGATTGCCACTGTGTGTTCTCGTATCGCGGCAACTTCGGCGCAGCGATAACGCGTGTAAGTCGCGATAAAAGTCACGTCATGGTCGAGGTTACACCGGTCGCAATGCAGCCCCTCGCCCACATCCAGCGGACGCGAAATTTCCGGATCGACCGCAAAAGGGAGATATTTCGCCTCAACCCCATCCCGCCGCAACCGCTCCACCAAACTTGGTTCCCACATAAAAACCATGCTGTACTGCCGCATCACCTCGATCAGATCGCGCCGCAAAGCCGAAGCCTCCCGCGGATCCCAGCGAATGCCGATATATGGATGATCGGGATAGTGATTCACGAACGGAACGCCGACAGACTTGCGGATATGCCGAATCGTCTCCGGATGAAGAAACGAGCACTTGACCGCAAAGATGAGTGCCGGACGAATCCGCTCCGCGACCTTGATCGCCTCACGATTAACTGCATTCCACAACGAAGACCGCATCGCCCGCCGCAGAATGCGGTTGCCCGCGAACCGGCTCGCCTGCAAAAGCGCCCTCTCGGAATCGAAGCGAACCACCTCCATGCCCAGCCGTTCAAAAGCCCGCGCATAGCTTACCGGCAGCGCGCCCTCGTCGGTCGATCCAATGACCAGCACTCTATGATTCATTGGCATGGCTCATGGGACAGCACGCTATCACGGCGGAGAACCGCTTCCGCGCTGGAGAGCGAAAAGTCTCGCACAAAAACGGCCCGCGCCTTTGTGCCAAGTTGCTCACGCATGGAAGCGTCGCGCAAGAGGGAAACGACCGCTGCGGCGAAATCGGCAGGCGTGTTCCGGACTAGCATTTCCTCTTCATCCACAACCCTGAGGCCCTCGATAAGTTCAGGCGAAGCCACAATGGCTTTGCCGCGCGCCATGGCTTCGATGACTTTCAGCGGCACGCCGCCCCTCAGGAATATGGGCAAAGCGAGTACGGCGCATTCGTCCATGAACCGTCCGGAATCCGCGACCTGCCCGAGCACCTCGACATTTTTCACCGCTCGCAGTTTCTCTGCCGCTGCAATCGGCATGCCTGCGCCAGCAATCCGAAGAATAGCGTTTGGGCATTGTTCCTGCACGCGCGGGAACACCTGCTCCGCCAGGAAGAGCGCGGCGTGCAGATTGGGAGTGTAAGAGTAAGTACCGATAAATCCAACCACCGGCTCGCCGCTTGCCGGAGCGGGACGGATCGCATTCTCATCGAGGCTGTTGGGAACGACAAGCACGCGAACTCCATGAGAAATACGTCGAAACTCCGCGGCTTCGGCGGCCGACGTCGCCCAGAGTTCGCTGCACTTTTGCAGAAAAATCCGCTCCTGCGTCCGAGTCGCAAGATAATTTGCATAGAGTCCGAGCCATCCTCCGCGGCCCTTTAAGTCCTTCAGGAACGACGCGGTGAGGTTGGTGAGCACATCGGCGGCATCAACAATAGTGCCAAATCCTTGGGCTCGGAGTCCGGCAGTGTAGTGCATCAGCATCGAAGGCAGCACCACAAAATCCGCGCCGACTCGGCGCGCTTCGGCGAGAATAATCTCGGCTGCGCCGATGCGGTCATACGAAGTAGAAAAAGGATAGCGCTGGCCGGCAATACCGAGCGCGCCGCGCACCAGGAAATCGACTTTGTGTCCGATCAGAGCAGCGGTCGAGAAAGCGCTGTGCGGAAACCTCCTGCCGCCGTGCCGCACCTCATCGCACATCTGCGCCAGGGGCGTGGACTCAATGGGCGCGGGTTCGCGGCCTTCGGTCGAAAAGTAGAGCAGCGCGCTGAAACAGCCGAGTCGATGCACCAGTTCCAGATTGCCGACCATCCGGAGATGCAGACCCGTTGTAGCTGGAAAGGGGAAGTCCGGCAAAACCGTCAGCACCCGCGGGCTGGCCTCTGTGCCCATTGTGCCGGATTTGCTTTCCGCGAGAGGCATGGGGTTAGTTCTTCAGGCCGCGGCGCTGTGCCAGCAGAATTCCGCAACCTTCCATTTTCGATGGACGAACCGTAACTTCGTGGGTGGGGCTAAGAACGCGGCGCAGGAGGTCGAGCGTGCCCGGCACGATTTGATCGTGATACTCCAACGCGATGCGCTTGAAACGACCGAGCACGTCCGGCGATGCCGCTGCGAAGACATCTCGCTCGGAGCCTTCGATATCAACTTTCAGGAAGTCGATCTCCCCGGACGCCGAAAGGTAGATTCGAGCGAGCTCAAACAAGCCCGCCAGCGGGATCACCTCCACGCCATCGGTCGTGGCTCCATCGATCGATGTGCCAGCGATCGATGACACATCCGTCGCCGCCCCAGCGAGCGCCGCCCCTTTTGTCTCCGCCTCTTCGACTCGCAACACGTGATCGAGCGAACGCGAACCTTCGGCCAGCATCTGCCCCTTGCCGAAGCGACCACCCAGAGCCACTTCGCGGCAGATCACGTTTTCAGGACAGCAACGCGCCACGTTGGCTTCGAGATACCTGAAATTTTCAGGGAACGGTTCCAGCGCGATCACCCGGCAACGGGGATTCTGGCGCGCCATCTGGATGGCGAATATCCCAACGTTGGCGCCGGCATCGACAATCACGTCTTTGTCGGCGGGACGGTAGAATCCCGCGGTGTAGACATGCTCTAGCCACACTTCCGTAAGCGCTTCCATCAGGCCTTCGCGACCGGGAGGATGGCTGATGCGCGTGCCATCCCAGAGAACCACCTCATCGCACGGTTCGCCCGCGCGCATGCGTTGAACCAGAGTGGTGCCATTGCGAAAATGCAGCACCAGCGCAGCCATCTGGGAAACGCCCTTCAGATGCATATTTCGAGTATTTCAAATACGGGTTTCAAACTAAAGAGATGCAGGGGGTGAGCCCGGGGGGACAGCCGTCATCTGCTGGTAAACCGAGATCATTTTATCAAGGACGGGACGCGGCGAATAGCACTCTTCGATCAAACGCCGCGCGGAGCGGCGCATCTGCTGCCGTTCCAAGGAGTTGCGCAGCAACTCGCAGGCTTTGGCGGCCAACTCTCCATCGCTTTCCGCCACCCAGCATTCACGGCCATTCTGGTAGTCGATGCCCTCGACACCCTCCCAAGTCGTAACCACCGGCACGCCGTAGGCCATCGCTTCCATAACTTTCACTTTCATCCCGCTGCCTCGCGACGGGGCATACACCATGACTGCGGCTTTAGCAAAAAAATCGGCGGGATGCGACAGGTTTTCCTCCAGCGTCAGATCCTGATGCGAGGAATATTCTTGCAAATGCCGGGCGGCGTTCCAGCCCGCGATATAAAGCTTCGCCTCCGGAAAACCCTGTTTCACCAGAGGCCAGATGCGCGTAATCAGGCGCTCGGCGGCGGAACGGGATGGCTCCCAATGCATGGAACCGATCAAACCCACCACCGGTTCAGATGCGGGCGACTGCATCGGATACAACGCGGTGTCCAGGGCCAGAGGAACAACCCAATAGTTGGGACTCGGTTTGAGATCGAGAGTGATTGATTCCGCCATCTCCTTCAAGCGCGGCGTGAGCAGGCGAACATTCGGAATTCCCCGGAGAAGACGACTGGTAGCGCGCCGCGCCTGCCAGAGTGCCTTGGTATCGCGGAAGCCCATATTCGCCTTCTCGGCCCAATCGATAACGTCGAAGAAATGCACATTGAGTAAAGCCCGGGGCACTCCCACACCCAGCCATCCGGTGGACATTTGTTCGAGGTGCAGCACGTCGTAGCCTTTGGCCAACTCCTGCTGCAACAGCGCGGTCAGAGCCGGATCCTGAAGCATTTCGCTGCGCGGACGCACCAGGTTCCGCCACTTCCGGCGCAGCACGTTCGAATCTACTTGCAGCCGGTGGCACTGCAGCGTGAGACGACCGGAATGTTTCGCCAGCCACTGCTTCGCTTCGGAGATGCGTTCGTCGGACTCCTCGGTTGCGGCCACCGCCACGACTTCATGACCGCGCGCCAGCAATTCGGTCATCAAAACATAGAACCAGCGCGCGGCGGTATCGCCGAAGGGATGGGGGACGGCGGGAGTGACAACGATGATCCTCACCGCCCCTGCTCCGCCGTCGTCGCCGACTTCTGTAGAATATCGCCGCCGCGGCCGAGCAGTTGCACGTATACGCCAAGCGTCTGTTCCGCCGCTTTTTGCCAGGAGAAGAATTTGGCGCGGAGGCGGCTTTTTTCCGCCAGCGCGATTCGCAGCGCGGGATCCTTGACAACTCGCATCATCTGCTCTGCGATGGAATCTGGATTTTCCGGATTGAAGAGCAGGCCTGCGCCATCGAGAACTTCCGGCAGGCTGGTGGTTTCGGAGGCCAAAATGGGCACTCCCGAAGCCATCGCTTCGACCAACTGCAAGCCAAAACCCTCGTAGCGTGAAGGATGCACCAGGGCGAGCGCACCCTGATAAAGCCCGGGCAAGTCTTCGTCGGCAATCTGCCCGGGGCAAAACACTTGCTCGGACAAACTTCTGCCTCGAATTTTCGCGGTGACATCCGCAAAATCCCATTTATGTTCGCCCGCTAGGACCAGCGGACGTGCGCCGGTTCCGAGCTGGCTTTTCTGCAGCCGCGCGAAAGCTTCCACTAATACTTCCGCATTCTTTTTCCTGTCGAACCCACCCAGGAAAAGAAAATACTCAGGCGGCAGGCGATATCGATCGCGGACGCGCGCCATCTGTTCTGCCGTCATTCTCTCGTAAAAACGCCGGTTGGCGGCGTTATAGATCACCGCCACGCGGTCCGGGGAAAGATGATGAAATCGGCAGATATCCTGCTTCGAAAAACTTGATACCGTGATGTATTTGTCGGCACTGCGGCGGCAGGCGAAGTCCGCATACTTCTTGCGCCAGCGCCCGCGCCAGTGTTCGCCGACGCAATACTCAGGCAGACGGTCGATAATGTCATGGCAGGTGAGCACGTATCTGCAAACCCGCGCCCAGGGCAATCCACGGTTCGCAGTGGCGTGAAACACCTCGATGCCAGTCCGCCGCAACTGCTTCGGGAGCTCGACCTGCTCCCATAGGATTTCTCTTCGCGCCGGGAAGACTACGGGCTTGATATCCAGCTGGGCGAGAAATTCGGGAGCGATCGGACCGGGCGAAAACGAATACAAATCAATGTTGTCGCCGACGGCCTCCTTCATGGCCCCAAACAGTTCGATCGTATAGCGAGCGAATCCACGCATCTCGTAGTGCATCAGGATGCGGCCGTCGAGGCCAATCCGAATTGGCGTTCGTGTACCTACCTTGCCCATCAGGGGATCGGCTCATTTTTCGTCATCGATTCATCACGATTGTACACAGACGGCGAAACCCCAACGGACGGTTCCCGCCCCTGCTCAGGAACCCGGATTTCCACTACTCCGTTGCCGGGAGAATCGTCCGGTCGCGACAAATCGGGTATCTCCATCGGCGTGTGGCCGGTCGGTCACTTCATATACATTTATTCCCCCGTCGCGTTCTGGTGCATGGCGTTCTCGTGGATATTGACATTCGCTTTACCTTCGCCTATGCTCCGGGCATGGCGATCACTCGGCGTCAACATGAGCTGTATGACTTCATTTCGCGCTTCGTGGCGGAGAAGCAATACTCTCCTTCGTTTGAAGAAATCAAGGAAGGCATGGGGCTGAGTTCCCTGGCTACGGTGCACAAGCATGTTACGAACCTCGAGAAAAAGGGGTTGCTGACCCGCGACTATAACCGCAGCCGCTCGATCGATCTGCTCCCGCCTAAGGGCAAATTGAAGCAGTCGATGGCGGTAAACACGGCCATCGTTCTGCCGCTGGTGGGCAGAATTGCGGCGGGGCGTCCGATTGAGGCGGTGGAGCACAACGAGACGATTTCGCTGGCGGACTTTGTCCGCTCGAAAGAAGTGTTTGTGCTGGAAGTGCGCGGTGAATCGATGCAGGACGAAGCTATTCTCAACGGCGACTTTGTGTTGGTGGAAAAGACGAAAACGGCGCACAACGGCGACATTGTAGTGGCGCTGATCGATTCCACCGACGCGACCCTGAAACGGTTCTTCCGCGAGGGAGACAATATTCGTCTCCAGCCTTCGAACGCAGCCATGAAACCGATCGTTGTGCCCGCGGCTTCCGTGGAGATTCAGGGGCGGGTGATTGGGGTTTTGCGGAAGTACTAGTGGATGCAGCGAACCGCTATCAACCCTCAGTTAAAGTAAAGCCAGGCAGAGAGCTGACGGCTGGGATCTGAAGCCTGATGCTCAGCCCAAGTGCCGGTCGAGGGCTTTCTGAATGTCGTCTTTCGAGCGGTATCCGACGAGCTGCTCCACGACCTGCCCANNACCTTGCCTTGATATTCGCCGGCGAGTTCTTCGACGATGGGAGCGATGGCGCGACAGGGGCCACACCAGGCGGCCCAAAAATCGATCAGCACGGGCTTATCGGACTTCAATACATCGGCATCGAAATTAGCGTCGGTGACTTCGACGGTGGCATTGCTGGCCATTCATCCTCCAGAATTCTCGGTTAACTGCTGGTTCCGCCCTCAGGACCGACCAGTGCACTGGTCATTAGCCCTTGGGACGGAAGTTCTATCGTAGCATTAACGATTGGATGCTAAGCCAAGGGCAGAAGTCGCAGGTAACCTCCCGGTTGAGAGCGGAGGCGCCGGAGAGCTTTAGAATGAGGGCTCTGTGTCGTTACGTGGAGACTGAGTGGCTGATCTCGATCATCTGCGGGTAGTGCTGGTCGCAACGCGGAATCCGCTGAATATCGGAGCGGCGGCGCGGGCCATGAGTAATTTTGGGGTCCGGCGATTGCGGGTGGTGAATCCCTACGACAAGGCATTTCGGGAGGCGCGATCGGCAGTGGGCGCTTCGGGGTTGCTGGCGAAGGCGGAACTATTCGAGAACGTGGCCGAGGCGGTCGAAGACTGCAGGCTGGTGATTGGCACCACGGCCGGGACTCGACGGGACTTGCAACATAGGTTGTTGCGTCTGCAAGAGGGGGCGCGAATCATCAAACGGCAGATGAACACAGCCCCGGTAGCATTGTTGTTTGGCTCGGAACGTTACGGGCTATCGAATGAGGAAATGAGCCACTGCCATTGGCTGATGCGAATTCCGACCCGCGATGAGCATGGGTCGATGAATCTGGGACAGGCGGTTGCGGTCTGCCTTTATGAACTGGTTCGGGGACGCAAAGCCGCTGGGGCGCAGACCGCCGGGGTACGAAACCAAAGGAAGCCCGCGAAGTCGCGAGAAGTGGAGCGGCTGACGGAACAACTGCTCGAGCTTTTGAATACCAGCGGGTATGTCAAGCCACGAGCAGTGGCTGCGGAAGAGAAGTTGCGTCGCCTGGTGCGCCGGCTGGAATTGAAGGGCACTGACGCCGAAGTATTGCTGGGAATGCTGCGGCAGATCGCGTGGAAGCTGGCAAACAAATGAACCTATCGCGCCGGCCGCTTCGAATCCACGATCACTTTGCCGATAGCCAGCACGGTCATCAGAGTAATCACACCCAGCGATATGACGCAGTAAATGCACCAGACGCCCAGCACCATGGATTCGACATCCGCCAGGTGGATGGCAAAGGCGAAGGCAACCGTGACCAGCGGCAGCATCCACGGGTACGCTTTTCCAAAGGCGAGTACGCCGAGCAGCAGATATCCGGCGATGCCAATCACGGCTACGGGGATGCCGTGGATCATGGCGTAGGGGCTGTGATTGACGATGCCGCAGTCCCAGCGCTCATTGATGCTGCAAGGGGAGGCATCCGTGCGGTAGTGCTCGCGCAGGGCCAGTGAAGAAGCAACAATTCCAACGACGGCAAGCAGGATCAGCACCCATCTCATGCGGGACTCCCAGACAAACTCAAGTTAGGTTGCATTCCACATATCGACATTATCCATGATTCCGGAACATCCACGATTCCGCCGATGAGTTGTCGCGGAGCATTTGTCGCGCATATCGGTCGGGCATCGTTCGTCGCACGTCAATCGTGGTACCGCTGCTCGCCCGCTGGAATCGGTACGCTGAGCCGATTCTGCGCCGGAGGCAAGGGACACGTCGCATAGGGCGTGAAGGCGCAGGGCGGGTTCACCAGTCGATTGAAATCGAGCCACAGTTCGCCGGGTTGACTCACGCCATGGTCGGGAAGTTCGGTATAGAGAAAGCGTCCCGCGCCATAGGTCGTAGTTTTGCTGGTGGCATCACGAAGAATAAAGAAAAGATCGGTGGCTGTAGGATCTTCGAGCACCGGCTCCAGTCGAACCACTTGTCCATCGAGCGTGAATTCGGCGGCGCCGGGCGCGGGCATATGAGTAGTGGTGCCGAGGACGGTGGGGATGTCGAGCACCTTGGGAGGGTTGTAGGGGATCCAGCGCGCATGGACGCGGTAGGCGGCATTGGGCGCGTACCAGCGTAATCCGTGAAAACCAACGCGGGTCGGGGCTTGAAGATCCTTTACCCGCAGGGCGAACTGGTCGTCGCGGTGGATGGCGATGATAGTGAGCGTGCCAATCGTAAGCTTGGAAGGTTTCTCGGCATCGTCGGCAATCAGCGGCTGTTCCTTGGCGGGTTGACCATCGACCAGAAGTTCTTTCGGAAAACCCCGGGCTGGAGGCAACAAGCGCAGCGCACCTTTTTCGAGGCGGACAATGGCGATGTGGTCTGGGCCTTTTCCGGAGAGCGCAATGCGATTGTCTGGAGCGGAGCCAAAACTGTTGTCTCCTTCTTTGAGCCATCCGAGCGCAATCAAAGAAAGCCAGCCTTCGGGAGCCTGAAGGTTCGTGGCGCGCTGGGTGCGCCACGCGAGCAGATCGCGCTGCCATGCAGTCTGCTCGTCGGAAGTCCCAGCACCCGAGGCTGCGACCATCGAATGCGAAAGGATCAATACCAAAACCAAAGCTGCGGCCAACTGGAATTTTCTGTTCATGTGCACCGTTTCCTTACAGCAGATCATACTCGATGAAAAACGCAAAAGCCGATGCCATGCCGGTCATTCTTCCGTTCATTCTTACTTCTGATCATTCCTTGCCTTGCCGGTGGGGTGTCGATTTGCCAAGTTTGTGCGTCCGCATTATGTTTTGTCAGGAGAAAAAACAATGTCCAGGCGGTTTGCCCCGTTTTTGCAGTCGCTGCTCCTGCCGTTACTGCTGACTCTTTTATGTTGCGGTTTCGCCGGCGCTCAAGCCCAAGCGGTTGGTGGCCAAGGCCACCCGTGGTGGCAGCACGCCGTCTTCTACGAAATCTATCCCCGCAGTTTTGTCGACAGCAACAACGATGGGGTTGGGGACCTCAACGGCATCAGCTCGAAGATGAATTACTTGCATGACCTGGGCGTGGATGCCATCTGGATTACTCCCTGCTATCCCTCACCCCAGGTTGATTTCGGCTATGACGTTTCCGACTACCGCAACATCGATCCCATGTACGGAAGTCTCTCCGACTTCGATCACATGGTGGCTGCGGGCAAGAAACATGGAGTCCGCATCATCATGGATTTTGTGCCAAATCATACTTCCGACCAGCATCCCTGGTTTCTGGATTCGAAGTCCTCGCGTACCGCGCCGCATCGCGACTGGTACATCTGGCGTGACGGCAAAGGGCCGGGGCAGCCTCCGAATAACTGGATCTCAATCTTCGGCGGTTCGGCATGGACGCTCGATCCCACTACCAATCAATACTATTATCACTACTTCTACGCGCAGCAGCCCGACCTGAACTGGCGCAATCCCGCGGTGGAAAAAGTAATGCTCGACACCACGCGCTGGTGGTATAAGCGCGGTGTCTCCGGCTTCCGTCTGGACGCGGTTGACACGCTGTTTGAAGATCCCGAACTGCACGACGATCCCATTCTGAAGGGCACGAACGCGCAGGGCGACCCCAACATAGAAAACAGATACAACACGAATCTTCCCGAGGTTCACGACGAATTGCAGAAGTTGCGCAAAGTGGCGGATGAGTCGCAGGCCGTGTTGATCGGCGAAACCTGGACATCGAATGTCGCCGAACTGGACCGTTATTACGGACAGGGCGGCAATGAACTGCAGATGCCCATGGACTTCATGTTCACCACCGTGAACAAGCTTTCACCGCCGGAATTCCGGCGCCAGATCGCGGCCGTTGAAAGCGCCCATGGCTGGCCCGTGTTCGTGATCGGCAATCACGATATTGTGCGGTCCTATAACCGGTATGGAGACGGCAAGAACAACGACGCGATCGCCAAACTGATGGGGGCTTTCTATCTGACGCTGCGGGGCACGCCCATTATGTATTACGGCGAAGAAATTGGAATGGAGAATAACGACCCCACGCGCAAGGAGGACGTGAAAGATCCGATCGGCCGCACCGGGTGGCCGCAGGAAAAAGGGCGGGACGGAGAGCGGACTCCCATGCAGTGGAACAGTTCGGCCAACGCGGGGTTCAGCAAGACGGAGCCGTGGCTGCCCGTACCGGCCAGTTATAAGACTCACAATGTGGCGAGCGAACTGAAAGATCCTGACTCGGTGCTGAATCTTTACAAAAAAGTTCTCGCCTTGCGGCACACCAACGAAGCTCTAGTGGAAGGCAGCTACACGGCGCTCAATCAGGACGATATCAACGTGATGTCGTATTTGCGCAGCTATAAGGGAAAGGCCGTGCTGGTAGCGCTGAACATGTCGGCGTCTCCTCAAAAGGCGACCTTTGATCTTTCGGCACAGGGGTTCAGCCACGCTGGATGGAAGACTCTGATCGCGTCGGCGCAGGCTTCAACCAAAGGGAATGAAGTTACGCTGGAACCCTTTGGACTTCTCATTGCCGAGGTGAATCCATGAAGCTGATCGACACTCGCGAGATCTGCCGTCGCGGTGAATTCGAAGGGGCACATATTCCTCTTTCAGCGCACCAAGCCCATGCTTGCGGAATTTGATGAGAAGGGCAATTTTATTCAAAGCATGGGCGATGGACTGTTCGCTCACCCCACGGTTTGCGCATCGCCGCCGATGATACGAAGCGGACGGAGATTCCGCCCAAATAGACTTGGGCGTGGTGGGACGGTCATGGCCTAACGGGATGAACTGGCTGCCGGGGTGTTTAAGAGGATGGTAAGCGGCGGCACATGCTCGGGTTTGACATAGCGATTCACCAGAAAGCGCTTGCCGTCCCGGGTGACGTCGTAAGTAAAAACGTCGGTGCTGGAAATGGGAGCGCGACCGCGAATCTGGAACAGCGGCACCGGCGTCCCGGTGGCGAAAATCGATTCGCCATTGACCGGCACCGCCATCAGAATTCCGCTGGAGCCAATGTAGTAAAGTTCCTTGCCGTCTCCGCGCCATCGCGGCTCCGTGCCGCCACCGCGCGAGACCTGCCACTTGCCCGCGGCGCCCGGAAACGAGGTGACGTAGACTTCCCAATTGCCGGACTCGTCGGAGGCATAAGCCACCCATTTCCCATCCGGAGAAATCTGGCCGTTGGTCTCGCTCCCCTTGCTGGTTAGGAGCCGGGTTGGTTCTCCGCCGGCAACGTTCAGCAATTCCAGATGGTCGCCCGACGCAGTCTGCCGTGTGCATAGTAACTGCTTGTCGTCCCACGACCAGGAGTTAGGAAGAAGGTCGTCCATAGTCGCATGTGGAATGGTGAATATCTCCCGCTCGCGTTCGAGCCCCGTGGCCCGCTTCACAAAGATGTTGACGCCGTCGGCGATAGTGGCGCGGTACGCCAGCGCGCTTCCATCTCGCGACCACACAGCGGCGACTTCCTCTGACGGGTCAAACGTAAATCTCGAGTTGCCGACCCCGGTAGTGCTTTCGATCCAGATATCGACGTTATTGGCTTTCTGGTCGCTGATATCAAGGGCAACGCGGGTGCCATCGGGCGAAAGCGTGGGATTCGCCAGGATGGCAGGGTCGCCGATGCGGCCCAGTTCCTTACCCGACCGATCGATCCAGGTAAGAGCGGACTGCGCCGCTCCGACGCCTGTGTTGTAGATCAACGTACCGCTGGGCGCGACGGCAAAGGCCGCCCAGTAAGTGGAAGGCTGAAATCCCACCCCATTCGCAATGGCGGTCGCGCTGCCCGATACCGAGGCGGACGATGCGTCAAAGGCAAGGCTGACCAGTTGCCTCTGGTCATCCGCATAAAAAAGATTCTGGGCATCGTAGCCAAAATTCGAATGGCACAGCACGACCAGCTTTCTCTCTTTGCCTTCGAGCGAACTGAGGTAGATGCCGCTGGCTCGATCGTCTTTGGAGTTGGCGAAGTTACCCGCCCAAAACAAGAAGCGGTTGCCGTCGGGAAGAAAAAGGGGCCAGCGGTGGGAGTTATCCTGGGGCGTCCTGATGTTCTGAGTGACGGGCGCCAGTCCGCTGCCATCGGCATTCACCCGCTGGATCGGGCTCTGTGGGTCGGGTGCGAAGATGATGACACCGCTGCTCCCCCAACTGCCGCCGCGCGCGTTCAACGCGGTAGCGATGGCCTGCGGCGTACCGCCTGCGACCGCCAACTTCTGCAACTTGCCGTTGGCGAAAAAGGCGACGTAGGCGCCGTCCGGCGACCAGAAGGGATAACTTGCGCCCTGTGTGCCGGGCAAGGGCGTCACGCTGGACGAGCCGACGCGTTGCACGTAGAGCACGGGCATTGCCGAAGTCTCATCCGGCGAGACAAACACCAGCATCGAGCCGTCGCGCGAAAGCGCCATGTGGCTGATGCTCATTTCATCGGGAACCGCGAGGGCGAACTGCAGCCGAGTCATGGGCTGCGGACGCCGCGCCACGAACCACGTGGCTCCAGCGACGGCCACCATCGCCAGTGCCGCGGCCAGCCAGGGCAAGAGCGACACGCGTCGGGGAGCCACCACAGCACGGGCAATCGTGCTGGCTTCGGTTCCAGAGAGCGCGCCCAGGGCAAACGAAAGATCTCGCGCCGACTGGAAGCGCTGCTCAGGGTTTTTCTCTAGGCAGCGGCGCACGATGCGTTCGAGCGCGGGAGAAACCAGGTGACTGGGATCGGATAACTCCGGCGGATCGTCCTTCAAAACCGCGGTCATAGTTTCCGCTGCAGTGTCGCGGCGGAAGGCGCGTACGCCAGAAAGCATTTCATAGAGCACGGCGCCGAAGGCGAAGATGTCGGTACGCGGATCGGATGCTTCGCCGCGCACCTGTTCCGGCGCCATGTAACTCGCCGTACCCATGACTACGCCCGCCGCCGTGTGCTCGTTGGTGAGCGTCACGTCGTCGGATCCTGAGCCCGCGGCTTGCGCCAGTTTCGCCAACCCGAAATCCAGAATCTTGATGCGTCCGTCTTTGGTGACAAACACATTGTCCGGTTTGAGGTCGCGATGGACGATGCCCTTTTCATGCGCCGCCGCCAGACCTTGCGCGATCTGAACTCCGTATTCGATGGTCTTACGCTGCGACAGCGGTCCCCGTTCCAGCACCTCGCGCAGACTCTCGCCTTCCAGTAGTTCGGAGACCAGGAACGGCGAGCCGTTGTTCTGTCCCACGTCAAACACAGCCAGGATGTTGGGATGGTTCAGAGCTGCGACCGAGCGGGCCTCCTGCTCGAACCGTCGCAGACGGTCGGACTCGCGCGCAAAAGACTCGGGGAGAATCTTCAAAGCGACATCGCGTCCGAGCCGCGTGTCGCGAGCGCGGTAGACCTCGCCCATGCCGCCCGCGCCGATGGAGGCGACGATTTCGTAGGGGCCGAGCTTGGTGCCGGACGTGAGGGCCATCGGTGCGCCATTATAACGGAGAGCCGGAATTTGGAGCACGCCGCTGCTGCCGCTCCGTGGCCGAGAACGGGCAAAAGCGTCGATCTCCGCCATCCGTCGGTTCATGGTTCATCGCTCCATCTCCATTTGACTTGCCCTAACTACCCTCCTAAGATGTCCCCTCAAAGCTTGGGCACGCCGAAGGCATCTCTGATCGCGTGTGGCGCGAACACTCTTGTCCGCGAAAAGCCTGCACGCTGACTCTGTTGCCGTATCACGCGTGCACTCGTTAAGAAGTTTCCTGACCCGGGGCAAGTGATCCGGGGCAAGTAATAACGACCGCAATGATTGGCCAAACCATCTCGCACTACCGCATCGTCGAGAAACTAGGCGGCGGAGGCATGGGCGTGGTTTACAAGGCTGAGGACACGCGGCTTCATCGGTTTGTTGCGCTCAAGTTTCTGCCCGATGAACTGGCCCGCGACCCGGCGGCGCTGGTTCGTTTTCAACGCGAAGCGCAGGCGGCGTCCGCCCTCAACCATCCCAACATTTGTACGATCTACGACATCGGCGAGCAGGATGGGCAGGCCTTCATTGCGATGGAATTTCTCGACGGCGCGACGCTGCGGCATCGCATCGGGTCCAAACCGCTGGACGTTGAAAGCGCGCTCTCCTTGGGCATCGACATCGCCGACGCTCTGGATGCGGCCCACGCCGGGCAAATCGTCCATCGCGACATCAAGCCGGCCAACATTTTTGTAACCAAGCGCGGTCATGCCAAGATTCTCGACTTTGGGCTGGCCAAGTTGGCTTTACGTGGCAGTCGAGTCGCGGAAGCGGCGGGGGCGACCGTCGACGAGACTTTGCCCAGCGACGAGCACCTCACCAGCCCCGGATCCACCCTGGGGACAATCGCATACATGTCGCCAGAACAGGCGCGGGGCAAGGAACTGGACGCGCGCACCGATCTCTTCTCATTCGGCGCCGTGCTTTATGAGATGGTAACCGCAGCGGTGCCGTTCCGCGGCCAAGGTACGGGCGACATTTTCGATGCCATTCTCCATAAGATGCCGACCGCCCCAGTTCGTCTGAATCCGGAAGTTCCGGCGGAACTCGAACGTATCATTTTTAAAGCGCTCGAGAAGGACCGGGACCTGCGTTATCAGCACGCGTCCGACATCAGGGCCGACCTGAAGCGACTGAAGCGCGAAACTGAATCGGGCCGAGTGGTCGCGGAGTCCGCAGCAGGTGGACCTTCCGCCTCAGTAACCGTCGCGGCAACTCCGGGCGCAGGAGTTTCGTCGCCAGTGGTTGCCAGCGCCCCGGTTTCATCCTCCTCTGTCGCGGCATCATCAAGCGCGGTGCTGATCGCCGAAGCCCGCAAACACAAGGGCACGCTGGTGGTCACCACCGTGGCGATCCTGGCGTTGCTCATCACGGCGGCATTTGGCGCGTATAAATTTTTCGGCAGGAAAGAGCCGCCGATCGATACTCGCAATCTCAGCATTCGCCCGCTCACCGACCATGGACAAGCGATCGGCTTTGCCGCCATCTCCTCCGATGGGCGCTTGGTAGCCTATGGCAGACGCGAAGGCGAACGGAGCCTGCGGGTGAAGCAGGTGGCCACGGGCAGCGAGGTGACCGTGGTGCCGCCACAGAAGGGCTTTTTTGGTTTTGGTGCCGCGTTCTCGCCCGACGCCAACTATCTGTACTACACCCACCGGGATCCGACCAACGCGAACGGTATAAACCTTTATCTTGTGCCTGCCTTGGGTGGAGCATCGCGGCACATTGCTAGTGATGTCGCCAGCAAAGCCGAGTTCTCACCCGACGGAAAGCGTATGGTCTACCGGCGCACGATTCAAGACAAAGCAGAAGACCAGATTTTGATCGCCAATGCCGATGGCTCCGGCGAGCAGGTTATCTTCCGGCAAGAGTCCGGCATCAAAGGACTGGTCACCGATCCCTCTTGGTCGGCTTCGGGCGACCTCATCGCTGTCGGGGCTCTCGCGCTGGGCAAGGACACTTTATGCTCCATTCTGGTGCTCACCCCGGAAGGCAAACTGGTGAAAAGTTTCCCCTTGCCAATGATCGTTTACAGCGTTGCCTGGCTGCCCGATTCCAGCGGCTTGTTCTTCATTGGTGGCGAAAAATCGACGGGCTTACGGCAGCAGGTATGGTTTCAACCTTATCCTGCTGGAGAACGGTTTAAAGTCAGCAACGATCTGAATCAATACATGTCGCTCAGTGTTACTGCGGACGGCAAGTCATTCGTTACTACCCAGGCCCGGCCGGCGGCGACAATTTATGAGGGCGACTCCCCCGCCGTTCTCAATGACAAGATTGATTGGAAGCTGGTTCCGATCTCGTCCGAACAAGCAACCGGATACAAGCTCTCATGGACCGCAGCCGGGAGGTTGCTGCAACAGGATATTGCCGGACACGTCTACAGTACGGGCGCGGACGGGAGCGCTCGGGCGCGATTGCTGGAGAGTGACGACGTCGCTTTCGGCCCTTCCGCGTGCGGCCCCGACGATGCCATCGTAGTGGTCAGCCGAGTGCTGGAAAGTAACACGCCCAATCTGTGGCGTTTTAACTCCGCAACCGGCGAGTTGAAGCAGCTTACGTTTGGCAAGGACGACGATACGCCCTCCTGCACGCCGGATGGCAAATGGCTTGTCTACCGTGGATTCGTGGCGACGGATAACCTCGTGCACATTTTCAAGGTGTCACTCGATAGCGGTGCGCCCGTCGAACTAGCCAAGGGACAAGTTTCTTTCCCGGCGGTCTCACCCGATGGCAGATTGGTCGCTTATGGAGAGGTCGTCGGGCAGGGATTGACGGCGAAATCGAAGTTTGTGGTGCAAAAGTTGGAAGGCGGCGCACCGCTGCAGGAGATCGACCTGCCTTCGGATTACAACTGGTCGCAGATCGGATGGACGCCGGATGGACAGGCCCTCAGCTACGTGCGGAACACGACCGGGAACACCACCAACGTCTACATACAGCCGCTGAGCGGCGGGGCCCCGGTGCAGTTGACTCATTTCACCGCTGAACCGGCTATCGTGGCGGCCTACGCATGGTCGCGGGATGGCAAGAAATTCGCCATCGCGCGCGCTCGCTACAACGACACCGACGTAGTCATGTTCAGCGGCTTCCGGTAAGCCGAATGCCGAGGATTGGGAACAGCTGATCGAAAAGTGCCGAATCGAAAAGGAGCTCAGCTATGCTGGAAATTCAGAGCAGGCAAATGCAGCCTGATATCGTCGTGCTGGAATTAACCGGAAGAGTCACGATCGGCAGGGATTGCCAGCAGTTGGAATGGGCGACGGAGAGACTGGTGCAACAAGGACGGAAGAAAGTCATCTTCGATCTGACTGCCGTGACCAACATCGACAGCACCGGCATCGGGATCATCGTAATGTCTGCCGCTCAAATGAAGAAGGCGGGCGGAGAGTTGCGCGTAGCGGGCGCCACCGCGCATGTGGCCGAAGTACTGAAGATGACCAACGTAGATCAGATCGTTGCCCTTCACCCCACCACCGTCTCCGCCGCCACCGGTTTCTGAAGGGACCAGGCGTTCGCGGGACTATTTTTATCCTGAGTTCGAATGGCTGCTTCAAGCCACTACTTGTCCCGAGAGGTTCGCTAAAATTCGATCCACCACCCCGCATGTTCTAACCAGCGCTCTGGGAATGGCGCTGGCCACGCTTTCGGAAAGGCCCAGCTCCGTGCGGATGCGCTCGGGCTCGATACCGATCAGAAAAACCTGCGCTGGCAGTTCGTCGAGGAGCTTAGCGGCTGCCAGCAGTTCCCCCGCATTCCCCTCGTGCGCGGTGGCGGAGTTGATGATCCGGAAGTTCAGCGACTCGGGCCCTTCAAGTAGTGATACTGTCCCGGGATCGCTGCCGGCTGCAAACGCGTCCAGAATGATCAGCGCCTCGCGTCCCGCGAGATAGCCGAGAAGGGCCATCCCAAGGGTGCCGCCGTCGATACACTCGACCGCGGGCACGTCGGAATACCATGCCTTAACTTCGCGCAACAGCGTGGGCCCCGCGCCATCGTCTCCGAGAAGGACATTGCCCACGCCCAGCACCAGCACCGGAGGCGCGAATTGATGAAATGTGTGCATCGCCTGAAGTTCGATGGGCGGCAGTACGGGACCGCGGGGTTGAGCAGACTACCGTTCGCTAGTCTTCCTTGAAATCGCCTTTCTGATAAAACTTGTAGCCCGAGATAATCGAAGTGATCAGTCCATTGCCATATTGAGTAGAGTCATACAGGATTATGTAGACGTGGAGGATGGCGAACACCACGAAGCCCCAGGCAAACGTGTGGTGCCACATGCGCGTCTGCATCGATCCGCCCAGCAGCGGCAGCACCCAGCCAAAAAGTTGATTCAGGAAGCCTCCCGGATTGCTCTCCGAATACAGCGCCATTCCGGTGAAGACCTGGCACCACCCGAGGAAGATCACAAAAAATGTGTAGGCAACGCCGCCAAGTGAGTTGTGTCCCAGATGCACGTGCCCCCGCTGCAGGCGCAGATAATCGGTGGATTGCNNGAATACGCGTTGCCCATCCAGAACCAGTAGATGCGCACCAGAAAGCTCACCGTGAAAATCATGGCGGCGGCAAAGTGAATCTGGCGTGCCCGGCCCATCACGAAGTGGCGCACCGCTTCGCCGCTGGGAGCGAGCAGCGGATGCGAGATGTAGAGTCCGGTAAGAAACAGCACCGTCAGGCAAGCGGCATTGACCCAGTGCGTGATGCGCACCGGCAGTTGCCACACATACTGGCGGCGAAAATACTCGTCCGGGTGCAGCGCCATTTCGCGCGGATCGAATTCATGAACGGAACTCGCCATAGGGTCCTCCTGACTTCAGGTTCGGCTACCGCACTTTAATCTCCGCCAGCTTCTCTCCGTTTGGCCCGAACACGTGCGAAGCACATGCCAGGCAGGGATCGAAGGAATGGATGGTGCGGAGGATTTCGAGTGGCCGCTTCGGATCGGCCATAGACGTATTCAGCAGCGCCGATTCGTACGCCCCGTGCTGTCCTTTGCTGTCTTTCGGCGAGGCGTTCCAGGTGGAAGGCACGACGATCTGATAGTTTTCGATCCTCGTGTCTTTGATGTGTATCCAATGCGCCAGCGCGCCGCGCGGCGCCTCGGTAAAGCCGTAGCCCTTAGCTTCCGCCGGCCAACTGGAGGGTTCCCAGCGCGATGTGTCCGCCGTTGCCGAGTCTCCCGCTTTCAGATTCGCGATCAACTTGTCGTACTCGGCCATCAGCCAGTGCACGCACAGTTTGGTTTCAAGTCCTCGCGCCGCAGTTCGGCCAAGCGTCGAGAACAGTGCGGTGGCGGGAACCTTCAGCGCGCCCAGTGCCTCGGTCACTACTTCCTTATGGTCGGTGCTGCCGCTGGCAAAACCGACGAGCATCCGGGCCAGCGGTCCCACCTCCATGGCATTCCCCTTCCAGCGCGGCGACTTGAGCCATGAATATTTCGCGTTTTCATCCAACTGTTTGTAGGGCGGCTTCGGCCCGCTGTACTTGGGATCGGTGATTCCATCCCATGGATGCAGCGCGGTCTTCCCCTCCGGATACTGGTACCACGAGTGCGAAACTTCTTCCTGCACCTGCCCCGCGTCGGTCAAATCGAGCGGAAGCACATCGCTCAGGTTCTTGTTGAGAATGACGCCGCGCGGCATGCGGAACTGGCTCACGTCGCCAATGCCATTTTGCGGCACATCGCCGTAGACCATGTAGTTCCCTAGGCCGCCGCCGATTGCCGCCCACTCCGTATAGAACGAGGCCACCGCCAGCAGGTCGGGAATGTACATGTTCTCCACCACCTGCATTGCGTCCTGGATCAGAGTCTTCACATAGTCCAATCGTTCCATGTTGATGGCGTTGTCGCCTTGCATGGAAATCGCCGACGCCATGCCGCCAACCAGATAATTGGGGTGCGGATTCTTTCCACCAAAAATGGTGTGGATCTTGATGATCTCTTTCTGCCACTTCAGCGCTTCCAGATAATGCGCCACCGCCATCAGGTTGGCTTCCGGCGGCAGCTTATATGCCGGATGGCCCCAGTAACCGTTCTGGAACAGGCCCAGTTGACCCGAGTCCACAAATTTCTTGAGCGTGCCCGCGAGATCCTTGAAGTAGCCAGTGCTCGCCAGCGGCCAGGAGGGCGAGACCTTCTGAGCCAGCGCCGATGTGGCTGCTGGATCCGCTTTCAATGCCGAAACAATATCTACCCAGTCGAGCGCGTGCAGATGATAAAAGTGGATGACGTGGTCCTGCACCTGCTGCGTCAGGAACATTATGTTGCGAATGATCTCGGCGTTCGGCGGAACCTTGACGTTCAAAGCGTTCTCCACCGCTCGCACTGAGGCGAGCGCGTGGACCGTGGTGCACACACCGCAGATGCGTTCGCAAAACGCCCAGGCATCGCGCGGATCGCGACCTTTCAGGATCACCTCCAAGCCGCGCCACATGGTTCCAGAAGACATGGCGTCTTTGATGACGCCGCGTTCGTCGAGCATCGCTTCCACCCGGAGGTGGCCCTCGATGCGAGTGACCGGATCAACCACCACACGAGTCGCCATGCCTTACCTTCCTTCTTCCTTTGCAGGAGTCTCATCTTTCTCTTGCTTTTGCGCGGCTTGCCGCACCACTGAAGATATGAAGTGCGCTCCAACACCGATGACGGCGGCGCCCGCCGCCACTTTTCCAATGGCGTCGGGCGTGGATTCAATGCCCGGCACCGGAATCGACGCGAGCCGCTCGTAAAAGGGTCCGTTGTCCCAGAAATTCTCTTCGCTGCAGCCGATGCATCCGTGGCCCGAGCCGATCGGGTAGGACACGCCGTTGTTCCACTTAAAGGTCGAACACGAGTTGTAAGTGCTCGGTCCGCGGCAGCCCATCTTGTAGAGGCACCAACCCTTCTTCGCCCCGTCGTCGTCCCAGGACTCGACAAACTGCCCGGCATCGAAAAACGCTCGCCGATAGCACTTGTCGTGAATGCGCTGGCCATAGAACATTTTGGGACGGCCGTAGCGATCGAGTTCCGGCAGCGCGCCAAAGGTCAGGATGTAAGTCAGAACGCCCGTCATCACCTCAGCGATCGGCGGACATCCGGGCACATTGACAATGGCCTTGTGGGAAATCAATTTGCGCACTGGCTTGGCGCCGGTCGGATTCGGACTGGCCGCCTGTACGCATCCATTCGACGCGCACGAACCCCAGGCGATCACCGCTTTAGCATTCGCGGTGGTCTCCTCCAGAATGCTCAGGAACGTCTCCCCGCCAACCGTGCAGTACACGCCGCCATCGGCGGTGGGTGCGTTCCCCTCGACCGCCACCACGTACTGGCCAGCGTAATCTTTCATGATGCGTTTCCGATTCTCCTCGGCCTGAAAGCCGGCGGCCGCCATCAGGGTGTCGTCGTAGTCGAGCGAGATCATGTTCAGAATGACATCCTGCGCGATGGGGTGTGAGGAGCGAATAAAAGACTCGCTGCAGCAGGTGCACTCCAGGCCATGCAGCCAGATCACGGGCAGACGCGGCTTGGTCTCCAGCGCCTCCACGATTTGCGGAACAACCGTCGCTTCCAGTCCGAGGGCGCCCGCCATCATGGTGCAGAACTTCACAAACTGGCGGCGATCGATGCCATGCTCTCGCAACACATCGTAGGTAGTGGCTTTGCGTAGGAGACTCTCCATAGATTGCCTCGAGTCAATCGAAGATCGAAATGCTTAATACCGAAAATGTAACGCCGTGTCGCTGGCGGCGGATGTTAGTACAGCTGATTTGCTTAAAGCAGTGAGAATTGTCACAGACCGATGTGACGTGAGAGGGACCTTTGCAATACCCCTGTTTCCGTGCTGCGAAACAAGCGCCGTGGCGTGCGCAAACGACGATGTGCGGCAAGTCACTGTGAGATAGCTTCCTGCCGGAGTACAATCACCGCCTTGATTGGCGTGATCGTAAAGCCGATCTCCGTGGGAGGCTCTTTGTCGGATCAAATCTTCCAGGCGATGCGCCAAAGCATCATCGATGGCACGCCGGATAAGGCAACGGAATTGGCGCGGGAGGCGGTGGCGATCGGCCTCGATCCCCTCGAAGCCGTGAATCTGGGTTTCGCCGCGGGCATCAAGTTTGCCGGCGATCAATTCGGTTGCGGAGAGATGTTCCTGCCCGATCTGCTGGCGTCGGCGGAGGCGATGAAGGCCGCCATCAAGATTCTGGAACCGGAGATGCTGAAGCGCGGCTCCGAACGGGAGACGCTGGGTAAGATCGTCCTCGGGACTGCGCGAGGCGACATTCACGATATCGGCAAGAATCTCGTCGCTACCATTCTTTCGGCAAGCGGGTTTCAGATCTTTGATCTTGGCACCAGCGTGACTCCCGAGCAGTTCGTCGCCAAGGCCAGGGAAGTTGATGCCGACATCGTCGGCATTTCTGCTCTGCTGACGACGACTATGGCTGGCCAAAAAGCCGTGATCGACGCGCTTGATCGGAGCGGACTGCGGCCGCGCGTAAAAGCCATTATTGGGGGCGCCGCGGTCACTTCGAAGTGGGCGGCGGAAATCGGAGCGGATGGTTTTTCGCGCAACGCCATCGATGCACTGGAACTGGCGAGGAATCTGATGGGCAAAGGACCGGCTTCGGCATGAGACCTGGAATTCAACTGTTAGATCCAGACCTCATGGGGCGCATTCTGCGGGAAGCATTCGAACTCCTCACGAATCCGGGAGTGCGAGTTGGTTCGGCGGTGGTCGAGGTCCTGAGTTCGTCCGGCGTTGAGGTACATGACGGAGTGGCGCGGATTCCGGAAGCGCTCGTGCGGCAGTGCCTGGAATCGGCCCCGCGCGACTTCTACCTGTACAACCGTCAGGGAGAAAGAGTCGTTCATTATGGCGCTGACGACGTGCAGTTTGATCCCGGTTCTTGCTGCGTTCAAATGCTGGATCCGGACACGATGGAAGCGCGTCCGTCGGAAACTCGCGACCTGGTGCGCTTGGTTCAGGTCGCGGAGATGTTGCCGCAGTTTGCCGCGCAATCCACCGCCGTGGTATGCAGTGATGCGCCCAGCGCGATCGGCGATCTCTATCGCTTGTTCGTAGTCCTCCAGCATTCGGACAAGCCCGTCATTACGGGCTCCTTCTCGGCCGCAGGTCTTGCTGGCATGATCGACCTGCTGGTTGCCGACAGCGGCAGTCGCGACCAGTTGCGCCGACAACCGCGCGCGGTTTTTGATGTGTGTCCCTCGCCGCCTTTGAACTGGTCGGAGTTCGGATCGCACAACCTGCTCGATCTGGCTCGCGCCGGTGTGCCCGCGGAAATCGTCTCCATGCCGCTGGCTGGCGGTACCGCGCCCGTAACGCTGGCTGGTTCGGTGACGCAACATGCTGCCGAAGCGCTGGCCGGCATCACGTTGCATCAACTGGCTGGACCGGGTTCACCCATTGTTTGGGGTGGCGCTCCCGCGATTTTCGATATGCGTACCGGCGGAGCGCCGATGGGTGCGGTGGAGACGGCGATGCTCAACATGGCATGCGCTGAGGTCGGCAAGCATCTGAGCCTGCCAACCCACGGCTATCTGGTGGCCACCGATTCCAAGTTTGTCGATGCCCAGGCCGGCGCCGAAAGTGCGCGCTCCGCGATGCTCGGAGCGCTGGCCGGGATCAACATGATTTCCGGAGCGGGTATGCTCGAATCGCTGGCCTGCCACAGCGTGGAAAAACTGGTGATTGACGCCGAGTCGATCGCCTCGGCGCAGCGGTTGACGCGAGGCATTGAAATTCGCGACGACGAAGCTGCCGATGGGACTCTTGCCACTGCCATGTTCGCGCAAACCGGGCTCTCGGGAGAGTTTCTCAAGTTGAAGGAAACGCGCGCGCTTTTCCGGCGGGAGCAGTATCTTCCCTCTCCCGTGATCGATCGCAGCGCGCGGGGCTCGGAGCCGCCGAGCGACGTTTTCACGCGCGCCCGTGCTCGGGTCGACGAACTCCTGAGCAAGTATCGGAAGCCATCCCTCTCCGAAAATGTGCTGCGCAAGTTCCAGGCCATTGTCGAGCGTGAAGCCAACCCGGCATGCATCGTTCCGTGTGGCTGATACAGCCGCGAGTTCTTGTTCAGAGGTTACTGGCTTTCGTGAACTTCGGGCTTGAAGATCACGCCCTGACTGGTGCGGCTGTTCATGACTACGCGGATCGGATCGGCGAACTGCAGGTGGCGGACACAGCCCTCCTCTTTCATCGCGGCTTGCTCCGTCAACCACTGCCAATCAACTGAGCCTTCGCCGGCGTCTGGATTGACGGTGAAGTAGCCGATTTGAAAAGCCGTGAGATTCTGAAAGAAGTGGCTGCCTTGCGATGGGGTTACGCGAAAATCGCGAAAGCCGGCTTCGACAATCACGCGCGCACCCGAGATCTCATCCCACTCGACCGGGATGCCCAACCACGGTTCGGTCGATCCCCACCGCCCCACGCCAATCAGCAGATACGGTCGATTTTCGTCGTTGAGCAAGCGGTTGAATCGCGCCACCGCTTGAGCGACTTCCTGACTCTGTCCGCGTTCGAAGCGCTGCGAATCGACGACCACGATATCGTGAAGATTGTCGATGCGGCCGTTGCCCAGAACCTTGCTGCTCTGGCAGATCAACTGTTCCGCCTGCACATCGTCGAGCGCTAAGTCTTCGCTGTCGCTGGCCAGCGTGAGTGGACGTATCTGCAGAAAACCAAACTCCGCCGCCGGTCCAGCCGGCTGCGGCAGACGCACCGCGAACTCAATCTCCACGGGATTTCCCAACGCATCTTCTCCTGCCCGCACCAGATCGTCGAGAATCTCCGCGAGCGGGAAGGTGCCGTGCTTGAGGATGGGGGCGAAGGTCACAATCCGCGGTCCCGGCCGACTCACCCCATCGTAGACGGCGTGGTTATCTCTCGAATAAGTTGACGCCACCGCTCGCAATGTACCGTCGCTCTGCGCCGCCTCCAGGCCAAACCGCCGCTCCTGCCAATGTCCGGGATAGCCTTCCGAATCGCCTTGCAAATCGAGCGCCCAGAATTCTTTCTGGGAGTTCGACAGGATGTCTTCGACCGAGGAAAACTGCACCAGGTTGCGAGGGTACCGCGGGCAAAAGGTCAAACACTTCCCTCCATCGACCACCGCCCGGCCGAGGCCCAGAGCGACCGCCGCGATGCCATCCTCGAAAGTCATCGGCGGCACCGGATAAAAATTGCGCGAGCGCACCACGCCTGAGAAATCCGGATAAAAACGCTCGCTGTGACGCGTCCCCACAACCTGCTGGAGAATTACCGCCATCTTCTCTTCTTCCAGACGGTAGGGCGTAGCGCGCACGTAGGCTTTGGCGTGGCGGCTGAACGTGGAGGCGTAAACGCGCCGGATCGCGTCGCTCAACGCCGTCAGCCGCTGGTCGAGCTCGGGTTGCTGATTGCCCAGCATGAAAGTCTCATAGACGCCGGTGAAAGGCTGGTACTGCGAATCCTCCAGCAGGCTTGAGGAGCGTACCGCCAAAGGATGCTTCACCTCGGCCAGGTAGGCTTTCAGGTTTTCGCTGAGCGTGTCGGATAGCGGCGCCGCCGCGAACCTGCCCTGAATCTCGGCGTCATCTTCACAATGCAAGGCAAAGTCCAGCAGGTTGTTCGCCGCTAGGAATTGATCGAAGACATCCGTGGCCAGAACCACGGCAGGAGGCACCGAGATCCGGACCCCGGGAAAGCGGCGCGTGATCCGGCTTTTACGCAACAGGTGGCGCACGAAAGCGAGACCGCGGGCTTTACCTCCCAGCGAACCGGAGCCGATTCGCAGAAAATGCGATTCCGAAGCTTTGAATGTATCGGGCTTGAAATCGCCGATCAGCACTTCGTTCTGTTCGCGGCGATACTCGTTGATCGACTCAATCAGGTCCCGCCGCAGATGTTCAGGCCCGGCGAAATCGGAAACGCGGCGGGGTCGAAGCTTGGCCGCCAGTGCGAACTCCGTGCGCGCCATCAGCCAATGCGAGAAATGATTGCTCTGGGAGTGAAAGACGAGGCTTTCGCCGGGGACGGTTTGCAGTTGCTCTTCCAGTTCGTTCAAGTCTTTCGCTCGTCCCACTTCGCTCGCATTGGGCAGCCGAAATACAAAATCGCCGAAGCCAAATTGCTCGGTTAATATCTGGCGCAAGTCTTTCAGCAGCGTTGGAGAACGCTTGCGCAGAAACGAATAGCCCTCGGCGTGCGCCCGCGGGCGAAACTCGGTGCGACTGGTTTGCAGCACCACGGGCACGTCCGGTACCAGGGCCTTTACCATGCGCGCCAGTTCAAAGCCCGCTTCGGGATTCAGTTTGCCGTCCCAGGGAAATTCCACGTCCGAGACCAGCCCGATCAGGTAATTTCGATACTCCTGCACCAAACCGGCCGCGTCTTCGAAATTCGAGCTCAACAAAATTCTGGGGCGGGCCTGCATGCGGACCAATTTGTGCGCGGCGTTGATGCCTTCCTGGATCACGCGCCGCGATTGCTTGATCAGTTCGGTATAAATCACGGGCAGAAACGACGAGTAGTAACGGATGTTGTCTTCCACCACCAGCAGCACGGGCACGCCGATGGCTTGGGTGTCGTGGGCCACATTGCGTCGATCTTCGATGTACTTCACGATTGCGATCAGGATGCGGGCGTTGCCTTGCCACAGGAAAATGCGATCAATGTCGGTGACGGGATTGCGCGCCACGAAATTCTTGACCTCACGATAGTCGTAAGCCAGCACGACGACCGGAACATCGAGTCCAGCCTGCTTCAACTCTCGCGCCAACTGCGCTGCGTCCATGTCTCCCACCGCGAGGTTGGTGACGATCAGGTTGAACTGGGGGCGCGCCCGGGCCAGCGCCGCCGCTTCAGCGCAAGAAGAAACGTGCGTGATTCCCGGAATCTGCTGCAGGTTCAGTTCGAGCGATTCGTCGATCAGCAGTTCGTTCAGTCGGCCGTCTTCGCGGAGAATGAAAGAATCGTAGAGGCTGGAGACTAGGAGAATATTCTGCACCTTGAACGGCATCAGATTTTCAAAGCCTTCAAAGCGCTCTTCGGCGTCCAGAACTGAACCGGCGATGTGAGGGAGGCTCATGAGGAGATCCTGGTCCGGATTCTCGGCCAGGAGACTGGAGGCGCGGGTGAGAATCGAACTCACGTATAAAGGTTTTGCAGACCTCTCCCTTACCACTTGGGTACCGCGCCAGCCCTTTCACAGTAGAACCTGACGCGTGAGTTTGTCCAGAAGAAGGCGCGTCCGCGCCTGGTTTGCAAGTGGGTGGGATTCAACCTGAGTATTTTCTCGCGCGGCATTCCGTGCTACAACACCAGGCATGGGTTCCATTCCCGCGCTTGCTCCGATGGCGTCGAAAACAGAGGCGGTTTCCAATCTCGCGTCCACGCATCCGGAAAAGGACGCTTCCTCGATCTGTCCCAACTGCTCCAGCGAATTGCGCCGGCACCGCTGCAAGGTGATCTGCGGGCAATGCGGCTTCTATTTGAGCTGTTCTGATTTTTACTGAGCCGCGCCCGCGCGATTTCCTCCCTGAGCTGTTTACAATAGAGTCCGGCTTCGTTTTACCTCACTTCAGGAGATCGTATGCAACGCAAAGCAAGCGCAGTGTGGAAGGGTGGTCTTAAGGACGGGCAAGGAACCGTTTCGTCCGCCAGCGGTATTCTCTCAAACACCAAGTATTCCTTTACCACCCGGTTTGAAAATGCCCCCGGGACAAACCCGGAAGAACTGATTGCAGCGGCCCACGCGGCGTGCTTTTCGATGGCTCTGTCGGCGCAATTGGGAGGCGCGAACCTGACGCCGGAGAGTATCAGCACTTCGGCCACCCTTACCATGGAGAAGCTCGAGGCGGGCTGGACCATTACCGCCGTCCACCTCGACGTGATCGGCAAGGTGCCGGGCGCAAGCGCGGAAGCCTTCAGTACAGCGGCGCAAAATGCGAAAGCCGGTTGCCCGGTGTCAAAAGTGCTCAACGCAACCATCACCATGGATGCGAAGTTAGGGTAGCAAGGCTGATTTGTTTCGACGCGATTCGTTTCTAGGATGCGCGGCTTGGCGCGTCTTCGCGCCCGTTCGCTGACTCGCGGCGACTCGCGGTGACTCGCCACGGCTAGCTCTGCGAACGCAGTATTTGTCGCAGCTTCTGGTTGACTTTTACCGCTTCCTGCGAGGCTTGGTCGATGAGTTCGACCCAGCGGCGTGAACTTTCCGGCGGCCCGGCTTGCGAAACCAGGTACGTCGCTTGCACGATGGTTTCAAGCGCATTGCTGAGGTCATGTGCCAGGGTGCGAAGCTCCCTGGCGAGTTCAGCGGGGATTTTATCGCTCGTGTTTCCCATGGACTTAGATGATATGGTCCTTTGCCAATCGCGCCGCGCTGGTTTGACAGGCGGACGGCAGCCAGTAGATAGTAGTGTAGTCGCCCCTTGATAAGGGCCCTGCGGATTTTTCTTAAATGCGGATATGGCGGAACTGGCAGACGCGCTAGGTTCAGGTCCTAGTGGCCGCAAGGTCGTGGAGGTTCGAGTCCTCTTATCCGCACCAAATCCAGTTGACCCATATCAAGCGCCGGCCGATAAACGGTGCGTGCTGCGGGTTTGCGCGATGCCGTATTGCCGGATTTTATAGAGCAGAGCTTTATAGCTGATCTTTAGCAGCACTGCGGCTTGTTTGCGATTCCAGTTGGTTTCCTCGAGCGCGCGCGCGATGGCCTCGGCCTCAGCCTCGTCTTTGGCATTCCGCGAAAGGGATTTCAACCCGCCTTCAGACTCGCCGCCTCCCTGGCCTCTGCCCGCTACCTCGCTGTGCACCCCGCCACCGCCATCCGAACGGGGTTGTAACTCGGATGCCGCGAGCGTTTCATCTCCCAGCACCAGGTAACGTTTGATGAAGTTGCTCAGTTCGCGCAGGTTTCCTGGCCATGAGTGCCGCAGGCATGCTTCCATCAACGGGCCCGACAGTGGCAACGGCGCGCGCGCGTACGATTCCGACATTCGCGACATGAAGTGCTTCAGCAGAATCGGAATCTCTTCCTTGCGGTCGCGCAACGGAGGCAGCGACATGGTGAAAGCGTTCAGCCGATAGTAAAGATCCTCGCGCAGCCTCTTGTTGGCAAGCGCTTCCGGAATATTGATGTTGGTCGCGGCCAGGATGCGCACGTCAACCTTGACCAAGGTGCGGCTGCCCAGCCGGGAAAAGGTCTGGTCCTGCAGCACATGCAGCAGTTTGGCCTGCAGCAGCGGCGGCATTTCGCCGATTTCATCGAGCAGGATGGTGCCTTTATTGCAGAGCTCAAACTTGCCCGGCTTGGGATGCGTCGCGCCGGTGAAGGCTCCCGCTTCATATCCGAATAATTCGCTTTCAAGCAGGTCCGCGGGCACCGCGGCGCAGTTCACTTTCAGAAAAGTACGGTGCGCGCGCGGAGAAAGTTTGTGGATCAGGCGGGCCAGCACTTCTTTGCCGGTTCCACTTTCCCCCAGCAGCAGAACCGGGATGTCGACGTTCGCGACCAGCGCAGCCTGGGAACGGATCTTCTTCATCGCCGGGCTGGCCGCCACGAAGAACACGTCATCGCAAAGCTCTTCGATGTCGCTGGCGTAGCTTTCACTTTTGGCGGTGCCGACGCACATTCCGATGACGGCGTCGAGTTCGGCTTTCTGAAAGGGCTTGGTCAGGTAATCCATGGCGCCCAGGCGCATCGCCTGCACCACCTTGCGCGTGTCGTTCACGCAGGACAGCATGACCACTTTCAATCCCGGACGGAGATGCCGGAGTTGTTCGAGCGTCTGCAGGCCATCGATGCCGGGCATGAGCAGATCCAGCAATACCAGGTCGGGCTGCGCTCCTTTTTTGACACACTCGACCGCTTCTTCGCCAGTGCTGGCGGTTTGTACTTTGTGCTCATCCACCTCCAGCAAGGTGCGGATGTAACGCAGCATTCCCGGTTCGTCATCCACCAGCAGGATGTTGGCCGCTTCGCTCATTTGATTCCTCGTGGCGGACTGCTCAGAATTGGTCTCAAGGGGATGAGAAAGGAAAACTTGGCGCCCGCGCCCGGTTCGCTTTCCACCCAGATCTTGCCGCTCATGCCCTGCAGCAGCCGGCGGGCAATGGCGAGCCCCAGCCCCATGCCCTCGGCTGATTCGCTGCCCGGCAGGCGGAAGAAATCGTCGAAGATTTCCAGGTGAAACTCCGGCCGGATTCCCGGCCCGGTATCCGCAACGCTCACCTTGACCGAGTTCGGCTGCGTGGTCGACTGACGGCGGCGGTCGCCATTGATCTTCTTGCTGATCCCGCGGCGCTCCCACATGTGCGGTTCGGCGTGCAGCCAGACCGTGCCGCCCTCGGGCGTGTATTTCGAAGCGTTTTCCAGAAGATTGGAAATCACGCGCTGGATCTTGGGCGCATCAAATGCAAAGGGCGTCAGTTTATCGTTGGCCAGAAAATAAAGTGCAAGACCCCGCGCCTGAAAGCGGCTCGACCAGAGCCGGCAAACTTCCGAGAGGCAGGCGTTCATGTCGCCTTCAACGTACTGCATTCGCAGTTCGCCGGTCTCGAGCACGCTGAAGGTCAGGAAGTCCTGAATGAATTGCTGCAAGCGCTGTCCGCTCGAAAACATGTCGTCCATCACTTCCCGCTGGCGATCATTGAGGGGGCCGAGTTTCTGACTCTGCAGCAGCTCAATGTACCCGTTGAGAATGGCCAAAGGCGTTTTGAGGTCGTGGGCGGCGGAGGCCAGTGCGTTCGTGGTCTTGCGAAAACGGTCACGCAGTTGTTCGAGTTCGCCTGCTATGTCGTTTGCAGACCGGGGCACTGAAACTCCGGCCGGGGCCGCAGGTCCATTCTTAGTACTCGCGCCAATGGAAGCAGCGCCGGGGCTTTTGTCGGACGTGGAAGCCATGGGAAACCAATAACGACGGTTGTAGGGGAGGGAATCTGATTACTAACTCACAGAACGTGGGGATAGTGTGATGCTATGTCAGGTACATCGGCCTGTCAATTGGAAACGGGACCCCAAAGTCACCGAAGCGAAAAATGTTGCAGCTTTTATATGTGACTAATAGTCATTTATAATCTGTATGTACTGACGCCACTTCGGTAATCCGCCTGTTGGGTGCGAGCTTTGAGGCGATTGCCGGTACTCTTCCGTTCCTCTCATGGTTTGGCCCATGAGATGCGGTATTTTAGAGATGTTAAGACCTTTCTATGGTGGATCAATAACGTGCCTCGTACCTTATTGAAGAAAGAAGAACGCAAGTGGGCACGGTTGCAGCTCGCCATTCCTGTTTTTGTCCGCACCAACGACGGAAGCGGTAAGGAGTCCCTGGAGTTTGCCACCGCCATTAACATCTCTCCCGGCGGCGCTTTGGTCGTAGTTCGTCGTTCCTTGCCTAAATCGTCCCTCGTTTCTCTGGAAATTCCCAGCGCGCCGATCGGACCGATCAATGGCCTGAAGACACCTTCCCGCATCATGCAAGCCAAAGCAGTATGGGTTACCCATCTTGATGACTACCATCTCCTAGGTCTGAGGTTCTCGCGCCCGCTAAGCACAGATTCGACGGCCGCTTCCGGCAGGCAATTGAGGAAAGCCGGTTCTGCAGTGTGAACTATTTTTCCCTTCTTCGGCCCATCTCGTACTAGCACCTCGGTGCCATGACGCCGCCCGTCCTTTGTGGCGTATCATCTCCCTAAGCCATTCATTAGTTGAGCGTTTAGTGAACGTCCTCCCGGTCGCTCAACTCTCCCCCTGGTTTGGTGCTTGAGGTGCACTTTTAGTGCATGCGGGGGAACATTCACCCCCTGGGGCATTCGGGTCATATGAATTCACTTTCGGTTAGTTATCTGGCGCAGTCGCTTGGCGAAGTTCCCCCTGACAATATTATCTTTGGCCACTCCGAGGTCATGCAGGCGGTGCGTTCGCGACTCGGCAAGGTAGCTTCCGCCAACGTCCCCGTCCTCATCACCGGCGAGAGTGGCACCGGAAAAGACATCATTGCGCGCTTGATCCATGGCCTTTCTCCCTGGAAAACCGGCCCCTACGTCAAGGTAAACTGTCCCGCCATTCCCGGGACGCTTCTGGAAAGCGAACTCTTCGGCTACGAGAGAGGCGCTTTTACGGGCGCGGTCGGCTCCAAGCCAGGGCGCGTTGAAATGGCGCATCGCGGCACCTTATTCCTGGACGAAATTTCCGAACTCGATCCCTCGCTGCAATCCAAGCTTCTGCAGCTTTTGCAGGATGGCCAGTTCTGTCGCATCGGCGCCCAGGAAGACAAGAAAGTTGAAGTGCGGGTCGTATGCGCGACCAACCGGGCGCTGGAAGCGGAAATTGAATCGGGAACCTTCCGCCAGGATCTTTACTACCGCATCAACGTGGTGAATCTGCGCATGCCGGCGCTGCGCGAGCGCCGCGGAGACATTGCCGATCTCTGCGCCTACTTCCTCGAGTACTACAACCGCAAGTTCAACTGCCGGGCACGGACGTTGTCCAGTGAGACCCTCGCGGTCTTGCAGAAATATCACTGGCCGGGAAACATTCGCGAACTGGAGAACCTGGTCAAGCGCTACGTGATTCTCGGCCATGAAGAAGTGATCACCAACGACCTGGTGGCCCGCGAACCGGATTTTTTCAATACCGAGATCTCCCTGGATGGGCCCATCTCGCTGAAAAAGCTTACCCGCCAGTGCGTGCGCGAGTTGGAGCGCAAGGTGATCCTGAAAGTGCTGCAACAGCACCACTGGAATCGGAAGCAGGCAGCACGCACATTAGGCATCAGCTACCGCGCCTTGCTTTACAAAATCCGCGACGCCGGTTTGCCCTCGAACCGCGCCTTGCGCCTGCAACAGGCGGAGAAAGACGGCAAAGACGACAATTCCAAAAGCGGCGCCGCCGCCGACTAAATCAAGAGGCCAAAGGTTTGAGGTCAGATCAAAGCGGTAAAGCTCGCTCGCGGACTGACCTCATACTTCTGACATAGCCTTACCCACTGAATCTTCCCTCCAGTTCGCGACCGCGCTCGACCGGTTGAGACCCTCGGCCTGGAAACACACTGATTTACTAGCGAAGCAAACGGATTGTGGAGACGTGGGCATCGTTGCGATTTTTCGCCAGTTGACTCCAACGAGCACCGCCATGCGAGCGTAAGCAAGTCGTGTGCTTGCGCCCGCAACGATATCAGAGCAGCTATTCCCATCGGTCTCGGAACGACTCCACTGGCTCACTGAACTGACGTCATCTGCATCTCCAAGCCCCTGGGAGAAACGAAAGTTCTCGGTTTTTCGGAGCCTCCCTGGGTTGTCAGGAGTGCGAACTTTCGCAGGCCTGCCGCATTCAAAGAGTCCAGAATGCTAACGACGGTGGAATAGGGAGCGCGGGCGTCGGCTTTGATGAAAAGAACCTCCGCACTTCTGGAGAGGGTACTCTTGATCCTCTTGGGCAGGGCGGCGACACCTGTTCGATCAGTACCGAGAAATATGTCGCCGTTGCCGGTCACAACCACCACGATGGCTTCTTCTTTGTCAGCCTCGGGTATCGCAACGGCACTATGAGTCACCGGTAAATCGACAGAAATTCCTCTTTGTAAAGGGACCTCCGCCGGAGCTTGCCCGACAGCCGAAGGGGTGAGACTAGCGAGGGTTAATGCCACGAGACACACTTCAAGTATGTGTTTCATATGTGTTGCTCCTTTCGATCGATTGAGATGGATTTGTTAGGGCTTTGCTCCCCCGAGCGAGGCAGTCGCTAGGGTTCCGCCGAGGCCCATAGTTTCTACCGCCGACGAAGGGACGATCACCATGGAACCCTTTTCCTTGATGGCTTCGTAGAGCATGTTCATGGCGCGTAAATGCAGTGCCACCGGATTTTCGGCGTATGAAGCCGCGGCCTGCACAAAACTGTCGGCGATTTCTTTTTCAGCCTGGCCTAGAATGATTCGGGCCTGCCGCTCACGTTCCGCCTGGGCTTGCCGGGACATGGCATCTTCTAGACCCTGTGGTATCCGCACGTCTCTAACCTCAACGGACTGGACAGTTATTCCCCATGGATTTGTTTTCTCGTCAAGAATGCGCTGCAGTTCGCGGCCCAGTGTTTCGCGTTCGGTGATCATTTGTGCCAGTTCGTGCCGGCCGATCGACTCCCGCAGCGCGGTCTGCGCACTCAAGTTGATTGCGTCGAGGAAGTTTTCGACTTCAAGGATTGCCTTTTCGGCGTTCCACACGAGCCAGAAGACAATGGCGTCGACGTTCACCGGCACCGTATCGCGAGTGAGAGTGGATTCCGCCGTTACGTTGGCCACACGAACGCGTTGATCCACGAAGGGACTAAGCGTCTCCACGACAGGAATAATGTGAAAAATCCCGGGGCCGCGAAGGCCAACATAACGGCCGAGGCGCAGGAGCGCGACCTTCTCCCACTGTCGGATGACCTTGATGGCAAACAACAGGTAGAAGCCCAGCAGTGCTCCCATCATGATGGGCGCCAGATTATGGATCAGCTCGGTGACCGACGCACCGATAATCAAGCAGACGACGAATGCTCCGACGGCTACTCCATTCAGCTGTGTGATATCAATTTTTCTGCTCATGCTCATCTCCTCTGATGCCGTTCGGCGATCAACTCGCGTAACTGTTCGATTAGATTCTCGACTGTAAAACCTGCCGCTCCAGCGCGAGACACGCAGTCCCCCACAATCTGGGTCAATTGCCGCTCGCGTTCCGCTCCTCCGCTTTTTGGCTTTTGGGCGCTAATAAATGTGCCCGTGCCTTGATGAGTCTCCAACAGTCCCCCCAGTTCGAGTTCGCGATAGGCGCGGACGACGGTGTTGGGATTGATGGACAAATCGACCGCAAGCTGACGCACGGTTGGGAGTTGGTCGCCGATTTCGAGTGCGCCGGATGCGATGCCACCGCGCACTTGGTCGATGATTTGCCGATAGACCGGCACCCCACTCTGGAGGTCGAGGCGAAACCGATGAATGCGGCGACGCAGTGTCATCGCCGCTCAATGTACTAGTATACTAGTACATTGTCAAGAACATTTGCGCGCTCTAGCGTCAGCAAGGCGACTTCGCTCACGAACAGGACTGGCTGGCTTCAGGCTTCCGTCCGATCGCCCTGATTCCGAAGGAATTCTGCCTCCCCATCTCGATCCTTCACGCCCAATACGTCCGATCCAGCGTCCGGTACTGAATCGCCTCGGCGATGTGTTTCGGTTCCAGCTGTGGCATTCCGTCGAGGTCGGCCACCGTGCGCGCCACTTTCAGAATGCGGTCATGGGCGCGGGCGCTTAGCCCTTGCTGCGCCATGGCGCGTTCCAGCAGGCGTTCGCAATCGGCGGAGAGTTCGCAGAACTTCCGAATCAGCTGCGTCGGCATTTGAGCGTTGCAGTACACCTTTTCCCGGGCGCAGGAAAACCGCTTCAACTGCACTTCGCGCGCCCCGATCACGCGCTCCAGAATGCTCGCGGAACTTTCCGACTCCTTCGTACTGCGCAGCTCTTTGTAGTTCACCGCCGGAACGTCGATATGAATGTCAATGCGATCGAGTAGAGGCCCCGAGATCTTCGACATGTAGCGTTGAATCATAGGCGGAGTGCAGTGGCATTCGCGGGTGCGGTCGTTGTGAAATCCGCAGGGACAGGGATTCATGGCCGCCGCCAGCATGAAGCGCGCCGGGAAAGTCAGCGACATGGCGGCGCGCGCGATACAAACGGTCCCGTCCTCGAGCGGCTGCCGCATGACATCGAGAACGTTGCGGGGAAATTCGGGGAATTCGTCGAGAAACAGAACCCCATTGTGAGCCAGCGAAACTTCCCCCGGCCGCGGAATCGCCCCGCCGCCGATCAGACCCGCGTCCGAGATCGTGTGATGCGGAGCGCGAAAGGGGCGCACGCCAACCAGCCCTGAGTGCGCATCGAGCACCCCCGCCACGCTGTGAATCTTGGTGGTCTCGAGCGCTTCTTCGAAAGTGAAGGGCGGGAGGATGGTCGGCATGCGTTTTGCCAGCATGGTCTTCCCGGATCCGGGCGGCCCGATCATCAGAATGTTATGACCGCCGGCGCAGGCGATTTCGAGGGCGCGCTTGGCGGTTTGCTGGCCGCGTACGTCTTTGAAATCCACGTGAAATTGCTGCGCCTGGGTCAGCAGTTGATCGGTATCAACCTGCAATCGCGAGACCCCATTGCCGGAGTTAATCAGGTGAATCACTTCCAGCAGTGACTTCACCGGATAGACCTCAACATCACCAACCATGGCGGCCTCGCGGGCGTTGACTTCGGGCACGATCAGGCGTTTCACCTTGGTTCGACGAGCCTCGATCGCGATCGGCAAAGCGCCTCGCACTCCACGCACTCTGCCGTCGAGCGAAAGTTCGCCGACAAATAGCGCGTCCGGAACCTCCTTCTTATTGAGACCGCCGTAGGCACCGAGAATGCCTAGCGCCATGGGCAGATCGAAGCCGGAACCCTCTTTGCGAATGTCGGCAGGCGCCAGATTAATCGTGATCTGGGTGGGCGGAATATCGTAGCCGCAATTTTTCAGCGCCGAGCGCACCCGGTCGCGGCTTTCTCGCACCGCGGCATCGGGCAAGCCCACCGTATGGAAGTGGTCTTCCGTCATTTTGACGCCGGAAACGTCCACTTCAACCTCGATTATGTTGGCGTCAATACCGTAAACAGCGGCGCTCAGGGTCTTATAAAGCATGGGGGCACCAGTGGGCACACGAAGGGGCTAACGCGGATGGGAGATTCCTATTGCCACGATAGCGGACGGCAATGCGCCCCGCTGTGATGGCAATCACCCCGTTACCGTGATGGAACGCGAGTCAACGTTATCTCGTGGAAGGTCGTTTTCGGTGCTACGCTAGGGGCAATCTGGCGGAGTGTCGCACGATTCAGCCGGATGGCGACTGAGAACTTGTATTCTCGCGCCGGCGGAGTTCCACCATGCTCGACGAAGGTCCCACTTCAAACCGTGCCGATCCGGTCTCGAACCGGCTGGAACGCGAAGAAAGCCAGTTGTGGCGTTGGGCGCTGGGCCTGCTCGTCTTATTCGCGGCGGCCGTGGCGGCTTTGTCGTGGCAGGAACTGAAAGACCTTCCTTACCGCCTGTGGGCGATTCCCGCCGGCCTCTTCATGCTTGCCGTCTTGTTTGCCACCTATGCCTTCGGGCGCAAGCGCGAGGTTTCCGAACTCAAACAGATTCTTAAGGGCTTTCAGAATCAGGCAGGCGTAACTCCTTCGGAAGAGCAACTCGATCAGTTAGGCCAATTGATCATGCGTTCCCAGCGTAACTTCAAGGACCTGATCGATTCCCTGGACGACGTGGCGCTCGCCATCTCGCTCGATGGTACTCTGCGCACGGTCAACCGGCGCACCACCGAGCTTCTCGGCATTCCCTATGCCCAACTGGTTGGCCACAAACTCGAAGACTTTCTGGGCGCGCCGCTACGCCCGGAGGGTTCCTCCAGCCTGACCCGGTTTCTGGAGAAGCGGAACTGGTCGGGTGTGGTCGAAGTTCATCTTAAGGACAACTCGCGGCGCTTCTATGACTGCGTCGTCAATGCCATCGTCAAAGGCGGCGATGTCACCGGCGCCAGTGTGTTGGCCCGCGATGTCACCAGACACCGCGAGAAGGAACAACGCTTTACGCAGCTGTTCGAATCCCTGCGGGAGGGCGTCTACATCAGCAATCCGGAAGGCAAACTGCTCGAAGTCAACCCCGCCCTGGTGTCGATTCTAGGTTACGACTGCAAGGAAGATTTATTGAACCTGCCGCCCGAGCAACTGAGTCCTAATGGCGCCGAGCCGGTGCTGGGACGCACCGGCAGCCAGAGCGGCACCACTCGCATCCGCGAGGTTCGACTGCGCAGAAAAGACGGCGGCGTCGCCGTCTGCGTCGACACCTCGACCGGCGTGATCGAATCGGGCCGCGTGATTCGCTACCAGGGCACGCTGGTAGACGTCACCGAGAAGCGCGCCATGGAGCGACAGTTGCACCGTCAGGAAGAGTTCCGGCAACACCTGCTGGAGAGCTTTCCCGATCTGATTCTTGTCCTCGATTTGAAGGGCCAGTACACCTTCGTGAGCGCCCGCATCGGCGAACTTCTCGGCTACGGGCCCGAACATCTCATGGGCAAGAGTGTCGAGGATGCGGAGAGCACGTCGCCGGAACTGGCCGCCCTTTACCGCACCGTCGCCACCGGCCAGAGTTCGCTGACCTCGCGCGAATACGGCTCCCGTCACCGCGACGGTAGTTGGCGCACGATGCTCGGCATGGCCAGTCCTCTGCTGGATGCCGAAGGCAAACCGGCGGGCGTAATCATCTCCGTGCGCGATGTCACCATGGAGAAGAAGCTGGAGCAGCAGATCATTCAAAGCGAACGCCTCGCTGCCATGGGGCAGATGATCGGCGGCTTCGCCCACGAACTCAATAATCCGCTGACCAGCATTCTGGGCATGGCGGAACTGCTGCAGGAAGGCGAGGTTAGCGAGGCGGCCCGCAAACAACTCGTAATCTTGCATAAAGAAGCGCGCCGGGCGGCCGAGATTGTACAGAACCTGCAATACTTTGCCCGCCCACCGGCTCCGGGAAAAAGTCCGGTCGATCTGAATGAACTGGTGCAGCGCACCTTGCAGATGCAAGCGTATCCGCTGCGCAAGAGCAACATCACGGTCGACTTTCTGCCCGAACCGGCCATCCCCGCGATCGTCGCCGATCCCAATCAACTGATGCAGGTCTTTTTAAACCTCGTACTGAATGCAGAACAGGCCATCCGAGAAAACCGCGAGAAAGGCACGATCCGGGTGCGCATTGGACGCAAACCCGACTCCGTATGGCTTATGTTTCAGGACGACGGCCCCGGAATCGCCCCCGACAACCTTACCCACATCTTCGATCCATTCTTCACCACCAAGCGTCCCGGCCGCGGCACCGGCCTCGGACTCAGCATCTGCAAGACCGTGCTCCGCGAACACGGCGGAAATATCGAAGCCGCCTCGGCGCCCGATGGAGGCGCCGTCTTCACCATCACCCTGCCCGTGCCGGCGAAAGTGGACGCCGCCACGAAGTAAGTCGGGGTAGTTTGTGTAGCGACGGGCCGCCCTCGCCCGTGCAAGCCGAGCAAAGCTCGCCCCGCTGGCGTGCTAACTCGTAAATCTCGGAGATTCGCGCGCGCAAGATCCCGACTACTCTTGCAACCGCGTCCAGATCGCCCTACCGCTCCACCGCCATCGCCACCGCATTCCCCCCGCCCAGACACAGCGCCGCGACCCCGCGGTGCACATCGCGCCGCATCATTTCGTAAATCAAGGTAACCAGCACGCGCGCGCCACTCGCGCCAATGGGATGGCCCAGAGCCACCGCCCCTCCGTTTACGTTCACGCGGTTCATGTCGAGGCCCAGCTCGCGAATCACGCCTAGCGCCTGCACGGAAAACGCCTCATTCAGCTCATAGAGATCGACATCGTCCTTCTTCCAGCCCGTCTTCTCCCATATTTTCTGCACCGCTCCAACCGGAGCCATCATCACCCACTTGGGCTCGACTCCGCTGGTCGCCTGCGCCACGATGCGGACCATCGCCGTCACGCCCAGTTCTCTGGCGCGCACGGCGCTGGTCACAACCACGCCTGCCGCTCCATCGTTAACCCCGGGAGCATTGCCGGCGGTGACCGTGCCATCTTTTTTGAACGCGGGCTTGAGGGCGCGCAAGGCTTCAATCGTCGTGTCTTCGCGCGGGCCTTCGTCTTTGTCGAAGATCACGGGCGGCTGGCCTTTCTTCTTGTTGGGGATTTCTACCGGAACAATTTGCGCCTTGAAGCGGCATTCCTTTTGCGCGGCGATGGCTTTGCCATGGGAGCTCACCGCGAACTCGTCCTGCTCTTCGCGAGTGATCCCGTATTTCTCCGCGACGTTCTCGCCGGTCAGCCCCATGTGATAGTCGTTGTAAATGTCCCACAGCCCATCGTGCACCATGGAGTCGACCAACTGTCCGTTGCCCAGGCGATATCCCTTGCGCGCATTGGGCAAAAGATACGGCGCGTTGGTCATCGACTCCATGCCCCCGGCGACCACGATCGAACTGTTGCCGGTCTCGATGGCCTGCGCTGCGAGCGCGACTGCCTTCAATCCCGACCCGCATACCTTGTTTATGGTCATGGCGCCTACTTCCGGTGCAAGACCGCCGAATAGCGCTGCTTGTCGCGCCGGATTCTGACCGAGTCCGGCCGACACGACATTGCCCATGATGCACTCGTCGACTTGCTGCGGTTGCAGCTTCGCCCGCTTGACCGCTTCGCGCACGGCGACCGCTCCCAGTTGTGGAGCAGTCATCTCGCTCAGACTTCCCTGAAATTTTCCGATCGGGGTTCGGCATCCCGCAATGATTACAACTTCATTCGAACCGGCCATAATTGCGCTCCTTCGACGCCCTTCGCGACTGCCCTCCGCGCACTCTGTGCGCTCTCGTAAGCGACGCATCGCGCGAAAATCGTCTTCATTATAGATGGAGGCAGGCTTCGGAAAGGCTCGCGACCGGCAATCAGGCCGCATTTTCAGCGCAGAGTATTTGCAAAGCCAGAAGCAGTGCGAACGCAACGCGCCGGCAGAACAATTGAGAATGAGTGGCGATGTCACGCAAACTTTTCTGCGCGCGCGCATCGCGCATGTGACTTTGGTACAGCGTTGCATGCGACCGTTTCGATCATTTTTCTCTTGACTTCGTTTCGCGTTGACTCTATACATTCAACTAGTTGCAACAATTCATCGTTGCGAAATTCCATGAAGAATGGAAAGGGAGAATAGATCCATGGCAACCAAAAAGAAAGCAAAGAAGAAAAGCAGCAAGAAGCACTAAGAACCTGCAACAGGCAACGACAAAGGGGACGCGATGAGCGTCCCCAAAGTTTTTTGCGGTGATTTCTGATGGAGCCCCGGTCGCAAACACTAAAATGGGCGAGACGCAGTAATTCCCCGAGCCGCTCTACTGTTCGACCCGAGACGCCGATTTCTTTTGCGCAGCCACCACTCTCTCGGTGGCCGGACAAAGATTCCGATACGGGCAAAACACGCAATGATATTTAGGCTTAGGAGGAAACTTCCCCTCAGCGATTGCCTCCGCCACCTTTTTAACCTTCAGTTCCGCCGCTTCCAGTTCGGCGTCCGTCCGCTCCGTGGACACCGCTGTGTTGTTCTCCAGGTTATAGAAAATCAGGCGCTCGGCGCGCTTTCCCCACACCTCCTTAGCGGCGAGCGCGTACAACGACAGTTGCAGGCTGTCGTCCGCATCCTCCTGCGACTTCGGCTTCCCCGTCTTGTAATCAACAATGGCCACGGTGTCTGGACCAGTGCAATCCATGCGATCCACCCGTCCCGCCACCTTCGACGATCCTACCTGGAGTTCAAATCTGCATTCGGTATCGACGACCTCGGGCTGCGGCCCGCGGCGCGCACACTCAAGAAACTGCCGCAATTGTTCCATCCCCTGCCGCAGATACAGCTCATACTGGTAACGGTCGGCGATCCCCGCGGTCGCCAGGGCCGAGCGGAATTGTTCCAGCAAATCGTCGTCACTGATCTCCCGCTGATAGCGCTGCGCGTCGTAAAACGTGCGCAGTACCCCGTGCATCGCCGCTCCATAGTGCAACGAGGCGGACACATCGCGCGGCAGGTTCCACTCCCTTTCGAGCTTGAAGCGCAATGGGCACTGTTCGTAGATTTCAACCGCCGAAGCGCTCAGCCCAGTCACAAAGTTCGCGGACGGCGGCAGCAGCAGCCAAGCGGAAACATTGGATTGCTCCAATGCGATTCGCTCATCCTGTTCGGCGAACAGAGTATCCTGCACCGCCGCCGCTGAGCGCGTGCTCCAGAACTTCCTGTAGGCGGGGTGAACCATGAATTCGCGCAGGAACTTCGTCGGCTTCGGATCTTTCTTGGCCGTTCCCTGGTTGGCGTAGATCGCCAGCGTGTCCTGGGCGCGGGTCATGGCTACGTAAAAAAGGCGGCGCTCCTCTTCTTCGTGCAACGTCTTATCGTCCGCCGATGCCGCGTCCGACCGGCGCAACTCGGACGGAAAAGCGATGAGCGGTTCGTGATAGGTCGTCGGAAACGAAGTCGACGAACCGCGCACGATGGCCACATGCCGGTACTCCAGTCCCTTGGCCGCATGCGCCGTCAGCAACTGCACCGCATCTTCGGTGCTGCGCGGAAGCGGAATTCCGCCGCGCGCTTGCGCAAAATAATCGAGATACTCCAGAAATTCCGAAGGACTGCCAGTTTCAGTAGTGGCCTTGGTGCGCCACGCTTCTACAAACTTCACGAACGCTTCGATCGGAATCGACCGCTTCAGATCGAAGTGCCGGACCACGGAGTTCACCGCTTGGTCCGCGCGAACTCCGTCCCGCGACACTTCCCTGTGCGCCTCTTCGATGCTCTCCAGCACCATCGCGCCCTTCGGCAATTTTCCCAGTACCGTGCGCAGATCGAGATCCTGTCGTCGCACCGCCCTCATCGCAGCTCGCAGCTCGATGGGGTCGATGCTGAATTGCGGCAGCGCGGTCACGCGAAACAAACTGGCGGCATCGTTAGGAGACACCGCAGCGGTCAGGCAGGCGACGACATCCCTTACCTCGGGCGTGTCGAGAACGTCCAATCCTTCGATGGCAAACGGGATGCCCCGCTCGGCAAATTCATGCACCAACTCGTCACGATGGTTATGCTGCCGATAAAGCACCGCGAAATCGCTCCACCGGCAGCGCTCGCTCTTGCGCTTCTTCTGGATGCGGCGAGCCAGGTCGGCGGCTTCAACCTCTTTATCCCGCCACGTGACAATTTCGACCAGCGGAGCAGCCAGCGTCTCGCCTCGTTGCTTCGCTTCCTCGTCGCGCAATGATTCCAGGGGCGTCCGCTGATAACAAAGCTGACTGGGACTGGAAGTTCCTTTTAGCGGGAACTTCCGCGAGAACACCGGCGGGTTATCTTTTACGATTCCAAAAGCGCAACCGAGGATGGGCGAAAGCGAACGCCGATTCTTTCCCAGTACCACCATCGCCGCCTCGGGAAACTTCTTCGCGAACAGATTGAATGCTTCACTCGACGCGCCCCGGAACTGGTAGATCGCCTGATCGGGATCGCCCACCGCAAAAACGTTGGCCTCCGCTCCGGCCAGCAACGACAGCAGTTCGATCTGGGCAAAATTCGCATCCTGGAATTCATCCACCAGCAGAAAACGGGTGCGACGCCTCTCTTCTTCCAGCAACGCAGGGTCGTCCTTCAGCAACTGGTAGGCCCTGGTGATCATGTGTCCGAACGTTCCCAGGTGACTGTCGCGAAGCATGTTTTCCACGGTCTCGAACACGCGAGCGATTTCCTGGCAGCGCTCGATGACTTCCGCCTTATCCAAATCGCCCTGATGCTTTGTCTTCGCAACCCGGGGAACCACCACCTCGCCGCGCTGCAGGCGCTCGCAGTACTGCGCGTATTCCGCCGCGCCGACCAGTTCGTCCTGGCAACGACGCATGAAATCCAGCAGGCTGTCCAGGAACTGTCCAACGTTCGCGGCCCGTACGAAGTGCTTCAAATGCAAATCGCGAATGCGGCGGCGCAAGTAGACCCAGAGATCCTTGTCGTCGAGCACGCCGAAATTCGCGCCGCGTCGATGCAGGAGTCCGTTACACCACGCATGAAAGGTGCAGGCCTGCAGGCCGTCGAGAGCGGTACCTCGCAGTTGCTCGCGGACGCGCGCCGTCATTTCCGCGGCGGCATTCTCCGTGTAAGTCAGTGCTATCAGCTCTTCCGGACGAGCGTGGCCCTCGCGGATGAGATTCGCGGCGCGCTGGGTAAGGACGGTAGTCTTTCCCGTACCCGCCCCGGCGACCACCAGCATGGGACCGCGCAGGTGCGCAATGGCCTGCTGCTGGCGCTCGTCGGGGACGATCTTGATCGCGGGTGAGGGAGCCGAATTCACGGAATGCATCACGAGAGAACCACTTGCCGGAGAATATCAGAGCTGGTTGTGGAAGACTCTGCCAGGCTTCCGCAATTCCTGCCGGCACATTCACCGCAGCGCTTCTAAAGCCAGCGCTGTGGCGACAATCGCCGCCGTTTCGGCGCGCAGAATGGTGTCGCCAAGCGAACCCGCGGCCCATCCCGTCTCGTAAAACCACGCCAGTTCTCCGCCGGCCCATCCGCCTTCAGGACCCACCGCCAGCACTGCCTCGTCTCTCGCGAACTCGGATCGCAGAACTTCTCCCAGGCGTTTGTTTTCTGCCCCCTCGGCCTGCGACTCGTCAAGCACCACCCGAGGCAGAGAATCCGCCCCCAGCGTGTCCTCAAGATCCTTCAGTTTGACCGGAATCGAAATCTCGGGCGGCGCCGGCCTCCGCGATTGTTCCGCCGCCTGCCGAACGATACGCCGCCAGCGTTCGTGGCGCTTCACCGCCGCTGCCGCCAGATGAGCATCGGTCCGCCGCGCAATCACCGGGACGATGCGAGCGACCCCGATCTCGGTGCACTTCTCGATCGCCCATTCCATCCGATCGAACTTGAACACGGCTAGGACCAGCGTGATCGAAGTCAACCGCCCGGACCTTGAACTCCGGCAGTGCGGACCGAGTGTGAACTCAACGCGGTCATTGGAGATCGTGGTAATGGTTCCGCGCCGAACTTCTTCTCCCGTCGCGATGTCGAACTCCTGTCCAACTTCGGCGCGTAATACCCGCGCCAGATGCGCCGCGTGTTCGCCGACCAGCGCAGCCGTGTCTCCACTTACTTCGTCCGCAATCCAGCGACGACGTGTCATCCGTCAGTTCTCGGTTGCCAGTTTTCGCCTCTCAGACTCACGCTACGGACTCCTATCATTCATTACGCCAGCCTTAACTGAGAACTGAGAACCGGGAACTGAAAACTCCCCTACGCGAACATGTCCTTCACACGTCCCAACAGCGAGCGGTGCTGCGGTTTATTTTCGACGGGAGACAGTTCTCCCAGCTCCGCCAACAGCTCGCGCTGGCGCTTATTCAATTTTCCCGGTGTCTGGATTCGCATCTCGACGTGGAGATCGCCTTTGCCGTGGCCATTCAGCACCGGCACACCCTTGCCGCGGATGCGAAACGTGGTTCCCGACTGCGTGCCTTCGGGAACTTTCAGTTTGTGATCTCCCTCCAGCGTCGGAACCATGATTTCGGTGCCCAGTGCTGCTTGCGCGAATGAGATCGGAACCACACAGTGAAGGTCATTCCCCTCGCGTTCAAAGAACGCGTGTTCCTTTACGTGCAGGACAACATATAAATCGCCGCCTGGTCCGCCGAACGCGCCCGCTTCCCCGAGTCCGGTGAAGCGAATTCGAGTGCCGTCCTCAACACCCGCTGGTACCTGGGCTTCCACCACTCTTTCGCGCACCAGACGGCCTTCGCCCTTGCACTTCGGACACGGATCGCTGATTACGCTGCCCGCCCCCTGGCACGTCGGACAGGTTCGGGCGATGCTGAAGAAGCCCTGCTGATACCGGACCTGACCCCGCCCATTACAGGATTTGCACGTGACCGGCGCTTTCCCGGGAGCCGCGCCGCTGCCACGGCATGCGTCGCAGGTTTCATGACGCCGCACCGTCACTTGCTTCTCGGTCCCGAACACCGCTTCGTTAAATTCCAGATGCAAGTCTTCGCGAAGATCGGCTCCGCGCTGAGCCCGGCTGCGACGCCGGCTGCCCTGCCCGAACATGTCGCCAAATCCGAAGATATCGCCGAAGATGTCGCCGAAATCCTGGAAGATCGCCGGATCGAATCCGGCCGCGCCTCCACCACTGCTCCCCAAACCCGCGTGCCCGAAACGATCGTACAAAGATCTCTTCTCGCTGTCGGCGAGGATCGCGTAAGCTTCCGTTATCTCCTTGAATTTCTCCTCCGCCTCCGGATTGTTCGGATTGCGGTCAGGATGGTGCGTCATCGCCAGCTTGCGGTAGGCGCTCTTGATTTCTACATCGGTCGACGCGCGGGTCACACCCAGCACTTCGTAATAATCGCGTTTTGTGTTGGCCGCCAGAAACTCCCCCACTCTTCTTTTCTTGTAGACAAAGGGCTAGCCCCGTCCCAAGCTTTAAGCAATCAAGTTAAGCGAATCGGGCACAGCAGGCCCTTGTAACATCATATCGGTTCCGCCGTTGGGTGGCGTAGCGGGCAGAGCCCGAAACCCGCCTGCTCTATCCCCGCCCATTGCGCGCGACCCGCACCATCGCGGGGCGCAGCAACCGGTCCTTGTACTTGTAGCCGCGCTGCAGTTCGTCGACCACATGCTGGTCCGGGACACCGGTTGTGTCCACCATTTCCACCGCCTCGTGAACTCGCGGGTCGAAAACCTGCCCCACCGCTGCAATCGGTTGTACTCCGCTTTTCTGCAACGCATCCTGAAACTGACGGTAAATGAGATCGACTCCGTTGCGAAAGTCCGTGGCGTCCCCGGCCGACTTCAATGCCCGCTCGAAACTGTCAAGCGCTGGCAGAAAGTTCTTGATGACATCCGCCGCCGCAAACTCGCGAAAATCCTGCTGTTCACGCGCCGCCCGCTTACGGGCATTGTCGAACTCCGCCTGCAGACGAGCCAGGCGGTCGAGCAGCGCATCGCGCTCCGCCTTCAGCTTTTCTGCTTCCGATGCCGCGCCCACTTCCGGCGGGTTGGCCGCACTCGACTGCAACCCTGACTCGTCCAGCGTCTCCGCCGCCGGCAGTTCGTGCTCCAGATCTTCGTGTTTCAGGCCAAGATGCCCGTCCGTTTTTCCGTTTGCTTTAGCCATACGACTGCCTTACTCCGCTTCGTTCAAAAGTTTGTCGAACAGGCGAGCGATATAGGACACCGCCGACATCGTGTGTTGATAGTCAAGCCGGGTCGGCCCAATCACCGCCAGCGATCCCATCACTTCCCCGCCCACCCGCGCCGGCGCCCCAATCAGAACGAAATTCTGCATCGACGGCAGCGCCTCATCCAGTCCGATCACCACCCGTACCGCTTCCTGCCGCGTGTCCAGATACGCACTCAGCAGCTTCACCACTTTTTCTTTCTCCTCGAGTGTCCGCAGCATCTCCTGCAGGCGCGAACGATCTTCCTGCCCCGTCACCAGATTCGCCGCGCCTTCCACGAACACTGCCTGCGTATCGTCCGTCGCAGCCAGCGCCCCTTGTTGGCAAAGCTGCTCGATCGACTTCATCAGCCGGTCGTACTCACTGCGTTCCTGTTCCAGGCGCCGGGCCAACTCGGCCCGCGTGTCGCCCATCGTCCAGCCCCGAAAATTGTCATTGATGTAGCGTGCCGCCAGATCCAGATCAGCCTGCGGAATATCCAGCCGAAGAACCCGGTCGCGCACCACTCCCGATCGCGTGACCACCACAGCCAGCACCTTCTGATCGCTGAGGCGGGAAAAGTAAACGTGCTCCAGCGCATTCCGCGGACCGCTCGTCGCCACTGTCACTCCCACGCTGTGCGAAATCAGGGAGAGCACATGCGAAGTCCGCTCCATGAACTCCTCAACGTCGGTGACGCCCGTCAGAGTGTCCTGAATAATGCTCTGATTCTCGTGCGAGAGATGCGCCTCGCCACTCAGTTGCTCGACATAATAACGATACGCCTCCGCCGTGGGCACGCGCCCCGCCGAAGCATGCGGCTGCTCTAGAAAGCCCGCATCGGCCAGGTCCGCCATCACATTGCGAATCGTAGCCGCACTTAGACCCTCGCGACTCGCGCGCGCAAGCGTGCGCGACCCCACCGGCTCTCCGCTGGCAATGAAGGTTTCGACAATGGCAGTCAGGATTTCGCGTTCCCGTCCGCCGGTTGGCCCAGGTGGCATATCGGTGCTTGTCCGAATCTAGGAGCAGAATCGCCCCTCTAAATTCTTTAGATGCAGTGGCTTAGATTAGGATTCCGCCTCTGCCTAATGGAATTCTAGGGAGCATGGGCTAGGGTGTCAAGGATGGGTTAGGGCGCACTCTCTGGGAAAAATTCAGCCACTCCTGGGTAGGTCCCGAGGAGCGATCCGCTCCCCTGCTCGGCGGCAGGCAATCCTCCCACGATACCGTACTTCACCCTCGGTCCCTATGGCGCCCAGAGTCGCCCTTGGTTAGACTTGCCTTTCTGACCACAAGGAGCAGTCCATGTCCAAGGCTATCGTTCGTTTTCTCGCCATCCTCGGCGCTCTCTGGCTAATCGGAATGGTCATCGTGCTCGTGGCCGTCATCGGCGTGAAAGGGAAAGTTCCCTCCAAAACGATTCTCGAAGCCAATTTCGAAGAGGCGTTCCTGGAGGACGTGCCCGACACGCCCTCGGCGCAATTGATCCTGACTCAAAAACAAACTCTGCGCGACGTGGTGGATGCCATCGATCGCGGAGCAAGTGACGATCGCGTCGTCGGCCTGATTGCGAAAATCGGCGCCGCCCCAATGGGCATGGCGCAGACCCAGGAAATTCGTGATGCGGTCCAGAGATTTCGCGCCCACAAGAAATTTGCCGTCGCCTACTCGGAAACCTTTGGCGAGTTTGGCCCAGGCAACGGCGCTTATTACCTCGCGACCGCCTTCGACCATATCTACCTGCAGCCCTCGGGAGACGTGGGCCTCACCGGCATCATCATGGAATCGCCATTCGTCAAAGGGACGCTTTCCAAGCTGGGCATCACCTTTCACGGCGACCATCGCTATGAATACAAGAACGCCCTCAACTTCTTCACCGAAACAAAGTACACCGGCCCGCACAAGGAAGCGATGACCGCGATTATGAATTCCTGGTTCAACCAGATGAAAGACGGCATCTGCCAGGCGCGGCAGATTGCGCCCGAAAAATTTCAGGCGCTCGTGGATGCGGGTCCTTATCTGGGCAAAGAGGCCGTAGCTGCCAAACTGGTGGACGCGGTTGCCTATCGCGATGAGGTCTACACCGACGTCAAGAGCAAGGCCGGAGAGGGCGCGGAACTACTCTTCCTGGACAAATATTTACGCCGCGCCGGCCGTCCGCATGATCGCGGCAAGACGGTGGCCCTGGTGTTCGGCGTCGGCGCCGTGACCCGCGGCAAGAGCGATTACGATCCCGTGCAAGGCAGCCAGAATATGGGCTCCGACACGGTGGCCGGCGCGATTCGAGCCGCCGCGGAAGACAAAGACGTAAAGGCAATCCTATTTCGCGTGGACAGTCCCGGTGGTTCATATGTGGCCTCCGATTCCATCTGGCGGGAAGTAGTGCGGGCGCGCCAGGCGGGCAAACCGGTGATCGTTTCCATGGGGAATCTGGCGGGGTCCGGCGGATATTTCGTAGCGATGGCAGCCGACAAGATCGTCGCCGAGCCCGGAACCATCACCGCCTCCATCGGCGTGCTCGGCGGAAAGATGCTGACCAATGGACTGTGGGATAAAGTCGGACTTTCCTGGGATGAAGTGCATCAGGGCGAAAACGCCACTATGTTCACGGGAACGCACGATTACACGCCCGCGGAGTGGGGACGATTCCAGGCGTGGCTGGATCGAGTGTATTTGGACTTCACCGGCAAGGTCGCGGACGGCCGCAAACTGCCTAAGGAAAAAGTGCTGGAGATCGCCAAGGGACGGATTTGGTCGGGGCTGGACGCAAAGAACCTCGGCCTGGTGGATGAGCTCGGGGGCTACGACACCGCATTGAATCTGGCGAAAAAAGCGGCGGGGGTTCCGCGAGGCGACGAGGTCAAGATCGTAGTCTTTCCCCGGCCCAAGACGCTTCTCGAGAGCCTCTTGGATCGCCGCGGTCCCGAAAACAGCGACAAAGAGGCGGTTGGCCAAACCCTGGCGAGGATTCTTCAAATAGTACAGCCCGCTGCGCGTCAACTTGATGCGGTCGGAATCAAGTCTCACGATGGGGATCAGGACGATGTGCTCAGAATGCCTGCAGTACCGAATCGTTAGAACTGGGAACTGTTCTTATACGCCCAGCTTCTTCACTTCATCGTTGTAGTACTTGCGGTACAGAATGGACCATTCCTCCGAGCCTTCGATGATGGTTTTACGCTGGCTCTCGATCTTCTGACGGGCAGCCTGGTCGATGCGGGCTTCCTGCATAAAAAGTTCTTCCAGAATCTTCCGGACCTCGAGGCGGATGGTGTTGCGGTCTTCAATGAATTCGACCTCATCCAGTTCGGCGACGGCATCGGTCACGGTGTGGGCGAGTTTGTTGACTTTATCGCGGCTCAATCGCACGGCAGGGGCGCCCTCATACTTTCAACATTAAAGAACAGCCTTGTATTTCTTTACCAGTTCCGTCTTTACCTTGCGGAACATTTCCTGGTAGTTGGCGCCGCTCTTCTGCATCTCTTCGGAATAAGCTTCGAGGATGACGCGCACTTCGTCGTTAATCCGGTCTTCAAGGGCTAGTTCATCGAGCAGCGCGGCATGCACTCTCTCGTTCAGAGCAGGCATGGCCTTGGTCTCAATCAGACCGCTCGCCACCAGTTTTTTGGAAACTTCGCGGGCTAGATAGCCCACATATTCTTTGGAAAAGAGCATGATGGAAACGCTGTTTTGTAAGCAGAAAGTTTAACACACGCGTGGCAGTGTCGGAACGGATCGACCCCCGTGGTCCACCGCGCCCCCGTGGTCAAAAGTCCTTGACTTCCTCGTCAGACGCCCAAAATTCGTCTCGGATCGAGGATAAACTCCCACCACCCTAGCTCTCCATTGGATTTCCCGCATCCCGCATTCACCGATTTGTGACAAAATGCCAGCGGGCTTAACTTAGGAGACATCTTCGATTGGAACTCTATCGCTGGTTGCCGCCGGAAGCGGTCAAGATCCTTTTGGTCCTGTTCCTGTCCTTTCTTATCGGACTCGAGCGCGAAGAGCACAAATCCGAAGGCAAGTACTTCGGCTTCGGAGGAGTGCGCACATTCCCGCTCATTGGCTTGATCGGCTACTCCATCGCGCTCTTGTCGGGCACGCAGCTCCTCCCCCTGACACTCGGCTTCCTCGTGGTTGGTGGCTTTCTCGCCCTGTCCTACTGGCACAAGCTCTCGACCGTCGAGGCTCCCGGCGTCACCTCCGAGATGTCGGGCCTTACCACTTACCTGGTTGGCGCGCTGGTTTATTACGAGCATTTCTGGATTGCCACCACCTTGTGCGTGGCCAGCCTATTGCTCCTGGAACTCAAAACCGCGCTGGAGAAACTCGCCACCCGCACCGCGCCCGGAGAGATCCTCACCGTCGCCAAGTTTCTTCTGCTCTCCGCTGTCATCCTGCCCATTCTGCCCAACCAGGCCTTTGGACCGTTTCACATCAATCCCTTTAAGACTTGGCTCGTCGTCGTCGCAGTCAGTACGATTTCCTACGGCAGTTACATTCTGCAAAAGGTTACCAGGCAGCAGGGTGGAGTCGTGCTCGCAGCTTTGCTCGGTGGAGCATACTCGTCGACCTTGACCACCGTCGTCATCTCCCGAAGAGCCGCTCATGAGGATCATCCCCATCTCTTCGCTGGCGGCATCCTCATCGCGTCGGGAGTGATGTATATCCGCCTCGCTGGCCTCCTCGCCCTTTTCAATCGTCAATTGATGTCTGTGCTGGCGTCTCCTTTCTTAATCCTCGCGGGCATGGCCATCGCGATCGGTTGGATTTGGTCGCGCCGTCCAGATGCCAACGTGGATGAGGTCAAGCGCCAGTATGAACCCAACAACCCCCTCGAACTCATGGCCGCATTTCTCTTTGCGCTTCTCTTCCTGGCCATGATCGTCGCTACACAGTTGGCCGTCACTTACCTGGGAAGGGCGGGAGTCAACATCCTCGCCGCAGTCATGGGAGTCACCGACGTCGATCCTTTTATTATGGGTATGACGCAGGCAGCCGGTTCGCTCACGCCTCTGAAGGTTGCGGCCGCGGCGGTCCTGATCGCGGCCGCCAGCAATAACCTCATGAAGGGAATTTACGCTTTCAGCCTGGCGGATCGAAAAACCGGCAGACAAGCCCTTTTCCTCTTAGCCGCTCTCGCCGCACTCGGCCTTGTTCCCTTGTTTTGGTTGTGACTACTTGCCACCACAGGCGGCGCTCCTCGCCCCGCCCTCTGCCGCAATAAGCCAAGCCGCAACCACCGCGAACTGTCAACCTCACAGCACGCTGTGATCTACATCACAGCGTGAAGTTATTTGTGAACTTAGTACTTTCCTAGTAATGAATCCTCCTTCCCATCTCCGTAGAATTGCGCGTTGCCACTTATGAATCCTAAATGGAATGGCCAGTTCTCCTGCTTCGACCTCGTCGCCAAAACCGATGAGCACGTGCGCAGTATCGTTTGCGCCGGCGATGTTGAGATCGGTGGGCACGATTTTGTCGTGATGGCCGGACCATGCGCCGTCGAATCCGAACGGCAACTATTGCAGACTGCGGAAGCCGTGGCCGCGGCGGGCGCCCGCATCCTCCGCGGCGGCGCCTATAAGCCACGCTCTTCGCCCTATGCCTTTCAGGGCCTGGGCGTCGAAGGCCTGAAGATCCTGCGCAAAGCGCGGGAAGAAACCGGGCTCGCCATCGTCACCGAAGTGATGAGCGAGCAGGACGTCGACCTGATCGCGGAGTATGCCGACATGATGCAGGTGGGCACCCGCAGCATGGAGAACTACGCCCTGCTGGAAAAACTTGGCGGCTGTGGTCGACCAGTATTGCTCAAGCGGGGCATGACGGCCACGCTCGAAGAGTTGCTGCGCTCCGCCCAAGTCATCGCTATGAACGGCAATCCGCACATCGTTCTCTGCGAGCGCGGCATCCGCACCTTTGAGACCGCGACCCGCAATACGTTAGACATCGCCGCCGTCCCGGTCCTGAAAACGGTTTCTCACCTGCCTGTCATCGTCGATCCCAGTCACGCTGCCGGAGTCCGCAGCCTGGTCCCTGTCCTGGCGCGGGCCGCAGCGGTCGTTGGCGCCGACGGCCTGCTGGTCGAAGTCCATCCCTCGCCCGATCAGGCCATGAGCGACGGCGCGCAGTCGCTTACTTTTGGCGGCTTCAGCGAGATGATGGACGATCTCCAGCCCTATCTCGCCATTCGCGCTGCCGGCCAGCCACGATTCGGTCCGCGCCTGGTCGCGGTCGGAGGACCAGGCTAGTGCGAGCGCCATCCCTAATGATAATGATCATGATCGGGTGCTTCGTCCTGGTAGCGCTTGCTCCCGTGCAATCCGGTTTCGCACAGCCTACTCCCTCGGAACCTCCGGCATTTCTATTCACCGCTGCGAAACACTACCAGGCGCTGGCATGGATGCATGGCGCCGATCGATTCAGTTCCGACGCCATCATATTCCTTCAAGACGCGAACGGCCGCCATCCGCTCGTCCCGGGCTTTGCCGCTTCTGCCGATCCTGATGTTTCATTCGACGGCAAGAAAGTCCTCTTCGCCGGCAAGCGCAAGCCTCAGGACCATTGGCAGATATGGGAAGTTGAATTAGATGGCGGCGCGGTTCGGCGAGTAACTTCGTGCTCGGATAACTGTGTTCGTCCTTTCTACCTGCCTGGCGACCGCGTCGTATACGCGAAGAAGGCAGGCGCACGCTTTGTCCTTGAGGCCGCAGCCACCAACCTGACGCCAGGCGATCCACACCACTTGACCGTCCAATTGACTTACGGTCCGGCTAGCTTTCTGCCAACCGATGTGTTGCGCGACGGCCGCATCTTGTTTGCCGCAACTTATCCCTTCGGAAGCAATGGCACACCCGAGCTCTATACCGTTTATTCCGATGGCAGCGGAGTCGAATCCTATCGTTGCGATCATGGCCGGGCACGCCACTCCGGCAAGCAACTTGCCTCGGGAGACATCGTCTTCACATCTCAGCAAGGCCTGGCGCGGTTTACCTCTGCCCGAGCGGAAGAAGTTCGCATCGTGGCCCCAACTGGAGAATACGCCGGAGACATCGCCGAAACCCCGTACGGCGACTGGCTGGTCGTCTGGAGCGATGGGAAGTCTCCATTTCAATTGCGCTGGTGGAAACCCGGCACCGATCTCTCGCGGCCAGCCGCGGCCGACTCACTCGCCAACCTGCTCCAGCCGGCGCTGGTCGCCGAACGGGCGATTCCAAATCGGCATCCTTCCGGCTTGCATGACTGGCCGAACGCCAACCTTCTATGCTTGAATGCTTACACCTCACAATACAAGTTCGTCGCCGGATCGATTCACTCCGTTCGAGTCTACACGCGGGATAACTCCGGAATAGTAAAGCTGCTGGGGTCCGCCCCGGTGGAACGCGACGGATCGTTCTTCGTTCAACTCCCGACCGAACATCCATTGCAAATTGAGTTGCTCGATGCTTCCGGCACAACCCTGAAGCGGCAAGCGGGATGGTTCTGGATGCGACGTGGCGAACAACGGGCTTGCGTGGGATGCCATGCCGGACCGGAAACAGCTCCCGAGAACGCCGTGCCCTTGATTCTGCTCAAGTCTACGACTCCTGCTGATTTGACAGGCGCGGCCCCGCATACTCCGTCAGGAGGCCAGTAACAATGGCGAAGTCGTGGACGCAGAGTCTTTCATATCTTTTCTTCTTATTGTTACTAACTTGCTTCTCGCAAGCGCAATCGCCAGCGGCGAACTTACCGGGCCCGATTCGGTTCGATGACGTGACCGCTAAGTCGGGCATTCAATTTACACACAGCTTCGGCGCCCAGCAACTTGGCTCGCTCCTCGAAAGCACCGGCGCAGGCTGTGTCTGGTTCGACTACAACAACGACGGACTGCCCGACCTCTACGTCGTCAGCGGCAAGCCGCTCGACGAGGGAATGCATCCCTATCCGCTGAAGCAGCCCCCGGCGGTCGCGCCCCACAACCATCTCTACCGAAATGACGGCGATGGCACGTTCACCGATGTCACCGATCAAGCTGGCGTTGCCGCCAACCTTTACGGCATGGCCGCGATTGCCGCCGATTTCGACAACGATGGCTTCGTCGATCTCTTCGTGACCGGATACGGCCGCGCAATTCTCTACCGGAACAAAGGTGATGGCACCTTCGAAGATGTGACTGCGAAAGCCGGCATCAAGGTTGATGGTTGGTCGATCGGCGCTGCGTGGCTCGACTATGATCGCGACGGTTGCGTCGACTTATTCGTCGGCCGCTACGTCAAGTTTGACCCCAGGTATCGGAACTACTACCCGGCCGACAACTATCCTGGACCGCTCGACTATGCCGGCGACACCAACCGATTATTTCATAATAACTGCAATGGAACATTTACCGACGTGACCGACAAGTCGGGAATTGGCGCCTACAAAGGCCGGACCATGGGCGTCACGGCTGCCGATTTTGACGGCGACGGCTATCCCGATATCTATGTCGCGAACGACAAGACGGAGAACTTTCTCTTCCATAACAAACACGATGGCACCTTTGAAGAGATCGCTGCCGATCTTGGCGTGGCGTATGGCCAGAACGGAGAGAACACTTCCGCGATGGGTCCGGTGTTTGCCGACATCGACGGCGATGGCCGTGTGGATCTTTGGGTAACGGATTCGAAGTACAACCGCCTGATGCGGAACACGTCCACCGCCGGCGGTCAAATGGCGTTCGAAGACATCGGGCCCAGTTCTGGAATCTCTCAAGCCACCGCGCAGTACACCAGTTGGGGTACGGGCGTTTACGACTTCGATAACGACGGCTGGCTCGACATTCTCATCTTCCACGGCGGATTGATTCACCTCGTTCCACAGGAGCAGTCGTTGTTTCGCGGCCTCGGAAACGGCAGATTCGCCGATGTTTCGCGGGACGCAGGTCCGGCGCTCGACGTGAAGACCGTCTCCCGCGGCGCCTGTTTCGCCGACTACGACAACGATGGCAAGATCGATGCCTTCGTAGTGAATTTGGGCGCGCCCGCCACCCTGCTCCACAACGTTACCCAAAACAGCAATCACTGGCTCACTGTGAAGTTGAAAGGCAAGAAAAGCAATCGCGATGGCATCGGGGCCCACCTCGAATTACTTACCGGCGGACGAAAGCAGATCGCTGAGCGCATCGCGGGATCGGGATATCTTTCGCAGGACGACGGCCGCGTTCATTTCGGCATGGGCAGCGCAACCAAAGCCGACAGGCTCACCATTCACTGGCCCAGCGGACAAGACCAAGTCTTGGAACATCTGGCCGTCGATCGCGTGCTGACAGTGGAGGAACCATAAATGCGGCTGGACACTTCATGGCGCAACGGAGCTAAATTGCTCGCGCTCATGCGTCCCTCGTTGGCACTAACGAGCCTTATAACTATCGCCCTGACGCTAACGCCGATATTACTCGTTCCCGCCTCCACTACTGCGGCACCGGGGCCTGGCTCTAGTAATGAAACCAGAGAGCGGTATCTATCTCCCATCGAGATGTCGCTTTCGCCGGATGGCCGTCAGATCTATGTCGTTTGCCAGGGGAGCGATGAATTGCGGGTTGTGGATATCGAATCCGGCAAGGTCTTGACTGCCGTTTCCGTAGGACGCGCGCCACGCGGCATCACGCTCTCACCCGATGGCGCTCAAATCTATGTCACCAATTCCACGGATGACACCGTCTCCGTGATCGACGCCGCCGCGTTGAGAGTAACGCGCACTCTACCCACTGGATTCGAGCCCGCCGGCATCGTATCTGACAAGTTGGGTAAGACTCTTTACGTTGCCAACCGCCTTAGTGGCGACATTTCCGTGATTGACTTGACTACGGGACAGGAAGCGAAGCGCCTGCTGGCTGGCCGCGGAGCAAGCTATTTGGAACGATCCCCGGATGGCAAGTTCATTTATGGCACACACATCTACCCTAACCCCGGAGCATTTCGCACTTCACCGAACTCGGAGATAACCGTCATCGACACTGCGCGCCAAACCGTCGTCGAACGTAAGTCGCTGCACAACGTGGCCGGTGTATTTCACCTCGCCCTGTCGGCGGACGGCAAGTTAGGAGTGGTAACCCAACTTCGCCCCAAGAATCTCGTTCCGCTGGCTCACGTTGAACACGGCTGGGCGTTCGGCAATTCCCTTAGTCTGTTCGGCGAGGACGTAGGTGGAACCGTTCAGGTTCCGCTTGATGAACTCGACCGCTATTACTCGCTCCCCTGGGGCGTCGTTATCTCGCCCGATAAGTCAAGGATGTTTGTAACCACTGCCGCATCCGAGAGCGTCACCGTCATCGATGTTTCCAGGCTGCTCGACTTCACACGTTCCCGGCGCGAGCCCTTCGTCAACGACCTCTCGGCTTCGGCTAACTATGTTGTGGCCAGAATTCCAGTGGGTCACAATCCCCGCGGAGTGTTGCTGTCAAAGGATGCTGCGCGTCTCTACGTGGCCAACCGCCTCGACGATAATATCACCGTCATCGACACCAGAACTAACCAGGTCGTCCGCACTATCGACCTTGATGGCCCCAGGACAATCAATCCAATCCGGCGAGGCGAGCGCATTTTCTTCACCGCCGACTACGCCTTCCAGGGCCAGTTTGGCTGCTCCAATTGCCATCTCGACGCGACCATTGACGGCCTGCAATGGGATCTCGAACCCGATGGCTTCGGCAAGGACATCGTTGACAATCGCTCGCTCGAAGATCTGGCCGGCACCGAACCCTTCAAGTGGAATGGCGGCAATCCCGACATGCCCACCGAATGTGGCCCGCGTACGGAGAAATATTTCTTCCGCTCGCAGAGTTTCGGCGAACGGGAACTTACCGACCTGGTGACTTTTGTTTACTCGCTGCCTTACCGCCCAAATCGCTACCGCTCGCCGAATGGCGAACTGACCCCGGCGCAAGAGCGCGGTAAGGCTATTTTTGAGCGAACCAAATATAAGAATGGCAATCCGATCCCCGAAAGGAACCAGTGCGCCTACTGTCACAGCGGGCCTAAGTTCACTAACAACCGGCAGGTCGATGTTGGCACGGGCAAGTCCACCGATCGTTCGCCTTTGATTGATGTGCCGCAACTTCGCAATATCGCGTATTCCGCTCCCTATTTGCACGACGGCTCGGCGCGCTCTCTCGAAGAAATCTGGACTGTGTTCAACCCAAAAGACCTGCACGGCGTGAGTAACGATCTCCGGAAAGAAGAACTGAACGATCTCGTGGAATACCTGAAAACATTATGAGGATAAAAGCGATAACCTCGCTCGCGATACTGGCGGCGGCCATCTTAGTCTCATTTGCACCCTCCCTGACTCCTCTTGCTACAGCCCAGGAGATGCCCCGCTTCCGCTGGGAGAACTTCACCACCGCCAACGGCCTCCCCGACAATCACGTCTTCTGCGTGCTGGTCGACGGCAATCGCATCTGGGCCGGCACCGAGAATGGCCTGGGACGCTACGAAAACGGCGCATGGAAAATCTATCGTCCCGTCGATGGCTTGGCTCACCAGGCCGTGCTTTCGCTCGCTCTCGATAAACGTACCGGCGATCTCTGGGTGGGTACGATGAGTGGACTCAGCCGCCTCTCCGCCGGGCGCATCGATAACTTTACCCAGCTCAATTCCGGCTTGAGCAACGACGTCGTCTATGGCGTCGGAGTGCAGGGAGATTTTCTCTGGGTCGCGACCGCTGCCGGCGCCAGTCGCCTCAATACACGTACCAGCCAGTGGGCGCTCTTCAATGAACGCAACACTCCCATGTACGAGATCTGGACCTATGCTGTCAGCCCCGCCGAAGACAAGGTTTACTACGCGGTGTGGGGCGGCGGCGTGCTCGAATATAACGTCAAAACCGAGCGTTGGAAAGAATACGACGATCCCGACGGCGAAACCCAACTCGTATTGATGAAAGACCAGGGATTGATTCATGAAATTACGACCTCGGTCAGTTATGTCGATAACATCCTCTGGGTCGCGACTTACTTCGGCGCGAGCCGTTACGATGGCCGCTACTGGCATAACTTCCTGCAAAAGGACAGCGGCTTGCCCAGCAACTTCATAAGTCAGGTCAAAGCAGTCGACGCCAACCGCGCATGGTTTTCGACCGACAAAGGACTTGCTTATTACGACGGCGCTAACTGGGCCGTCTATACCCCGGCGCTCGACACCCATAAACCGGAAATGCTGGTGCGCAATGCGGCTGGTACAGTGACGCAGATCGACGTGCAAACAGCGCCCGCGCACAACTACATTCTCGGAGTCGATTTTCAGGGCGACGATCTTTGGGTGGCTACCGCCAAAGGCTTGAGCCACGGCATTCGAGAACATGATTCAAAAACCGGCATCAAGTAATGGTGACTCATTACCAGAGAAGTGAATCCTAAGGGAGTCTTACCAATGAATGTTCAAGAACTACTCGCGGAAGTTACCACGGCGCCCGTAGTGAAGCGCGCTATCACTAATCACTCAGTTCTCAATGAAGCCTACGCTTATGGCAGCGCGTTCGCGCGCGGCATGCGCATCGACTTGAATGGCTTGACCATTCTGCTGATCTCCGGTACCGCCAGCATCGACGAGATGGGCAAAACCGTTCACGTGGGCGATCTTCGCGCCCAGACTCGCCGCACCTTCGAGAACATCACCGCCCTGCTCGCTTCGGAAGGTGCTACGTGGCACGACATCGTGCGAACCACCTGCTACCTCCGCGATATAGAACGCGACTACCAGGCGTTTAACGAGGAGCGCACCGCATTTTACCGGGAGCAGAAACTCGACCCTCTGCCGGCATCGACCGGCATTCAGGTGATTCTATGCCGGCCCGATCTGCTGGTTGAGATTGAGGCGATCGCCATGTTTCGCCGCGAACCGCCCACCGAATAAAAAGTGCGCATGAAGGGAGTACCGCTGATGCGTCGCGTCCTGCTCTATGTTACCGCCGCCATGCTGCTTTCCGCCGCATGGGCCCAGAACTCCTCGTCGTGTTCGTGCGGCAGCAATCCCCCGGGCCGCCCTGCTCCTCGTTCCCTGAAGCCCTATACCGGCGCGCCTGACGACTTGCAGCCTTTCTCCAAATTTACAACTCCCTACTTCGAGTACTATCAGGATCTCGTCGAATATAATGGGGCCGCTCGCGACATTCCCGACCCCAACCTCAACGACTTAAACGAGATTCGTATAGGATTTCTCGCGCCCCTCTACGACCACCCCGAGCAAGTATTCGGCAATCGCATGCTCGACGGCGCACAAATGGCCATCGATGAGGCCAATCGGGCCGGAGGTTATTGCGGCAAGCCCTTCCGCCTCGTGCTTCACAACGACTATAACAACTGGCAGAACAGCAGCGCTGTCGCGGCCGGCGTCTCAAGAGATTCCGCCATCTGGGGCGCCGCCTCCAACGATGCGGTCAGGATGATCTACGACGACAAGGTTTGGGCTATGTTCGGCTCCATCAGTTCGGAGTCAACCCATATCGCCCTTCGCCTGACATTGAAAGCCGAAACTCCGCTGGTCATCAGCGCCTCCACCGACCCGACCATTCCCGAAACCATCATCCCGTGGTCTTTGATTTCGATTCAGGATGACCGGGAGCAGGGCTATACCCTGGCACGCCACATCTATACGGAACTGGGTCTGAAGCGAGTCGCCCTGCTGCGCGTGAATGACCGCTACGGCCGCTTCGGCGTCCTCAAGTTCCGCGACGCATCGCGCCGTCTCGGCCACCCCTTGGTGATCGAGCAGAAATTCCGCCCCGGCGACACCGATTTCCGCCACCAGCTTCAGGTGATCGAAGATTCACGGGTCGACGCAATCGTACTTTGGACCGACGTTGCCTCCGCTGCCGCCATCCTGAAACAAATGCAAGAACTCGGCATGAAGCAGCGCGTCTTCGGCAGCCATCGCACCATCAGCGGCACCGGCGGCGGAACCGGCGGCGACGACCTCGTCAAGCTTGCTGGAGCAGCCGCCGAAGGCTTCGAGGCTGTTTTTCCCTACGATCCCACTCGCTCCGATCCACGCTGGCTCGATTTCAACGCCCGTTATCAGGCGCGCTTCCACGAGAAACCCGACCATTTCGCCGCGCTGTCCTACGATGCCATGCAGATCCTTCTTAATGCGATCTGCCGCGCCGGACTCAACCGCGGCCGAATCCGTGACGCCCTTACCGGAGTCGAAAACTATAAAGGTGTGACCGGCGACATGGTCTTCGATCCAAACTGCAAGAACATCGCGCCCCTTTTCCTCGCCCGCGTCCACAATGGAAACATCGACTACCGCCGCATCACCATGGAAAAACCATATGCTCGCGTCGGCGAAAACGGAGTGCAGTACCACGGACCGACCCTCGCCAATGAGAAAATCGCCAGCCTGCAGATTGGCGTCTTCGGTCCCCACGCGGATCAAATCGTCCACTCCCCTGAAGTAACCCGTCTGCTGCGTGAGATCAACGCCCAGGCCCCCGGCGCTACTGGTCAAGACGTGTCCGGCAAGAGCATATCTTTGATTGCAATTCCCTCGCAGCTTTCCTGGGGAAAAGCTTCCGACGAACTGGTGCACTCAATTTATGAAGGGCACGCCTTGGCCTTGATTGCGCTCGACCGCGCTTCGAGTCACTTGGCGGAGCAGATCGCCGTGAAATCCTTCATCCCCGTCGTCGCCATCTCGTCCGACCGCACGCTCACTGCGACCAACATTCCATGGATATTTCGCCTGCCCGAAGGTACGCCGGTCGCCACAGCGCTGCGCAGCCTGGCCGAAGCCATCGACCGCGCCGGCCCTAACCGGGAGAAGATTCGTGACCTGCTCGCTTCGGGCAACCCCATGAGCGGAGTGAGTTTCGAATCCACCGGTGAGTTGCGATCCCAGGGCAGCTTACTCTCCAATACCTTACACTAGCGCCTTACACCCTTATTACTGAGTTGTTATACAGACAGTAGCGCAGCGCTGAAACTGCCGCGTTTGGTGGTATGATGCTGCCCTCCCTTTCGCCCTATCGATTCCGGCGAGAGCGGTCCTGAGCCATCTCGCAGTGGCGGAGGGCTCACAGCGAATCGACACGGCACC
>PLBE01000253.1 GCA_003134435.1 Acidobacteriaceae bacterium
TGCATCAACCAGAAGCCGATCGTGAAAAAAGGGCAGCGGGTGGTGAAGGGGCAGGTGATTGCGGACGGTCCGTGCACGGATTTTGGCGAGTTGGCGCTGGGACGCAACGTTCTGGTGGCCTTCATGCCGTGGCGCGGCTACAACTTCGAAGACGCGATTCTGGTATCGGAGAAGATGGTGAAGGAGGATTACTACACCTCGGTTCACATCGAAGAATTTGAGCTGGAAGCGCGGGACACGAAGCTCGGTCCCGAGGAAGTGACGCGGGACATTCCGAACGTGAGCGAATCGACGCTGCGGAATCTGGACGAAGCGGGAGTAATCCGGATCGGCGCCGGCATCAAGCAGGGCGACATCATTGTCGGCAAAGTTACGCCGAAGGGCGAGACGCAACTGACGCCGGAAGAGAAGCTGCTGCGGGCAATCTTCGGGGAAAAAGCAGGTGACGTGCGCGACGCTTCACTCTACTGTCCGCCGGGAATTGAAGGCATCGTGGTGGATGTGAAGATTTTCTCGCGCAAAGGCCAGGAGAAAGACGAGCGGGCCAAGGCGATTGAAGGCAACCAGATCGCGAAGCTGGAAAAGAACCTTTCGGACGAAATCCGAATTCTTACGGACGAGCGTTTGAAGCGTCTGGAGGGATTGTTGGGCGGCAAGGAAGTGCAAGCCGATCTGCATGACGAGCGCACGAACAAGCGTTTGCTGACTAAGGATACGATTCTGGACCGGGACGCGATCGAGCGTATCTCGACGCGTAATTTGAAGCGGATCAAGTACGCGGACAAGGATCCGCGAGTGAACGAGCAGATCGACGAGATCGAGGAAATGACCTCGCGCCAGATCGATGTGCTGAAGAAGATCGTCAACGAAAAGAAAGACAAACTGACCAAGGGCGATGAGCTGCCGCCGGGCGTGATCAAGCTGGTGAAGGTCTTCATCGCCATGAAGCGCAAGCTGAGCGTCGGCGACAAGATGGCTGGACGGCACGGGAACAAGGGTGTGATTGCGCGCATTCTGCCGGAAGAAGACATGCCGTACCTCGAGGATGGAACGCCGGTGGAGATCGTCCTGAACCCGCTCGGCGTGCCGAGTCGAATGAACGTGGGACAGATTCTCGAAACCCACCTGGGATGGGCGGGATTTGAGCTGGGGCAGAAGATCGGGGAGTTGCTGAAGCAGAACACGCGTTCCGAAGCGATTCGCCGGGACCTCAAGGCGCTGTTCAAGGACACGGTGCTGGCGGACACGATTGCCGAGATGAGCGAGGATGAACTCGAAGCAGTGGCGCCGACGCTGAAGAAGGGCGTGTTCATGGGGTCGGCCGTATTTGACGGGGCTCGTGAATCGGAAATCAAGGCGTTGCTTTCGAGCGCGGGCCTGCCCACATCGGGTAAGACGATGCTCCGGGACGGCATGACGGGCGAGCAGTTCGAATTGCCGGTCACGGTCGGCTACATCTACATGTTGAAGCTGTCGCACCTGGTGGACGACAAGATTCACGCGCGATCGATTGGGCCGTATTCGCTGATCACGCAGCAACCGCTGGGTGGCAAGGCGCAGTTCGGAGGCCAGCGTTTTGGAGAGATGGAAGTCTGGGCTCTGGAAGCGTATGGCGCGGCGTTCATCCTGCAAGAGCTGTTGACGGCGAAGTCGGACGATGTGTACGGGCGCACCAAAATCTACGAGGCGATCGTGAAGGGCGAGGCTGCGATGGAGCCGGGCGTGCCGGAATCGTTCAACGTGCTGATTCGCGAATTGCAGGCGCTTTGCCTGGATGTGGAATTGATCAAGGCCACCGAGAAAAAGCCGGTGGCGATTGCAGCGGATTAAGGCAGTTCCCGGTTCTCAGTTCTCGGTTCTCAGTGGTGGGAGAGCGGAGTTCGGCTTGGAACCGGGATGTGCTCAGAAAATTTTGTGCAATTAACGTACGCGGCAGTTGCTCTCAGGTCGCGGACAAGGCAGCGATCTCAACCCGGTTCTCGCGGAGAACTGAGAACCGGGAACTGAGAACTGAAGTTTGAGGGCCGCCGGTGGGCGCGTGAGATCCACAGGAAAGCGGAGGAACATGTTTCGTTCGAGCCCGTTCGATATGGCAAACCCGGTGGCTGACTTTGACGCCATTCGCATCAGTCTGGCGTCACCGGAAAAGATCCGGAGCTGGTCGCATGGTGAAGTGACCAAGCCGGAAACCATCAACTACCGCACCTTCAAGCCGGAGCGCGATGGCTTGTTCTGCGCTCGCATCTTTGGTCCGGTCACCGACTGGGAATGCCTCTGCGGCAAGTACAAGCGCATGAAGCATCGTGGGGTGATTTGCGACAAGTGCGGCGTGGAAGTGACGCTGTCAAAAGTCCGGCGCGAGCGTCTGGGGCACATCGAGCTGGCGTCGCCGTGTTCGCACGTCTGGTTCTTCAAGGGACTGCCGAGCCGCATCGGGCATCTGCTGGATATTTCGCTGCGCGACCTGGAAGCGATTCTTTACTTCGAAGCGTATGTTGTGGTGGATCCGGGCGACTCTCCGGTAAAAGAGCGCGAAGTCATCAAAGACGAAGTCAAGTACCGCGAGCTTGATCAGCAATACCGCCCGGCGGGTTTTAAGGCGATGATGGGCGCGGAAGCGATCAAAGAGCTTCTGAAGCGGATTGAAGTGGATTCGCTTTCGACGGAGCTGCGCGAGAAGATGAAGAACGAAACCTCGCTGCAGAAGCGTTTGAAGTATGCCAAGCGGCTGAAGGTGGTAGAGGCGTTCCGCAAGAGCGGCAACAAGCCGCAGTGGATGATTCTGGATGTGCTGCCGGTGATTCCACCCGAACTGCGTCCGCTGGTTCCACTGGATGGCGGACGTTTTGCGACCTCCGATTTGAACGATCTGTACCGGCGGGTGATCAACCGCAACAACCGGTTGAAGAAGCTGATGGATTTGCACGCTCCAGAAGTGATCGTGCGCAACGAAAAGCGCATGTTGCAGGAAGCGGTGGACGCTTTGTTCGATAACGGACGGCGCGGGCGCGTATTGCGAGGCGCGAACAATCGTCCGCTGAAATCGCTTTCGGACACACTGAAGGGCAAGCAGGGACGCTTCCGCCAGAACCTGCT
>PLBE01000019.1 GCA_003134435.1 Acidobacteriaceae bacterium
ACGCTCTTCGGAATCTCCTGCATATAAACGTCCGTCGTGGTTGCAGCGCGAGAGTGCCGGAGCACGCCTTGCACGTCCTTCACCGTACCTTTCTTTTGGGCGAGCGTCGCAATTGTGCGCCGTATGACCTGGAAGGTCAGCTTTGGGAGTTCCAGCTCTGCCGCGAGCTTGTGCAACACGCGCTTGCGATAGTTGCCGGTGTCCATAAAGTCGCCGTTCTTGTCCGGGAAAATGAACGCTTTCGGCGTTGGATCAGGACACTGCCGTTTCCATCGCAAGAGATCGGCCGCAAGACTCTTCGGGATATGAATAACCCCTAGACTCTTTCGGGTTTTCCCCCACGGGCGAATCTTGCCCATGTAGGCGGTTTCGCTCACGCTCATGGTGGATTCTACGAGGTTGAAGCAGTTCCATCTGAGCGCGAACAGTTCGCTGGGACGGAGGGCATTCGTCATGTCGAGTTCCAACAGGACCCGATCTCGAAGATCCAAGCGGGAAAGCGCTTTTCGGAGTTGTTCCCAGCTCAGCGTTGTTTTGTCGGTCTCGCGCAGTTGGGTTGGAACTCTAACCTTGCGAGCCGGATCCTTCGAGAGGAAGTCCTGATCGACGGCCTCAACAAAGATGTCCCGCAAGTACGCCCTCATCTGAAGCACTCTGTCCCTGGATCTTGTTTGCGCCAAATTGTTCAGGTGGACCTGTAGAGTGAACTTGTCGAAATTCTCCAGCGGAACCTTGTCGAATGGATCGATAAGGTCCTTTTGGATAAGCAGTTTTTTCACCTTGCAGGTTTCTTCCTTCCAGTTGGCCTCTTTCAATGGCAAAAAGCGATTGCGAACGAACCAGCCGAAGCTCACAGAGCCGTCGTTCATCACCTTGCCAGCATCGCCCGTCTGCCCGTTCTGTTTAGTGATTTCACGTTCCAGTGCTTCCCGAGCCTCTGATCTCTTCATCTGTGATCTTGGCCCGAGAATCACCGCGACCCTCACGGTCTTCTGCTCAGCCGTCGTCGGGTCATTTACGTTCTTGCGAAAATACCCGTACCATTTCCTGCCGCGAGGGGTAAGGTACCCCCTCTGACTTGATGTACCCATCATTCCTCAATTTCTGTGGCGGGAACAATTGGGCCTGCCCCTATTTTACCCGCGTCTCCGACGCAGGTTGCTGAGACGTTCCCGCTCGTCGATGAACTCCTCTATTCTGCTGGCCCGATAACGTAGAGTCCCGTCGCCCATACGGATAACAGGGAGATGCGGAGCTTTGCGTGACGAATGGTCCCAAACCCAGTCCTTCGTCACATTTAACCGCTCAGCGACTTCCTCGGCGGTGAGGAGAGGATCCTTCAAAGGGCTGCGGCCGACAGTTCGCGGAGGAGTGTCAGCTTCGATGTTGAAGCCACCAGGGGCTGGACTGGTGTCTGAAACAGATTCTAATTTGCCCGGTTCGCCCGAGCTTTGGAGCAGACGCAGGCCTGATCCTGATTGCGAGTTCGACATTGCGGCACCTGCCAATAAGCACCTCATTCGAGGTTGCATGACTGGAATGCCTTTTAAGTCATTTCACGAATTCGGTCAAACAGAACTCAACCCGTATTCGCCACGGCGTTCCTCTCGCTCCATCCCATCACATTGGCGGAGAACAGCAGAGGTCCGAAAACCGTTTTGCGAACTCCTGCCACCTCTGATTTGACCGAAATTCCGATTCGACTTAATTTCTTCACCAATCATGGTTGACCAAATGGTCCCGGGTGAGGAGTGGAGCATGTTTTCGTCCCTGGAACAGCTTGTGCAGCGGCTACGAGGAAGCGGCTACATCGCCGATACGATTGCCACGACGACGGTGTACCTAGCGGCGAGACTCCAAAAGCCACTGCTGCTCGAAGGCCCCGCCGGCAGCGGCAAGACGCAACTCGCGTATGCGGTTGCCGAAGCTGCAAACACGAGTGTCGAGCGCCTGCAGTGCTACGAAGGCATCGACGAAGAGGAAGCGATCGGGAAATTCGATGAGCCACTGCAAAGGCTTTGCGTTGAGTTAAAGGCCAAGTCCAGCAATGTCGACTGGGAGTCCCTCCGGACCGAACTGCACGGCCAGCAATTTTTTAGCGCCGGTCCACTTCTGCGCGCGTTGCGGTGCGAAAGGCCTTGTGTCCTGCTGATCGACGAACTGGACAAGGTAGACCACGCGTTTGAGGCTTTGTTGCTCGAAATGCTTAGCGTGTGGCAGTTGAGCATTCCGAAGCTGGGCACCATCAGAGCCAGGAGCATTCCCTTCGTCGTGTTGACATCGAACGAAGAGCGGCGCATCGGCGATCCCCTGCGCCGGCGCAGCTTCTATCTTCGTATTGAACACCCCACTGCGGAGCGAGAAGCGGAGATTGTGGCACTGCGAACGCCGGATTCCACACACGAATTCCATGCCGGCATGGCGGGGCTCGCCAAGGCTTTGCGTGGATGGAGCATGGAGAAACCGCCCTCAGTCTCGGAAATTCTGGATCTCGCTCAGGCACTCAAGGTTCTGGGAAGTGAGCAAATTACGCCGGACATGAGAGACATTCTCCTGCCTTTGCTCGCGAAAACCGAGGCGGATCGTCGCAAGCTACTCCTGCGGGATGGGTTTGCCAGCCTGATCTTTGACGCGCAGCAGTACAGCGCGGAGGCGCTGCGAGGGAGAGCAGCATGAGGCCAGCACTCATCTTCGCGCAAGTGCTTTCGGCGATTTCGATTTGCTGGGCGCAAACGCCTAAACCACAGGAACGGATTAAAGCGGAGTACTACGTAGAATCCTACGCACACCGTTACAAGGTACCCGTCGCGCTGGTGCGTGCGATTGTCGAACACGAGTCGAACTGGCAACCGTGCGTAGCCTCACCGAAAGGCGCGGTAGGGCTGATGCAGTTGATGCCTGTGACAGCTAGGCGGCTGGGAGTGAGAGACCGCTGCAATCTCGAACAGAACATTTCCGGCGGCGTGCGCTACCTCGCGTGGCTGATGCGACTGTTTCACGACGATCTGAGGCTTGTCGTCGCCGCCTATTATGCCGGCGAAGACGCAATCCGCAGACGGACCCTCGCCTATCGGAATCCCGATGTAGTCGCCTATGTAGCAAGGATCAGAACAGCTTACCTTCGCGAAACAAGCATCAATCCAAGAACTACGAACACGAGTTCGGAAAGAGATGTGAGATGAAAAATTGTTTGAGTTTGGTGCATCTGATAACAATAGGGCTTCTGCTGCCACGCATCACTGTTGCGCAAGCTGAGCTTCCGCAGGCGCGAATCGTGAACTTGAATGTTGATCCAGAACAGGTTGTGGTCTTGCATCTCCGGCCTGGATATGTCAGTTCGGTGCGAGTGCTCGAAGAGGTCAGTTCGGTCGTGCTGGGGGATCCGGGATCCTTTAAGGCTGAACACTCCGATGCTGAGCCGCAGTTGGTGTTTTTTAAAGCAACCAGCGTGAAACCTGCGGAAACCAACGCCCTGATCACGACCAGAGGGGGCCATGAGATCTCACTGAGCCTGGTGAGCCAAGGCAAGGCAGACCGCAGCGAACCTGTGGACTACGTTCTCTACTGTGAGCGCCCCCACAGCTTCCTAATTGCATCGACTCATCCCATCTTTGTGGTAGGGGAAACAGAGAACATTGCTAGAGAGAGTCATCCAACCAGTACTCCCCAAGAGAAGATCGGCAGCCCGAAAGAGAATTTGCTCAG
>PLBE01000200.1 GCA_003134435.1 Acidobacteriaceae bacterium
TTAACTCTCGCTGTTAACTCTCCAGGTTCCGCGCTGGTCGCATTGTTGGATGCCGCTCCCATGAACCAGGAATGTCACCCATGCATTTGACCAACTCTAATGGCGAATACGGGGACGGGTCAAGTAATAAAACACCACATATTGTGGCCCTATCGCAGAGACCGCCTTTAGTTGCACACACACTGCAGCTATTGCGCATAAGTTATTGACAGGGAGGGAGAAGGGCGGGAGACCGCGAGAGCATAGCGACTGTACCGCTGGGGGACTGTAAATTCAAGCCCCGAAACCTCGACGACTCTAGATCCGGCTACTGTGGGCCCGAGGGAACGTAGACTTTCTGAGCGCTGACCAGTTCGGCATGCGGGACCTCAGTGCGCACTTTGACTGATTGCATTCCGGGCTTCTTTTGGGGCTGGGCAAGAAAGGTGAGCCGGTACTGGCGACTGAGTTGGTGAGTGGAGTCGTCGAGATAAGGAGCAAAGGAGACAGGAGCGCCGGATTGGTGATCGTAGGATTCGCCTCCGGTCTCGTAGGCAACCTCGGATAGAAAGTTCCGGCTCTGGCTCGTCGGACTCGAAGCTCGATCTTCGCCCGGAAGGCGAATGGCGAAAACGACGACGCCGGCGCGCTGTGCTTTTTCGATTGCCGAATCGACAGACGGATCGTGTTTATCCGAGGCAAAATCCGCGAACTGGCCGTCGACGCCGTTTGAAATCATGAGAACCTCGCGGCGGTCGCTGGCGGTGGCGTCGTTGCCGGCGGGCCATTGCTTAATGAGCTCGCTCAGCGAAGAGTAGGGACTGTCGCCGTTGGCGAGGCTTCCGGGCGAAGGGTGCAATGCGCCGGCGGCTAAGGTGTGATCCGCGGTCAAGCTCTGCACGATTTTTGGGCCGCCAATCCGCATATAGGCGACGCCGATCTGAGTGGTCGCGGGCTGGGCCAGGATGAAGTGGCGGAGATCGTCCAAGAGTGAGCCGCGGCTGGAATCGCGGGAATCGTCGAGCAGGATGAAAAGCTCGAGTCCGGCATGATCGCCCTGCAATGGCACCCAGTCGACGACCTTGGCGCGAGCGTGGTTTTGATTGACGACGACATCGTCGGCGCTGATTTTAGGCACGTCCGAGCCGTGATGGGGCTGGACCGTGACCACCATGCTCACGGGGACTCCGTCGGTGGCCGGACTTGATTGTGCCATTGCCCACTGGGTCGAGGCGAGCAGCAACGCTGCGGCGCTAAGAAGAAGGAGCGGAGGGTGATTTTTGTGCATGGTGTCCTCGCGGCGGGCGTTCTCGATAGATGTTCGCTAGCCTGTACGAGAGCTATTCGATTATTGTAACCCCGGGTAATGCCGCGTGAGACCGCGGGCGTGCTCGCCCGGTTGGCAGCTTCGCAGCCGGACGAGGGCGCCTGACCCTCAATCGAGAAAATAGGGGGATCAATAACGGTCGGTTCAATAACGGTCGGTATTGCGAGCGCTGGTGGTGGCGAAGTAGCCTTTACGGGCGTAGACCCGCAATTTGTGCCCATCTTTTTCGGCCGTAATATCAATGGCTCGATATTGGCCGTCGCGCTTGAACAGGGCCGGTTTATAAGAAACGAGATAGCGGCTGCGGATGACCTGCTGCAGGTCGGCGAGACTGCTGTTGAGACGTCGGGCGGCTCCCGGAGTGTACGCGGCTCCGCCGGTAAGTTCGGCTAAGGTTTTTAAGGCGTGTTCGCCAACCAGAGATTCAACCACCGATTTCGTTTCTTCGCGGGTGCTCACGGTGTAGACGACGACTTCTCCGTGCTGGGCCTGATTGACTGCCTGTTTAAAGGTGGCGTTGCTGGAGTTATCCACGCCGTCGCTGATGACGACGAGGATCCGGGCCACGGGCTGCGCCTCCCGCTGGCCAGCAAGCTTGTCAGAGGCAAAGCTGACTGCGTCCCAAAGAGCGGTGCCCCCGGCGGGAACGAGCCGGTCAATGGCATGGGCAATGAGCTTCTGGTCTCCGGTAAAGTCCTGTACCAGCAAAACGGAATTGGAGAAGCCGACGACGAAGGCCAGATCGTTCTGGCCGGTCATGACGTTACGCACAAAGCTGGCGGCAGCATCCTGCTCGAATTTGAAGCGGTCGGAAATGGATGAGCTGGTATCGATCACGAGGCCAAACCGCAGCGGAAGTTGGCCCTCGTTGCGAAACCCCGTAATAACGGCGGGCGGCTGGCTGGCGTCGCGGATGCCGATGTCTTTGCCGGTGAGGTCGGTTACTGACTTTCCGTGATCGGTGGCCGCAAAGAATACGGCAACCTCGTCGGTTGAGGCGCGGAAGGTCGTCCCGGCATTTGCAGTTTCGCGGGTCTTGGGGCGCGATTCGGAGCCGGCTGGGACATTGGTCGCGAGTAGAGCGGGAGATTCAGATGTGGCGCAGGCAGGGCACTCGGCTTCCGCTTCAGCCTCATCGATCTGCGCGTTTTCCTTGGACGCCTGCATCAGCCTTTGCACGTTGTCGGGAACCTTTGCGGGGCCGGAATCGGTGCTGGGAGTCTGGGTAAATGAGGCTTTGAATCCCAAGGCGGGGGCGGCTGCGGGAGGATGTTTCTGCTCGTCCTTGATCTGCTCCATCATTTTGCGAGCCTGGTCGGCTGCCGGCGACTGCGGGTCTTCCCGCAGGAGGATTCCCAACTCAGATTGCGCCTGGTCGAGCTGGTTCTTGGCGTCCCAGGCCGCAGCGGCGTAAAAGTGAACCATGGCCGAGCCCTGGTGCTGGCGGTCGTGAACCTTCTTAGCAGTCGCGATGGTGCCGTCATAGTCGCGGTTCATGAACTGCCCATACGCCAGGGCGGTCAAGACCTGAATATCGAGAGGTGCGATATTCGAAGCCTTCTGGATGGAGTCCTGCGCGGCGGGGTAGTCTTTGAGGGCCAGTTGGGCGCAACCGAGATTCAAATAAGAATTGGGCAGATGGTCATCGAGTGAGATCGCCTGTGCAAATTCTCCGCGGGCCTGTTCATTTTGGCCCAGACCCAGATAGGCAGAGCCGAGGGCGTTGTGAGCGGAGACGAAACTGGGGTAGATCAGCGTGGCGACGGTCAAGTGCTGGACCGCGCCTGGTAGATCTTTCCGCATTAAAAGCTGGTAGCCTTTGTCGAACTCGCGGCGCGCCTTCCATGGGGCCTTAAGGTCGAGCTTGGAAAGCGAACCATTGGGAGTATCGAGCGGGCTGCCGTTATGGGAATTTATCATCCACAAGTTGTGGTCCATGATCGTGGATTGGACCAGATCGAGGGCGGTGGCCGTATTGATGGAGTTTCCGGGAGACAGAGGAAAGGTCATCACCTGGGCGAGGACAGTCCACGAAATACAACCGGAGAGACAAACCGCGAGACACACCCGGAGAAGTGCCCGGAGCAATGCTCGACCGACCACGGCGCCCTCCTTATCATCACTATAGGGCAATTTGGATATATTCAGACCATCATTTCACGCAACGAAAGCTTAGTCTGATGGAAATGTATTAGCAAGAGCAATTCCGCCGCTATTCTTCTGATAGCCGTAAGCTGCGGGAGGCAATCTTCCACGCGATTAAGGCATATAACTACTAATGAGGATAGGCACTCTCTAAAATGGAACTTTCAGACCCCAATGCCTTGGCGGTCCGCACCGAGAGCGTATGCCGCCACTACCGGATGGGGGAAGCTTCGGTGCGCGCCGTGGATGGAATTTCTATCGACATTCGCGCCGGGGAATTTGTGGCGTTGCTGGGCGCCTCGGGGTCGGGCAAGTCGTCGTTGCTGAACCTGGTGGCGGGACTGGACCGTCCGACCTCGGGCGCGGTGACCGTACACGGAAACAATCTGGCTACGCTGTCGCGGGAGCAGCTCGCCAAGTATCGCCTGCATACTGTGGGCATGGTGTTTCAGAGTTTTAACCTGATACCCAGCATGTCGCTGCTGGAAAATGTGGAACTCCCGCTGCGTTTTGCCGAAGTCGATCGGCGGGAGCGCTCGGCGCTGGCGGGAACGGCGCTGGAACGGGTGGGATTGAGCGCGCGGCTGGCACATCGGCCCATGGAACTTTCAGGCGGGGAACAGCAGCGCGCATCGTTGGCCCGCGCCCTGATCAACCGTCCCAAGCTGCTTTTGGCGGACGAACCGACGGGCAATCTGGACAGCCGCACTGGAACAGAAATCATGGAACTCATTCGCAGCTTCAACCAGTCGATGGGCATGACCGTTTTGATGGTCACGCACGAGCAGAGCCTGGCGGAGAAGTATGCCGGGCGGATGTTGCACCTGGCGGATGGAAGGCTGGTGGATGATGTTGCCAACGATAATGCGCGCAAGCGCTCGTCGGCGCCTGACTCCCAGGGAGAGCCGCAATGAAGCTCTACGACATCGCCGACTTAGCCGTCCGCAATCTGCGCGAGTCGATTTTCCGGAATTCGTTGACCACGATCGGCATCTCGGTGGGCGTGGCATCGCTGGTGGCTATGCTTTCGCTGGGCATAGGACTGCAGCAGCTGGCGTCGCGACGGCTGCAGAAGTCGGGACTGTTTGACACCGTGGTGGCTAGTTCCCGGCGTGACTTGCGCAATTTTCGCGAAACGCGAGAGGAAGGGCCGGCGCCGGCGGAGAGTCCGGCGCTGGATGAAGCGGCGCGAAAGAAGATTGAAGAACTTCCCGGCGTGGTGGAAGCCTATCCGGATATTCGGTTCGCGACAGATTTGCGTTTCGAGGACAAGCCGCACTTGACCATGGTGGCGGGAGTGCCGTTTTCAGCGAAGAGCAACAATGATGCATTTGATGGCATGCAGGGCAGTTTTTTTTCGTCAGAGGCGGCTGCGGAAGTCATCCTGCAAAAGTCGTTTGCAGAAGAGTTACTGGGCATCAAGCCCAAGGCGGGCTCCGATGACACGAATATTGCCGAGCTAGCCAAGCCGCTCCTCGGTAAGGAGTTGGTGATGCGCTATGCCGAACGGAGCGCGCCTCCGGCGGCGCCGTCCGAGGCAGGATCGGGCGAACTGGCAAACGGTGCGGCATACTCGGTGGTTTCGCGCCAGCAGGCGCTGAAGATTGTGGGAGTCACAGACCTTGATCCAGACAGCATGCGCGGGACGGCCCGAGCGCGCGTTTTTCTGCCACTCAAACTGGCGCAGGACCTGCATGTGATGCAGTCCGGCCTGCGCGACACGGCGCCCAGCGACCAGCCGACCTATGCCTCGCTCAGCGTTCGGGTAGGAAATCCCAACCAGGTTCCGGCGGTGGAAGATGCCATTAAGAAGATGGGATTCAGCGCATTTTCGCTGGTCGATGCGACTCGCAGCATGCGGCAATTCTTTGCCGTGCTGGACGGATTTCTCGCGATTTTCGGAAGCCTGGCATTGGCCGTCGCTTCGATCGGAATTGTGAACACGCTGGTGATGGCCATTCTTGAAAGACGGCGCGAAATCGGAATCATGAAGGCTTTGGGCGCCAGCGATGCCGACGTGCGCGGCCTGTTTTTCGCGGAAGCAGGAGCCATGGGACTGGTTGGCGGCGCGGTCGGAGTGTCGCTGGGGTGGGCGATTGGACGCCTCATTAATTTTGGAACGAACATTTATCTGGAACGCCAGCATTTTCCTCCGGCGCAGATCTGGTCGGTGCCGCTGTGGCTGGTTCTCGGCGCGATCGCGTTTTCCATGGTTGTGAGTTTGCTTTCCGGACTCTATCCGGCGGCGCGAGCGGCGCGTCTCGATCCGGTGCAGGCGCTGCGCTACGAGTAAACTTGTGCCATGCGGGTTGGCTGGCGATGGCATCTGCTTTTTGTCTTGCTCCCATTGTGCATGGTCCACGCGGAGAGCCGTATCGATTGCAACGCGATGCGGAGCGAGATTCTCGGGCAGACGGTTCACTACTGTGTGATGTTGCCTTCCGGCTACGATGCGGCGGCGAGCGGGCACACTAAACGGCGCTATCCGGTGCTGTATTTTCTGCACGGACTCGGCGACAACGAGCAGACATTGTTTAAAGGCGGGGGATGGGATGTGATCCAGGATCTGCGGCAACGCGGTCAGATCCCGGATTTCCTAATCGTCGCTCCGGAAGGGAAGCGCAGCTTCTACATTAACTCCGCCGATGGCCACGCGCGCTACAGCGATTTCTTGATTCGCGAATTCATTCCTTATATCGAGTCTCATTATTCGATCCGGCGGGAGCGCTCCGCGCGAGCCATCAGTGGGGTGTCGATGGGAGGATACGGCGCGCTGCGATTTGCGTTTGCCTATCCGGAGCTATTTTCGTCGGTGAGCGCGCAGAGTGCGGCGCTGTTGACAGAAGCGCCGCAGCCGGCTGGGACGATGCCGATGCCGACGCCGCTCGGCGGGATGATGGGATCGGTGTTTGGCAATCCCATTGACCTGCGGCACTGGAACCAGAACAGTCCTTTTGTATTGGCGAAACAGAACCGGGCAAAAATACGGGCGACGCGGTTAGCGATTTATTTCAACTGCGGACGCGAGGATGAATTCGGATTTGATCGAGGAGCGGAAGAACTCCACCGGCGCCTGCAGGCGGAAAGCGTCGCGCATGAATTCCATCTCTATCCGGGCAACCATGGCGCAGAGTATTTTCTGGCGCATCTGGGCGAGACGATTCTGTTTCACGCGCGGGTATTCGCGGAGGGGAAATAGTTTTCGGCTGGTCTTCCGCGGTGATGCGTTCATTTGCCAAGAGCATTGACCACGGAGTGCACTCAGGGTCGCGGAGGAGGAGCCTGAGATCGATAGTCTGGAGATTGTGACCTGATCGTCCGACAGGTCATGGCGCTTTGCTGATCAGTTGAGAGGGCGAAGGGATTTGCGAGGCGTCCCAACCGCCGCCGAGAGCCTGGATAAGATTCGTACTGGCGGTCATCCGCTGAATCCGCAGATTGACGGCGGTTTGCTGGTTGGAAAGCAGAGTGGTTTGAGCCGTGATCACGTTCAGGTAGGGATCGAGTCCGAGTTTGAAGCGGTCGGTCGCCAGCGCCAGATTTCTTTGCGCTGACTGGACGGCTTCGTCCTGATGCTGAATTTCGATGGACAGGATGCGTAAGGAAGCGAGATTGTCTTCCACCTGTTGAAGTCCGGTGAGGACCGCCTGGCGATAGTTAGCGATGGTCTCGTCGTATTGTGCGCGATACTGCAGGACGGTGGCGCGGCGCAATCCAGCGTCGAAAAGAGTTTCGGCGGCGGCGGGGCCGAGCGAGAAAAAGCGGCTGGGCCAGGTGAGCCAACTGGTGAACGATGTGCTTTGGAATCCGGCGGCGGCGCTCAGGGTAATGGTCGGAAAGTAGGCGGCGCGGGCGACTCCAATCTGGGCATTGGCCTGCGCCATGAGGCGCTCGGCGGCGGCGATGTCGGGACGGCGCTCCAGAAGTTGGGACGGAACGCCGACCGGAATCGCGGGAGGATTTGATTTGAGGGCCTCGACCGGCATGGAAAATGAAGACGCGGGTTGTCCGGTCAGCATGGCGATGGCGTGTTCAAATTGCGCTCGTTGGATGCCGAGAGCGTCGTCCTGCGCTTGCGTGGCTTCGAGTTGAGTCTCGGCTTGGGCTACGGATTCCTCGGAGTCGATGCCGGTTTCATAGAGAGCCTTGGTCAGATCGAGAGACTGCTGGTAAGCGACGACGGTGGCATCCAACAGCTGTTTCAGCGCATCCTGCCCGCGCAATTGAAAGTAGTCGGACGCCACTTCGGCCTGGACCGTGAGGCGTGTGTTCTCGAGATCGGCGGCGCTGGCCTGGGCGCCCGAGGCCGCCGCTTTCACAGTGTTGCGGATTCGTCCGAACAAGTCCGGCTGCCAGGTGGCATCAAAAGGGAGTGAGTATTCGGTGAAGGTACCGGACGAGGACGATTTAGAACCCGATCCTGAGCTCGATGCCGAGGAGGGTGACCGCTGGACGGTGATGGACGGGTTGGTGGTCACGGTCGGGAAAAGCTGGGCGCGGGCCTGCTTGACCAGGGCGCGGGCGGCTAGAAAGCTGGCGGCGGCGGATGCGATGTTCTGGTTCGAGACATTGACTTTCTCTTCGAGCGCGTTCAACTCGGGCTCGTTGAAAACTTCCCACCATTTGCCGCGGAGCGCGTCGTCCTGGGGCTGAGCGGTTTTCCATCCCTCCAGCTCTTTATAGGCAGGAGGGGTTGGCACCTGGGCTCGTTCATAGCGCAGGCCGCGGTCGCATCCAGTGAGAAGCAGCAAGATGGCGAACAGCAACGCGAAACTGAGCAAGCGGTAGAAGGACGCGTGCCGGCTGCGGGCTAAGCCGCCAACCTGGGGCCGGTTCGCCCTCGTTCTCGTCATTATCATCATCATCTTCGTCATTCCGGCTCTTACCGTCGGCATCTTCGCGGCGGTTGTTGTCGTCGTCCTGTTCCTCGTAATTGCCATCGCTTATCTCCCGGTCGAATCAACTCGCAGGGCTGGGGGCTGGTCCGGTTCCCGGGGGGACCATCTCGTGCTGCTTTCCCGTCAACGATAGGCGCAGCCAGTCAAAGGCCAAGTAAACCACAGGAGTGGTATAGAGAGTGAGCATCTGGCTCAAGATCAGCCCTCCGACGATCGAGATGCCAAGGGGACGGCGGAGTTCGTAGCCCGTGCCGGTGCCCAGAGCCAAGGGTAAAGCGCCGAGTAAGGCGGCCATGGTTGTCATCAAAATCGGACGGAAGCGCAACATGCACGCTTCAAAGATTGAATCATAGGTGTTCTTGCCTTCGAGGCGTTCGGCCTGGAGGGCGAAATCGATCATCATGATGGCGTTCTTTTTTACGATCCCAATGAGCAGCACGATGCCAATGATGGAAATGATGTTGAGATCCTGCTTGAAGAGCATGAGTGCGAGCATGGCGCCTACGCTGGCCGACGGCAGCGTAGAGATGATGGTGATGGGATGAACCAGGCTTTCATACAAAATGCCGAGAACGATATAAACGGCCAGGAGGGCGGTCAGAATGAGCAACGGCTCGGTGCCCAGAGACTGCTGGTAGGCGAGCAGCGTGCCGGCAAAAAATCCTTGCAGCGAGGAGGGCGTGCCGAGACGCTTCTGCATTTGCGTGATGCTCAAGGTGGCGTCGCTCAAGGACTTGTCGGCCGAGAGATTAAAAGACAGGGTGACCGAAGGGAACAAGCCGGTATGGTTGACCGACAATGGAGTGGTGTTGGCCTGGCCCTTGGCCACGGCCAGCAGGGGAAGGTTCGTGCTGCCGGTGGTGGGAAGGTAAATGTCTTTCAATCCTTCCGGGTTCTGCCAATATTGGGGGGCGACTTCGAGGACCACGTAGTACTGATTTAGTTGGGTGTAAATGATGGAGACTTCCGACTGGCCGAATGCGCCATACAACGCCGAGTCCAGCGATTTTACGGTGAGTCCGAGTTTGGCGGCGGTGACGCGGTCATAGTTCATCAGCATGTCCAAGCCGCCATTCTGCTGGTCGGAACTGAGATCCTGCAGGCCAGGCAGGCGTTTCATCTCGGCGAGCATGATCGGTCCCCACTTGGAAAGGTCCTGCACCGTGTCGGATTGGATGGTGTATTGGTACATGGCATTACTGGATCGGCCGCCGATGCGCAGGTCCTGTACGGGTTGGAGGAAGGCGGAAGCTCCCGGGAGGCGGTTCAATTGAGGGCGCAGGCGGTCGATGATCTGGGAGGCGGTGACGTTGCGATCGGACAGCGGCTTGAGCGCGACGAAGATGTTGCCGGTATTGGTCGCGCCGCCGCCGCCGGTGAAGGCGATGACATTGTCCACGCCAGGATCCTTCTTGATGACGGCGGCGATCTGCTGAATGGAGTTGTTCATGGCCGGGAAGGAGGCATCCTGGGGGCCGCGCACCGCTCCCGACATGGCCCCTGTGTCCACGATCGGGAAGAAGCCTTTGGGTATCTGCATGATCAGCACCACATTGAGCGCGATGGTGATGAAGAGCACGACCAGGGTGAGGGTGGGATGGTCAAGCACCCAACGCAGGCTGCCGCGATAGAGCGATAGCACCCAGTCGAAGAACCTTTCACTGGCCATGTAGAGGCGGCCATGTTTTTCGGAGTGCTCATTCCTCAACAGGTAAGCGCACATCATCGGCGTCGTGGTGAGGGAGACGATCATGGACACGAAGACAGCGGTGGAGAGGGTGACGGCAAACTCACGGAACAGGCGGCCTACGATTCCGCCCATCAGCAGAAGGGGGATGAAGACGGCGATGAGAGAAATGCTGATGGTGAAGACGGTGAAGCCGATTTCCTGCGCGCCCTTGAGGGCAGCGGCAAAGGGCTCCATGCCGGCTTCCAGATGGCGCGAGATATTTTCCATTACGACGATGGCATCGTCGACCACAAATCCGGTGGCGATGGTCATGGCCATGAGAGAGAGGTTGTCGAGGCTGTATCCAAAGAGATACATCACGGCGAAGGTGCCGACCAGCGAGACGGGAACGGCGACGGCAGGAATCAGCGTAGCGCGGCCGTTGCGGAGGAAGACAAAGACCACGAGGATGACGAGGCCAACCGACAGCATCAAGGTGCGCTCGACGTCATTGACCGAGGCGCGGATGGTAACGGTGCGATCGAGCACGATGGTGGTGTCGATGCCGAGCGGAATGGTGGCCTTGATAAAGGGAAGTTGATCGCGAATGCGGTCTACGGTGTCAATGATGTTGGCGCCGGGCTGGCGGAAGATGATCACAGTGATGGCGCGCTTGCCGTTTAAATAGCCGGCGGCGCGGATGTTGGCGACGGAGTTGGTCACGTCCGCGACATCGGAGAGGTGCACCGCGGCGCCGTTCTTGTAGCCGACGATGAGCGGCTTGTAATCGTCCGCGTGAGAGATCTGGTCGTTAGCGGTGATGTCGGCGCTGACCGAGCCGTTGGAGATTTGGCCTTTGGCGAGGTCGGAGTTTTGCAAACTCAGAACGGACTGCAGGTTGGCCATGGTAAGTCCGTAGCTGGCCAGTTGGGCGGGGTTCGCGTCCACGCGGACGGAGGGCAGCGCTCCGCCTCCAACCGACACTTGCCCCACACCCTGAATCTGGGAAAGTTTTTGCGCCAGGACGGTGGAGGCCGAGTCATAGATCTTATCGGGACCATATTTATCGGAGGTCAGGCCGAGAATCATGATCGGCGAATCGGCGGGATTGACCTTGCGGTAGGTGGGATTGGCCGGCAAGTTGGCGGGCAGATAAGATCGCGCCGCATTGATGGCAGCTTCCACATCGCGGGCTGCGCCATCGATATTGCGGTTGAGGTCAAACTGAATGGTGATTCCGGTGCTGCCGAGGGTGCTGGAGGAAGTCATCTCCGTCACCCCGGCAATGTGCCCGAACTGCCTTTCCAGGGGAGTAGCGACGGACGAGGCCATGATGTCGGCGCTGGCTCCGGGCAAGCCGGCACTGACTGAGATGGTGGGAAAGTCAACCGCCGGCAAGGGCGCCACGGGCAACACTTCAAAGGCAATCGCGCCGGCCAGCGCAATGGCCACGGTGAGCAGCGTGGTGGCTACGGGGCGATGGATGAACGGGGCGGAGATATTCATGACGGCCCCAGTTGCTCTCCGCCAGCGTTTTCGGGAGCGAGCGCCGGTTTGCCAAAACGCTGGGCGAGATTGTCAAAGAAGATATAGATGACGGGCGTGGTGTAAAGCGTGAGCACCTGGCTCAGGAGCAGTCCGCCGACCATGGCGATGCCCAGCGGGCGGCGTAGCTCGGAACCGAAACCCGTGCCGAGCGCGAGCGGCAATCCCGCCAGCAGGGCAGCCATGGTGGTCATCATGATGGGACGAAAACGAAGCAGGCAGGCTTCGTAAATCGCATCGGTCGCATTCTTGCCGTGTTTGCGCTCGCCTTCCAGCGCGAAGTCGACCATCATGATGCCGTTCTTCTTCACAATGCCGATCAGCAGCACGATTCCGATGATTGCGACCACGCTCAAGTCCTGGTGAAAGAGAAGCAATGCGAGAAAAGCGCCCACGCCCGCCGACGGCAATGTCGACAGAATCGTAATGGGGTGGATAAAGCTCTCGTACAAAACTCCGAGCACGATGTATACGGTGACCAGCGCGGCCAGAATCAGCAACGGCTCATTGGATAGCGAATTCGTGAACGACGCCGCTGTGCCTTGAAACCCCGCCTGCAGGCTGGGAGGCATGTGCATGTCGTTCTGCACTTTGTCGACCGCCGTGATGGCCTCGCCCAGCGCGGCGTTGGGAGCGAGATTGAAGGACACGGTAATGGCGGGGAACTGCCCCTGGTGATTGATTGAGAGTGCCTCGGTTGTGTTTTCAAAGTGCGCGAAGGCGCTCAACGGTACGGCGTTGCTGGTGGTCGAACTGGTCGCGCCATTGGAGTTTGCCGTCCGACTTGAAGTCGACGCGCTGGCCGAAAGCGCGTTCAGAGGAGGAGTCAAGGTATTGGCCGACGGCGTGTACAGGGCGGAGGTAGTCAGGGCATTGGAACCTGCGGCAGCAGCCCCGGAGGAGGCGAATGACGAGGACGCGCCCGCCCCGGATGCTCCCGCCGAAGCATTGGACTGAATGTAGAGGTGGTTGAGTTTGTTCGGGTCCTTTTGAAACTGCGGCTCGCTCTCCAGAATGACGTGGTACTGATTCACCTGGGTGTACATGGTACTGATCTGGCGCTGACCGAAGGCATCGTAGAGCGTGTTATCGATGGTGGTCGGAGCGATACCAAAGCGCGAAGCCGTGACGCGGTCGATCACCAGCGCTACCGCCAAGCCTCCAGTTTGCTGATCGGTGGCCACATCTTCCAGTTCGGGCAACTGTTTCAGGCGTTCGACAAAACGATTGGTCCAGTCGTTGAGTTCGTTGGCGTCGGGATCTTCGAGGGTGAACTGGTATTGGGTGCGGCTCACGCGGTCGTCCACCGTGATGTTCTGCACCG
>PLBE01000100.1 GCA_003134435.1 Acidobacteriaceae bacterium
AAAGCCGAGCCTGAGGGGTCGAATTCGGACACGAAGGCGTCGTAGCCGCCACCGTTAGCCGCCTGCAAGGGATTCATGGTGGGAAAGTTAGTTGAGGTGGTATAGCCGGTGACGTAAGCGTCACCCGAACTATCTATGGCGACGCCGTAGCCAACGTTGTTTTCGCTGCCGCCCAGATAAGTGGAGTAAACCAGAGCTGAGCCTGAGGGGTTGATCTTGGCCACAAAGGCGTCTCCATTATTACTTCCACAGCTACCGCCGCAGGTCGTCTGAAAAGCACCGGGCGTGACGGGGAAGTCGGTTGATTCGGTGTAGCCGACGACATAGGCATAGCCATCGCTGTCCACGGCGATGCCAGAGCCAGCGTCCCAGCTGCTACCTCCAAGATAAGTGGAGTAAACCAAAGCCGAGCCTGAGGGGTCGATCTTGGAAACGAAGGCGTCATGGCTGCCGCCACCGTACGTTGGCTGCAAGGGGTTCGCCGTGGGAAAGTTGGTTGAGGCGGTTAAGCCGGTGACATAGGCGTTGCCCAAGTTGTCCACGGCGATGCCGGTGCCAACGTCGTCTTCGCTGCCACCCAGATAGGTGGAGTACGCCAGAGGGTCGATGTACAGCGGCCTGCTCGCATCGTATTTCGCCAATTCGAATCCCACGTGGTTCTTGTCCGTGATGGCATAGCGTGCCGCAACCATCTGTCGCGTTCCATTTTTCTCCTGATACACAACGGGTTTGAGCCAGCGAATTTCATCCTCGCCCATGTTGAGTACTAAGTCGCCGTGCATATCGCGGCGAATCCGTCTCGCCCCACGAATGTCGAACGCGATCCGACGCGGGTCCGCCCCCGGCGCGACGACAAAGTCGTACTCTAGTTGCCGCTGGTTGCCATAGTAAACTAGGTCGATTCCAGAATAGATTCCCTGGTACTTAACCTTCGCGTAGGTGGGAACACTCGTCTGCCATTTCGCCGGATCATTGCCTATGAAGTAGTTACTCGCGCCCGCCAGTTCATCAACGCCAGTCACCTTAGCCGCAGGATTGGCATGGCGGAGCTTCATCCACAGCACTCCACCGGCTTTGGACTCAGTCGTGCCCGATTGCAGCGAATCACTCGCAATCTTCGCCTTGTGAGGGTCCGCCTTCTTCCCGCTAAACGCCAGCACCGCTTCATCCCCGGTGAGGAACAACGTGTACCCGCCCGTTCGAGACAGGAACTTCACCCGCGCATCGGTCTGTCCCCGGTTGGCCTCAAAGGCGAGCGGCAACTTGCCGTAGATGTCGAGAATCCCTGCTTGAGCTTTCAGGTCGCCGTGAGGAGCACTGATCGAAGACCCAACGCTCGCCGTCTGATTGACGAGCAGAACAGGATTCGCCTGAGATAACAAGAAGGTTGTGGTCAAAAACTGAATTACGCCGCCAAGGTAGGCACACTTCATCGGGTGTACTCCTTCGCATCTGACTATCGCTAGCTAAAGATTGACTCGAACTACCGATTACGGGGAAGGGATTTTGGCAGCAGTCGAGTACAGAGATTGTCCCCCGTCCGCACTCTGGTAGTCAATGACTAGGCGACGGAAGCTCAAAGGCGTCGTTAGTTTGAAAAAATGCTTCGGGGTACTAGCAAAACGTGACGCGGGTCCGGTCGCCCCGCCTAACCTAACGCTTTTCAATGTGAATCGTCGTTTCGATGAATCTGGTTATGCCCTCTGGGGTTGTCTCAATCTCTTTTCTGTTCATCGAAAGCTTGGTCACGCCATTCGCCTTCGACTTCTTCGATAAGTATTCGGCAATCTGACCAACCGCGGCCACCGCTGGGGGAATGGCCAGCACCAGTGTGATAACGATGACAACGCCGATGCCCTTGACCAAGGGCCACTCTTTCAATGTCAGTGTTGCGCCACCCGGAATCTCTTTTTTTATTCCCTCTTCTGTGGACCCAAAAAGGTCGTTCAGCAGGCCCCGGAGGTTCTCTTTCGTACCCTCCACTTGGACTTCAATCTCATTGCTTCCGCTTTGTGTTCCGTAAGTTTCCATTAGTCAATTCCGATCTACAGCAACGCTTATCGTGAAACAGGGAGATCAGAGTATCGCTGCTTCGTACGAACTGGTCATCGGAGAATCCGGCAACAGCCTGTCCTCCGAAGCTGGCATCACTCTGTGGCATACCGCGCACTCGACTCGGTTGACATAGACACCGCCAACCCCGACCTGCTTCGCTTCGAAAATTCGGCCGAGACAGTCTTCCCCCTGCGGGCTAACGTGTCTGCCTGCGTCGCCGGGAAACTGATGCGTTCCAAATCTCATCACCGCTCTCCTCCTGCTGGAATGATTTCATTATATCCGGCGGTGGGCCTGCCGTTCAGAGAAACGTTCGGGCTGATCGTGCCCGCGCGGCGGTGGAGGCGTATCTCACGCGCCGGAATCGCCTTGTCGCCAGGGTGCGCTCATCGCGGCCAACACGACCGACCGCTGGTGCCTGCGAACCGAGGAACCTCCGGCTACAACGGTTAACACAACACGCCAGAATGGGCGTTGCTGCAGCAGGAGAGCCCGATGCAGAGTACCACTGAAAGTGGGCACCTGCCCTGAAGTGCTGCCCTGGCCAGCGTTGTGGTTTGTTCGGCAACTTCTGCGCATGCCTTTACTGCCTGTCCCGGAATGGGGGGGATTCTGACGCGGGTCGAGCAAACTCTGTCAAGGTGCGTGCCCGCGTTGCGGCGACCTTCAGGTCGGCCTTGACAGGGCTTGCGCCCGCGTTGCGCTGCAATTATCCGGGGCAGGCAGAGTTTTAAAAGCTGATTCCGAGACCTATGCCGTGGTCCCGCTGTTGATCTTGGGAAAGTTCCTGCTGCGGCGCAATCGTCTGGTTAGGTTTGATCTCGGGCACATGCGCGCTCTGCTGCGATACATCGTGACCGAGCGCCGCAGGCAGCTTCTCGCGGTCGTTCGTGAAAAGCTGTGCATCGTGCGCTCCGCGCGAGACGGAGACATAGGCCATGCGGCTGTTGAGCAGATCCTTAGCGCCCAACTCGGTGTCCACATGAATGAGGACACGGTCGGCAGTCTGTCCCTGGCTGGAGTGGCTGGTCATGGCATAACCATGATCGAGATGCGGATGCTTGCGCGGGTCGAGTTCGACCGTGCGGCCTCCGTCCATCTTCAAGCGCAGCCGCCCGTCTTCCTCGATGCTCTCGATTGTCCCCAACTCTCGGTTGGCAACTCTTAGCTCGTTGGTGGGCGCGGTGAATTGGATGCGGTCGCCTAATGAAAAACTCCGCATCTCTTCACGGAAGACCGAGACGCCCTGCTGTCGGCGTGGATCGTAAGCGCGCTGCGTACCATCCTGCAGCCCGACTGTCAGCCGATTTCTCGGAGCGTCGATGCTCTTCACCTGTGCGTAGTCGCCTTTCCCAATGCCAGTCTCTTTCGATGCGCGCGAATAACGCAGCACGTCCCCCACCTGATAGCGCTCGGCCCATGTGCGGTCCGCGCCGGTAAGGTCTTGGCGCGGTACTAGCGTCCTGATGCGGTGCTCCTCGTTGCTGATGAGGCCACTCCGCTGCAATTCCGCATGGACGCGCTTGTTGATCTCCATGCGAGAGCGATTATCGGGAGAAATCACCAGAGTGTTCTCCGGCGATTTTGCGTAGTCCTTCGCAATAGCCGCGATGCGATCGTCGTGGCCTTGAATCTCGTGGACTCGGCCCTGCCGGTCAAGATTCTGTATCGCTTCGCGGACTTCACCCCGTGCAAGCTGTTCGACCACGTGTTTCAATTCCGGGTCTTTCTGGCGCACGATTTCTTCGAGTCTTACCGTCCTCATGCCAGCGTCCTGGAGCTGCGCGAAGGGCCGCCCGGCCTCAACCGCCTCATGTTGCCGCCGGTCGCCGACAAGCAACACACGGTCATTCGGATGGAGCCGGTTCACAAACTCATGCACCTGCCTGGTCGATGCCAGCGAGGATTCGTCGAGCACATAGAGCCGTTTCTCGCCGCTATCCGGCTGCTGTCCACGCACCAGATGGTTCTGTAGTGTGGATGTCTCCATGCCTGCTTCTCCGAGCTTCTGTGCCGCGCGGGACGTTGGCGCGAAACCTTCCACCCTGTAGCCTTCGGCCTCCGCGCCTTCGCGGATGACAAATAATGCTGTCGTTTTACCCACCCCCGCGATGCCATCCAAGCCGACAACCTTCTCCCGCGACAGAAAGATTTCGTCTACTGCTTGGCGCTGCGACGCATTCAACTCCGGGTGGCGGTCTTCGGTGGCGATGCGTACTTGCGGCGAGACCAGCATGGAATCGCAGTAGTCGCGGCGATTGCCTTCCTGCATCCGGCTAATAACTTCGCGTTCCATACGAACCATCGAGGCGGTTGTGTACTGTCCGCCAGCACCAACACGCGAGACTTCGCGGAACTCCCCGGCCTCGATCCGGCGCTCGAACTCCTGCCGGACCTGGGCACAGGTGGTTTCTCCCATGCCGCGCACCAACGCTGTTTCAAGAATCGCGCGGCGGTCCTGCACCGCCGCTCTCTCGAAGACATGATCGCGCGCCCAGGTCATGGACTGCTTCGCCTGAACCTCTGGCTCCGGTATTTGGTATTGTCCATGTTGCAGCGCTTGGGCGACGACGCGGTCCGCCTGATGTCCATGCTGTGCGGCAAGTTTCCAGTGCCGCTGTAGGACTTCGCCACGCGACAGCAGTTCCTTGCGGTCGCGCGTATGGTGGGCCGCGATCTGTGCCGCCGC
>PLBE01000206.1:0-5130 GCA_003134435.1 Acidobacteriaceae bacterium
GTTACGAGCGCATTTCTGTGGAACCGTTCCGTGAGCCAGTTGGATCCGAGGCCTCGGCAAAGGGACTCCCTCGCCGACGCTAACTCCACATGACGAAGAAACACCGAGGCTACCTTATCTGCAACGGGGTGCGGGGCCGCACTTCCAGGCGGGCGGGACCAGTCCTATCTCGACACAATCAAGATAAAACACCGCCGCTTCATCGCCCGTAGTGACTTACGCCAAATGGCTGGCATTGTTTCCAGCAAGCGCCCGCGAACCAGTTCGAGAGTTCGCCAGGTGGCATTTTGGAGTGCGACGGACTGTATTGTTCGAGCGCCTCAGGGGTCACCCAGCAACTAGCCCTCCCCATTCTACAAAATGAACCTCTCTCGGACGGGGGCGTGTCTAATCAACGATGGTGAAAGCTCATTCGCAGGCCAGTCGGGCCTCGGGCCCTCGGTTGCGCGCGGTTCTGCCTTTGGTTTGGGAACTGGTGCGTCCGCGCCGCGGGTTGCTGGCGGTTGGTTTCGTTTTGATGGCGATCAATCGGGTGGCCTCGCTGGTGCTGCCGTATTCCACCAGGTACCTGATCGATAGCGTCATCATCAAGCGCAACATTCAACTGCTCAAGCCGCTGGTTCTTGGGGTACTGCTGGCGACTGTCGTTCAGGGAATCACTTCGTTCTCGCTCACGCAATTGCTCTCCAAGGCCGCCCAACGCCTGATCGCCGAGCTTCGGCAGAAGGTGCAGGCTCATGTGGGACGGCTGCCGGTCCCGTTTCACGATTCGAACAAAAGCGGAGTGTTGGTATCTCGAATCATGACCGATGTGGAAGGTGTCCGCAACCTGATCGGTACCGGATTGGTGGATCTTACCGGGGGGCTGCTCACGGCGGGAATCGCGTTAGTGGTTCTGTTCCGAATCAGCACGCTCATGACGGTGCTGGCCTTCGGCTTCCTGCTGTGTTTCGGATTCGCTCTGAAAAAAGCATTCCAGACCATACGTCCGATCTTCCGCGAGCGCGGCAAAATCAACGCCGAAGTCACGGGCCGCTTGTCCGAATCGCTGGGTGGCGTGCGGGTTGTAAAGGGCTACCATGCCGAGGACCGTGAGGAGACGGTTTTCTCCCGCGGAGTGATCCGGCTGCTCGATAATGTGACGCGCTCGCTGACTGCGACTTCGGTGATGGGACTGTCAGCGAGCGTACTGCTGGGCGTGGTAGGCAGTGTCATCATGTTTGTCGGCGCGAAGCAGATTCTGGCCGGCGCGCTGACCATCGGCGGCTTTTTTACTTACACCTTGTTCATGGGCTTCCTCATCGCGCCCATCATGCAGATTGTCCAGATCGGCACGCAGATCACGGAAGCGCTGGCTGGACTGGAACGCACGCAAGAGATCCTGGCCGAACCTGCCGAAGACAGCGACCCTCGCCGCACCGTCACGTTGCCCGCGATCGAGGGTAACATTAACTTCGAATCGGTAAGCTTCAGCTACGATGGCGCTCGCACCGTGTTGAACGACGTATCGTTCCACGCTGCTCCAGGCACAGTTACGGCTCTGGTTGGATCGTCCGGGTCCGGCAAATCGACGACCATCGGGCTGATCACCGCGTTTTACGTTCCGACCCGGGGCAAGGTCCTGGTGGACGGCATCGACTTGAGCACGGTGCGGCTCCATTCCTATCGCACCCAACTCGGAGTCGTGCTGCAGGAATCATTTCTATTTGACGGCAGCATCCGCGAGAATGTCGCCTTCTCCCGTCCCGGCGCCAGCGACGAAGCCGTGATGAGTGCCTGCCGCATCGCCCGAGTCGATGAATTTGCGGAGAGCTTTGGCGACCAGTACGACACCATTGTCGGCGAGCGCGGCGTGAAACTCTCGGGCGGGCAGCGGCAGCGNNAGCCTCGATTCCGAATCGGAGCAGATGATCCAGCAAGGCCTCTCCTATCTCATGCGGGGCCGCACCACCTTTGTGATTGCGCACCGCTTGTCGACCATCCGCCGCGCCGATCAGATCCTGGTGGTCGAGCGCGGGCAAATTGTCGAACGCGGCACTCACGAAGAACTCTACACGCTCCGCGGGCGTTACTTCGAGCTCTATAACAAACAGCATGACCTGGAGAGCAATCTTTTCCTGGCTCCGGGAGAGGGNNTTATTTCGGCGCAGGCTTAGGTGTCGGGATTCTGCCTTTGACAGGACGCTCTCGGCGGGGGTATTTTCCTCGCAGCGGGCAACTTTTTGGGTCGCCTTGGATTCTGTTGGTTCAGGAGGTCTCCATGTTCCGCTACGGCATCTTAATGCGGTTCACATTCCTGGGCCTCGCCGCGAGCATGACCTTGGCGTGTGGGAGCGGTTCCCGTCAGATTCAGTCCGTCACCGTTTCGCCTGCTTCCGCGGACGCGCAAGACTATCCCGATGGCAAGGTCCCATTCGTTGCCACTGGCCATTACGACCAAACGCCAGTGACTGTTACTCCCTTACAGGCGAATTGGGGGCCTGATTTCAACAGTCCGGTTTCGATTGACCAGAATGGCGCGGCGCAGTGCGCGGCCGGTGCATCCGGCACCTATTCCATTGGCGCGTGGGTCGATCTGCCGGTTGCCAAGGGGCTTCCGTGTCCAATCGGTGAATACGGCGAGTCCGTTTGCGGCACGGTCCTCGGCACGGCGCAATTGACTTGCCCGTGAAAAGCAGGGCGGGACACGGGCGATCTGGGCAGTTCTGCCTGCGGCGGCGCGGTTCTGCGCGCGCGATGATGTTTACATCACTCCTTCCAAACAATTCACAATGCGGAGATGCAGAGGCCGTTCTTTGGATCAATGAAACATAATTGTCGTTAATTCAAACCGTTCCTCTCGCCCAGCGCTTTTAGTTTATGAACTCAAGTGGCGCGGAGGTTATGGGGTTGGCAGTGGCTCAATGCAGTGGCTCAATATTGTCCGCACAAGAATCCGCGTCTGCCCATATTCACTTTCCCCGATGGAACGGACAGAATGGCTTCCTTTGAACGATCCCAGAGACACGAGATGCTCAGCCTTCGCCAAAGCCTCCGGAAATGCGGGATGTCGTAATGGGCGCCAACGGCACTTGTTTCGTCACTTCTTACTGCTGTGCCCTTTCGCTCGAGCACCCGCGGGCGCTTTCCTCTTCAGTTTGATCTGATTGAAATCGACCGCGGCGCGGACGAGATTTTTTAGAGCACGCCCGTTAATCTTGTCGCCCTCGAACAAATCGATCGCCCGCCACCGGTTGCCTCCGAGGCCCGCGTTGAAGAGCTGGTCCGGATCTGGAAGGCTCGCCCCGTTTGCAAACGTAAGCTTCACTTTATCTTTGTGGGCATTGCCGACCGCGATGATGCCATCGCGAGACCATACTGGGCTTCCCATCCACTTCCATTCTTCGACGATATCGCGGTCAGCCTCAAGAATGTTCCTGCGGATGCCGGCAAGCGTTTTGCCACGCCAGTCGGTGAGCTTTGCGATCAGTTGGTCAATACGCTCCGATGGATTCATTGGATTGTTATACCTCGAATTCTTGTCCAATTTTCATGCGAGTGGTTTTATTGGGGCAAACTTTTGCGGTCTCCTCGAAACAAGTCGTCGAACCAGATGGCCTTTCCACATCCACAACCCCGAGAGGACCATGACCGGAACGAAGACGAATCGAGTCGCGGGGGCGTAGCTTGGAATTTTGTCAAACGGGCTATAAATATAACCGAGGATCGGAATGCTGAAGATGAGGTGAATCCAGCGAAAAATCGAGCGGGTAATGCCTCGGCTCACGATGTTTGTTGAACTGGCTGCGGCCATGGATGCCACTCCTTGGTTTATCACTTTGGATTTATCAATTCACGACTTTTCAGCCGCCCCAGGCGTCCAACCAGGAGCCTCAACGCCAAACTGCTTTGAATATTCGGCGACCAAGCGCTGCCAGCCCGCGAACTTCATGGCGTCGATGCCGGCGATGGCTCCAATCGGCGTACCCGCAAGGAACCGATCAAGGACGTCGAAGCAGATGTGCCAGCCCGCGGCGCCCCACGAGATGAAGCGGCGATCGATGCGGTGCCACAGCGTCAGGCGCGTGCCGCNNTTTACTGCGGCTCCAACCGTACCGAGGCTGCCATCGACCACAAAGGGAGCCCACTCGCGCAGATGCGCCGGGTCGGTAAGCGCCTGCCAGACTTTCTCCGGCGAGTGCCGCAGGTCGCGGACGAGTATGAGCGTCCACTTGTCTCCTTCCTTTCGCACCTGCGCCCCGCTGGCCGGACCTGGTTCGTACTGCGCGAGATCGGTCACTCTCTCCTCCTTAGCTTGACGTCCCTAGCTTGACCAGCGCGCCAGCTGGGTCAGCTGGATGAGGTTGCCGCAGGTGTCCTTCAGCATGGCAATCGTCGAACCAGGCACGTCGGTGGGCGGCATCGTGAACTCGGCGCCTCGGGCCTTGGTCCGCTCGTAGTCGCCCTTGACGTCGTCGGTGAAGAACATGGCCGCGGGCTGATTCTGTTGAAACATCGCCTGCTGATACGCCTTCGCCGCGGGATTATTGTTCAGCGCCAGCTGCAGCTCAGTACCGTTCGGCTCCTCGGGCGAGGCCACGGTCAGCCAGCGGTATGCGCCGTTGCTGAAATCGGACTTCTTGGCAAAACCCAGCACGTCGGTATAGAAATTCAGGGCCTTGGCTTGGTCGTCCACATAGATGCTGGTTACTTTGATTTTCATTTCGTTTCTCCTTTGTCACGTCCGTGGTTTGGCCGCGTTGTCTTTCTTGCTTTCTTTTTCGTTGATGCGGGCTTCCTTGGCGTTGACCCATCCATGCGGTCTAGGTGGCGTTCGAGGGCATCGACGTGCGCGGACCAGAAGCGGCGGAACTGAGCCAGCCAGGCATCGACTTCCTGAAATCGTTCAGGTTTCAGCCGGTAGAGACGGCGCTGTGCGTCCACCATAGATTCCACGAAACCCGCCTCGCGCAGCACGCGCAGGTGCTTCGACACGGTCGGCTGCGTCATCCGAAGCTGATGCTCGATCTCTCCCACCGACTGTTGGGACGAGGCCAGTAGGCTCAATATCGCGCGGCGGTTCGGCTCGGCAATGATCTCGAATACGGATTCCACACTCCTCATATACTACAACGGGAATATACGTGTCAA
>PLBE01000206.1:5169-18240 GCA_003134435.1 Acidobacteriaceae bacterium
GAGAAGCCGTCAACGCCACGGCACATCCTCTTCGTGGTATCCTTCTCGCCGTTTCCGAGTCGGGAGAATTCATGTCGATCAACCGTCGTGGGTTTCTGGGTTCCGCCATCGCTGCCACCGTGGTCACGGGTCTGAATGCGCAACAGTCTCAGTCGCCCAGGGGCGCGACGAAAGACGGGGTCCCAGACGGAACCAACGACGCAACCAACGACCGAAATAAAGCCGATGCCGCGCAAGCTTCCGGGCACCCTTCCGGATCGTTCGGCTCGGGCAAGCGTCCCATCATCGTCTGCGCCAACAATGGCGTGAATTACCTCGACGGGGCTTTCGCGTTTCTGAAAGGCGGCGGCGACACGCTCGATGCAGCCCTCCGCGTCGTAAATGGTCCGGAAGACGATCCCAACGACGATAGCGTTGGACTCGGCGGCCTTCCCAACGAAGAAGGTGTGGTCGAACTTGATGCGTGCTGTATGCACGGTCCCAGCCGTCGCGCCGGATCGGTGGGCGGAGTCCGCAACATCAAGAATGTCTCTCTGGTTTCGAAGGCTGTCATGGAACACACCGGCCACGTCATGCTGGTGGGCGAGGGCGCGGAACGATTCGCCGTCGCCATGGGTTTTCCGCGCGAAAATCTGCTGACCGAACGCTCCCGCAAAATCTGGCTGTTGTGGAAGGAATATCATTCGAACGACGACTGGTGGGGTCCGGGACTGGCCGACCCGCGCTGGAAGCCGCCACTACCGACCGCTGCGCCGGAAGCGGAACTGTGGCAAGACCGCATCCAACGACTGCAAGAGCGCGCCGCCCAACTCGACATCGAGCCCCAATTCCGAATGGCCGCCATCCGCCGAGTTCTGTTTCCGCCGACTGGCACCATCCACTGTTCCGCGCTCAACGATAAAGGCGAAATCTCCGGTTGCACAACCACCAGCGGACTCGCGTTCAAACTTCCCGGCCGCTGCGGCGATTCGCCCATCATCGGAGCCGGCTGCTATACCGATCAGGATGTGGGCTCGGCCGGCGCCACCGGCAGCGGTGAAGAAAATATCAAGGTTGCCGGAGCGCACACCATTGTCGAAAACTTGCGCCGCGGCATGTCGCCGCTGGACGCCGGTATGGACGCCCTCAAGCGCATCGTCCGCAACTACAACAATGACATGAACAAACTCAAGTTCGTCGACATGACTTACTACGTACTGCGAAAGGATGGCGCGTACGCCGGGGTCTCGCTGTGGGAGGGATATTCGGCAGGGAACCCGCATCAGATCGCCGTCCATGACGGCAGGCGGCGCTCGGAAGTAACGGTTTCGCTATTCAAAGGCGTCTCCCAGGAATTCCCGCCATTCCCGGTTGCCATGCCGGAGGAGCTCACCAAGGATTCCGAATACGTAAAGTAGAAGATTTACAAATCCGGCAACTTCATTGCCACAGCGCGGCTTGGCCCAATCATTGAGCTAGAGCATTCCTTCCAGCCGAACATAGCTCGCTTCCATTCCACGTTCCATTCCCGTCGCGAGCATGCCCGTGCGCGTCTTGGCATCGAGCAGCGTCATTCGCATCGTCATCAGCGTTCCTGAGCCGTCGGCATCAAATCGCGTTTCAATGTGGTTGTCGGGTGTGGGATCGGGCAGGTGCATGCGCTCGACATGTACGATCCTGCTGTAAGGCTGCAGTTCCACATATTCGCCAGTGATATGGAATCCGCCGGCTTTGCCATTCGTCCATTCATATCGGATCTTGCCGCCGGGCCTGGTTTCAGTGATGCAGACGGGCATGGTCCAACCATCCGGACCAAGCAGCCACTGCTGGATTAGCTTCGGATCCGTGTGCGCGCGGTACACGGCTTCTGGCGGCGCGGCGAAGCGTCGGGTCACAACCACGTGTGTATCCCCTTCGGTTGTCAGCGTCAGTTTGTTCATGGCGTTTTCCCATTTCTTTGGTCGATGCACCAGTCGTTGTTCCGTCGGTTGATCCACCGTGGTTTGTCCCATCCCGGCCAGAACCCGCTCCATCCGGGCATAGTTCTTCTCCAGATGCTCTTCGCTCTGCATTGAAGCGCCCGTACCAAAGCCACGTAGCTTTACGGTTCCAATCCAACCCGCAGCATCAGATCTCGGAACCGCGGATCGCCGCGCAGCAGGTCATAGGCGGGATTCACCTTCAACGATGTGAGTCCGTTGCAGCGTTGCGCATAGGCTTTCTCCAGCCAGCCAAGGGTTTGGTCCTTGTCTCCCAACCCCGCGAAGGCGTGAGCCATGGCAGTGGGGTCGAAGGGCCTGCGCTTTTCAATTTCGAGCAACTCGTGGATCGCCCGGCGTGCGTCTGCCGATTGCCCGGCGCGTCCTTGAATATAGGCTCGCCACGACCAATACGCTGCGTCCGAAATCATCGGCCGCAGCCTTTCATTATCAGCCAGGGCTTCGGCGAACATCCCTTTCTCGACGTAAGCCCCCTGAATGAGATGGGCCCGCATAAAGCCAGGGTCCATGTCGAACACAGAGCGCCATTTTTCGATGGCCGCATCGTAATTGCGCGAGAAGTAGCGGATGGCACCGTTATCCGCAGCGATAATCAAGGAAAGCGGATCCAGTTCTTGCGCCCGGTCGCTTTGCTCCAATGCCTCATCGAACCGTCCGCGCCACATCAGATGCTCCGCATACCAATGGTGCGCGGTCGCATCGTTCGGATTCAATTCGATCGCACGCCGGAACTCTTTTTCCGACCTTCGCCAATCCCAGTCGTAGTTTTGCACAATCAGGGCCAGCGCAGTGTGCGCTTCCGACGAGTTTTCATCAATTTCGAGTGCCTTCGACGCCGCGGCGCGCGCCTTCGGCATGAACTCCGCCTGCTGCTGACCGTTATATGCGGACAGGATCGCGTATCCTTTCGCCAGTCCCGCATACGCACGCGCGGATGTGGGGTCTTTCGCGACAGCCTGCTCGAAATACTGAATGGCCTCTTGCAAGTCCGCGGGCGTCCGCTTATTGAAGAAGTAGAGCGCCTTTAGATAGAGATCGTAACCCTCCGAACTTTGCGGCCGGGCTGCCGACTGACTACCCGTCTCCTGGCGGCCGTCGAAGGTGAGCTGAATCTCTTCTGCGATCGCATGGGCGACCTCACCCTCGAGGGGAAGCAGGTCTTTCAATTCGCGGTCATACTGCCGGGCCCAGACGTGGGTCTGATCCTTAACCTGTATGAGTTGGGCGGTGATGCGCACGCGATCCGATTCCCGCCGGACGCTGCCTTCAAGAACATATTGCACCTTCAACTCGCGCCCGATCTGATCGAGTGGGGCATGCGCGTCTTTGTAATGCATTACCGAGGTCCGGGCGATGACTCCCAGACGTTGGGGATTCAGATTGCCTAATTGGGTAAGCATTTCCTCGGTCAGTCCATCGCTGACATACTCCTGCGCTGCATCGCCGGTAAGATTCTGGAATGGAAGGACTGCTAGCATGACTCTGCCAGGCTGGTCCGCGTGCGCGTTCCTTGAACGCCAGAGCCAGATGGTACACCCCGCGACAAGGATGAACCCAAATGCGGCCAGAGCGATGAAGGCCGATCTCCAATCGCGCCAGCTTCGCAGATGCGATTGCAGGAGAATCTCGCGCTCCCCTGTCGCCGCGGGAGGGACNNTTCGCACCATGAAAATCGTCTGCGTCAAGTTTGACTCTTCCACGACGCTGCCCGGCCAGATCGCCGCCATCAGTTCGTCTTTGGTCACCGTCCGTTCAGCGTTTTGAATCAGCAGAAGCAGGACATCGAAGGCTTTCCGGGTCAGCGGCACGGCCTCTTCGCCCCTCCTTAACACCCGGCCTTGGGCGTCAAGGGTAAATTCGCCGAACCGATACAAGTTGTTGGTTAGGCTGGGCATAACAGAGTGGGTGGATGTTTTGAGAACATTTGAGCGCCGATTTTAGGACATTTGAGGGACATGTGAACTAGCGTTTACCGCGTGGGGGATGGTGGAACGGCGCGGAGCGGAAACTGAGCTTGATTTTATCACGGTGCTCCAAACAGGCCGCTGGGCTATGGGTTAAGAACAGTTCAGTAGCCAACACGCTGTTGCTCCACTCGTGCTATCCCCGCAATCGAAAAAATCTAGAGGAGATCACAATGTCGCGCAAAACCGCTTGTCCTATGGTCCTTCTGGTTCTGGTCTGCTGGTTTTCGCTGATCGTCCCGGCATCAGCCCAGCATTTTCAACAGGTTAAAGGAACTCTATTCGGTGTTTCCGCTGGCCGAAATGAGGTATTTGGCTTCGATATCCACTCCAATGTCTACCGCTACCACGCCACCACCGGCTCCTTCGCAAAGATAGCAAACGTAAAGTTTTTCCAGCTTGCAGTCGGAGGCGGAACGCTGTCCCAGCTCGACGAGGTCTGGGGTATAGAGGGTAACCTCAACGTTTACCGGTTCAACTACAGCACCAAAACCTTCGATCAAATACCGAGTAACTCCATCCAGCAAATCGCGGTTGGTGAAGGCACGCAAGACAGTTGCCATCCCTACGAAGTGTGGGGAGTCAACCCTTCGGCGCAAATTTATAGATACAACTACTGCACCAACGTGTTCGATCAAATCGCCGGTATCCTGACCCAGGTTGCCACCGGCGGAGGAGATGTTTGGGGACTCAACAGCGCGGGCGCCATCTTCCACTTCAACTTCGCCAAGCAGTCGTTCGGGCGAGTATCGGGCACCCTGACCCAGATCTCCGTCGGAGTGAATGACGTGTGGGGCGTCAACGGTTCCAATGGTGTTTTTCGTTACGACCCCAACACCGGCACAATGAACAGCGTAGGCGGCAATACCGTTCAGGTCTCAGCAGGCGGGGACGGCGTTTGGATCGTCGATACGTCCACCCATATCTGGCACTTTGACTCGAGCAGCGAAGCGTTCGTCGAGGTTCAAGGCAATCTGAAGACTATTTCCAGTGGATTCGGAGCCGGCGTTTTTGGAATCAATTCTTCCGATGGAGTCTTCACCTTCGTCCGACCCTAGGAGGTGCGAACCCCAGCAACCGGTCCTGCATTTCACGGGAACGCACGGCCAAACCCCAGAACGCCACTCATTTGTGGCGTCTGGGGTCGGTTTTGCCCAGAAGCGTCCACTTTCTCAGGCGGAAGCAAGCCGCGAAATTGAACATTTTTCCTCTTCCCGCAGGGTGTACAATCGTCGTGTTAGGACCGCAGCTTCACGGGACTCTTCTTCCCGCGTTCGAGGCTCGAAAATGAACGTTCACGTTAGTTACAAGGTCCATAAAACTCCCGACATCGAAAAAGAAATCAACCACCAGATCGAGAAAATTCAGAAGCGTCTCCACGTCTTCCGGCCCGAACTGGTGCATCTGAAAGCGGTTGTCGACGAAAATTCGGCTCGCGAGGGTACTCTGGTATCCCTGAATCTGCGCTTGCCCTCCGGTCAACTGACTGCCCAGGCGAAAGCGCAGAGCCCAACCGCCGCCATCAAGGCTGCCTTTGACGAACTCGTGCAGCAGACCGGACGGCATAAGGAACTGCTCCGCTCCAGTCACAAATGGCGGCGCTGGCGCGGCGGCCCGCAAGACGTTCGCGAACCTGGCGTCCCCTTCGAGCAAACCCTGGCGGCCGTTCCCGTGCCCACAATTTCCGCCGACGACATCGGTTCCTACGTCAACGCCAATCTAGGCCGCCTCGAGCGCTTCATTGATCGCGAACTGCATTTCCGCTGCGCCGATGAAGAGATTCCCGAAGACGCGCTCTCGACCCCGGAAGTCGTCGACGAAGTCATCGCCCGCGCGCTTGGCGACCAGGACCGCCCGGAAAAACTGTCGCTCGAACCCTGGCTTTATCGCCTCGCTCTGCAAGCCATGAACGAGATGACAGCTCGCCTTCAGGAACTGGAATCTCCCCATCACTTGCATCTGGAAACCAGCCCTCGCCGCCAGAATGTCGAGGCTTCCGACGAAGCCGGATTGCAATTCCACCAGCCCGATGAAGGCTGGACCCGCGAAAGCGTGATCCCCGACCGCCGCGCTTCCACGCCAGAACAGGCGGCTTACTCCGACGAAGTCATTGCCCTGGTGCAAGCCGCTCTCCGCGGCGCTGATCGCACCGACCGCGAAGCTTTTCTTCTTTACGGTATCGAAGGTTTTTCCCTCAATGAAATCGCCGCCATCACCGGCCGGCATGTGGAGGCCGTGCGCGACTCCGTGCAACGGGCCCGCGACTGTGTTCGCAACGCGCCTTCCGTGGCCAACGAATTCCACCACGAAATCTTGACCAAAGCTCGAACCTGAACATCTCACTACCAGTTTATTTTCTTAAGGAGTGTCGAGATGATGACCCGGGACGAAATCCGTGAGTTAGCGGCTTTTCAAGCGGACGAAACCAAGGGGGCATGCGCCCTGAGTTTTTACTTCCAGCCCGATCCTCCCCAGGATCGTTCCCACCGCCGCGAAGCCATCGTGGCGAAAGACATCATCAAACAGGCGCTGAAGAGCGCTGTCGCAGCCGGCAAGAACGGATTCCTCCACGCCGACCTCGACCGCGTCCTCGATCTGGCCTCCAATCTCCGCGGCAACGCCAGGGGAAGGGCAGTCTTCGCCTGTTCCGCTCAGAATTTCTGGAGGGAGTACGAACTGCCTCCAAATCTCGGAGCCAACCAGATCTATCTGCAGCCCCGCTTTCAGTTGCAGCCTCTCGCCGCTTTGCTCGGAGCCCAACCCGCTCTCTTGGTCGCCGTGGTCGATCGCCAGCGCGCCCGCTTCTTTGATCTGCGCCTCGACGACCTACGCGAGCGGGGAGCGATCGTTCACTTGCTGTCGCGCAATGCTTCCAGCTACGGCTACAACGGCTACGAAGCCGGCCACGCCGAGCGTCGCATCGCCGAAGAAGCGCTGCGGCACTTCAAAGCTGTTTCCGACCGCCTGCTGGCCGATTACGAGAAGGGAATCTGGGAACGCTTGATCGTCGGCTGCCAGGATGCCAATTGGCCCGAGTTTGAAGCCAATCTCCATCCTTACGTGAAACATCGCCTGATCGGCCGCTTCTCCGCCGACGTGGCCAGCGTCTCCAACGAAGAGATTCGCGACCACGCCGACACCGTTTTGAAACAATGGATCAAAGCGCGCGCCCACACCAAAGCCAGCGAAGCCGTCGATCTGGCCAAGTCCAACGGCCGCGGCGTCACCGGCCTGCGGCGCGTGCTGCAGGCTCTCGAAGCCGGCGAAGTGCAGACCATCGTCCTCGCCGATCACTATTCGGCGCGAGCCGTGGAGTGCCCCAACTGCGGACACCTCGATGCCCGACTGGTTCCGGCCTGCGCCGCCTGCGGACACGCTACCCGCGAACTCGCCGACGTCTGCGACGCCATCATCCCCATCGCCATCCGTCGCGATATCGAACTGTTCTACCTCAGGGAGCATAGCGACTTGGACAGCGCCGGAAATATAGCGGCGCTCCTGCGTTTCCGTTCCGACCAGAAAACGGGACAGGTCGCCGCCGCATCGTAAAGGCTTGCTGCCATGGGTGCGTGGCGTCGCCTCGTCCCTTGCGGGTCTCTGCGGCAACGCAAGCAGACGCTCGCACTGCTGGATCTTTTGCCCCGCGTGCGGGAGGCGCAATCTGAGCGAAGTGCGGCGAGTGATCGAAGCGCGTCGCCTGTATAACCTGGGCATCGGTCTGACCGACGCAGAACTGATCGCCTCTGTCTTGATCAATCCGTCCACGTTGCTGTGGACAAAAGACAAACGCTTCCGCAAGGCCGCAGCGAGTCCCGGCATTTGCGCCCGCCCTAGGGAATCTCTGAGCAAGCAGTCAGAAAATATCCCTTGCTGGGGCCTCTACGTTTCTGCGTCGTACTTGGGAGCATCTACACAACGGGTTGGACCTAGGGCAGATCCATGAGCTTGCTGGAAACCAATGATCATCTTAATGTATTAGCAGTTGGAGTGCGGAATGGTCGACGTCTCTTCGTGGATTGACTTCTGTCGGCAACAGCTTACCGAGAAGGCACGTTTGCCTTATCTCACCGAACGATGGTCCGAGCAAGAACATCAGCACAGCGCCGATTTATCAAACAACATGGAAGAAACACTGAGGAAATTAGAGGAAGAAGGCTTTTGCCATCCTGAAGATGTTGCGATCCGATACGCGACCTTGCGCCTTTGTCGCGGGTTCATCATCTTCCCGGTCGGCGAGCGGTTCAGCCATCTTGTTCAATTGGTCGCGCCAGAGATGTGTAGCTCATGGCCACGATTGGCCTGGGAAATCTCGAATGCCTATTTGGCCGAACAATGGGATTTGCTCTGGTCGCTTTTCGCCCGCGCAGACACTCTCGACCAGATTGATCGCCAAGAGGTTTGCCTCCTTAGAACGCAGTTTCGTTTTCTGCAGCTATTTGGATCTCAAATTGACCACGAACTCCAGAATAATTTCAATTATTGGTATGAGTGGAATTGGAGCCTAGACGGCTACGCCGAATCGAATGGGTTCGCGAAGTGGCCTAACTTTGAACGCCCTGAGAGAATCCGGCCCGGTTCGATCGAGCACTACGTTCTGTTCCGCTGGTGTACAAATCCTTATGCTCCGCGAAGGGTTCCGGCTGACGATGATAGCAAGAAGCCCGAGGATGTTGGTTGGGTTGAGGCAGGCGGCGAAATGGTGCCACGTTCCATTCTGAGATCAGACAGCGAGGAAGTCGACTTCATAAGTTTTCCTCCACCTACAATCGAAGCCCAGGGACGACTGCACGCGGCGATTGAACGCTTAACCTCCGCGATTTCAATACAACCGGAAATCGCCCCTCAATACAGACCACTGCTCGCGCGGTGCCTCTTCGTAAGCAGGCAATACGCGGAGGCAGCAGATTGCTATCAGAAGTTAATGGATCATGATAGGTACGTGTTTCACCGTCGTATCAAAGGTGTCGATCTGGAAGATTCCGGGGAGGAGGAGTTGCTCCTGTCGCTTGCGAATTGCTACCGACTCGAAGGCAATTGCTCGAAAGTCGAGGAATGCATGGTGCAACTCTTGCGGATCCGTCCCTTCGGAACCTATCTCAAACTAGCAAGAATTCAGGCCGAGATGGGCGAATATCAAGAAGCCTATGAGAACCTTCGCCGTGAAGCGGATATCAACCCCATGCTGGAAGGGAACTCGTGGAGAGCAACCGTTCTAGCTCTGGGGCAGGTTGGGGAAGATCAAACTACGTACAACCCGGAAATTGCCCGTGCTTTCCGGGAAGCGGAGCCTCAAGCTTATGCAACATATGTTTCGATCATTGAGGATTATTGGCCACGGTTTTCCACACTCTCTGAACCCGCCCAGGAGGCGTGGGTTTTGGGAACAAGTCTCAAGCATGATCTGCGGGGTGATCAGAGAATGTTGGATAGTAGGTCTATATTGGCCGCGTTCCAGTTCGCTTGCGCGGTGGAGTTTGAACTGCAAAACAAAGTGTTCGGGCCATTTCGGACTTATACGCGTGAGGTGCCCACGCTGCAGTCTTTCATTACGAGCGAACCGCAACAAGGGTCTGGTGGGAAAAAGATGAACCAACGTTTTCTGGACTATGTGGTGAAAGAAAAGACGGTGCTCACCCTTGGAGAAATGGCAAGGGTAATCAAAAACGGCCAGGGTGCAACTTCGCGAGATTTACTTGGATTTGAGTTTGCGAAGTGGCTCAAACAGCACCACGAACAGCTCTCGCAGCGCCGAAATCAGGATGTTCTGGAGCTTGTAGCCCATCTACGAAACGATGCTAAGGCAAAAAGATTACGCTCCCGTGGGCGCTGAGGTTGGCTCATGACAGTAGAAAAGTGTTGGAGTTCATTGTCTAGTCATACTCAGCAGGGAACCCGGTAAAGATATAGGAATGCCTTCTGGCACTTTCAGGAGTGTGGCGCGACGGCCTCGCTTATTTCGTTACTCGCAGGCGCTGCGGCTGGCGGGTTCGAAGCGGTCCATCTGCGCTTCGCGCTGTGTAGTAACACGGCCGTTGGCGGTCTTGCCGTATTGCTCCTCGCCCGGACAGTAGTAAAGAGCGGTGTGGGGATCGACCCAGACCTCGATGGCGGGGTCCCCCTGCAGATGGGCGGTCGGCGCCGGGGCCTCGGCGATTCCCAGAGTAATGAGCGCCCGGTCCAACAAACCGAGAGTGGGCCGTTGCGGCGATTCGGCCGTGGGCCACAATAGGGCGAGCAGGGCTACCAGGACGGCCGCTGCCAAATACAGGTCAGCGCGGTGATGACTGAGGCTTGTGCTCGCGTCGCGCCAGCGCTGCAACAAAGAGACTGGGGCGGCGGGGGCGGCGCTGTCGGTTGTCTCGCCGAACATATGGTCGTAGAACTCTCCGGGCGCGCCGTTTCCCGTATCGTCCCCGGTATCGGTGGTTGGTCCCCCGGTCGCCGTGCCGAAGCGGGCAGGCAGCGGGGCACCGTCGTCGGCTTCGCGATCGGCGTGGTTTGCGGATCGCTCGAAAGGAAGGATGGAGAGCTGCAAGCCGGGCGCTGAGTTTTCATTCGCGAACTCTTCTCCTTTCGCGAACTCCTTTTTCGCGATTTCTTTCCCGAGTTCGTGGCCTGGCAATTCTCGCGCCGCCCAGAGTTCCGCGGGCAAGTCTTCCCAAGGCTGGACTGCGGCGGAATCGGCGGTCGATTTGCCACCCGCCGACGTCTGGGCGACAGCCGCATCTGGGGTTGACTGACCGAGGCCGGACTTGTCGAGAAGCGGCTCCTGCGGCAACTTAGCGCGTGCCGAATCGCCTCGCGCTCGCTTCCGCGCCTTGGACGTGGCGGCGGGTGGGACCTGCTTACTTGAAGGTTCCGGTACTCCCCGGGGAATCTCGCCGGATCGCTCCGGCCACAATCCACCCTGCTCCTGACTCATCAGCCACATCGAAGCCCAGTTACGCTGCAAGCGTTCCCCCGGACGAAGCCCGTCAGCGCAAGTTTCACACGAAGCCTCGTCGGCGCGCTTGGCAGCGCCACAATGCTCGCAAATGATCGTCGCTGGCTGCTCCACGTGGATCGGAGGACCCTGCCGCATTTGTTGGTTGTGTTCCTGGATGGTGTAGGCGGCCGATAGCAAGTCCTGAAAGGCCTGCTCGTCCAGAATCAGGTTTGGCCGGTTCGATGGCATGGCGTCGCGGGAGAGGATAATCGTCCAGACTAACGCCATTGTAGAGCAAGTCGGGGCAGTCTGAACATCAAAGAATTGGCGGCATTCCGGGAACGATTCCCGCATAGGGATGCCGAAACGGCAGTCCATCATGAGAACGGCCTATTGCAACCACAGCAAGACGACGATGATACGAGCTAAATCTATGGTTCTAAACGATGTCGTTGGATAGCGAAGATTTGGCGAATCACCTGCTTCAGGATCGGTGGGTCGCGACCCCAAGACTGAACCGAAGGAGCGAACGAAAAAGCCGATGATTAACTTAAATGAAATTAAGATTACGCCCCGCGATCAGCAGGTGCTACGTCTGTTGGTGCAGGGGTGCAGCAACAAGGAAATCGCGAGCCACTTGAGCATCAGCCCGCGCACCGTGAAGCAGCATCTCCGCACTCTCTTTCTGCGCGCGGGCATCAAAGAAGGCCGGAAGCGAGTCAAACTCGCGACCGCGATGTTCATCAAGGAGCAGGTGCAACCATGCAACCCCGTGATCGGCTAACCGCCAAGGAAATTCAGGTCGCCACCCTCGTCTGGCAGGGTCTTACGAATAAAGATATTGCCAAGGTACTGATCACCAGCGAGCAGGTAGTGAAAAACTACCTGCGCACTGCGTTCGATAAGTTAGGAGTCTGGACCCGCCTGGAACTCGCGCTCTACGTTGCCAGCCATGGCGGGATGAACTGGCATCTGCAACTGGGGAACGGACTTTTGCCGGTGTCGGCAGGGTGGGGCGGCGCGGCCGAGGAAGCGGGTTCTTTCGGAGACAGAAAAACCAAGGCAGCGGCCTCCGGAGGGATTGCCTAGAGCGGCGCGACGGCAACAGATTTCACATCAGTGGTCTCGGCGGAGCTTCCCGCGAGTCGATGGGTTCGCGGAAAGCTCAGCCTAAGTGACATGTTTTCAGCGGAGTAGTTCGCCAGCTTGGCCGGACGCTTGCGGCTTCTGCCCAGCCTTCCCGAGACCCCATTCCCGGTCATCAAATTGCTCAGTTACGGTTGGACCCGTTTGTTTGCTTGCGTCGGTCCGGAAAGCATCCTCTAGAACCGAGACTGAGGTAGGCGATGGCGCACACGGAAGTTTTCTGGATGGCTTGTGACTCGACTGAGCAACTGCGGGCCGAATACGGGCCGTTCCACACCCGCGACGAAGCCGAAGTCGAAGCCCGCAAACTGGGCTTTGGATACTTACTTCGCTACGAGCATATTCTCGGGCCGAACGAAGAGATTGAAGAGGTACGCTCGGTCTTCCTCGAATTGCAGGATTCACCGACTGTTCCCAGACCGGGCGTGACCTTCCATACCCGTTGTGCCAGTTGCGGCGAGGCCGCCGCCCATGAAACCCCCTGGATGGCGGAAGTCTGGGCCGACATTCACGAATTCGAACACACCCGCCACAAAGTCAGACTCTTCGAGCACGCTCGCGGCGAGGGCCTCAAAGAGATTGCCGACTGGCGCGGCCACGCCGCCTGAAACCACTCAGCCTTCAGTCAACCCGAAACCCACGCAGGGCGGGTCGAGGTAGATGAGGTCCACCGACTCATCCTTGACGTGCTGGCGCAACACCTCGAGATTGTCGCCGTAATAGAGTTTGTTCTTTTCCACTGCGCCCGATTCGAACCCGGATCAGTCGATGGCGTAATTTGCGAGTTTGGTCTGCCGGGATTCCGTATCATCACAAATAACCTGTGAGCGCCATCACATCCATCCAACCGGTGAAGTGCGACAATGTTACCGATTGGGGCAGTGCAGGGGTGTGCCGCTCAGCCGAGTCGGCCCTCGAAGCTGCCCCAAACCCGTTTTCAGCCCAGTTTGAGGAGCTAACTCCATATTCCGGAATACTTTGCCTCTAACTCTTTTACGCTCAAGACTTTGGCGGGAAATGTTCCATAAAGTGTTGATTCTAATATACCGAGGGGGGG
>PLBE01000070.1 GCA_003134435.1 Acidobacteriaceae bacterium
TTCGCTGCTCGGTATCGAACACCTGGAAGCAGCCGAGATCCTGAGACTGTTGAAGTTCGCCCGGCGCATGAATCCGGACAAGCCGCGGCCGCTGCTCAAGGGCCGGCGGGTACTCCTGCTTTTCTATGAAGCGTCGACCCGCACCCGGAGTTCGTTTGAAATCGCGGCGAAATCGCTGGGCGCGCATACCGTCCTGATCCAGGCGATCGGGTCGAGCATCGAGAAGGGCGAATCGCTGCTGGACACCGGCTACACGGTGCGGGCGGTGGGCGCGGATATCATTGTCATTCGGCATCCCAACGCGGGCGCGCCCTATCTGATGGCGCAGCACATCGACGTACCCGTCATCAATGCCGGAGACGGACTGCATGAGCATCCCTCGCAGGCGCTGCTCGACGCCTACACGATTCTGCGCAACAAGAAAACTTTCAAAGGGCTGCAGGTGGCGATTGTGGGCGACATTTTTCACAGCCGCGTGGCGCGGTCGGCATGCTATCTGTTAAGCAAGTTCGGGGTGAAGATTATTCTGTGCGGACCGCCCGAACTGGCGCCCGACATAGCCAGCACGCTGGCTCCCGGGGTGCGGGTGACGCGCCATATTGAAGATGCGTTGCGCGGCACGGATGTGGTGATGCTGCTGCGGGTGCAGAAGGAACGGCTGGCGGGGATGAAAATCGATCTTCCGGACTATATCGCGCGCTACCAGATGACGCCGGGGCGTTTAAAGATGGCGAAGAAAGATACGATTGTGATGCATCCCGGGCCCATCATTCGCGGACTGGAACTGACCAGCGAGGTGGCAGACGGGGCGCAGGCGCGCATTCTGGAAGAGGTGCGGAACGGGGTACCGACGCGCATGGCCATACTGGCGCGAGCGCTGGGGAGAATGCGATGACCAGTTCAGAAAAGAATCGCAATCATCGATTAAGCGCCAGCCTGCTGATCAAGGGCGGCCACCTGATCGACCCTGCAGTTCGTATCGATGCGCCCATGGACGTGCTGCTGAAGCATGGGCGAGTGGCGGAAGTGGCGGTTCCAGGGAAAATCAAAGGCGGCGCGGACGAAAAATTCGATGCCCGGGGATTGGTGGTGGCGCCGGGTTTCATCGATCTGCACGTACACCTGCGGGAACCCGGCCAAGCCTATAAGGAGACGATCGCGACGGGCACGGCGGCGGCGGCGGCGGGCGGGTTTACTACGGTGTGTACCATGCCCAATACCGCGCCGGTGGTCGATTCGGTGGAGTGGATCGAGTGGCTTCGAGAGCCGGAACGGGGCGCGGTGGTGAATGTTTTTTCGATTGCGGCGGCGACGCGCGCGAGCAAGGGCGCGATCCTCAGCGACTTTCGCGCGCTGCAGGCCGCCGGAGCGATTGCGGTGACAGACGACGGCAAGCCCATTCTCGACGACGGCATTATGCGCGAGGCTCTGGTTCTCGGCGGGGAGCTGAATTTTCCGGTGGTGCAACATGCCGAAGATACGCGGATGACCGAGAACTGTTCGATGCACGCGGGCGCGCGATCATTCCGGCTAGGGCTGCGCGGCATGACGGCGGCGGCGGAGGCTTCGATTGTGGAGCGCGACGTACAGCTCGCGACGCAGATTCCGAATGCGCGGCTGCATGTCGCGCATCTATCCACGGCGGACGCGCTGAAGAGCGTGCGCCGCGGCAAGCGCGCGAAAGCGCGCGTCACCTTTGAAGTGACCCCGCACCACTTCACGCTGACCGACGAGGATATGCGGGACTACGACAGCAACTTCAAGATGAATCCTCCCCTGCGTTCGGCTTCGGATCGGGAGGCGATTCTGGTGGCGCTGGCCGACGGTTCGGTGGATGCGATCGCCACGGACCACGCTCCGCACGCCGCCCACGAAAAGGAAATGGAGTTTGAGCGCGCCGCCTTTGGCATTACTGGGCTGGAGACGGCGCTGGCACTGGCGCTCAGCCGGCTGCATCGCGAGAAGCGCATCCCGCTGACCCGCGTCGTCGAACTATTCACCGCCGGCCCAGCGCGCTGTTTCGATCTGCGCGGGCGCGGGTCGCTGGCCCGCGACGCGATTGCCGACGTTACGATATTCGATCCGAAAAAGAAGTGGACTTTCGAAGCCCGCCAATCGCTTTCAAAGTCGAGGAACACGCCTTTCGATGGCTGGCAAATGACAGGAAAAGTGATCGCGACCATCGTGGGCGGGAAGATCGTCTATCCGGGGTAAGCGGTTGGCCTAGCGTCCGACAAATGTGATGGACTGTCTGACGCTATGTCTTCACAGCGCATCACGATCCGCGTCTCAGAGTCTCTGGTTAAGCGTCTGAAGAAGCAGGCCGGGATGTCACGCCGCTCCGAGTCCGCGTTGGTCCGGGAAGCCCTGGAGAGCTACCTCGAAGATGCACCGACCTCCGGGTCAGCTTACAATCTGGCGAAGGAGGCGGGCTTGATTGGCTGTGTGCGGGCGGCGCCGGCGGACTTGAGTACGAATCGCAAGCACTTCCGGGGCTTTGGCCAAAGCCGATGAAGAGGGTGCTGGTGGATAGCGGCCCACTCGTGGCGATCATGTCACGCGCCGATCAGCATCACGAGACTTGCGTTGAAGCGTTGCACCACCTCCCGGCCCTTTGTTTTCCTGCTGGCCGGTGATCACGGAAGCGACCTGGTGGGAAACTGCTGAAGAAGTACGGAAGCCTTCGCCCGCAGTTAACGGATGCCGCGCTGCTTTATCTGGCCGAGCGCGACGGCTACGATCTGATTTTTACGCTCGATCGCCGGGACTTTTCGGTGTACCAGGCGGGGCGTAGGAGCGCGTTCCGCATCATCCCGTAGATTGCAATTGTCCTTGCCCGTCGAGGTATAGCGTTGAAAAAAGCAGTCATTGTCGCCTTTCACGATCCGGCGTAAAGGTTCGGTTCAACCAGGGAATGAAGGTCCTTGCCGCCGGTCCCAGAACTGGCGGACAGGAGGCTCTCCCCCCTCCCAGTGCTACAATCCTCGCCCATGAAGCACGTACTGTCGTTCGTCCTCCTGCTCTCCTGCTCTGCCAGTTTGTCAGCGCAGACCACGCCCGAAGTCGAGATCACTTCCGAACCCGCGCACCACGTTGCGCTCGAAAACGACTACATCCGCGGGTTCAAGGTCGAGGTTGCACCGCATGCGGCAACGCTCATGCATCGCCATCGCCACGACTACGTGTTCGTCACGCTCGGGGATGCCCACGTGTCGAACGAAGTCGAAGGCAAGCCCCCGGCGGACGTGAAACTAGCCGACGGCTACACCGGGTTTGTGGCGGGCGGGTTTGCCCATGTTGCCCGGAATCTTCTAGACCAGCCTTTTCGCAACCTGACGATCGAGTTGCTGCAGGATGAAAGGCTGCGGCAGACGCCATCCCGTTGGCCGGAGGATAGCGGCGAAAAAACTTTTCCCGGTGGCCGCAGCAAGATTCTGTTCGTAAAGGATGGAGTGCGCGTCTCGGAAGTGATTCTGGATCCGGGCGCAGTCGTACCCAGCCATCATCACGATGCGCCGCATCTCGTGGTCGCCATCAGCGATCTTGATCTGCGGAGCGATGTTGAAGGTATAGGACCGAAACCGGGGAAGTTGAACTCGGGCGAGATGAAATGGCTCCCGGGAGGTTACACGCACACGCTCACGAATGTGGGCAAAACCCCGGCGAGATTTGTGACGGTGGAATTCTGACGTACCCCCTGCGCGGTCTGGCCGGCCACGGACTCGCCCCGCAACCGGAGTGGGATATTCGCGGACATGAGTCTCCGCGCCCACTTGATCAGAGACGCCCTAGGCGGTTTTCAGGAGCGGATTTCCGGGAGAGGTCAATTCGGCGAGATGCAGCCTGGCGGTCAGGCGGTCTTTGTCTTTGTCATTGGTGCCAGAAGCCGCCAAACGCTTGCGGAGCTTCGCGATCTTTTCCGCGCGGGTGCGGCGGCGGCGAATTTCGGGACGACGGCTGGGTGCGGACATGAAGTTCTCCTTAGAGTGTTCGCTCTTAAGTATGGCTGAAATCGCGAGTCAGAGATACTGGGCGTCGGCGCGGACTCGTGACCAACTTCAATTATAGAGTTGATTGGGACCGCTGGCAAAGACGAAGCAGCTACTGCGGCCGGTAGCCGCTGCAAGCCAACACCGGAAGGCGCGGATATTTGGCAAACCGTTCATCCTCAAACGAAAGCTCACATCTGAAGAAGATCGAGCCGCGATCGGACTCGATGCGGCGGGCATGGCGGCAGCTCTCGCAGAGGCCGGCGGTCGTCCGAATGGGATGGTCGTCGCTCTCAGGGGACATAGTTCGAAGGCACAGTTCGAAGACTTAGTTTCGAAGACTTGGTTTCGAAGACATGATTCGAAACCGTGGAAGCGTCGGCCAGGAGACAAACCATACCATCTACTGCCGTCGTCGGGCCAGGATCTCATAGACGGGCTTATTATCGGCGAACACGCGCCACTCCTGAACTTTGCCGTCCAGAATTACCGCTTTCCACGCTGCCGGGGTGCGCCATGACGTGCCGTCTATGGTCCCACCAGCCTCGCCTACCGCCAGCACTACGTTATCCTCCGCCAACACATGGTCGGGGCGAATCCAGTAATCCGGGCACATGGCGAAGTAGCCGCGCCACCCAGTCTCCATGGACTTGGAGCCGTGAACCTGATTCCCCAACGAGTCTACGAAGACATGATTGGCCGGCATCAGCGCGATCAGGGATTCCACGTCGTGACGGTTGATGGCAGCGGTAAACTGCATGAAAATTTCAGCGGAATCCATAGCACCTCCGACCTTGATTCCCAAGGCTTCCAATTCTCAGCGATTTGGGGCGTTGCTGCAATTCAACCCTCCGGTAGTTGTGGAGCGCCTGAGGGTCCAGCCGAAGCGGAGGGAGTATGATTCGGATAAATCTAAAACGATTGTAATGACGGAGCGAAGCAATGCCCGAGTCGATTGATTGGCCGCGGACGCATACGCCGCGACGGCGACGCCGCTGGTTACTGCTTCTGGTTGTAATTGCCGGGATTTTCTTTGGTGGCCGTACCGCCCTGTCGTATTACGTGGACGCGCTGTGGTTCGGATCGCTGGGCTACGCGAATGTGTTCTGGAAAACGCTGAGCTTGCAATGGGGTATTTTCGCGTTTTTTACGGCGGCTACGTTTGTAATTTTGTATGGAACGTTCGCCGCCCTGAAGCGGGCGCATCTGCCGGACTTGCCGAGCGGGCACACGGTTTTCATCGGCGGACAGCCGCTGAAGCTCCCGGTCGAGCCGGTGCTGCGGCTGATCGCGCTGGGCGTTTCTCTCGTGATTGCCGCGATCACCGGCGCGAGCATGATGGTGGAGTGGCCAACCCTGGCGCTCTATTGGTATGCGCCTCGCGCCAGCGGCAGCGTGGTTGATCCAATTTTTGGCAAGCCGCTGAACTTTTTCCTTTTTGCCCTGCCGGCGTGGCAATTGATGCTCGGCTGGCTGCTCACGCTGGCGGTGATCGCATGCATACTCGCCGGCTTTTTTATCCTAATCACTGGGGGTACGCGCGCTCTCTCGGGCCATTTGAGCCGGTCGGTCTTATTGCCGTGGCGGGGGCTATCCATCGCATTGGCGTTTCTGTTGACGATCGTCGGGATGCGGGTCTACATCAGCCGTTACGAGCGCCTGCTGGAGGACCACACGATTTTCGGCGGAGTGACTTACACCGACGCGCATGTCACTTTGACCGGTCTGCTGATCGTGTGCGTGGCCCTGATTCTCGGCGCCGCGATTGCTGCGCTCAACGCGGCGCGAGTGGCGCGCGGGAGCTGGCTGGTGGCCGCGGTTGTGCCCGCCGCGGTCTGTTATATCGCGCTGCAGGGAGTCGCCTGGTACGTCAGCAGCTTTATCGTCAAGCCCAACGAACTGGTGCGCGAAAAACCCTACATCGTGTTCAACACCGAGTTGACCCGGCAGGCCTACGGATTGAACCGGGTAACGCAGCGCGAGTTTCCGGCGGAGACGACGATCGACGCGGCTGAACCGGCGAACAACCAGGCAACGCTGCAGAATATAAGGTTGTGGGACTGGCGCGCGCTGCAGGACACGCTGCGCCAGATTCAGGAAATCCGGACTTACTACGATTTTCCCGACATCGATATTGATCGGTACGACATCGAAGGCACCACTCGCGAAGTAATGCTGGCGGCTCGCGAGTTAAACGTAGACAAGCTTCCAGAGAGCAGCCGCAACTGGATCANNTTTATTTCGGCGAGATGACCAACACCGACGTCTATGTGAAGACCAGGCAGAAGGAATTCAACTACCCCCAAGGCGCCAGCAACAGCCTTACGTCATACGAGGGCAATGGCGGCATTGTGCTGGGCGGATTTTTACGGCGCATCGTGATCGCGCTCGACCGCGACGACCTGGCCAAGCTGCCCTTCAGCGATGATGTGACGCCGGATAGCCGGCTGCTGATGCGGCGCAACCTGCGCGACCGGGTATCGGCGCTGGCGCCCTTTCTGATCTACGAGCCCGACCCCTATATCGTTCTCGGCGACGATGGGCGGCTGTCGTGGATCATGGATGCGTTCACGATTTCGGACAGCTACCCGTACTCGACCCATTACCAGCTCGACCAGAATCTCATCAACTACATGCGGAACAGCGTCAAGGTGGTGATCGACGCTTATGATGGCACGACTACGTTTTATGTTTTCGACAGCGACGATCCGATCATCGCAGGCTATCGCCGCATCTTTCCCGATCTGTTCAAGGATGCGTCGCAGATGCCGCCGGGGCTGCGCAAGCACGTGCGCTATCCCGAACTGTTGCTGAAGCTGCAGGCGGAGGTTTACGGGCTCTATCACATGACCGATCCGGAAGCGTTCTATAACCGGGAGGATTTGTGGACCGTGGCCACCGAAGTCGGCATGACCGAGGGCGGGGCGCAGGCCACGCAACCGATGCAGCCGAATTTTGTGCTGATGAAATTGCCCAGCGAAACCGGCGAGGAGTTCGTCGAGATTTTGCCCTTCACGCCGGCGAACCGGAATAACTTGATTGGTTGGATTGCAGGGCGGAGCGACGGCGAAAAATACGGGACGTCGGTGGTCTACAACTTTCCCAAGACCAAGCTGGTGGATGGGCCGCTGCAGATTGAGGCGCGAATCGATCAGAATGCGCAGCTCTCGGGACAATTGACGTTATGGAATCAGCAAGGCTCGCACGTGCGGAGGGGAGCGCTGCTGGTGATTCCGACGGGACGCGCGCTGCTCTATGCGGAGCCGATTTATCTGCAGGCGGAGCGGAGTCCGATGCCGGAACTGCGGCTCGTGGTGCTGGCACTGCAGGATAAGCTGGCTTACGGACCGACTTTCGAATCGGCGATGGCAGCGCTGTTTGGAGGAGCGGCATCGTCGCTGAGCGCCGCACCGACGACGGGAGCAGCGGCGGAGCCGGCGCGAGGGGCAGGGACATCGGCTGCATTATCGGGCGCATCGCCGACCGGGGATATCAACGGGCTGATCGCGGAGGCCGCCAAAGATCTGGCCGACTATCAACGCTTGACCGCCGAAGGGAAGTTGGGCGAAGCCGGACAAAAGCTGGAGGAGCTGAAGCGGGCGCTGGACAAACTGAACGCGCGGCAACGCTGAGTTTGTGGCAGCCGGACCTGTAAGCCGAATTCTGTCCGCAACATGAATGCCGCGGGACGATCATTCCTCTGGGCCACGCATTACTGCGGGGCTCAAGCGACCTACCCGGAGGTTGTGGCGCGCCGAGCCGGCACGCGTCCAGCCGAGGCTGGAATCCCTCCCTATTTGGTCTTGCTCCGTGTGGGGTTTGCCCTGCCCGCCGCATTACTGCGACGGCGGTGCGCTCTTACCGCACCTTTTCACCCTTACCTGAGCTTGCGGCCCGGGCGGTATGTTTTCTGTGGCACTTTCCGTCCAACCGGCTTCCATCCCATCAGGCCAAAAGCGGGCCTGACGGGAACGCTGAACCGGCCGTCCCGGACGTTATCCGGCACACTGCTCTGCGGAGTTCGGACTTTCCTCTGTCTTGTGTCCTGCAACAGCGACCGTCCGGTCCGGCTGCCAACATCTGCAATTATAGTGCAAAGCGAGGTCGCAGGCGGACGGCACCGACGCACCGACTACGGCCGGGCCGGAATGCGATTTTTGTCGCTCCTGAACTTCACGCATGCACTTCACTCCTGAACTTTGGGCGCGAGGGCGAAGCTGTAAAACAGAAGGGCCGCGCCGATCAACAACGGAATCGAACCGACGAGGTAAACCGGGCCATCCTCGTTCGCGATCCCACGCAGAAGCGCCATGAGACCGATGCCAACGGCGGCGGTAATTAAACCGCCCAGCTTCATGCCTTCGAGGCGACGTTTTGATGCCATCTTGTCCTGCTCGCGCAACAATTCGAGTGCGCTTTTGGCTCCTTCGCCAGAGCTCTCGGCGATCTTTTTCAGGGTTTCACTTTTGTAGTATGCTTCTCTCTCTTTGCGGCGAGCCTCGGACCACGAAGCCACGCCCAAAAACGAGAACAGCGCTATGCTTCCGACGATGGGGACCAGAAAAACGGAAACACCTACTAGACTCTCGCCAACATTAGGATCCATTTCTGCCTCCTGACTCAGTATGGTGCTTTCGTAGGTAGGACCAGACCTGGGCGGTCCCGGTTGCACTTTTATTCTTGAGGGCAAATCCTCAAAATAATGCAACCGCCGGCGGGCAAGGGGTGTCGTACCTTGTGAGATAGAGTCCGGAGCGGGTGCAGAGTGAGCCGCCAATGAGCCCCAGCGAAGATCAGGCCGAGGTCGAGAGAGTGCTGGCCGGGGACATTTCTGCGTTTGAAGGGATTGTGCGCCGGTGGCAGGGGCCGCTGATCAACCTGGCCTATCGTTTCTGCCACGATCGCGGGCGGGCCGAAGAAATGGCGCAAGAGGCTTTTCTGCGTGCCTACCGCGCCCTCAGCCAATGGAGGAAGGATGCGGTCTTCTCCACCTGGCTGTTTGCACTGGCTACGAACCTGTATCGTTCGGAGCTACGCCGCATCCCGGCGCGAATGGTGGCACTCGATGAGGTTGCCGAACCGGCCGACGGGCACGCCTCGGATGGCGGCCTCGAAGATCACGACCGCGATATGGCGGTGCGGCGCGCGGTTCTGGCTTTGCCGTCGAGGTATCGCGAGGCTTTAGTTCTTTTTTACTTTCATGAGATGGATGTGGCGACGGCGGCGCGAAGCCTTGAGCTGCCCGAGGGGACGGTTAAGGCGAGATTGTCTCGCGGGCGGGAAATCCTGCGCCGCAAGCTTCCCCAGCGGTTGGCCGCGCCGCGCCTGAAGGAGGCATAATGGGACGCTGGGAGGTGCGAATGACGACAAACGCCAGTGACGAAGAGATCGACCGCGTGCTCTCCTTCGAGGATGAGATCCTGCCGTCGTCGGGCTTCGCCATCTCGGTCATGGATGCGGTTCGGCGCGAAGCTGCGGCGCCTCCGCCAATCCCATTCCCGTGGATTCGGGCTCTGCCCGTCCTGGTGGTTTCGGGCATTGCCCTGGCACTGGTTCTGGTTGCCGGAATCGTAGCGGTGGCGCAGTTGGGCAAAGTTGCTGCTCCGCGGTTTTCGATGCCCTCGACGTTGGCGTTGCCGCCACTTTTACACGGGGGCATGGAGTCGGCCGCAATCTGGACGCTGCTGGCGCTCGTGGCCACGTTTGTGTCGGTGAAATTTTCGATGCGCCTGGCCTCTGGCAGGCGATGATTCTTGCGAGTGGAGTGCGGGCGTGCGTCCCCGTCCGGTCGCCGAATTGCAGGACCGGGCAAGACGCCTGCCCTCAGCCAGGTTACTCACATAACACGCTCGTTCCGTGAATGCTTCCATCGCGGACCCGACTGTCCCGTCCTGCTAAACTTAGCTGGAGAACAGTTTGCTCCCGCCGTCCCCAGAACTGCGGCGAGAAGCGCCAGCCCATGAACCCTGCCGAGGCCGTCAAGATCGCGTTCCTATCCTTGTGGGCAAACAAGTTGCGCTCGGCGCTGACTTTGCTGGGCGTAGTGATCGGAGTGGCCGCGGTGATTGCCGTGGTGACGTTCGTCAACGGCATCAACGGCTACGTAGCGACCAAGATTTTCAATCTTGGCGCCGACGTTTTCATTGTTTTCAGGAATTCTCCGGCCACTACCAATGTAGACAAATTCCTCGAGGGAGAGAAACGCAAGAATCTCACCATGGAGGACTATGAAGCGGTGCTTGAAGCCTGCAAGCATTGCGAGTGGGTGGGAGCCTCGCTGTATAACGCGAGCGGGCACGTCAAGTACGGAGAGCAATCGATCAACGACACGATTGTCCGCGGCCTGACGCCATCCATGGTAACGATTCTCGATATCGACCTTACGGCCGGGCGGATGATTAACGACATCGACGTGCGGAACAATTCCGCGGTGGTGGTGGTGGGGCCGGACATCGTGGACAACCTGATGCCGGGCATGGATCCCATCAATAAGGAGATTCGCATCGATGGCTGGGTATATCGGGTAATCGGGGAGGGGAAGCGCAAGGGCAAGACGCTGGGCCAGAGCATGGATAACTACGCGCTGATGCCGATCACGGCATTTCAGAAACAGAATGGTTCGCACGAGGACATCCGTATCTCGGGCAAGGCGGCGGCCAGTGGGGCAGGATTCGACGAAGCGATGGACGAAACGCGGGCCGTGCTGCGGGCGCGGCGGCACGTACCCCCGGGCGACGATGACAGTTTTGATATTGAAACCAACGACAGCCTGCTGAGTATCTGGTCGAACTTCAGCGGCACATTTTTTTACGCGATGATAGGAATTGCCGCGATCTCACTGGTGGTGGGCGGCATCGTGATCATGAACATCATGCTGGTTTCGGTGACGGAACGGACGCGCGAGATCGGCATCCGCAAGGCTATGGGGGCGCGCGGTACCGATATCATGCTGCAGTTTCTGATTGAGTCGGTGACCCTGGCGCTGCTGGGCGGAGCGATCGGAGTGCTGTTTGGGGTAACCTTCGCGAAAGTGGTCACGCTGGCGATCGGGATGCCGTCGACCATCAAACTCTGGGCGGTATTTGCGGGAGTGTTTGTGGCGGCCAGCGTGGGGATTTTTTTTGGCGTGTATCCCGCGAAACGAGCAGCCGCGCTTGACCCTATTACTGCGCTGCGCTTTGAGACGTGAGGAGAGTTTGAATCACAGAAGGCGGGGAGGGGCACGGGGAAGGACAAGCGGGGGTGCCCGGCGAGCCGTGGTGAGCACATGCAATTCAAAGGCGAACTCGGCGAAGGGCTGAACATGGCAGTGGAGACGATCCGCGGCAACAAGATGCGGTCGTCGCTGACCGTGTTGGGCATTGTGATTGGCGTCGCGGTGGTGATCGGGATTTCTTCGATTGTGCGCGGCCTCAACGACAATGTCAGTCAGGTGATCAGCAGCCTGGGTTCAAATATTATCTTCGCTTTCCACATGGAGCCCTTCAACTTCGGGCGTCCCACGGAAGAGATGCGAACCCGCAAGGAGTTAACCTTGGACGACGCCCTGGCGATGAAGGACCTGCCACATGTGAAAGCGGTCACTGCCGGAGTGCGTTACTTCCGTCCTGAGCTTGGGACGGGGACCTACTCCGTGAAGTACAAGGATCGCAAGGCGAAGCAAACGATTCTGGAAGGCGACACCGCGTCTTACAAAGACGTGATTGATGTGGCGCTCGACTCCGGGCGGTGGTTCAGCGACATTGATGAAGAGCGCCGGGCATCGGTCATCATTATCGGCCACGATACGGCCGAGGAGCTTTTCCCGAGCGAACAGCCGCTGGGCGAGGAACTGGACATCGATGGTCAGCTATTCACGGTGATTGGCGTGGCGAAAATCCGCAAGAGCGTATTCGGCGGGGGGAAGAATCCCGATGACAACATCGTTTTTTTTCCGCTGAGCACATTTCGCAAGCTGCATCCCGAGCTGAAACAGTATTGGATCAGCGTCAAGGCAACATCGCACGCCGATATGCCGAAGGCGATGGATGAAATGCGCGAGTTACTGCGCCGGCGGCGGCGGGTTCCGACGGAGAAGCCGGACAATTTCGCCGTCTTCACCCAGGACTCGCTTTCCGATGTGTGGAATCAGATTACGGGCATGATTTTTGTTTTCATGTTTGCGGTATCGAGTGTGGGCCTGATCGTAGGCGGGGTGGGCGTCATGAACATCATGCTGGTTTCGGTGACCGAGCGTACCCGCGAAATCGGAGTGCGCAAAGCCATGGGAGCGCGCAAACGCGACATCCTGGTGCAATTCACACTTGAAGCCATCATGCTCACGGCGGTTGGCGGAGTCATCGGACTGGCGCTGGGGGCGATCATTACATGGATTGTGCCGCTCGCGTTTCCGTCGCTTCCGGCAACCATGTCGATGTACTGGTCGATGTTCGCCTTCCTAGCGTCGGCCACGGTCGGTCTGGTGTTCGGCATCTATCCCGCGTGGAAGGCCGCGAACCTGGATCCGATTGAGTCCCTGCGCTACGAGTAGGATTCGTTTGACGACGTCACGCGTCGTTTGGGACGGGCGCGGCTTGGCAGGCGCCAAGGGCTGCGGCGGTTTATTCTTTCTTTCGCGGGCGCCCGCGCCACACGAGGACTGCGATACGAGTACTATCGGTTCCGATGTCCCCAATCTTCAGAGCAGCGCTCGAAGCCGTCGCCGCGATTGGCACAGTCTGTAGTCTGTTCTTTTATTTGCTATCGGTGCTGGGGATGGGAGATTTTCTCCGTGACATACGCGAGAAACTTGTGGCCAGCCGGGTACCCGAAAGCAAATTTCCTCCCGTATCGATCCTCAAGCCTTTGAAGGGCGCGGATCCTGCAATGTGGCAAAGTTTTTGCAGTCATTGCGAGCAGGACTATCCCGAGTTTCAATTGATTTTCGGCGTCAGCGATCAGGACGATCCGGCCATCGAGGTGGTGCGCCGGCTTCAGCGTCAGTATCCTCAAGTAGTGATTGATTTAATGGTATGCGAGCGCGCCCTGGGAGCAAATATTAAAGTCAGCAATCTGGCGCAGATGCTGCCCGCCGCGCGCCACGACATCTTGCTGGTGAATGACAGCGATATTCGCGTTTCCTCCGACTATTTGCTCAGGGTAGCGCCGCCGCTCGCTGACGATTCCGTGGGATTGGTGACTTGCCTCTACCGCGCCGTCGCTGGTCCAACCCTGGGCTCTCGCCTGGAGGCCCTGGGCATCGCCACCGATTTTGTGCCGGGAGTATTGAGCGCGAGGTTCCTCGAGAAGGGGATGCGCTTCGGATTGGGCTCGACGCTGGCCTTTCGGCGCTCTGATCTAAAAGCGATCGGCGGCTTCGAAGCCTTGCTCGACTACCTCGCCGACGACTACGAACTCGGCCGGCGTATCGCGGCCTCGGGAAAGCGAGTCCAACTCAGCGGCGCGACTGTCGTCACTTTTCTACCCGCCTATACGCTGCGGCAGTTTTTTCGTCATCAGCTGCGTTGGTCACGAACCATTCGCGATGCCCGGCGCTGGGGATATGCCGGACTGGTTTTCACGTTCGGGCTGCCCTGGGCAATCGCCACACTGCTGATCTCTGGAGGAGCGGCATGGGCGTGGGCAGTGCTGGCGCTGACGTTCGCGGCTCGATTGGCGGTCGCGGTTGTCGCCGCCGCGGTAGTACTGGACGATCGCCAAGCGCTCCGCAGCATTGTCCTGCTGCCGCTGCGAGACCTGATCGCGCCTCTGGTTTGGGCCGTCAGTTTTCTGGGGAACCGGATTCACTGGCGAGGCGATGTTTTCGATGTGAAAAATGGCCGACTGAAGATCGTGAAGCCTGGCTAGCCGGGGGCCGGTGGCGGCGGTCGAGCTTGCGCTCGGCTGGGACGGACGAGGGCGTTCGACCCTACGCGAGCCAGGGCGGGGACACTAAAGTCCACAATGGAATTCACGCTATCGCGACGACGCCGTCGGCTGGTTGGCAAAAATAATCTTGCCCCCGCGGCGCGCGACCACATACCTGGTTAATCCGCGCAATGCCGGGGGGTCATCTTCTTCAGCCCACAAGAAGACGCGCTCCGGGCCATTCCACATTTCGACAAAGGAAGCCTGCGTCTCGAAGACCCGCGGCGCTCCGGGAAACTGGGTACCGTACCACATGTTTCCGCCGGGGGCGCGCAAGCTGTGCAATGGAATCCCGGTATAGAAATTCAAAGAGGAGGCGTTTTCGTAGAGCCCGATCGCGACGATCCGATCGCCCGGGCGGTACTGTTCGCGAATCGCCATGGCCAGGTCCTTGGAGGAAAGGATGGGGGAGAAGATACCGAATGCAATCCGCACGCATGCCAGCACGACTACCATCATCGCCACCAGAGCGAGGTTGGCCGCCCCGGCGCGAGTGCGGCGGCGGAGAATCCAGTTGGCCAGCGTTCCCAGCAGAAATGCCAGGGAGAAGCCGAACAGCGGGAGGCGGAACGCGCCCATCGCCTGGGGAGTCAAATCGAGGATGTGTCCGAAGGAGAGGGCGTAATCCTGAGGATTTTTCCGTAAGAGGTCGGAGAGATCCGCGCCCGGCGCGGGCGGCTTCGAAAAGAAGAGCAAGGTGAAGCCAACTGCCGCGACGACGACTCCGGCGGCGAGCAAAACCGACGATGAAATCCGTCCGCTGCGTCGTTCCCGGCTGTCCGCGGCTGAAGATCTCTCCCGTTGCAGCCAGCCGCCGACCAGCAACGCCATTCCGGGAATGGCCGGGATGGTGTAGTACTCCTGGCGGGTAGAGAGGCTGAAGAAGCCGACGATGACGATGTTCCACAAGAAAAACAAAAGATACGCCTGCTGGCGGCGCGACATCTGGGAGCGGAATTCGCGCCAGCGGCGGGGCACTTCCTGCAGCGACTGGGGGAGGAAGACCGTCCAGGGAATCAGCCACAAGACGAGCAAGGCCCAGAACAGGAGCAGGGGAACGGTGTCGTAATCGCGAGGCACGCGCTTGTTGAGGAAACGCAAGATGTGTTCGTTGACGAAGTAGAACCAGAGGAATCCGCGGACGTTGCCCTGCGGTGGATTGCGAAGCGCGGCGAGAATGTGCCAGGGCGCGGCGATGGCCAGGAACACAAGCGAACTGGAGAGGAGACGGAGCCTCAACAAGTGAAGCAAATTTCCGGTGAGCAGCAGATAGAGTCCGATGGCCGCGATGGGGAAGACGAGCCCGATGAGGCCCTTGGTGAGGACGTTGAGGGCACAAACGGCGGCGAGTCCCCAACAAGTCCAGCGGGCGGGTTGGGGTTGCTGGAGCGATACCAGAAAAAGCCAGAATGTGAGGGTGAGCCAAAGGCCGACCGCCACGTCGGGGATGAGGAAGCGGGTAAAGAGATACGGACCAAGCGCGGTGGCGAGTACGAGTCCGGAGTCGAGTCCGGCTTCCGCGCCCAACGCCCAGCGGCCTAAACCGTAGGTGGAGAGAATCGTGGCGAGCACGCCGAGCATGAGGGGCACGCGGGTGCTCCACTCACTGATGCCGAAGAGGGTGTAACTGGTGGCGACTCCCCAATACATCAGGGGAGCTTTTTCGAGGTAGCGGACGCCATTGACGTAGAGGGTAACCCAGTCGTGGCGCAGGAGCATTTCGCGGGCGGCCTCGGCATGGACGGTGTCGGCATCGTCGAGCAGCGGGGCGCTGGAGAGTCCGGCCATGTAGATGATGGCCCACAAGGCGATGAGGGCGAGGACGCAGATGCGCCAGTCCGCGAGCAGGCGGTTCGGAGGATCAAGCGTTCTTGATTGTGCAGGCCGAATGTCAGGAGCCATAGCCGAATTCATGGCGGGACCAATGATTATATAGGGACGCGCCGCCGGTCCGGTTTCAAGTGAGGCGGGCGAATCGCCGATTCGATTCGGGGAAATCCACCCCCGTAACGAACCATGCCGCCAAAGCGCAAATCAGCGCGACTGGCAACGAAGAACCGTCGAATTGCGGCCGAGTTGGAACTGGGGCGCTGGTGCACATCGTCACAATAGCTCCGGCCACCACGGTTATGATCGCGGTCCACTGATACAGACGCAGCCCCCACAAGATCGGAGTCTGCGGCTCGCCGCGATAGGCTTCTTCGACAAATCTCCCAAGCCCCGAGAGAATCAGGTAGATTCCGCCGATCATTGCCGCGTTCACATGCAGAAAATACAAGCGGCCGACGGCAAGGGCAATCAGGACATTCCAAAGAAGTGAATAGAGAGGCGTGGCATGAATCGGAACATCACGAAGCGCTGGAATGCGGCTAACTCGAGAGCGAGGATGGGAGTGGCGAATTCCGATCTCTGGAATCGTGGGGCTTCCATGGCAACATCCCTGAACCAGGCATCGCAGGCGGCCCAGCCCTTGAATCCAGGGAGCAGCTATGCAGAGGGCGCCCAGGGCCAGCCAGACGTTGGTGTGTGTCCAGGCGGCGGCGAGAATCGCCCCGAGAATCGTGCCCAGCAAGCCACTGTAAAACCCGAGCGGCCTCAGGAGAGCGGGGGACCCCTCAATCACCTGAGCCCAGAGCGCAGCCACGATCGTGCCGCCGGCAAAGATAGCTACAGGGATAGCTCTCTTGTCTGGTCCCAGGCATGCTTCGATGATGAGAACTCCAGCGAACACACCCGCCGCAGCGAAGGCGCCGTGATTGATGATTCGCACCGGGCCGATCCGCCATTCTCTCCACGAATTGGCAATCGATTCGGTGATGCTGAGTAAGCGAAGCCAGAATTCCTTTACACGAACCAAGAAGGCGGCCAACAGAAAGCCGGCGATGACATCGATCAGCGCATGCATTCCGGTCGTGATGCAACTGGCGCTGACCAGCACCGCCCAGAAGCTCCAAACCAGTTTTTTCCACCTACCGGGGCTGCCGAGCGCTGCTGCCGCAAGAAAAGCCCAAATGACGTGATAGGACGGAAAGGCCGCCGCCGCACTGTCGACTGTTCGCTCCCAACGCAGGAGATTTCCCAAAAACGACGTGGGAACGAAAAAGCGAGGTGGAGAGATGAAGGGAATGCACAGAAAGACTGGAAAGACCAACATCATCGAAACCAGAGCACGAAGGCAAAATCGCCGGAGTGCCGATCGGGTGGACACCGCAAACGGCACGAGCAGTACGATCGGGTAGACGCTGATGTAAAGAACCTCGGTCCACTGCAACACTGGCAGGCGAAACTCGAAAGGTAGATAGGCGACAACCGCATCTTTTGGAACCCCGAGATGGACGTTGGCTTCGTAGAAGACCAGCCAGGGTAGAAATACGGTCAGGAAGCAGCGAGCGCGATCCAGATTGGACGGCGGTGCGGAATCATCGGCGGGCAGAAGGCGGTTGTGAAGCGCGATAGCGGGGAAGCGCTTGCGCATATCCGGCAGTTCGTACCCGAGCACTAGAGCTCCGCTCGCCATGGCAACCACTGGTGTGGTCAGCCAGAACCCGCTCGCCGATCCGGCAGCGGCCGCGACCCCACCGCAGATGAGGACAAACCCAATGTAGATGGGATGGCTGACAAAACGATAGATCGCTTGATCAACATAACGGGGAGGAGGGTAGGCATTCATGGGAAGACCTCCGCCGATTCTCCAGAGCGCCAACATCCCCGCCAGCATGACCAGCAGGCCAAGAAGGGCGACGGCGGATCCCCCAAAAACAGAGTGAATCGTTGGCAGCGTCACGGCTGGTTCTGTCTCGATTGTCCACAGCACCAACAGGGGGGGAAGGATGACGATGAACAGAACCCCGTACAGCAGCTTTCCCAAGCCTTGCCTCATTCTCATCTCCACTTCACGACCTCGTGAATTGCCCAGGCCTCGGCCGTGCGCTCTTGGGCACGCAGCACCCCGTGGCTCCGCCACTTGCTCTCGTGAATGCCGAGCATCTTAACCGGGATCGCCTTTGCCAGACGCGCCAATGTGGGGAACACAGTTTCACCCAGAGCCCCACTGCGGAGCACGAGGCTACGATCGAGCGTGAGTAGGATACTTGAATCCGCGCTCCTGACTTCTTCCGTGGCGATCGAAGCGATTTCCCGCTCGGTGCCATTGTGCACGATCAGGCGGTGGGAGTAAGGGCCCCGCCAGTCGATCCAGACCAGAGTCTCGCTTTCGGAAACAAAGCGGCCCCAATGCAACTCGCTGAGAGGTAGGTTCCAGGGCGGGATGGAAATCTCGAGAAGCTCGGCATAACCGAGGCCGCTCATCTTGATTGAGCGATCGAGAGATAGATCCACTTGCGAGCCGGGCTGCAGACAATTCCAGCGGACCGCCCCATCAGAATTCTCCAGGATTGTTCGTTTGATCGGAGCTGCAAAACCCTTCCAGTTTCCCTCAACGCCAAGGTGCGGAAGGCTCAGGCTGATCTGCCCGCGATTGAACTCCGGCAGCGAGCACTCTCGGATTGAGGATGCGCTCTCCGTCTTATCTCCGAAGAATCGCAGAGTGCTTGCGTACCGGGTCCACCATGATTTCCAGCGAAGCTCCGCGACGTAGATGATAACGCCATTGCCCTTATCGGCAACGCAGTCGAGGTACCATTTCGACAGCAGAAACGCTGGTGCCTTGCCGGGGTTTAGTTGTTTGGCGACGGGCATTCTTGTTAGTCCGCAGCGACCCCGCGCAAAAACGCGGGCCTTTTCTGGAATGGAGCGATCTATGATTCAGCCAAGATCTTTGGGCGGGTTGTCGGCAATAGCGAAGTCGAGTTCCAGCGAACCGGTTGTCGGACGAGTTCAGAGGAGCTCAAATCTGTCCGGTCCGCCGAAGTGTAGACTATCCCGTTTCATTCAAGTCTCGCCAGCAAAAGCCGCTGACACGGTTCGGCAATTTACAAAATTCGCTGGAACAGAATCCATTGCCGCGATGTCAACCAAAGCGCCGGAAATCGAGGTGGCGAGCGTCGTCCAGGGTCTGGAGTTCATCGCGGTGAAATCCGTACTGGCCATTGGTCGCGATGTGGAGGGCCACACGCGCCGCTGCGATGAGAATCAGTACACCCAGGTCTGAGCGAAAAAAAGTCCGCGATTCGTTTTCCCATGCGGAGAAGATTTCCGAATCTACTACTTCGGCCTTTCTACTGGCGGAATCACATTTACAGGCGTATGCGTACCTTGTCAAATTGCAGTCGAGAGACCATTTTTCGGCAGCAGGAACGACGGACTGTGGGCGCGGGGACAGGCATTGTGGTTAGTCGGCGGCGGCGCTATGGGCCATGCGGGCGCCGGCCACTTCGCGGTAGATTTCGAGAATTCTGGTGACCGATGTGGTCCAGGAAAAGCGTTGCGCCTGCTCATAGCCGCGCTGTTTCATCTGGGCGCGCAAGGCGGGATCGAGGAGGGCGCGCTGCAAGCCCCGGCGGATCTCGAACACATTCTCGGGATTCACCTGCAAGGCCGCGTTGCCGGCGACTTCCGGAAGGCTGGAAGTGTTGGAGGTGACGACCGGAGTGCCGTGGGCCATGGCTTCGAGGGGTGGCAATCCAAAGCCCTCGTAGAGGGAGGGAAACACAAAAATCTTGGCTACATCGTAGAAGATACGCAGGACTTCGATGGGCACAAAACCGAGGAAGCGGACGTCGTGCTGCACGCCGCTGCGCACGACGGTGCGGCGGAGGCGGGGGTGGCTGGAAAGATCGTCTCCGATGATGATGAGCTTGAGGTCGGGGTACTGCTGACTTTTCTGCAGTTCACTTTTGAGCGCGGAAAAGGCTTCGATGATACGAACTACATTTTTGTGGGGGCGGATCGCGCCGGCATACAAGATGAAGGGATAGTTGACGAGGTAGCGCTGGGCAATGAGTTCGCGATCGGCGTCGCTGGCATGACCGTGGAGGAAGCGTTCGTCGATGGCGTTGTAGACGACTTCGATGCGGGCGTCGGGAATGGCCAGGAGTTTTTCAATTTCGTTGCGGGTGAATTGGGACACGGCAATGACGCGGGCGGCGCGGCGCAGGACGCGGCGTGTGAGGTAAAAGTGGAGGCTGCGGCGGACGCTGGAAGCGTCGCGGGAGCCATACATATGCTCGAGCAAGTCGTGCACGGTGAGGACGTAGGGACAACCGAGGCCGCGCGGGATCCAAAACAGGTGGGGGATGTGAACCAGGTCGCACTGGAGGCGGCGCACGATAGAGCGGAAGGCGAGATTGCCGCTTAGCGTGTTGTCGCCGCCGTCCAAAGAGAGGGCGTGAAAGTTGGGGGGCAGCGGCCCGCATTCCACGACTTTGTCCAGCGATCCGATGAGGAAGTACTTGTTTTCGCGGTCGAGGCAGGCGAGGGTGCGAACCACGTTTCGGATGTACGTGCCGACTCCGAATTCCGTCATGCGACGGATGTCGATGGCCACCTTCACAGCTTGGATTTAATCACAGGGAGCGCGGAGGGGCACAGGGAATTCGGCGCACTTGNNTGAGCACGGTGGCATCGGTGCGATGATCCAGGGCTTCCGAGATCCAGTGAGCGATCTGGCGCATCTCGGGTTCCTTCATGCCGCGCGTGGTTACGGCTGGAGTGCCGATGCGAATGCCGCTCGGCTTCATCGGAGGGTTGGCATCAAACGGAATCGCATTCTTGTTAACGGTAATGCCGGCTTCGCCAAGGGCTTTCTCCGCTTCGCTGCCGAACATCCCCTTCGCGAAGACGTCTACCAGCATCAGGTGCGTGTCGGTTCCACCGGAGACGATGCGGTAGCCATCCGCCGCCAGCGTTTCCGCCATGGCCCTGGCATTGGCGACGATCTGCCGGGCGTAGTCGCGGAAAGTGGGCTGCGAGGCTTCGAGAAAGCAGACCGCTTTGGCGGCGATGATGTGCACCAGCGGACCACCCTGCATACCCGGGAAGACGGTCTTATCGATCTCCTTGGCGAATTCCTGCTTACTGAGAATCATCCCCGAGCGCGGCCCGCGCAGAGTTTTGTGGGTGGTCGAAGTGACGATATGGGCGTGCGGCACGGGGGAAGGATGGGCTCCACCGGCTACCAATCCGGAGAAATGCGCCATATCGACGAGATAGAGCGCGCCCACTTTGTCCGCAATCTGACGCATGCGGGCAAAATCGATGATCCGAGGATAGGCGCTGCCGCCGCCGATGATCAGTTTGGGACGCTCGGCGGTGGCGATCTTCTCCACATCGTTGTAGTCGATGGTCTCCGATTCCCTGGTGACGCCGTAGGGGACGATTTTGTAGGTTTTGCCGGAAAAATTCAGAGGATGGCCATGGGTGAGGTGTCCGCCATGGGCGAGATTCAGGCCGAGGATGGTATCGCCGGGCTGCAAAACGGCGGAGAAAGCGGCTTGATTGGCCTGGGATCCCGAGTGGGGCTGGACGTTGGCATTCTCGGCGCCAAAAAGCNNCCGTAATAGCGCTTGCCCGGATACCCCTCGGCATACTTGTTGGTGAAAACGGACCCGGCAGCCTCCAGCACCGCCTCGCTGACAAAATTTTCGGATGCAATCAACTCCAGCCCTTCATGCTGGCGGCGAGTCTCGTTGTCAATCGCGTTGGCAATCTCTGGATCAACTTCATAGAGCGGGCGGGACATCGAGGAATCGGTCATAGTTGGGTACCAAGACCTATTTTACCCGGATGCGGCGGCCAGGTGTAGCACGGGCATCCGGCCCGAACCAGTTGCTGGAGAATGTGGCCGAAAACGGCGGCTTGGTTTGGAGGCCCGGTGGTCGAGACTTCAGGGGTGGGGGCGCAGCTTGCTAAACAGTTGTTTCACTTGCTGGTCCGTGGCCGCGAGTGATCCGGAGTTATCGATGACGAAATCGGCGGCCCTGATCTTCTCTTGGTCAGAGAATTGCGCCGCCATGCGCCGAGTTACTTCGTCGCGGGCGGCGTCCAGAGAAATTTCCAGGCGGCGGGCGTAACGCTGAATGCGCTGTTCAGGATGGCAAGTCACCACGATTAAATGGTCGAAACGGGCAGCGGCATGGGCTTCGAGGATCAGGGCGGCTTCGACGATGGCGATGGCGTTCGGATCGCGCCGGCCGATTTCTTCCATCCACTCGTTTTCGTGGGCGATCACGGCGGGATGGACAATTTCGTTGAGTTCCTGGACGCGCGGGGGCGCGCCGCCGGGTGTGCCAAAGGCGGCTTCCGCCAACCTGGGACGGTTGATGCTGCCATCAGGATTCAGGATTTCACGGCCGAAGCGGCGAACAACTTCTTCGTAGACTGGGCGTCGGGGATCCATGAGCCAGTGCGCGACGGCATCGGACTGGATCAGATGGGCGCCGAGCGCGACCAACATCTCGCCCACGGCGGACTTGCCGCTGGCGATGCCGCCGGTGAGGCCGAGTTTCAGCAAAGTCCGCTCATAGGTGTGTCCGTGGGCGTGTCCGTCGTTTGCCGGTCACTGCCCGTTGCCATGCACTGCCAGCGCTACGCTCGGGTCAACTTGGGATGCCCGACCCCACGCCGCAGCATGGCGGCTTTCACGGTGTTGGCCATGAGCATGGCGATCGTCAGTGGGCCCACACCGCCGGGGACGGGCGTGATCGCGCCGGCGACTTCGGCTACCTCAGGATGCACGTCGCCCACCAAGGTTGAGCCTTTGGCCAGAAACGCTTCTTCACGCTTCTTGTTTCCCGCGAACAAGCGGTCGAATTCCGCGCGATCGGCAATCCGGTTGATGCCCACGTCGATCACGGTGGCTCCGGGCTTTACGAAGTCGCGGGTGACCATGCCGGCGCGGCCAATCGCGGCCACCAGAATTTCGGCGCGACGGCAGACTTCGGGCAGATCTCGCGTCTTCGAGTGGCAGACGGTGACGGTAGAGTTTTCATTGAGCAGGAGCATGGCGACGGGCTTGCCGACAATGTCGCTGCGTCCAATCACTACGGCGTCCTGCCCGGCGACGGCGATGCCGCTGCGCTTGAGAATCTCCATGACCCCGGCCGGAGTGCAGGGCACAAGGCCGGGACGCTGGGTGGAGAGATAGCCAACGTTCATGGGATGAAATCCGTCCACATCCTTCGCGGGATCGACGGCAAGCAGAACTTTCTTGGCGTCGACGTGCGCGGGCAGAGGCAACTGCACCAGGATGCCGTCGACTTCATCACGGCGGTTCAGGTCGGCGATCAAAGCCAGCAGTTCTTCGGTGGTGGCGGTCTCCGCGGGGGTGTGTTGTTCGCTGTAGAGGCCGACTTCGGCGGAACTCTTGACCTTGCCGCGAACGTAAACTTCCGACGCGGGATTGTGCCCGACCAGCACCACGGCGAGCCCGGGACGAATTCCGGCCGACCCGAGTTCCTTCACATGGGCGGAGACTTCGGCGCGGATATCAGCGGCTATTTTTGTGCCATCGAGAATTCTGGCTGCCATTCCACCTCGCTCTGGCGCACTTGAGAAAGCGATTCTATCGTATCGGACTGCTCGGTGTTCCTCATGATGTGCGCTCTGTGGCCCCATCGTTAAGAGATGCGGTTAGGTTGCACAGTCTTGGGTAGCGCGGCCTTACGTCGCGTGGCCTTACAATGATTAAGCCATGATTTCGCAGGATCTGCTCGACGTGCTGGTGTGCCCGGTTTGCAGGAAGCCGCTGGTCTTGGGAGTGGATGCCGCAGTAAACGCGGGGGCAAATGTGGGCGTAAACGGGGGAGCAAACGGCGAAAGCCTGAAATGCGGCCAATGCCGCCGCGTCTACCCGATCCAGGACGGCATCCCGATCATGTTGGTGGACGCCGCTGCCATCGACCCGGCCTGAATCGGCATCCGATCCCCAACCGGCTGTTCTCACACGACAAAGTTCGGTTTCGTCCCGCCAGGAATGACATTTAGTGTCATTCTGGCAACAGGGGTGGTTGTTATGTCTTTCCCCGAGCTGCCTAGCCAAGTCCGGCGCAACCTTTTGGAAAATATTGGGTTCTAACATCCGAAAGGACCGTAAAGACGTACTTAAGAGTGTACCGAAGTTACGGCAAGAGAATTGCATGTAACGGAGCAAGCTGCCGATGAATCAAATGGAGCAGCCAGTGGGAGGTCGCGATGAGAATGGCCATGAAAGAGCGATTCACGGTGACTGAACTGTGCGCCCTGCGCAACGACCTGATCCAGGGCGGCATGGTGGACTCGCGCGAAGCAGCGGAACTGCTGCAGGTATTTTTAGCGGGTCGCGGGTACGGCGTTTCCCAGACCGCCGCGATCGATGCCGCCGGTCGAGTGGAGATGGCGGGCTGTTCTCTGCCGGTGCTGGAGCGTGAACTGGAAGGTCTCGCGCTGGTGATGTGAGGCCTTTCGAGGATGTTTTGTCGCTTTAAAGACCTTAAGCAATCGAGGTTAACGGGAAACTGATCTAGCTCAACTCAGCGATTGACAGTTTCTCAAGACGAAGCGCCGGGCCCAATCGCCCGGCCTTTTTGTTTTTTCCCGGGTCGATTCTCGCCGAGCCCTTGGCGGGTGGCGCGAGCCGCTTAGAAACCCGCCTTTTCTTGGGCGGGCACGGGGGTCACCCGGCATCCACACATATTCGTGTATTTGTAGTGCTATTCTCCACGCAAGATGGAAACTCTGTTCTGCTTTCGGTCATCCTCGCCGGTTGGGCCACTCTTTCTCGCTGCTTCCGATAAAGGTCTGGTACGGCTCGAATTCCAAGCGCGCATGATGAAACTTGATTCCCATACCGCGGAGCTGCGCGAGTCAGGACCAGCCCTCGCTCCCTATCTTAGCCAACTCGACGAATATTTCTCCGGCGAGCGGCGTGAATTCTCGTTCCCCCTCGATCTTCGTGGGACCGATTTTCAACTGGCATGCTGGCGGGCGCTTCTCGAAATTCCTTATGGGGAGACCCGCAGCTATCGCGACATCGCTCAAGCGATTGGTCATCCTCACGCCCATCGTGCCGTCGGGATGTCGAACAACCGGAACCCAGTCGCCATCGTTGTCCCTTGTCATCGGGTGATCGCAGCCAGCGGTTCCCTATGTGGTTACGGCGGAGGTCTCGACATCAAACGCAAACTGCTCGACCTTGAACACTCAAACCTTGGTCCTTTTCTTCCACTCGGAATCGGAGCATAATCGCCGCGGGCGGTGGGATGGATTTGTCCTTGCTTTCACGCGTTGAATTAACGTCCTGACCGTACCGTCCGGCAAGTCGCTACTGTTGTCGCCAACGACGCCCTGGATACCATGGCGGCCCTCTGCCAGCAGCGCTCATCCTCTGCCTCCGGTTAAAGATTGCTGTAGGTTTCCTGTACACTAGCCGCCATGTTCACCTCCCAGCTGAAGCCTTGTTCATGGTGAACGCCCCCAGGGTATCCACGACTTCCACGGCTCGGAAGGCGAGTCTTTTCTATTTCGTCTTCGTGATGTTCTCCTACACCACGGGAGGACCCTTCGGACTCGAAGCCATGGTCACCACCAGCGGCCCCGGCATGAGCCTGCTCTTTCTAGTGTTCGTCCCCTGGTTCTGGTGCATCCCCGTTTCGCTTGTGTCCGCCGAACTCACTACTGCCATGCCCGTCGAAGGCGGCTTCTATCGCTNNGGTGGAATTGGTCCGCATCGTTTCTTCTGGGCGGGTCTTACGCTGTGCTCTTCACCGACTATCTCGCCTACTACTTTCCCGAAATTGCCGGATGGAAGCACTGGCTAGTCTCGTTCGCGCTGATCGCCGTCATCACCTGGATCAACATGCGCGGCATTCAGATGGTGGGTAAAGCCGCAACCGCATTCGAAGTCATGATTTTTATCCCCGTGATCGCCATGATTGTCCTCGGTCTGGCCCACTGGCATCACAATCCGTTTGTGCCCCTGGTTCCACCGCACCAGCGTTTCTCTAAAGTGTTCGGCGTCGGCCTCGCCCTCGTCATCTGGGCCTATTCCGGTTACGAGCAACTTTCGTCCGTAGCGGAAGAAGTGGACAATCCGCAGCGCACTTATCCTCTCGCGCTCGCCATTGTTGTTCCAGTTTCGATCGGGGCGTACTTTCTGCCAANNGTTCGCCGCTCTCGCCGCCGGTGGAGATTGGCGGCAATGGAAGGATGGCTACTTCGCCACCGCCGCGCTCCTCATCGGCGGCCCATGGCTCGGCGGAATGATGACTATTGCGGCCATGATCTGCAACGTCGCATTGCTCAACAGCACAGTGCTCACCAGCACCCGGATGCCTTTCACTCTGGCCGAAGACGGATATCTGCCACCGTTTCTCACCCGGAAGCATCCGCGCTATGGCACGCCCNNATTGATCAGCATCTATGTCTGGCTGCGTGCCGCCACGACTGTGTTGACGGTACTCTCGGCCTGGGGCATGCGGCGTCGACGACCCGATCTGCCGCGAGCCTTTCGCATCCCCGGCGGTAATCTCGGACTCGTTTACGTCATCGCCATGCCCCTCGCCATGACCTATGTGGTTCTGCGTTACAGCGATCCCATCGCCATGCGCTGGGGTCCATGGGCATTGGCCGGCGGCCCGGTGGTCTATTTTGTCGTGAAATGGTTTGCCAGACGCGCCGCTCAGAAGGCAGCGCCGGCGGGGTAGGATNNGTAGCGAGGATGATGTGGCCTTCACCATTCAAGAACTAAGCCGGAAAATTCGCGTCCGCGAAGTCTCTCCCGTTGAACTGACCCACGATTGCCTGACGCGTATGGCAAAGCTCAATCCCACGCTCAACGCTTTCATCACCGTAATGGCCGACTCCGCCCTGGCCCAGGCTCGCATTGCGGAAGGCGAAATTTTCGCCGGTCAAGACCGCGGGCCGCTCCACGGCATACCCCTTGGTCTCAAAGACCTCATCGATGTCGCAGGAGTCCCGACCACGACCGCGAGCGCCCAGTTCAAGAATCGCGTACCCGCCCAGGATGCCGAAATCGTTTGCCGGTTGCGCGCCGCCGGCGCCATCATCCTGGGCAAACAAAACCTCCACGAATGCGCCTACGGCGGCAGTTGCATGATCAGCTTCTATGGCCCGGTCCATAATCCCTGGGATCCGACCCGCATCGCCGGTGGATCCTCGGGAGGCTGCGCCGCCAGCGTCGCCACTGGCATGGGCATCGCCGCCGTCGGCACCGACACTGCCGGATCCATCCGCCTGCCCGCCGCCT
>PLBE01000014.1 GCA_003134435.1 Acidobacteriaceae bacterium
GGGCTCTCGGGAAGAAATGCGTGGATACGCCTCGTAAGAGCGATAAGCCGATACCCAGACTGCGTAATGCTCCCCAACCGCCGTTGTCACACCGCGGGGCACCACCCGATTCAGACCGTGCCAAGAAGCCAGCGCTTGTCGACCCTGCCGGCGCTGGCCGAGATTTGAGTCCCGGAGATCGCGTCGAAGGTTTGGGCGACTTTGGAATGCCGACTGGAGAATTTGGGACGGTTCGACAAGTGAATGAAGATGATGCGCTCGTCAAATGGGATGACGACAGTCGTATAAGAGTTCACCAACCGTCGCTCAAAAAGGTGTAGACATAAACCGTCCCTCCTTTGCGCAGTCCTTTCCCGGTCGCGAAGTGAGCCATTCTGCACAGTATTCAGAGAGCGATTCAGCGAAATTAAGAGAGGTTCAAGAAGGCAAGACGTTCGCGTTGTAGGAGCGCCGCGGTACCGCAACACTCAGATTGCGGCCGCGGGCCGCGCGTCCGCGATCCTTCTGTCCAAACTGGAAGACTTCAGTCCGTTGGCTTGAGTGCGCGAGCGTTGGTCAAGTTGAGCGCCGGAAATCTCTACCTTCGATTGCGTTTGAGTATCTACATAAGTGTGGAAGGGATTCAACGTCATGGAAATTGTCGGACATACTGTAAACCGTCGCTTGGGAAAGCGGAGTTTAATCCCCCTATTGTTTTCAGTTCTGCTCCTCACCGTTTGGCCGCAGACGCTGTCTGCTCAGCAAGACCAGCAGGCTCCACAGCAACAACCTCAAGATGAGCAAGTACAAGCTCAGACTGCATCGGCTCCGCCCTATGCGCAACAGAGTCCTGAGCAACTACAGCGGCTCGTCGCACCGATTGCGTTGTACCCGGATTCATTGGTGGCGCAGATCTTGGCAGCGGCCACGTTTCCCGAGCAAGTTGTCGAGGCCGACCGCTGGGTACAGGCGAATCCCGACTTGAAGGGCGACGCCCTTGGCAAGGCCGTGGACCAGCAACCGTGGGACCCCAGNNCAGATGTCATGGATGCCGTGCAGGTGATGCGCCGACGAGCCCAGGCGGCAGGCGATCTTAAAACCACATCGCAGCAGAACGTGACCACGCAAGACTCGACGATTTCAGTTCAGCCTTCCGACCCGGAGATCGTCTATGTCCCAGCTTACAACCCTTGGTTGGCGTATGGAGATCCGATTATGGCGTGGCCTGGATGGTATCCGTATCCCGGAATCTGGTTCGGCGGTCCGTACCTGTCGTGGGGTGGCGGCTTCGGAATCGGCTGGTTCGGAGGTTATGGATGGGGCTGGAATCACTGGGGATTCAATTGGGGCGGCCGATACGCGATGTACGGCGGCGGCAGGTACTACTCTCGGAGCAACACGTTTTATAACCGCAGCAATTTCTACCGGGCAGGAAGCGCACGCGGCGTTAACGGTGTGCGGGGCGGAGCCGGATCCCGTGCCTATGCTGGGAACAGGCCCGCTAACGGAAACTTTGCAGGGCAAACCGGCGCAGGTACCCGTCCCGGCGCAACGGCCCGGCCTTTCGACGGAAACACCAAGGCTGCACGAGGCTACGCGGCACCTCGCGGCCAAAGCGGCGTTCGCTCCGGCGCGTTTAGCGGATACGACCACGGCGGACAGGCCCGGAGCTACTCCTCGCGAGGCAGCGCCAGCATGGGCACGGCGCATGCCGGCGGAGGATCTCGCAGCGGTGGTGGAGGTTCGCACGGCGGCGGTGGCCATAGCGGCGGCGGGCACCGGTAATCGAAGTTCTTATACGTTGCTGAGTCTGGACGAGTATGAAATGGAGAGATCAAATGCCACGCATCATCCTGAATTACGATCGCCTTTATCGCGCGACCTTTCTTAGACTAGCGGCACTCGCAGTTCTCGTGTCAGGGTGTTTCCTTACGCCATCCCTGGCCCAGCAGCACGGCCAGAGAACCTTCTCGTCGCCCGAAGATGCGAGCAGCGCGCTCGTGGTGGCGACTCAGAGTAACGACGAAAAAGCGATGCTCGATATTCTCGGCCCCGACGAAAAACAAATCGTCTCGTCGGGTGACGACACCGAGGACGCCCAGAGCCGCGCAAACTTTGTGGAGAAGTATGGAGAGATGCACCGACTGGTGAAGGAGCCGGACGGAACCATGGTTCTGTATATCGGTGCCAGAAACTGGCCCACGCCCATACCGCTGGTGGACAAAGGCGGCTCATGGTTTTTCGACACCGAAGCGGGAAAGCAGGAAATTTTGTACCGGCGCGTTGGCCGTAATGAATTATCAGCCATCCGCGTTTGCCAGGAGCTAGCGGCAGCACAAAAGGAGTTTCGTTCCACCCACGGCGATCAGTACGCCCGCGAAATATTCAGTGAGCCAGGGCAACAGAATGGCTTGTACTGGAAGGCTGCGGACGGCGAACCGGAGAGCCCCATCGGACCGCTCGTTGCCGCGGCCGTTTCCGAGGGCTACGCTAAAACTCAAGCCGGCCCCGCAACTCCTTATCGTGGATACTACTTCCGAGTCGTGACCCGCCAGGGGAAAAATGGTCCGGGCGGCTCGAAGAATTACATGGTCAACGGCAAATTGACCGGGGGATTCGCATTTGTGGCCTATCCCGCGGAATACAGATCATCGGGCGTGAAGACATTCATGGTTGGATCGGATGGAATCGTGTACGAGAAGGATCTGGGCCCGAAGACTAACGTTGTTGCCGGAGCGATGAAGGAATACAACCCCAATTCCAGTTGGCAAGAGGCGGAAGATCAGCAGGAAGAGATTGCGGGTAAACAGAAGGACAACGATTAGCCCGTCTACTCCGACCCTGGAGGGGAACCACTAATCAAACGCTTCGACCGCACCTTCAGGAACCGCTCCTCCACCGAAAAGGACGAAAACCAATG
>PLBE01000249.1:0-230 GCA_003134435.1 Acidobacteriaceae bacterium
CGACAAAATACGATAAGGTCTTAAGCCTAAATATCATGGTGCCTCCCGAGCAACAATGCGACTGCTTCTGGTAATAAGGCTGAACCACGCAACGCAAAGTTATCAGGCCGCAATCTGACGCGTCTGTTCAGCACCGCTCAACTTCACTGTTCGATTCGATTCGTGGTCCGTTGGAAGTAGTATGACGACTGACTCGACTGGCTTTCCCAGACTGACAACGTCGCGTTCAG
>PLBE01000249.1:242-16753 GCA_003134435.1 Acidobacteriaceae bacterium
GGACGTGCAAGTTGTCTCCCACGTCATAGTTGATAAAACCGAGTTTCCTGAACCGGTTCATGAAAAAGCTGACCCGCGAACGTGTCGTCCCGACCATCTCCGCCAGGGTCTCTTGACTCAATCTTGGAACCGACATTTCCGACACGCCTTCCTTGCCGAACTGTGCCATCAGCAGAAGAACGCGCGCCAGACGTTTTTCGCTGGAATTGAAAAGTTGATCCACCAGATCGTCCTGATATCGGATGTTCCGCTTCAGCAGGTACTTGACAAACATCGCCGACAATTTCGGTTGACGGCTCATGGCCGACATCATCGCCTTTCTCTCAACATGCAGAAGGACGCAGTCTGTCATTGCGACTGCAGACGACATGCGATGAAGCTGACCGGCGAGACCACCTTCTCCAAAGAAATCGCCTTCGCTTAAAATGCCAAGCGTTGCTTCTTTCCCCGCTTCCGATACAACGCTGAGCTGCACCTTCCCCGTCTGGACAAAAAATAGCCCGTCCGTCGAGTCCCCTTGAGAAAAGATTGTTCGCTTCTTTTCAAAAGACACCATATTCCTGCCCTTTCCAATCGTTGAAAGAAAGGTGTGGGCATTGAAGTCAGGTTTCTTCTTCGCGGTCGCGATTTGCTTCACTGGAGGCCGTCCTAACTGGAGATCTCTTACCACTTCCATTCTGAGGCACCGGGACGTACCTCCGCTGATCAGTTATGCTCACAACGACTGATGCGACCAGCGGCGGCGGTCTTCTTGCCGCGAGACAAGGAAAAAGGAACCGAAGGAGTGGCGGCTGGCGACGTCCGGGTTAGACGAATATTCCACAGCTCGAGCGAGTAGGGGCTTCCCATCCCGAGCTGACTTCTAATACGACCATGCTCAGGCTGTGATTCTGGTTTGTTGGAACTCGGAGGGATTTTCGCCGCAGATTCGAGTGATTACAGGCAACAAGCGGCGGGGCGCTTCGTTCTTGGAGACGAACGCGTCCACCACATTCAATGCGGGTTCTGAAATTGCGTCGTCACTGGAAACCATGACTATTGGCATTTGTGGCTTGAGGCGCTTTACTTCGGTGGCAAACTCAAGACCATTCATTTCCGGCATGTGGTAGTCGACGACCACGGCAGTAACCTCGCAGACTGCCGCAATTCTTAAGCCTTGTCGGGCGGAGGCGGCAGTAAGCACCTTGTATCCACGCCTTTCGAACAGCGCTTTTTGATAACACAGCATGCCGTCATCGTCGTCGATGCACAAGATCGTTCTTTGTCCGCGGTAATTGAACATCGTGATCTCTTTACGCCCACCGCTATGATCACCGATGTGCGTCGGCCAAGGCTGGTCAAATTTGCACACTCTTCGCGACAGTTTGCTGAACATGTTGATTTAGCCGACCTTCAAAGCAAGAACCAGTGCACTGGAAGAAATTACCCGGCCGAAGAAGAGGCCTGCGTGAGCACTATGCCTGAATGTGCACCAAACGCTGCTCGCTAAGCCAATGGGCGACAGTGGTTTGCCACTGATGCGGGAAGACTGGTATCGCGCCTAAGACATGGATCCGAAGGGCATGACAACGTAAGCGCCGACCCCCGCCGGCGAAGGGCGCATGTTCGCGGACTCCGAATCAATCGTGATGTGCATGCGCTCGCGCAAGAGAGTTTGGTGATGCGTGAATCGGGCCAGTTCTTCCGCGCGAACCGGTCAAGGAATGAGATCTGTAGTGGAGTCATCGAACAATTATTGCCACGTCCTTGTTGGGAACGATGTCAAATCGCGACCCTTCCGCGCTGCATACTCATCTTTGAGCGCTTCATCCTCCGCCACTACGGCGGTCCAGTCGAGGCAGTTATACCCCCGCTTAAGCCCCCTCGATATATGCCTACCAACCTCTGGTTTGCAGCATGTGGGCCTCGTCCAGTGCGCTCACCGCCAGTCCTTTCATTGCCCCTGGCAGGTTTTCGCTGACCTCGAGTAACACCTTCGGATCCTGATAGTGAGTCGCGGCCATCACAATTGCCCGGGCTCGCTTTTCGGCTTCGACCGGAGGAGTGAAGGCGCAGGCCTCATCGAAGGAATGTGTCTCTACCGAATGCGTGCATGTCGTGCGCGCTCCCATGAAGATGGCAGAGCCTACGAAGATCGCTTCCGCTCCTAACTGCATGACCAGCGACGCGTCGGCGGGCGTGGCGATGCCTCCGGCGGAGAAATTAGGGACGGGCAGCTTACCGGTTTTCGCGACCATCTTCACCAACTCGTACGGAGCCTGGTGCTGTTTGGCTTTGGCGTAAAGTTCTTCTTCGCCGAGCACCGTTAGGATTCTCATCTCTTGCACGATCTGGCGTATGTGTTTTACGGCGTGGACTACGTCTCCGGTACCGGCTTCACCTTTGGTGCGGATCATGCATGCGCCCTCGGCGATGCGGCGGAGAGCTTCGCCCAGGTTGCGTGCCCCGCAAACAAACGGCACGGTGAAGGCGTGCTTATCGACGTGGTGGGCTTCGTCGGCGGGAGTTAGGACTTCGGACTCGTCGATGTAGTCGACGCCGAGTTCCTGCAGAATCTGGGCTTCGGCAAAATGTCCGATGCGGCACTTGGCCATTACCGGAATCGACACAGCAGCCATGATCTCGCGAATCTTTTTGGGCGAGGCCATGCGGGCGACGCCGCCTTCGGCGCGGATTTGCGCGGGGACGCGCTCGAGCGCCATTACAGCTACGGCGCCGGCACGTTCGGCGATGGCGGCCTGGTCGGCGTTGGTGACGTCCATGATGACACCGCCCTTTAGCATTTCGGCGAGGCCGGTTTTGAGGCGAAGACTCGTGTTGGAACCGTTGTTCTGGGACATGTGTAGACTCCGTGCAGCTGTGAGCTTCGAACTAACCCTTAATCTCCGCCGCCCGCAAGGAGTGTCGGCAATTCGAGTTGCAATTTGTCATAAAGCAGAGTTAAGCCCGTTGACCGATCACTTGCATCGGAGGATTGTACTCAAGTGGCTCCGTGCTCGACGCGCAGTCCCGCCTTGGATCGAGCGAGAAAGAACTCGATGAACCAGCCGATGACGACAAAAGCCACGATCAATCCTAGCGACCAAGGCTGCACCTGGAAGGTGGACCAGAGGAAGCATGCCAGCACCCCAGTGATGAACAGTAAGCCAAGACCAACCAGGAATCGAGAACCTTTCGTCTCGTCAATCAAACGCCAATGTGCTATCTGTACTGCCAGGTAGGAAAACAGGAACGTGGCGCTGGCTATACGAGCGAGCGCGGTAAGGTCCAAGACATTAATGGCAAGCAAGATTGCGGCGACGCTGAGAAGCAAGCCCAGTGTGCCTTTGCGCCATACAAAATGGGAGAACATGCGCGGCAGATTACCAACTTGTACCATGGCGTGAGAAATCTGCATTGCGGTGAAGACCCATGCATTAATGCCCGAAGCGGTGGCCAGCAGCGCCGCCACGGATACGATGATATATCCGGCCTGTCCAAGAACCGGCTTGGCGGCCACCGCGACCGCCGTGTCGGCGTGTAGTTTGAGATCGGCGCTCGAGACGCTTCCCAGTACGATCACCGCCAGCGCGGCGTACAGCAGGATGACGACGGCGATCGCGAGGTAAATTGCACGCGGAATTGTTTGTTTGGGACGGGATACTCTGCCGGCGGCATTGGTCATCATACCGAAACCAGCATAGGCAAAGAACGTCAAGCCGACGCTTCCAATAAGAGACAAGAAATGAGGGGTAGCGTGCTTGACCAGAGGATGACCCATCATGCCGTATGTGCCCGCTGACATGAGTAAAGCAAGGATGGCTAGCTTGATCCCTACCAGGACCACTTCGGCTTTGCCAACGAGCGACGAGTCGGCAATGTTCAGCAAGACAAGAAGGATGGTGATGGCCGATGCGAAGGCATTCGCCCACAGCGGGCTCGTGTTGCCAAACGCAAGTGGCGTGGCATACGCACCAAATGCCTTCGCGACCATCGCTATGGTTACTGCAACCGTGATCAGATAGGTGAGCGACAACGTAGCCGAGGTCCTTCCGGTACCAAAAGCTTGATGAAAATAAGCAGTGAGGCCCCCGGCATCCGGGTAGCGCGCCTCAAGCTTCGCGTAGGTATAGCCGGACAGGACAGCCACGACGCCGCCGAGCAGAAATGAAATATAAGTCTCATTGCCCGCGACCAGCCCGACCAGGCCCAGCAGCGCAAAGATGCCAGCGCCCACCATCGCACCGACGCCCATAGCCGCCACAGACCACATATTCATCGAGTGGTCGGCATCCTTTTTCCCGGATGCCCCGGGGCCAGTGTGAGTTTTTCGAAGTGTCCCGCTTGTCGATTTTTTCATTTTGTCAGAAGGAGGTACTCAGCGCGATCTGTGGTGCGACGTAGGAAGACGTACTGCGTCCGGCTACCGAGAATTCCACACCAGCGATAATGCCGACATGTGACGAAAAGTTATATTCGACCGCCGGTGCCACACCTGTTCTGGCACTGCCGGACAGCTGCGTATTCACGGAGCTTCCCTGGGCGTCGATGCCCCACAAATGGCTGTTATGAGCAAGGTGCTCTACAAGATCGAAGGCCAGCACCCATCTTTGATTTAAGCCATATCCGCCGCCGAAGCCGAGAACTCCAGCAAGCCCTGGAGCAGCATGCCCAACAAATCCCTGCATAGTGCCGTAAACACTTGTATCCCGCACTGATACGTTTGCGACGGCTTCTAAGCCGACACCATAAAAGCGCAATCGCATGGGATGATGACCGGGGGTGTCAAAGAGCGATTGAAAAAGGAGCCCCTCCTTAAGTGTGTAGGCGCCAGTGCCCAGACCGTCGAGTGGTGCATGCAGACGGTCGTAGTCCCCGATAGGGAACGTCATGCCTATCGACGCCGTCACCGAGGGGAAGCCGGTCTTGTTGTTCTCGTCGTTGAATCGATATTCAAGCTCCAGCGGCAGATCGTACAGTCCAGTCACGCTTGTCTGATCGTTCCAAACATTTGCAAACGAAGGGAGCGCTTGAATCGTCAGCCGGTTGGTGATTCCGTACTTAAATAAATCCTCCGATTCCGCCTGATGGATGTCATTTGGAACTGACTGATGTCCGCCTGAACCGTCATACTCGCCCGTGTTGTGCTGATAGATGACATAAGGCTCGACTGCGATCGCCCCCGCCTTGGACAGTGCCGGCGAAGGCGCTTCCAGTGTGCCGGTGAACCATTGAGCTCGCGGTGAATCGTTGGCCACCTGAGCAGACGTAGTTCCCCGGACGACAACTGCCAGGAATATTAGTAATAAGGCGGATCTCATTTTCAGCTCGCTTGACTTGGCGTCCGTGTCTTGGCCTGTCCTGCGAAAGGTTCAAAATCTGAATCAGTCGCTTTCCAGCTTGGCTTGCGGAACGCGAAAACGACGAAGGGAATGGCGACCTCAACGGCCGTAACCGCCACCAGGATGCCCACATAGATGGCCACGCTGCCGGTGCCAATCTGCGTGGGCGGCGCGAAACTGAGGGCACCAGCAATCAATGCGCCTGCCAATCCGATCAAACCGACCAGCCACATGCCGAAATTGCCGCCTGGAATCCGGAACGGGCGGGCCATATCCGGCTGACTGTATCGTAGGGCGATGGCAGCGACGAACATGACCATGTACATGGTCAGGAACATGATGTTCGACACCTGGCTGAGGATTTGAAAAACCGATTGAACCGAAGGCATGACAAGGAAAATCCCGCAAAGGAATGTGACAATGATGGCCTGCATCAGCAGAATGGGAATGGAAATGCCATGTGCGTTCGTCTTTTGCAGGATTTTCGGAAGATAGCCGGCCTTGCCGACGGCCAGCAGACCGGTGGAAGGCCCTGACGCAACCACGGTGACTTGGCCAAGAACGCCAATGGCGACCATCAAGGCCATGACGTTGCCGAGCCACGGCACACCCAAGTTACTCCACAAATCCCGATAGGCAACCAGCAGACTCTGAGCCAGATTGATCGACTTGTGTGGAATCACCACACCGACGGCCAAAGTACCGAGCACGAAAATTGTGACCGTCATGATCGTCGCGATCAGGATAGAGAGTGGATAATCCCGCGAGGGGTTCTTCAGATTCTTGACGTGCACGGCCTGCATTTCCATGCCGGCATAGAAGAGGAAGATGCTGGCGGCCAGGACCATGCTGTGCCAATTCCCAAAGTCCGGAAGGAACCCAGTGTGCAAAGACATCTGGATGGGTTTGCCCATCGCCACATAGACCACCCCCAAAATGATCAGAATTGCTCCGGGAATGATCGTGCCAAATATGCCGCTAAATGTGCTTAGCTTGACCGAGGCTTGGATGCCGCGAAACGTGAAGACGGTGACTGACCAGAAGACTATCAGCAATACGACCATGGAATAGAGTTTGTTTTTGGCCAGCGCAGCGTCGAAACTCTGCGGCCACAGGATGAAGGCCACCGCCGCGGCGCCAAATACCAGTACGGCTGGAAGCCACAAGACCCAGGCCTGCCATTGCCAATAAACGGCGGCAAAGCCCCAACGCGGTCCGAAGGCCTCTCCGACCCAGCGAAACACGCCGCCCTGTTTGGGAAAAGTGGAGGCCAGTTCCGCCGCCACCAAGGCGGTGGGAATGAGGAACACTACTGCGGCAAAAATATAATAAAAAATGGAAACAAGGCCGTACTCGGCTTGCGCGGGCAGGCCGCGCAAACTCACAACCGTCATGAAGTTCATCACGGCAAACGCCATCATGCTTATTACGACAGTCTTTTTTGCTCTGCTTGGCTTGCCCCCGTGTGCAGTTGATGGATCTTGAGTGGCAGGCGGTTTGGCAGTTGGAGCGGGTTGAGAGGAAGCGAGCGTTGACATAGTCACCTCATCCTAGTGGCTGATCGCAGTGTGTTCTTAACTGTGGTAGGGCGACCCTGTGGACCTGATCGCCAGATTCGAGGAATTAATCAGGACCATAACGTTGGTGATAACAGTGATGTTTGCTCCGCCGACAGGGTGCTAGAAGGGGGACGGCTGGCGAGAGGCCAACCGTCCCGACGAAGCAGCCGAAGCTTATGCGCCCCTCAGCACTTCAGCGCCCACCGACCAGCCGGTGACCCTTCAAGCCGTCTTTCGCGCATCGACCAGCCGGTGTCCCTTCAAGCCGTCTCTCTTTGGTGACACTTCTCCTGCGCCTTTAAGCACTTCGTCGCGTGCCTCCTGCACGCAGCGAAGCACGTGTTTCATGCTCTCCGGGGTCACGAAGACATTCATCGGGAAGGACTTGAGCGCGAAGACAACCTCTTCTGGATCCTTCTCGTCCCGGTTGTATTCGGCAACGCGGAACCCAGTGCTGAAGCTCATCCACGGCGTAAATTTGCCGTCGACCTTTTTGCCGTCACGGATCCATTCGAACAGCTTGTTGCCGATTGCTTCCGTCAGATGGTTGTTCTCGATGAGATCGGCACGACCTGCCGGGTCGCTCAGTTCCTTTTGAAACTGTACCTTGGCATTGGTGCCCTTGGGGTAAACCCGATAGAGCGTAATCAAGCCGGTGTCGTCGGGATTGACGCACACCATGTCAGGCTCCGCGTCGATAAGATCACGGAGATAATGCTTTGTCTCCATAATTCCGCCCAGAATTGCCTGCATGCCCTCGATCCCGAAATATTTCAGCGTCGCCCAACCTTCGAGCGCACCGCCCGCGGTCCGCGAGACTTCGAGCGTGTAGTACATCGGGTTGTAAGGAGTGCGAACCTGAAGGTAGGAATCCGATCCGCGGCGATGGAGCGATTCAAATTCGGCAGCATCCTTGTACAGGAAGCAGCTGCTGACGTACGGTGCAAAGCCAACCTTGTGGAAATCAATGCCGATGCAGTCGGCCACTTCGATCTCCTTCATGGCCTGTCCGTTCTGCTTAAGGATGGGTAGTACACTTTCGGAGAAGCCGAGTGGATTACCCGCGAAGTCATAGTCCCTAAAATAGATCCACGACCAACCGACCACCGCGTCTGCGTACAGAACTGTCTTGCCGTAGCCCGGCGGGTTCGGGTAGCGATCCATCAGTTTGCGCACTTTACCAATCGGATCGAATGCGCTTGAGTCGGTGGTGCCCATGGTGCAGACCACGGTTGCAACCGGAATTTTCCTGGCCGTCAGATCCTTCAGAATCTCCTCCAGATGAACCAGGTCCATTCCGTTGGTCTTTACGTCAGTTTTGACACGGATCACGTTGTCCATACCCATGCCCGTCCAATCGGAACAGTTTTGCTGACAATAATGGGCTTGCTCCGAGCAGATCAGCTTGGCATCGGTCCGCACGCCCGTGTTGCGCGAGTTCGGCAGGACGCGCGTGATGCCGTATTTGACGCCGTAGGTCCAGCAGCCGCTGCCGCCCCACGTGAAGACGCCCCCAACCTTCAATGGGTCCCATCCAACGAGGTTGCCTAACATTCCGGCGGTCTCAAGCTCCGCCCGTTGCACGTTCCAGGAATACTCACCCTCTATAAGGCTGGCTGCGAACACCTGCGCCATCATCGACGCCAGGATAGCTGCCGTGTTGCCCTGTGGCAGGACGTTGCACATCGTCAGCGGGCTGCCCCAGTTACCCAATCCGTTGAACATCTTTACGATTTCATCAAGGACACCGTCCAAATCGCCCATCTTCTGGCCGATCTTGACGTCCTTCACCTCCGGATAAGTCCAGGTGAGTGCGGGTTTGTCACCGAGATATGCGGGGCCGTCCTTTTCCGGACGAAGCAGGTCCAGCTTCTTGACGAACTTGCCGATATGCTCGACCAAAACATCGTTCTTCCCGCCGCGATAGGGCAGCGGAAACTCGCTCGTCATCTCGGTGCGATATTTTGCCCATTTCGGCGCGTGGGCGTGAGGAGAGCCGTCGGCTTTCCAGTGGCCTTCATAGTCCCGAGGGGATGCCTGCTTTGGTTTCGGTTCTTTAATTGCTGTACTCATTGGAAGTCTCCTTATAGGTTGCTGAACGGCGTTGCGTCCAAGTTTCGATTTCGAGAAACATGATTTTCTGTGATCCAGAGCGGTAAGCTGGTCGGAATAGAATCGTCACTGCGCATCAGGATTTTCATAATTTCTCCTCGACAAGGCATCCCCGCAGAGACGGCCTTCAGTCGGGATTCCATTTTGCGTCTCCGAGTGGCCGACATTAGACGTACGGTTTACACGTTGGATTCCCAACCCATGATTGATAAATCGTCGGGGCGCGTGAGGTCTGTTCAACTTTGCACACTTTTGCGAAGTGGTTTGGAACCCTGGGTCTGTGCGCTCCTTGCAGGCCCAAGGTACAGGCCAATTCTCTTTTGCGACCGATTCTTCGCCATCTTCTACAAGCGCACCGCCCTATGCCATAGCCACGGCAGGACATCTTGGCGCGAAGCCTGTGTCTCTCGGACGTGATTTGTGCTGACGCGTTTGATTGAATTCCAGTCGGCGGGCGAGACTCGGCGTTGGAAAACATGAGCGGACACTTCGAGCGACAGATGCGGCGATTGCGAGCGAAGTCGATCCTTCGAGGACTGCCGCATGAAGTGCTCATCGATCACGGAAATGTTCGGCCGATGATCTCGGTAATGGTGGAAAAGCAAGAAATCGCTCTGATTGTTATCGGCACTCACGGCCGACGCGGCTTAGAAAAGTTGCGGCTTGGCTCGACCCCGAGGAGATTCTGCGGTGTGCGAGGTCTCCAATTGTGATGGTCGGGCCAGAAACATCGGTGCTAGAAACAGAGACCAATCCGCGGCGCATCATCTATGCCACGGATTTTCCCCGGCATCCCAATTGTGCTGAGTGTGCGGCGGCGCCCGCTATCCGCGAACCGCTGCTCAGTTGCTTGGGCCAACAGCCTACAATATGGTTTCTCAGGCCCCCTGTCCCGTGCTGTTAAAACGGGCGGACCTCCATTAGAGGAATAAGTCTCGGTCTGCGGTCATGGATTGCCTAAAAGCAACCTTCCCCTAGCCTCAGCCAAGGAGAATGATTGCGTGGGAGCTAACGAATGACGCCCAGTTCGACGATTGAGTTTCTGGTCTGGCTTCTGATAGCGGCTTCGATCATTGCCGTGATTGCTGCGCGCCTTCGCATTCCTTACACCGTGGCACTGGTTCTGGGAGGGCTGCTTCTCGGATCGTTTCATCTGCCCATATTGCAAAACCTCTTCGCTCATCCCCCCGACTGGTTAACCCCGGATGTGAGCTTAGTTATTTTTCTCCCTGCCCTCTTGTTTGAGGGCAGCCTGAAGATTCAGTTTCGGCACCTACGCGAAAATCTTGTTCCGATTTCTTTACTTGCAACTGTGGGGGTGTTGGCAGCAACTCTGATCTCCGGTTTTGCGCTCCATTGGGCGCTTGGAATCCCCCTTCTCATTGCATTGGTTTTTGGCGCGATTGTGGCTGCAACGGACCCCATCTCGATACTCGCTATTTTCAAGGACATGGCCGTTGACAAGAGACTCACAATCATTGTCGAAGGAGAGAGTCTGTTTAACGATGGAACAGCCGTCGTGCTGTATGGAATTCTCTTTGGAGCTGTTGCCAGTTCTCACTTCGCCATTGCGACTGGTATTCGTGACTTTGTCGTCGAGGTTGCCGGTGGCGCCGCCGTGGGGGCGGTCTTAGGTTACATCTTCAGCAAGCTTACACAGAAAATCGAAGACCCGGAGATTGAGATTACGCTTACCACCATCCTGGCGTACGGTTCCTACCTTCTCGCGCAGTCTCTGCATTTGTCGGGGGTCATTGCCACGGTGGCTGCAGGTCTGATGATTGGCAATTTCGGCGTGCGTACTGGGATGAGTTCGCGCACGCGCATTGCCTTGTGGTCGTTCTGGGAGTATGCGTCATTTCTCATCAACTCGATTCTATTTCTGATCATTGGACTTCAAGTGCGTCTGGGTGATTTGTTTCACATGTGGCGCGCTACCTTGTTTACGATTGCGGCGGTTCTCGCAGGGCGAGTGCTCACCGTGTACGGGATTGTTCCTTTCAGCGGCCTGTTCTCGACTAGAATCCCTTTTCGTTGGCAACATGTCATGGTATGGGGAGGCATGCGGGGAGCTCTTTCTCTGGCGCTCGTTTTGAGCATCGGAAAGCACTTCCCTTATCGAGACCAGTTGCTGACCATGACTTTCGGAGTGGTTGCATTCACGATTGTGGTCCAGGGCATTACCATGAAACCGCTGATTCGGTGGCTTGGAATTGGACAGAACGATGATGACGATTATTCCCGCGCCCGCGTTCGGCGGCGCGCAATCGCAGCCGCCCTTTCCGAACTGGAGAGCATGTCAAACAGCCAATCAATCTCCGGACCGGTCTACGAGCAACTACGCCATGAACTTGACGGGAGACTGGAAAATGTGAACGCGGCAGTTGATTCCATTCTCGGCGAGAACCAGGACCGTCTTGCCGAGGAGTTGCAGGTCGCGCGCACACGCCTGAACACCGCGGAAAAGAGCGCGATCGAACAAGCAATGCAGGACGGCTGGATATCGGCAAACACGGCGTCCAAGATAATCGATGAAGCCGACCTTCATTCTGCCAAACCAAGCGCCGCTCCGCAAAAGTCTACGGTCGCCGGACAATAATGGTCGTTATCACACTAAGACGCGACAAAAGCGAGGAGCCCTGAAGCGGTGGTGATCTGGCGCACATCTCGCTTACGTGAACTGTTTCGCCCGGCTGTGGAGATTCATCAAGAAGCTGACGAGAGCAGACGGTTCGACGTCCTGTACTTCGCGATGCTGGTCCTCTCCTCGCTGATCGCGCTTCTCGGTTTGCTTCTGAACAGCCCTGCCGTAGTCATCGGAGCGATGCTGATTTCGCCGCTTATGGGTCCTATTCTTGCTTGCGGGCTCGCGCTGACCGCCGCTGACTGGGACATCGGCAAGAAGGCGGCACGGAACGTAGCCCTGAGCGTGGTCGAAGCGATTGTCATCACGGCCCTTGCCACCAGGCTCTCTCCCCTCCGGGAGGTTACGCCCGAGATCATGGCACGCACGAACCCCAACCTCATGGACTTGCTGATCGCCTTATTCTCAGGGATCGCGGGTACTCTTGCCCTGACTTCCCGCAAGACTGCCATGACCATTCTGCCGGGAGTCGCGATCGCCACCGCCCTTATCCCTCCGTTGGCTACGGTCGGGTACGGCATCGGCACCGTACAGTGGCCCATTGCGAGTGGCGCTCTCATGCTGTTCCTCACCAACTTTGCCGCGATTGTTCTGAGCGCCGGATTGGTCTTTCTCCTCGTCGGAGTCCGGCCCCAAAGCGCAGTTGCCGACCGCCAGCACTTCATTGCCCGCTACCGAATTGCGATTGCTGTTCTATTACTACTGGGGTTGTCAGTCCCCCTAATGAGGACGCTAAGGAGCGCAGCTCAGGAGGTGCATCTCCGAGCCGAGATTTCAAATCTGTTGAGAAAACGACTTTCCAGCTCTGAGGACCGCCAGTTGGACAGCGTAAAACTACAAATTGCGAAGGGTCACATCGCAGTTGCTGCCATTGTGCAAACCTCTCGGTTCATAGAACCGAAGGAGGTACAGGCACTCCAGAGCGAACTCACTCGTTTGATCGGACGTCCAGTTCGACTTGAACTTCAGCAACTCCAGTTGGCCAGAAACGAAAACGCAGGTCTAGTCGAAGGCAAGGACTATTTGGGCGGGAGCGTTGTGCAGCAAACCCAATCCAAGGGGATGTCCCCGTCTACGACCGCCACGATAGCGAAGGCCCAGGAGACGACTCAGGCTTCGTTAACGTCGTTGCTTTTTCCTGTCGGAGTCAGCGAGATAATTGTGCATTCAATAGGCTTGCAACCCGACGGAGAATTGCAGATCGAAGTCAGCGCCTCGCAAAACCGAACTGTCGGACAGTCACCCTGGCAAGTCGCGGCCGAGTCTGTTTCGCGCGATCTCGGTGTACCACTCCAAATTCGAGCCGACGTCACATCTGCCGACCCCAGTTACGAGCTAAAGTACAGGCCGAATTCAATTCGACTGACTGAACGCCAAGACAAGGAACTACGCATATTTCTTCGCGCTTCAAGTGGTGCTGACGTCAGGTATGTACTGACGTATTCTGGCACGGCAAAGGTCGATCTGACGAAGCGCAGACTCGCTCTTCTTGGCCGTTACTTCGACGCGCCGGACTGGACCTCCCAGCCAGACCCAAACGTGCCTCCTGACTTGATTGTCGCCCACGGAGAAACACGCTTTGAGGTACATGGTGGTCAGACCCTAAGTCGGTAAGCAGCGCGTAGCACCAGCGGAGCGTTGCTGAGCAGCCGGAAGTTTTGATCTCACCATTCTCTGTGACGGACGTGGATTGGCAAACCACGCGGTTGGATGTGACCCTGAAGCACCGCAGCATCTCAGGCCCACCATTTGGCACACAGATCGTTCGAAAATCCCCCGTCAAACTGCTCTCAGAGTGAGTAATAGTCACTCCAAGCCTGGTAACCAAAAATAAAAAGGCCATCTTTCCGGCCTTCTTCAAGCAGCGGATTCTGAATCAGTGGCTCTCGGCCGCAGGGTCTATGCTTCCAACTCGCCACGTTCCTCAGAACTGTCGAGCGATTCTCCTGCCCTCCTCGGATTAATTTCCGCTTTTGCTGATTGTTTGTTGTACGTTCCTCGAACCGATAGAAGTTCCGCGTGGCTTGGCGGAAATACATAATTCTGCACAAACCAAAGCGTGTCATAGGTGAGGCGGCGACCCACCACGGAACGCCCATGCTGTTTTACAAACTCACAGAAGTCATCGGGGTAGATGACATGCGCCTGTACGCCGTCAGTGGTCAAGGCTCGCGACCTAAGCCAACCGAGCGCGATCCATTTCTGTATTTCGTCGGGACGAGTGTGAAGTGCGCGAGACAATGAATATTTTGTAAACCATTCACGGCCTGTTCTCCCGCCGATGCCGAGGCGGTGCAGCATGGAACGAACAGAGCCTGGAGGCCGGTTCAGGATTCTTGCAGCCTCCTCCACCGGGAGCGCAGTAATCAGGTCGAGAAGCCGCTGTTGCTCCCGTTTTGTCCATTCACGATAGCTGCGTTTGCGAGCTATACCGAACTGGCGCACGAACCGCAAGCAAGCATCCCGCGGGTTCCCAGAGATCTCAGTCAGCTGTATGAGCAGCGTTCGCCAGTCGGCTTCGTTATGCCCGAGGCCGCTACCGATTCGCGCCTTGTAGTCTCTAACCAATCCTCTTGCTTCCTTGCTCCAGCAGAAAGTACGACGCTTGCGGAAACTGTCGGCTGCACTCATACAAGCGTGTTCTGGAATTGAGGTTGTCGGCGGTCCACGCCCGCCCAGACGCCCACAGCACCGCTTCCAGATTGCCTCCTATACCTATATATGGAGCCGAAACCGGAGTGTGTGACAGGAAAACTAGCTTTGGCCGACCAACTTTTTTACTGCGCCGCAAGGATTTCTCCGCAACTAAAGTGCCGCTAGCCGGGTTCTATAAACAAAACATTGGACTCAGTTGCCCCCGGCCATAGCCTGATCTGCCGGCCCCGGCAACCGGGTCAACCAGAAGTGCAAGAAATCTCGGAGGCCGCCACCTCGTCGCTCTTTATTCAAGTTCGTGCGGTGGAACCGCAGACGTGTGTTTCGCTCGGGCAGATTTCGTTGGCAAATGGCGGGACTGGCGACCGCGTTCGTTCTGACGCTCGCCCTTCTATTCCTGTCTTATGCCTACGTGCGGCACCGCCACAATCAGGCTCTCGACGATCGTCATGGAGCACTCCCGATCCGTTTGGATGATCCTCAACAATCTACAGACCCAGTCTTGCTCCTGGTCGAAGCCGATCGCCTGTATTGGCTAAATAACGGACCCAAGGCAGCCCTGTTATTTGCAAGAGCGGAAAGTTTATTCGCGGACAGGGGCGATGCGCGGAATGAACTTTACGCAAAGGTTGGGCGCCTCAGATCAGAAGCCGAAACGATGTCCTTTGTAGAGCTGTCGCGTTTTCTCGACGAACAACTGCAGAATCCGATAGTGCGCGGCGACCCCAAACTGCGCCTGTGGTGCCTGATTGCAAAGGGCTACACCGAAATCGAAATCGACCATCGCGCTGCAAAACGAGATTGGCTCGAAGCTCAGGGAATTGCAAAGAATTTGGGAGACGACCGCGCCATGACCAGGGCCGCCGGCGAGTTGGGACTCATTGCGTTCTTAGAGGGAAACCCTGGACAAGCAGCAAGGCTCCTCGGCGGCGCGCTGCTCTCGACGATGGCTAGCGGCGACACCGGTGGGCAGATCAGATTCCTGGAACTACTGGGAACTGGGTTCGAAGAAGTCAATCGTCACGCAGAGGCCATGAGGTTCTTTGAGAGAGCCATCAAGCTCGCAGATTCGGAGAAGGATTCCGGGCTTCCCTTCATGGCGTATGAAGGAAAAGCCCAGGCTCTGGTCGCATCAGGAAGAACAGATGAGGCAAAGCGGGTTCTGGACGACGCACTCACGAAAGCCCAATCACAGCGGAAGAGAGGGCACGAGGCACAGCTGATGATCCTCCTAGGAAGGCTGATGGCACAGATGGGAGATAGAACCCAGGCTATCGCCTACTTGGAAGGAGCCGGTCAATTCGCAACGCAGGTGCAGTTCTTCCGAATGGAAGCTGACGCGATGTTCGAACTGGCAAAGCTTTATCGCGATGCTGGAGATCTTGCCACTGCCGACGCACGCGCCACACAGGGGCTTGCTGCAAGCCAGCGGGTCGGCGATCGTTATTATGTGCCTCGCAATCTGACGATCCTCGCAGACTTAAAAGCGCGACGTGGACGCATCGCTGAAGCAAACAACCTCTACGAACAAGCGGAGGATGTGATCGAAGGAATGCTGATCAGCGTGAATGAGCCATATTGGAACAGCTCTGTCGCCGCGTCCATGAGTCAGACTTATCTGCAGCATTTCGAACTACTCAATCAGAGCGGAGATTTGCCGGGCGCCTTTAGAGTTCTGGAACGCGTCCGTGGTCGAACTCTGGCTTCGGTTCTCGAAGATAAGAAAGCACTCCCGACCGCGGAATCAGAACAGACTCTGGGGCTGGAAAACGACGTTTCCGCTCTCCAAACTCGGCTGCTGCAAGCCAACAGTGTCATCGAACGCGAACAGCTGCTCGATAAACTCGTTGAATACGAGCGGCGCCTAGGACTGGCTTGGACCGGAGGGGAAGCTGCGAATCAACGTTTCCCAGTACAACCCGCGTCATTGACGAAAGTGGAAGATGATCTGAACCCAAACGAGGTGTTCCTGGAATATGTTCTCGATGATCCGAATTCGTTCTGCCTCTCGATATCGCGCAAAGGTGCATACCTGTGGGTGCTCCCGGTTGGACGCACGGAAATCCAGAGACTGACGCAGCAATTTGTCGACGAAGTTCGGGCAAAAGGCGCGGGGATCGACGGTGCGAAGCAGCTCTACGCTTGGCTGCTAAAGCCGATTCCGGAAGCGGCGACAATTAACAAATTTGTCATCGCACCAGATGGAATATTGAACCTCCT
>PLBE01000181.1 GCA_003134435.1 Acidobacteriaceae bacterium
GTCGGCGGTGATGTTCTTGGCTGGTCCGCCAGTCACCGGAACGATCCAGAGATCGTTGTTGGTGGACGTGGCTTCGACCTTGTCGTGGTTCGAGGTGTAGCAAATCTCCTGCCCGTCGGGAGAGAAGGCGTAGTCGTCCTGTCCGCCCAGCGAGAAGACGGGCGCGTCGAAGTCGCCGGGCGTGAGGTCGCGGGGTGGCAGAAGCTGAGCGCCCGCGCTTTTTGGGAGAGGGGGAACTGGTATCACGAAAATGTGCGTGCGCAACCCGCGCTTATAAGCGCTCCAGTGTCGATAGAGCAACCGATCAAAGATGATTGCTTTGACTTTCGAGTTTTCCGCTTCCTTCACTCTTTGGGCATTACACGCTTGATCCGCGCATTCGGGATACACATCGGAAGTGAAAAGAATGTTCTTGCCATCCGGAGACCAGAGTTCGCCTCCAGCTTCCGTAGCAATCGAAGTCAGCATATGCACGTCAGTAACAGCGCCCGCAGCCCCATCAAAATCGGCAATCCAGATTTGCGAGCCGCCTTCTTTGGTCGAGAGGAAGGCAAAGCGCTTGCCATCGGGAGCCCAGCGTGGACGGTCTCCGTCCTGATCGGGGATGAGGATGCGTTCGGAGCCCACCCTCCGCTCCGGGGAAGGGTGGGGCACCCCCGTTTCGTTGGAGTCGGCGTTCAGGGGGACGATCCAGATGTGGGGCGTCTTATTGTTGGCGGCCAGGTCCACGTCGACGGCGCTGAAAAGCACCCACTGGCCATCGGGCGAAGGAACGGGCTCGCCGACGCGCTTCAGCTTCATCATGTCTTCAAAGGTGAAGGGATGCCTGGCCTGCGAGAAGGCGGGAAGAGAAAAAAGAAGGACGACAAAAAAAGTAAGGCGGCGCATCAATCACCTCGGCGGAACAAAAGAGTTTAGCACTGAGGTCCGAGGTTCGAGGTCAGATTGCAAGGGTGAAGGCTCCGGCGTTGTTTTACTTCAGCAATCTGACCTCATACCTCTGCAATCGATTATCCCAGTTCTTCCAGCATGGAGGTCATCTCCGATTGCGCGTGCGTGTTGCCGGTGCGGCGGGCGCTGGAGATGCCATCCACCAGCCAGCGCTTGGCCTCATCGGGACGGCTGGCGGTGGCTAGCGTCTGTGCGGCCATGAAGTAGGCGGGAGTGTAGTCGGGATTTTTTGCGATCAGCGTGGTAAATTCCTGCAACGCCTGGTCGGTTTGGCCGGCTTTTGAATACTCCAGCGCGAGTCCATAGCGGGCGAAAGAATCTTCGGGATTCGCGGTAAGAATTTCGCTTAACAGGGCAATGCGATCCATAAAAAGTTCTCAGTTCCCGGTTCTCAGTTCTCAGACTGCTTACCATTCATATCACGGGGCGCGTTACAATGGCTTTTCCGAGAGACGAAATTGGCCTGCCCATTTTTTGTGCCGCTTGAGATTGTGAATGATGGTTCTCGGCTGCATCCTTCGCGCCTGCCACTGGGCGCGGGATGGAAGGGGAATTGTCAAGCGTCGGGGCAGGAGCTGAGGGCATCGGATGATTGTGTACGAGAATTCTGCAATCTTGGTTATGCGACGGCCTGTCCGCATCTGCCGCGGGAGCGGGACTGGGATGCGGTTCGTTTTTCGGTGGCGCGCGCGGGCCGGGAGCAGGTGACGATCTGTTTTACCTGCGAATTGGCGCATGCTCCGATTGAGCATGGAAAATTGACTTTCGATCTGGTGCGCGAGGGTTGGATCGAGTCCCATGGCGATCCGCGCGTGATGCGACTTGCTGACGCTTATCTGCGGGCTTATCGAGCGCGACACAGTGTAGTTGGTGACTGAGATTCTATGAATAATGATAAAGCCCAGTCTCTTTGTCCCAGGCCGGTACGCGAATCGATCTCTGAAATGGTGGAGATCGTTCTGCCGAATGATGCCAACCCACTGAATGCACTGCTGGGCGGGCGGTTGATGCACTGGATCGACCTTGCCGGGGCGATGGCCGCACACCGGCACTCGCGCACTTATGTAGTGACCGCGTCGATTGATCATATGGATTTTCTGGTGCCGGTTCGGGTGGGAGATTTTGTGGTCCTGCGCTCGTCGGTGAATCGGGTGTACCACACTTCGATGGAGGTGGGGGTGAAGGTGTGGGTGGAGGATTATCGTTCGCAGGAGAACCGGCACGTGAGTTCCGCCTATCTGACTTTTGTGGCGATTGACGCCACCGGAAATAAGGTTCCGGTTCCACCGGTTGTTCCCGAGACGGAGGATGAAAGGCGCCGTTATGAGGATGCGGCACACCGTCGGGAGATACGACGTAAGGAGTCGGTGCGGAGGAACGAAGTTCGGAGTTAGACGCTGCTGCGCGGAACAAGTGACAACTTAGGCTGAGTTGGTGCTAAGCTGGAGTGTTTATCACTGAGACCTGATTTATGGATAGCGCACTTTTTGTTCATCGACTGCATTTCGCTTTTACGGCGACGTTTCATTATCTGTTTCCGCAACTGACCATGGGCCTGGCGCTGCTGATCGTGGTGCTAAAGACAATCGGATTGCGGCGCAATGATCCCGTGTATCACGAAGCGGCGCGTTTTTGGGGACGGATTTTCGGGATCAATTTTGTTCTGGGAGTGGTGACTGGGATTCCGATGGAATTCCAGTTTGGCACGAACTGGTCTCATTTTTCGCGCTTCGCGGGTGGAGTGATCGGGCAGACGCTGGGCATGGAGGGGATGTTTGCCTTCTTTCTGGAATCGGCGTTTCTGGGATTGTTTCTGTACGGAGAGAAACGGCTGAGCGCGAGAGCGCACTGGCTATCAGCCGTCGCGGTGTTTGTGGGGTCGTGGCTGTCGGGTTATTTCATCATCGCCACGGACGCCTTCATGCAGCATCCGGTCGGCTATTTCACGGCTTCGGACGGAAGTCTGCAGCTGTCGGGCTTCTGGGATTTCGTGCTGAATCCATGGGCGGGATGGCAATATGCGCACAACATGAGCGGAGCGGCGATCACGGGCGCGTTTATCATGACCGCGGTGGGCGCGTTCTATCTGCTCTCGGGCAAGTGGACGACGCACGGCCGCATCTTTGTCAAGGCGGGCGTGATTGTTGGTTGCGTGTTCAGCGTGTTGCAGATTTTTCCGACCGGAGATCGGCAAGGGAAAATGGTCAGCGACCAGCAACCGGTGACGCTGGCGGCAATGGAGGGCCTATTTCAAGGCCAGACGGGGGCTCCGCTGGTCATTGTGGGTCAGCCTGACGAAAAGGAAGGTAAGATCGACAACCCGATCGAAGTTCCGGGGATGTTGAGCATGCTGACTTATAAGCGCTGGAATGCCAACGTCCGCGGCCTCGACGCTTTCCCGAGACAAGACTGGCCGGATAACATTCCACTGCTTTATTACAGTTATCACATCATGGTTGGCTTGGGGACGTTCTTTGTGGCGGTAATGGTGGTGTCATTATTTCTACTGTGGCGAGGCAAACTTTTTAATGCGCGGTGGATGCTTTGGATATTGATGCTGGCAGCGCCATTTCCTTACATTGCGAATACAGCCGGATGGATGACCGCCGAACTTGGCCGGCAGCCCTGGTTGGTCTATGGGTTGATGCGGACGGAAGCGGGCTACTCCACGATGGTATCGGCGGGTAACGGTATGTTCACGCTGTTGGGATTCATGGGGATATACATGGTGCTGGGTATTCTGGGTCTTTTCCTGATCCGGCGCGAAATTGAGAACGGTCCTCTGGCGGGGACCGGATTCGCGTCAAATCTACATCCGGAGGTGAAGTAAATATGGTGAGCCTCTGGTTCTGGATTGTGGCGGCGATGGTGGCGACCTACGTTGTGCTGGACGGCTTCGACCTGGGCGCGGGGGCGATTTATCTGATTGCGGCCAAGACGAACGAAGAGCGGCGGCGCGTCCTGCGGGCCATAGGACCTGTGTGGGATGGCAACGAAGTATGGTTGCTCGCGGCTGGGGGGATACTCTATTTCGCCTTCCCACAACTTTACGCGTCGAGCTTCAGCGGATTCTACCTGCCGCTGACGATTGTGCTGTGGTTGTTGATACTGCGCGGCATCGGCATTGAGTTTCGCGCCCACATTGAAACCCCGATCTGGCAGGACTTCTTCGACGTGGTGTTCAGCGTGTCGAGCATTCTGTTGGCGGTGTTTTTTGGCGCGGCGTTAGGCAATGTGGTGCGCGGAGTTCCGCTGGATGTAACGGGGTATTTCTTTGAACCGCTGTGGACCAATTTCAAACTGGGGCCGCAGACGGGCATTCTGGATTGGTACACGGTGCTGACCGGAGTGATGGCGCTGGTGACGCTGACGGCGCACGGATCTTATTATGTGGCGCTGAAAACGGACGCGGACCTCGGCCGCCGGGCGCGGGGTTTCGCGTTGCTGTGCTGGCCCTTGCAGTTTTTTCTGACCTGTATTTCCATGGTTGCGACTTATTTTATTCGGCCTGAAATCATGGGGAACTACGAGAGGCACCCGATCGGGTTGCTGATTCCGATCGTTGTGATCCTGAGCCTGGCTATGATGCTGTGGGCGAACCCGAAGGGAAAAGAGAAACTGGCGTTCATCGCATCGAGCCTTTATTTGGCCTTTATGCTGGTGGGCGCGGCGTTTGCGCTCTATCCAGTTGTGCTGCCTGCTCGCGACCACCAATACGATCTCACCATCTACAATACCGCGGCCAGCATTCATGGACTGAGCGTTGGCCTGGTCTGGTGGACGCTGAGCGCAATGCTCGCGGTGGGGTATTTTGTTTTTGTCTACCGTATGTTCCGCGGCAAGGTGCAGTTGGGAGAAGGACACTACTAAGGATTGCTGTCAGCTAAGGATTGCTGTCAACGGTCAACTCTCAGATCTAAGCGTCCTCAGTTCCAGACAACACAGGAGTGTATTCCGAGTTCTGGCACCGGCGAGCTAATGCTCATGGCGGGCGGCTGATGGCTTGTTACTCCTCCCGTATAATCAATGAATGAGCGCACACTCGCACCATCCGGGGCAGCAGCAGCCCAGCCCGCAACCTCTACCTGGTGTCAAAGCCATCATCGCCGTCGGTTCCGGCAAGGGCGGGGTCGGAAAGACGACGCTGTCGGTGAATCTTGCCATCGCGCTGACGAAAATGGGGTACAAAGTGGGGTTGCTCGACGCCGACGTGTACGGGCCGAACGTCCCACTGATGCTTGGCACCAGCGAGCAACCAAAAGTGATTGACGAGGGGCAGATCGCGCCTATCAACTCACATGGGCTCAAGGTGATTTCGGTCGGGTTTCTGAATCCGGGAGACAAGCCGTTGATCTGGCGCGGTCCCATGCTGCATTCGATCATCAAGCAATTTCTGGGCTCGGTGCAGTGGGGACAGCTTGACTATCTGGTGATTGATCTACCTCCGGGGACGGGAGACGTGGCGCTTTCGCTGATTCAGACGGTGCCGTTGACCGGGGCGATTGTGGTCTCGACGCCATCGGATGTTGCGCTACAGGATGCACGCAAAGCGATCGAGATGTTCCGTCAGATGAAGGTGGACATCGTGGGCATGGTCGAGAATATGAGCTATTTCGTGTGTCCACACTGTCAACATGAGATCGACATTTTTTCGCGGGGCGGCGCGGAGAAGACAGCGAAACAGTTTGACATCGCCTTTCTCGGCAGTGTCGAACTCGACCCGGAGATTCGAAAGTCTGGTGACGGCGGCGCACCGGCCGTACTTCAGGGTGAGGATTCGGCTCATGCGAAGTCGCTGTTCGCATTTGCGCGCAATGTAGTGTCGCGGGTGGAGGAGATCAAGGCCGGCAGTTCGGAAAGCGTGATTCAGATTCAGTAGGATCGGTGAGCTTTCAGCCGGCTGGCGGTTGCCAGCCGGAATCAGAGGAGCGGGCTTACTTGAACTGCAAGTGCAACTGGTAGAGGCTGACTTGAGTAGCGCCGGCGCCCGAATTGAAAGTGACGAGGCGCACGACGTAATCGCCATTCGCTCCGGTGGGCATTCCCTCCCAGGCAGTCGAGTAGATCCCGAAGGGGGTAGTCAACGGTACTCTCCCCGAAAGCGCAAACCAGTTCATTCCGTCGGGTGTGTATTCGGCCTCGGCAAAACTTCCGGCGGGCAGAACGTAGGTTCCCAGCGTGAGCACGAGGCGAACCGTGGTCGCACTGAGCATATCGATCTGATTGCGATAGAGGGTATATCCGATTTCGCTCCAACCAGAATTCGCGCTGAACCAGCCCCATCCGGAAAAGCTATAGTCGGCGGGAGCAGCCAATGTTCCGGGCGTACCCGGGGGGCCCTGGACTCCTGGTGGACCCTGGGCTCCGGTATGGCCTGATGGACCTGGAGCTCCTTGAGGACCTGCTGGTCCGTTTGCTCCTTGAGTTCCGGGGGGTCCCACCAGGGAGTGATAACTCTTGCCATTGTCCGATTCCAGAATCATGCCGCCGGCGATGGACAGAGTGTATTGCCCGGCGAGCGGGGCCGGAGTGGGCAATCCAAGATCAACGAACGTGATTGCAGATTGGCGGGTGTTACCGGCCTGCGGCTGGATGCTCAGGGGGCCAGTGCAATTCGTGCCCGGACTGCCAACGGCGCACTGCGCCCATGCGATTCCAGGAAACAGGCTTACTGTGGCGATCAATATACAGTGCTTCAAATAGTGCTTTGAATAGTGTTTCACTAGGGTCTCCAGACTTTATGGGATCACGGCTACGGCTTCGTCACTGTATCCGCTCTCGCCGTTGCCGTTAACCGCAGTGGTGACGTAGTAGAGCGTTTGCTTTCCGTTTAATTGGACTTCTGTGTAAGTTAAAGTGACGATTCCGGAGGCCAGTGGTGCGTATGGGCCTCCATGCGCATTGCCGCAGTAGAGGTTGTAGCTCGACCCATTCTGACTAGCGGTCCACGTCAGGACGACGGAATGCCCGGTAAGGGCGATTGTGGTGTTGCCACCGAGGGTTATGTTGCCTTGCAAGCCTGCCTGGGCGTTGCCGATTCCCGGGCATCCCAGAAGCAGGCAGATGGCGAATAGTGGTTTCATGGGATGGCGCTCATTCCGGTTGCATGCGCGGCAGAGTCTCTGAGCCGGGCGATCGTTGTAAAAATGTTGTAAACGATGTTCGGTTTTGGCAGCAGGGCGCCGCGGTTCACGGGAACCGCCGAAAGCAGTGCTGGGACTTATTGTCCGTGGTTACTATCCGGCGGATTGTGTTACTACTCGCCGAAGCTGGATGATTCCTGACGATGATCCAGCTTCGCAGAAAGCAGATATCTTGTAAGTGACCCAGGTACAGAGAATTCGTGATGAATGCACTGGTGAGTAATTTGATTGGTTGTCTTGCATCCGAGTATTTGAGCAGCGCTGATGGTGCGCTCGATTTGTTTCGAATGTTGAACCTCATTCGAAGTGTCCGCCTGAAACCACAGTAGAAGTGTCCCGTTTTAGAGTTCCTTGGACGAGGAAGAACCGAGTGGGGAGAACAGGATTGAGCAAGAAAGAGCTAAGGCACCGCCGCCGTCCGACGGCCCGGCAACTGGACGAAGTGTTCTGGCTGGAGGAAGAACGCGTGGTCAGTGAGGACTGGGTGGTGCGCTATCACAACCGGCTGCTGAAACGGGAACGGCAGAGCCGGCACTGGGCGCCGGCCAGGAGTCGTGAACTGGTGCGGGAAAACGAAGCTGGAGCGGTTGCGATTCACTATCACGGTCAGCGTGTGGGCTTCCGCGAGGGGAAGGCTTCTATAGCGCTGGTCGAGGGAAGGGGCGCTGCCCCTTCCCCCGCGCCCCCTTCCCCGCCCCTCCGACGCAATCTTCCTCCAGCCGCGAATCATCCCTGGAGACTAGGCTTTCAACAGCGAAAAATGGTCCACGTTTCCGGACCAACGTGAACCACGACCCGGGGACATTTCTATTGTGGAGAACGCGGGGACACTTCTATTGTGGTATGAGAACGACAACTGCCGGTACTTGACATCCTGCGCTAACCGCCGCAAAATATTCGGAAACTCAGGTACACAGCCTATTTCCCATCGAGATTTAGACAGTCGACCACGTTTATGACGCCTAGCCAGCCGTCGCGATCCTCCCCAGAGAAAGTCAGCCCTGAACAGTGCAAGCACCCTCGAGTGCAAATCGTCTCTCGCGACGACGAAGCCGAATATGTGGAATGTCAGGAGTGTGGGGATGTTTTCGAGTCCAGTGAATTGAAGGACATGGCGATCGAGGAAAAGAAAGAGCCCGACGAAGAGTAAACCGCACAGGAACTGTCTTTCACCCCTTGCTTTGCGGTCCATGGATCGATTTTCAACCATTGTGTTGTTTTCCGGTACGGAGACAGGATGATCTCACGAAGGCGGGGCCGAGATCGCGAAGATCATGCCGAAGTACGATACCAGGCCGCTAGGAGCGCCGCCGCATCGAACGAGGCGGATATCTGCGGACTCGCCTGCTTCGCCGCCGGCGCAAGAGCGGCGCAGCGGGTGCCAGAAACATAACCGCGCTCCTCACCCGGGCTGCCGTATTCTGGAGAAATGAGCGGGAGGACCTGGAAGGCATGGCTGGTACCGGGCGGCCTGATGCTGACGCTGACAACGGCGCTCGTCAACAGCTCACTCTTGGCGCAGGTCGCGCCCTCGTTGGTTTTTTACTACGTTGCGGTGTTCGCCGCTGGACTGCTTCTCGCCTGGCGCTTCAATTCCAGCCGCGTTTTGTTTTCCCTGCTGGTGTTGTTGCTCGCCCATCGCGCGGTCGACTTCTTTTCCAATGGCCAGATCTCAACTGGGTCTGGCCGCACCGCTGTCGCGCTCGCGGCACTGCTGACTCCGCTGAACTTCGTCGTGTTCGCATTCATGCGCGAGCGCGGGCTCATCATTGCCGGCATCGCGCCGCGCTTCGGCTTGCTGTTCCTCGAATCGGTCGTCTTCGCCGTGTTATGCCGCCCCGAAAATAGTCCCGCCGCTCCCCTTCATTCCGGCGCAACCGCGATCCCGCGCTGGATTCTGCTGAGCTTTGTGGCCGCTATCGCGGTATTTGTCCGGCGTTTCTTTGAAACGCGCAAGCCGATCGAGCCGGGATTTGTCTGGTCGGTGGCCGCCGTTTTGCTCTGGCTCGAGTTCTCCCCGATCGGCAGGATGTCGGATGCCTACGTTGCTACCGCCGCCCTGATTCTGGGCGCTTCGCTGATCGAGACATCGTACATGCTCGCCTACCACGACGAACTCACCGGCATCCGCGGGCGCCGGGCATTCAACGAGTCTCTGCATTCGCTCGACCAGCAATATGCCATCGCCATTGTCGATATCGATCATTTCAAGAAATTCAACGACACCTACGGACACGATGTTGGGGATCAGGTGCTGTGCATGGTTGCCAAACGGCTATCCGAGGTGGGCGGCGACGGCCAGGCATTCCGCTGCGGAGGCGAAGAATTTGCCATCACCTTTCGCAACACTTCGGCCAAAGAAGCCTTGGAGCATCTGGACGCGCTGCGTCACAGGATTGAACAATCGACGTTTCAGGTGCGGGGCTCGGAGCGAAGAGCGGAGAAAAAAAACGAGCTTGGGAAGGATCTCAGGGCAGCAGAGTCCGATCGCAGAAAGTCCGCAAAAAAGAAAACGGCAGCGGGCCCCCAGCACTCGCACGATCATTTATCCGTCACCGTCAGCATCGGCGTTGCCGAGCCCAATACCCGGTACCGGCAGCCGGAACAGGTGATTCAGGCCGCCGACCAGGCTCTTTATCGCGCCAAACAAAAAGGAAGGAACCGCGTGGAACTGGCGACAACCGCCCCGCTCAAGCTGGCCCCATCGAAGCGCGCCAAGGCATCGCGCTTGTGATCAAGCGCGCAGTTCGCTAAATCACCACTCGAAAAGATGCATCAGAAACAGAATCACCGTCGCCCCCAGCGGCAGCAACAACCCCGCCCGCAGGCTTCCCGAAGCATGGGAAATCACACCCACCATCCACGGAATCACGGCCGGGCCCACCGCTGCCAGGGAGAACATGACAGCGCCGATGCTGCGAGCGGCGACGCCGAAGCGCTGCGACAGCCGGGCCACGGTGATCGGATAAAGGGTTGCGAAACTCAATCCCGTGATCAGCGCTCCCGCAATTACTCCTGGAAGGGTGGGAGCGGCGAGCATGAGAGCGATGCCCGCCGCGCCCGCGGCGAAGCCAGCGCGCAAAACCCGACGTTCCGAGAAGTGACGCAGGAATGCGGTACCGGCAGCGCGGCCTGTCGTCAGCGCCGACCAGAAGAACGCGGGCATCATCGATGCCATCGCCGCCCCGTTCGCTCCCAGCCGCGAAACATAGGAGCCAATCCACCCGCCCACCGCCGTCTCCGCTCCCGGGTATAGAAAGAACACGGCTGCGAAAAGCCAAAGCGCGGGACTCTTCGCCAGTTCGCGCCAGGAAAAGGAGAGCAAGGGATCGGAGGATTTCGCCGCCTCGGGAAAAGGCAGGTTGCGCATGGCCAAGGCCAGCAAGACCAGGAACGCCGCCACCGAGCCAAGAAAGAATGGCAATAGTTTGTGCGCCGCGCTCCAAGCCACCATCAAGGAACAAAACACGGCGCCCACGCCCCAGAAAAAATTCAGCAGGCTCACCGCGCTGGCTCCAGAACTCGATCCCGAATCAACCTTCGAACTGCCCGCACTCGGACCCGCGCCCGAACCGGACCCTATCTCCGCAATCAGCAGATTATCTGACGGGATAATCAACCCCAGTCCGAGACCATAGGTCGCCAGCGCGACGAGCCCCAGCCATAGCGAGCCCATATAGAGCGTGGCGACGCCACCCGCCATCAACAGCAGACCGGACAGGAATGCAGGACGAAATCCCCAGCGTGCCAGCAGCACTCCCGAGAGTTGCACACCGACCAGCATCGCCAGGAATTGCACGAGAAAGAGATTGCCGGCCTGGGTGTCATTCATTGCCCAACGCGCGATCAGGATGGGCAACATGGGACCCAGGAGGGTGGTCAGAATGCCGGTGGGTAAGAAGGCAATCTGGCCCGCGAGGATCAGTCTGCGGTTTGATGCTGACCGGGATAGCTCGGAGGGAAGGTTGGCCATGCGAAAAAGTATGTCCGAACCTGATGTCGGGCAGTTTCAGCATAACGCAGTCGAGCCTCGCCAGTGGTAAACTATAATTCCGCAACGCCGGAGAGGTGGCCGAGAGGCTGAAGGCGGCGGTTTGCTAAACCGTTATACGGGCTAACACCTGTATCGAGGGTTCGAATCCCTCCCTCTCCGCCACGCAGTCTGGAGTGCAGAGAAATCGTGCGTGCGTTCCTGGAAATGAATCGCGAAAAAGCCCGCCAATTCGCGGTTTTCTTCCCTTGAATCGGACCGGAGAGAATGCAACGCCAGTGCTCCCACGCCCCTACAGCCTTCATTTTCTCTGGTCGGCGAATTGGCAGTCCGGTATCAGCATTCCTGCTTAGGCGAACCGAATGCGATCAAAACAGCGTGCCGCCAAAGTAGATCCCCCTGCCCGTTCATCTGCGCGCTCACCCCAAAGGCGGACACATACTCGGGATTGCCTCTCCGCTCGAATGGCAAATGACCGCAGCGCCAGTATTGCCCCCGCCAATCCCGGTTTTGGCAGAGCGTGGCGGCACCCAGCTCAGGGTGCCGCGTGCCGTGGTACTGGTGGACACTCGGGAACAGACGCCTTTCGATTTCTCGCGCTTCTCTGGCTGGTTCGTAGGAGTCGAGAAAAAGGCTCTCAGTGTTGGAGACTACACCATCGCTGGGCTGGAGGACATCTGCGCCGTGGAGCGGAAGGATCTCCCCGACCTGATTTATTCCTTCACGGTGGATCGTCCGGCGTTTATCAATCGGCTCCGGTTCATGAGCTCCTTCCCTCATCGGCTATTAGTAATCTCTGCCGCACTGAGCCAAGTGAAGTCTCCATTTGCTCATTCCGACATTGACCCCAACCGTATTCTGCAGTCTTTGATAGCGATCCTCGCGGGACTGAACATCCCTTTTCTGTGTACGGAAACCCACGAACTCGGCGAGGAAATCGTCGCCTCTTATCTGTACCAGATTCATCTGTACAACTGGCTCGAAACCATAGGCACTCAGGCCGCTGGCCATCCCTTCACTTTGTGAAGCATACGGCGCGTGCGATTCCGACTCCTCCAGGGGGTCGGGCCGATTGATCTCCGAATCAAACCACGCCTGCATTTCGGCGCATCCCAGACAGTCCGGCAACAGGCCGCCCAAATCGATCTTACTCAGCGGATCGTTGTCGGCATAGGCGTACTTGTTGCCCGTGCCTCGCATCGGGTCGGGACTGATCCAGCGGCCCTGTCCGCCGTGTTCTTCCCGGGCCGTGAAGTCGTATTCGTCGCTCACCAACTGGTCGGGACTGCCCGTGAAACTGTCCACATTATACGGAGCGCCCTTCAGCGCGTAGCGCTCGCCGAACGGAGCGAACGCCAGCGACTCGCTGAACGCCCGGGTCGTCGGATTCGACTCGGCGCGAATCGTCCCTTCCCAATTCCCGCGTTTTTCGAGAAGTGGGCGGCCAGACTGCAGACCTTGGAGCGGCCCACTTCTCGCAAAGGGCGCGAGAAATGGGGCACCCACAGTCTAGGCGGGTTAGACGTCCGCCACCCGACTCCATCAGTTCGCGGTGCAACCGGTCGAGCGCGCGCTTGGCGTCGGCGTTTGGGCTACATGCCCACGTTCCGCCCGGCCCAGTCGTGGATTTCGTCAAATTGCCGAACGAGTCCGTACCGTAGGTGAAGACTAGGGAGGGCCGTTGGTTAGCCGATCCAGAGCCCCTCGAGTCGAACCTGCAGCCCTTTCGGTGTGCGGTTGATGAAGTTCACCAGCCCGGAGTGCCGCCATTGCAGCATGCACATCCGAGGCTGAAAGTAGTAGCGGCAGCCAATCCTGATCTCGGACTTGGCCTCCGTGATCAGCCCTTCGTAACCTTCCGCGATGTAGTAGCCTAGATCCTTAAAGCCTTGCGCGCGCGGCGCGAGAGGACCGGTAACACACCAGACGATGACGCCGGTCCGTTGATCCACTTCCATGGCCACGCCGCAATGGGTAATGGGACAACCGCAGGACATACCCAGGGGCCGCCCAATGAGAACGTCGCCTTTTTTTACGGGAAGCTCCCGGGTAATCATCGGGTTGTGAGGAATGATGATCTCGCGCGGGCCCGGATCTTCAGGAAAATGTTCGAGGTAAAAATCAAAATCACGGCCCAGAGTGTCGATGAAAGGCGCGAGCTTCGCGGGCCGTGGACGGCCAGCGGCAACGGGAGTCACGGGAACCGGCGGAAGGTCCTTGCCCGGCAGGGTGCTCGCATTGGCAGTGGTCGCGTCGACGCGATCATCCGAGATTTGGATGCATCGTTTCAGAAGCTCTGGGCGCAAAACTAACTCCCGTTCCAGTTCCTCACAATGCTTGAATCCGCACAAACCGCAGTCCAAGCCGGGCAGCGTCACTTTGGTTGTTTCTGGCATTGCAGCCTCCTTAAATTAACGGGCAAAGCCGCCATAACTGGCGACCGGTCTCAGTGCATTCACAGCCTGGGGCAGAATCTGGAGGAAGCGGTCTACTTCCGATTTTGTGTTGAAGCGTCCGAGGGTAACGCGCAGCGTTCCCCGCGCGCGGATTGGGTCGAAACCCATCGCAAGCAGAACGTACGAGGGCTCGGAGGCCTTGTGGGCACTGCACGCGCTGCCTGAGGAAATGGCGACACCGGCCTCGTCCAGACTGAGCAGCAGCCGGATCGATTCACCTTCCTGTCCGGCAAAACCCAGGCAAACGTGTCCGGGAAGCCGCTTGAAAGAATGACCGATCAGATAGGCCTGGGGGAGAGCCTGCTGCAGACCGGCCAACAGGTGATCGCGCAGCTGCACCAACCGCACCGCCTCTTCGGTCATATCGGCCAAGGCGAGTTGAGCCGCAGAGCCGAATCCCACGAGGCCGGCGACATTCTCCGTGGCGGAACGCAGTCCATGCTCCTGTCCTCCACCAAAGATCAGCGGTTGCAGCCGAACTCCGCTACGAACATAGAGTGCCCCGATTCCTTTCGGACCATGCAGTTTGTGAGCCGAGATGGACACCATGTCCACGGGCTCGCGGGTGACATCGAGCGGAACCTTACCGGCGGATTGCACCGCGTCGGTATGGAACAGGACCCCGCGCTCCCTGGCGATACGGGACAAGTCGGCAATCGGTTGGAGGGTTCCGACAACGTTGTTGGCGGCCATGATCGACACCAGCCGAGTATCGGGGCGAAACGCCCGGGCCAGATCGTCGGGGTCGACGAGTCCGTGCTGATCGACTGGCAGGTAAGTGACCTGAACGCCGTTGTGTTCCAGAAAGCGGCAGGTCTCGAGGATCGCCGGATGCTCGATCGCGCTTGTGATCAGGTGACCGGGCGTGGTCTCAGAGTCGAGCCGAAAAACTCCGAGCAAGGCGAGATTGTCGGCCTCGGTACCGCTGGCGGTGAAGACAATCTCGGAAGCGGTGGCATGGAGAAGCGCCGCCACCTGATGTCGAGCGTGGTCCACCAACTCACGGGCTTGGCGTCCTTCCGAGTGCAGGCTGGAGGGATTGCCGAAGGTTTCAACATTCGCCAGGTTCATGACGAAAGCAACCCGGGGATCGAGGGGAGCGGTCGCGGAGTGATCGAAATAGATACGGTCTGGCATGGATCACTCTCCGCGGTAGAAGGTCTGGTTTTCGAGCGCGCGTACGACGCCAAAGTGGGATTGCCAGCCGATTTCCTTTTTCCCGACACAGATCGTGCACGTGCCGATCGGCGGGTTGCCCCGCAGAAACAGAGGAGGCTCTACTTCCGCGGCGCGTTGGATGCGGCGCACAAGCGGCTCGATCCCGATACCATAGAGCGCGTTCGATTCGACGATCGCCGTGCCCGGCGCCGCTTCCTGAATACGGGCGCGGAAAACTTCGCGCTCCGCCTGCGAGACCAGATCGATCTTCGTCACCACGGCCACGTCGGCCAAAGAAAGCATCGGCCCGATCTTGCGCGGTAGATTCATGCCGCTGGTTGCTTCCAGCACCACAATTCCAAGGAGTCCGTCGACGTAGGGGGAACATCGCAGACACAAACCAGCGGTCTCGACCATTAAGAGGTCTGCGCCCGATTCCTCGGCCCATTTCAGCGCATCCCCCAGCACCATGACCGTGCAATGATCGGGGCACAGATCTCCCGAATAAACCTTGCGGGTCGGGATGGAGAACTCTTTGTGAAAGATCTCGTCTTCGTCGGCGTATTGCACGTCGATTTTCAGAAAGCTGACCTTGATTTGTTTCGCCAGAAGGCGTTTGGTGACTTGCCGCAAAACCGTCGTCTTACCGCAAGTGGGCGGTCCCGCACAGATAACGAGTTTCATAGGTTTCCTCTCTTTTCCGTTCCGGTCCCTTCAGGCCATGTATCCCAGGGCGCGAAGCTGTTCATGGAGTTGGTCGAGATTCAGTTCTTCGCCAATGCGAATTCGCTGGCGCAGTCCCAGGAGGAGGTCGTCGAGCTTGCGGATCTCATTGGCCACTCCCTTTTCCTCATCTTGGGTGACGATCAATTTCTGCATGCCGCCGTCGCGCATGACGATGCGGTAATCCGATAGCAGAGCAATGCGCGGATCGTGGGTAACGAAAATGAAGATCTTTTCGTAGCCCTTGAGCATTTCGAGAGCGCGGGTGCGATGGATCCCGGCATTTTCGATTTCATCGAGAAGAATGATGGGCGAGTTGCCGATGACGATGGCGTCGGCGATCAGGAGCGACCGGGTTTGGCCGCCCGAGAGCTCGGTCATGGCGTTCTCCAGAATGATCGGCTCGCCCGTAAGCTGGTTGGCGAAGTTCACCGTCTCTTCCACGGCACGAACCGGCGATGCCACGCCCCGGATGCGCGCGTGCGTTTCCAGAAATACCTTGACGGGGAGATCGGAAAGAAAATTTGTATGTTGGGAGATTAGCGCGATCGGATTGGCGGATGGATCCCACAAATAGTCCTCCGGAAGGGGCTCGCCATTGATCAGGACCGTGCGACCGGTGGGAGTGTTGCGATTTGCATACAACTCGATGTCATTAATCAAGGTGGTTTTGCCACAACCGGTGGGCCCGACGACGCTGACGATGTCGCCCATTTTGAGGTCCACCTGACGTAGAGGTTCGGGCAACCCGTTCTTGCCCTGCCCTCCAAGAATGGTGATGGTGTGGATTTCGCGAGTGGGAGCGGCGAGGGGCTGCTCCAGGACGTGAGAGTTCGGCATAAGTTCTCCTGCGACGGTCGCTGATTGCGGGGGAGATGTTCCGGAGGGACGGAACTTTAACTATGTTGACAGACTTACTAGAGTTTGTCAGTGATGGATGTCACGTAGCCCTGTGATGTCAGAACCCCAGCCAGTGCAGGCTCACACCCGCGGACTCTCTCACAATATCAATTATGTCGATTGACATACTGTACATTTATGGATATGCTGTTCGCGTAGCGGAGTTCAGCCCCGCAGCACAACCGGGTGCGCCACCACCCGGAGGAGACTCGGAGATGTCATCAGGAAGCGTAGCTGGATTGACCCGGATTCTGGTTCTTGTTTTTGCCGTGGTTCTAATCCTGGATTCCACATCCGCGCCGGCGCAGACATTTCGCGGCGGTATTCATGGCGTAGTCGAGGACCCGTCTGGCGCACTGCTGGCGGATGCGGTAGTGATGGCGGAAAACGACGGAACCGACCAGGTCTACTCGACGGTTACTACATCAGCCGGGGAGTTCACGTTTCAGGATCTTCCGCTGGGCAGTTACACCGTGAGCGTGACCCGGACCGGCTTTGACGCCCTTAGGGTTTCGCAAGTCACGGTGCGGGCTGGCGGCATTTACCACCTGCCGCTGAAGTTGGCAGTAGCTTCCGTGGCCACCCAGGTCGATGTCGCTGCCGCCGCCCTGGCGGTCGATACCACAACAGCGGTTCAAACGGAGGACCTGGCGACGAGTACGGTGCAGACCATTCCGATGAACGGTCGGGATTTCACACAACTGCTCACCGTGACTCCCGGCTATGCCGGCTATGGCGTGGGTTTTCTGAGCGCGATCAATGGTTCGCAAGCCACCCAAACCAACTGGCAGATTGAAGGCGCGGACAACAATGACGCGTGGAATAACACCTCCGCTGTGAACCAGGGCGGTGTGTACGGGATTCCAGGCATATTGCTGCCGCTCGATTCGGTGGACGAATTTTCGCTAGTCACGCAAGGCGGCGCGGAGACGGGACGCAACCCCGGCGGAACGGTCAACCTGGTCCTGAAATCGGGCACCAATAGCCTGCACGGCAGCGCTTACTATTACAACCGCAACGAAGCGCTGGCGGCCTCACCGGTCTTCGCAGCGAATGGCTCAAATACCCCGCAGAAGAGCAAATTGCGCGACCAGCAGTACGGCTTCTCCGTGGGCGGCCCGATCATCAAGAACAAGACGTTTTTCTTTTTCAGCTTTGAACACCAGAGCTTCGACATCGGAAATCCGACCCTGGTTACGGAGCCGTCACAGGATTACCAGACGGAGGCCTTGGCTGTCTTGGCGAACGCGGGCGGCGCATACGGAAACTACGCACCGGTTCCCGTCAATCCAGTCTCCCAGAATCTTCTATCCGCGTTATGGCCGGCGACGGCGCTAACCGGTCCCGCCCAGACCGACAACTACTTCAATCCCGGCACAGAGAATGGGTACAGCAATAATGGCATCCTGAAACTGGACCATGCTTTCAACGAAAGCAACCACCTGTCGCTGCGAGCCTTTGTCGCGCAAGGTCACCAGACCGCGCCCACCAGTTCCTTCCTCTCTCCTTACTTTGAATCGTCTCCTATGCACGTGGAGAACTGGGCGTTGGTATACAACTCGACGTTTTCGCCGCGGCTGGCGAATCAATTCCTCTTCGGCTTCAACTTCTTTGATCAGACGCTCTCCGATGCCGACACCAACTTCAACCCCATTGCTCTGGGCTTGAACACGGGGGTTAGCGATCCGCAGCTCGCCGGAGCGCCGAGCATCACCATCGGAGCTTTCGATCCGATCGGGTTGAACCCATATTCCGGACGGCAGGATATGACGTGGCATCTGAACGATTCCGCGAGCTACAACGTGGGCCGGCATCAGTTGCGCTTCGGCGGAGAATTTCGACGCACAAGGGTGGATGAGTTCTACCACGAAGGCCAGCGCGGAACCTTCAACTTCAACGGCTCCCAGGGGCCCTGGGCCACAAGCCCCGACATTACGGATGGAAACCTGCTGGCGTTGGCGGATTTCATGGCGGGTTTCGTCTATCAGTCGAGCATCGTCAGGGGCAATCCGGCGCGGACCGTTTACACGAATGGATTCTCGTTGTTCGGGCAGGACAATTTTCAGGTTACCCGCAAACTCAACATCAACCTTGGCCTGCGGTACGACTATAGCGGCCCCATCCACGACGGCCAGAAGGATCTTTCGACGTTTATCCCGACGTCTCCGGGGGGACTGGTTCTGGCCGGCGACGGCGTCAAGTCGCTGTATCCCAGCGATTGGAAGAATTTTGGTCCGCGCGTTGGCTTTGCATTGCAGCCCTTCGACAACGGGGGCACCGTGGTTCGCGGTGGCTTTGGACTCGCCTATGACACAGTCAACGTCTCGCCTTTCCTCGGTAACAGTTTTATCTTCAACGGAGGTCCGGCCGGAGTTCAAGGCAATCCGATTGGCACAAACTCCTCGCAAACCCTGACCCTGAACGGCTTCACCCTGCCGACGGACGGTTCATTGATCCCGTGGCCGACAAACACCAACTTCAACTTGTTTTCCGTCAGTCAGAATTTCAAGACGCCTTATCTCTACAACTACAGCCTCAATGTTCAGAAGAGCTTGGGCAAAGCGGCAATTGCTCAGGTCGGCTATGTTGGAAGCTTGGGCCGGCATCTGCTGCTCTTGCGCGATCTCAATCAGGCGGCGTTGGGCAGCGATTTCAGCTTGACCCCGGGCCAGCCCAACCCAACACGTCCTTACTATGCGCAGTTTCCGCAGTTCGGAGTGATTGATCAGCTCGAAAGCAGTGGGACATCAAACTACAACTCCCTGCAGTCGAGCCTGAAGCTTTCGTCCTGGCATGGTCTGACGTCGCAGTTTGCGTACACCTACGCCCACACACTGGATTACGGCAGCTTTACCGCACTGCCGCAGAACAGCCTCGATCCGGGGGCGGAGTATGGAAACAGTGACTTTGACACCAAGCACAATTTTACGGCCTATGTCTTATACGCTTTCCCCTCGACCACACATGGCCCTCGGTTCCTCTCCAACGGATGGAAGATCAGCAGCCTTCTCAGCTTCCGATCAGGCTTACCCTTTTCGGTCGATGCCTACGGCGATATCAGCGGGACGGGTGAGAATACCGACCGTCCAGACGTGATAAGTAACCCGTATGCGGGCGTTTCGCACAGTGTCCAAGACCACCAGCCGGTGCAGTGGATTAATCCCAACGCGTTCACCGTCAACTATGGCGAGTTCGGAACGATGGGCCGAAACCAGCTGTTTGGCCCAGGCTTCGGCGATGTGGACTTCAGCGTTCTGAAGGACACATCGATCAGCGAGCGCGTTTCGACCCAGTTCCGCGTCGAGATATTCAACCTGTTCAATCGCATAAATCTTGGGAACCCGACGTTCACGGGAGCGAACGGATTGATTGCGATCCCAGGATATGGAAACTTCGGAATTCCCATCACCTTCACCAGTGGGTCACAGTTTGGCCTGCCGGGGATAGGCCCCGGTGAGCCGTTCAACGTCCAGTTAGCTCTCAAGGTCATTTTCTAGATTCGACAGCAGCAAGGCGTCTTGCACCAAAAGAGACAGAAAGGGAACTCCTAAGAAATATGAACTGCGCGATTTTCTCTCACTCCTGGAGCATTCTGCGGAACCTGGTTTACGCGCTCTTACGGCCGGTGGCTATCGTACTGCTCAGCTTCGGTCAGGCCGGTGCGCAGACCAATTCGTTGGCTGCGAACGCTTCGCCCGAGGGGCAAGAATTGCCCGTGCACCGGATTCCGAATCTCGGAAGGGGCGCGGAATTTTATTTCTCTCCGGACGGAACTCACATCATCGGCAATGCCCAGCGCGAAGGCGACACGGGTTTTCGTGTCTATACGCTCAAGATTGATGGCACCGATATTCGGCGCATTGAGGACAAGGGCGATGACGCCTGCTCGTTCTATTTTCCGGACGGCAAGCGCATTATATGGACATCGACGAAAGACCACCCGGAATTGGCGAAGTCAAATTACTCGAATCCAACCGACTATCCGCAGGGCGCCGAGCTTTATACTTCAAACCTCGATGGCAGCGATGTAAAACGGCTGACCAACAACACGGTTTACGACGCGGAAGTCTCGGTAGCTCCGAACGGCCAATGGATTCTCTTCGGCAGCCAGCGGTCAGGCAAGATGGAACTGTGGAAGATGAAGCCCGACGGCAGCGATCCGGTGCAGATCACGCATCTCGACGGGTGGGAACCTGGCGGCGCATTCATTTTTGCCGACAATAAAACGATCATCTTCCGCGCCTGGCGTACTGCGGATTCCTTAGCAAAGAAGCATCCACTCCCTATGACTCTGTTCACCATTCAGGAAGATGGTACCGGCTTGAAGCCGTTGACTCACGACGACGGGACGAATTGGTCGCCTTTTCCCGCTCCGGATGGACATCACTATGTCTTCGTGAAAGTGCTTCCACCCAACAACTATGAAATTTTTCTCGGGGATCTGAAGAGCGACCAGCAGGTGCGCCTGACCTATAACGATGCTTTCGATGGCTATCCTTCGATTTCTCCCGATGGCCACTGGCTCGTATTCACGTCCACCCGCGATTCCGCTCCGGGAGCGCCCGCTACCGGCGTTTATCTCGAGGATATTTCGAGTTTGCATATCGGCCCGCATTAAAGGGAGCGGGCGGCGGCCCTTGCGGACCGCCAACCAGCAGCCGGCTGAAAAGCTTCCGCCCACCCAGTCGGCCAGCGTCGAGCGCTCCAGTTCTACATCCTGACGCGCATACATCTCGCTTTGCCGATAGAGAGGAAGATGATCGCAGTACTTGCTAACCAGAACGTGCGCCAGCAGCCCCGGCCCGGCCATGCCCCGCGCAATCGGACGACTCGGCGCTTCGGCCTGCACAATGCAGTCACACTTCGTACAGCTCAGCCTGGTATGCACGTGGCGAACCACCAAAAAACTGGCGGGCACGTACTCCAGCATCTCCGAGATATCTTCGCCTAACTTGCGCAATGCGCCCTGACATTGCGGACACGCCGTTTCTTTCGGCTCGTGCTGGCGCGTTTGTCGCGGAAGATGTTCGGGCAGTGCGCGGCGCGTGGGTTTCGCTACCGCAGGAGTCGAAGCGGCGGTGACAGGAGCCGGTGCTGGCGCGTCGGGCTCGGGCTCGCTCCCGGATTAGTCGCCGTCGGCCCAAACGACTCACCCCACTGTTTGCCCGTCTACATGCGCGGCGGAGATGGAACCCACGCCCAAGAGAACTTGTTCGTCGAGAGGCCCCTTCTCAAAGAACGCGAGAAGGGGCGCACCCGGCGGTCCTTCACCCCCCAGAATCAGGAACGGATCGGCACCCGCAGACGGCAAGGCCGCGCCACAGATCGGCGCGGCCAGCGATGGGCAGCTAAAGAAAAAACTCACCCCCGAACCTGCCAGACCCGCCCTATCTCAGGTAGTGTCCGACCGCCAGCACCCCGTAGGTCACGATGAGGATCGAACCGGCAACGAGGACCACGGCCAGCACAAACCGGGTCACCGCCTTCAAGCCAACGGGAAGAGTCTCTGACTTGAAGGGCGGGATGAGGATAGTGGCAACGATTGTCGCCCCCACCGATAAGACGGCTAACACCCACCAGTAAAGGTTCGCCTTGGGACCCGCTTCCTTGAGCAGCCACGCCTGTGAAGGTCGATCATAGTTGCCACTGTAAACGGCTGCCCATCCGGCATATCTCAGGAGTGCCACTGAGGCCCCAACAACCAACGGAACTAGGGTCAGCCAGTAGTACCAGGATCGGTGCATCGAATTGGGGTTGGCTGTGTTCATTCCACACTCCATTGTACGGACGCGCGTGCTCTTGAGTTCACTCGCAACTCTTGCTGTGATTCCCTAAGCCGTCGTCCACTTCGACGCAAGCCTTCGGCTGCGGCTTTTGCTGCTGGTTCATGTACAGCGTGAACAGCCATTGCGAAAAATTGTTCACGCCGGAAAAGTTTCGCGGATTCCCGTACTCGTTGCCCGGTGTACCGTGAACTCCCATCATCATGGTCCAGATGGGATGGGCTTGGGCATCCGCAGAGAAGTTGTTGTACACATCCGCCCAATAAGAACTTGGGAAAACATCCCCAAAATCCAAGCCGAGATCCTTCAGCACGTCTTCGCACACTGTCGTGCAGTTGTTGGTGAGCGCGGAATAGTCGGGAGTGGAGCCGTTTTTGAGTGCGTCGATTAGATTGAGTACCTTCTGGGCTTCCTCAGGAGAAGTTTGGATGGTAAGCGTGGCGAACTTGCCATCAGCATTCTGGGCGGCTCGCTCGCTCATGTTTCCTGTGTTGAACGCACCTGGCCCTTGTCCAAGACCATTCACGTTACCGGCTGGGTAGTAGTCCAGGAACCCGACTTTTCCAGTGGCCTGATTGAGAGCGCCCAGCATGATGTGCCCGTAGTCTCCCGACGCACCGCTCGGAGGCCGGTAGAAAATCGTGATGTCCTCGCCATCCCTGTCGATGAACTTCAGCGGGTTGTTTGCGCCATAGACGTACTTGTTGAGCGTGTTGGTTGGGTTCACCAAACGAGCCCTGGTCAAGTTGATCGGGTCGGGCGTCATCCACCTCCCGAGCGAAGACGCATAGTGCCTTCTGCCAAAAGAATCCAGGCCCGATTCGGCATCGCGTTCTTTGCCGGTGAACTTATAATGCTGGGCCGCCGGGGTGGAGCAGTAATCGTTCTGCACTCCTCCGTACGGATAGTAATCGATATCCTGCTCGCACGCGCTGCCGGTGGCGTTCTCCACCACTCCGTGCGTGCCGAGGTGGTCGGAGAAATAATAGTGAAGCCCGTTGCTGTCGTTCCGCGCTATTCGTTGTCCGTTGAAAAAGATGTAGGTGGCGAGCACATTGCCGGATAAGTCGGTTTCGCTCAGCGCGTCGCTTCCCGCGCCCTTCCAGTAGAGCGTGCCGCTCGCGCCGCTCGTCGGACAGGCCGTGGTCGCAGTGGCGGCCACGCATTTCTCCACGCGCTCGCCGTTGCCGTCGTAGAGATAGCGGTAGCCGGGGTTGGAGTTGGTCCAGATCAGCCGATTCTCCGCGTCATACACGTAAGCCGCGCCGATGGCCGGGTTGCTGATCATGTTCCCGGCAACATCATAACCGAAACCGGAGAGCTGGTTGTTCGTTCCCACCGAGGTGCTGAGTCCCTCGGTGTTGGTCTTGCCGATGACGCCGGAGCGGTTGATCAGATTTCCCCAGGCGTCGATCCCGGAGATCGCCGGTGCCACACCCGGATTGGTCGCCGTCGGCCCGAACGTCTCACCCCACTGTTTGCCCGTCTACATGCGCGGTGGAGATGGAACCCACGCCCAAGAGAACTTGTTCGTCGAGAGGCCCCTTCTCGAAGCGCGAGAAGGGGCGCACCCGGCGAGCCTTTGACCGAGACTAACCTGTCCGGGAATCTCCAGAATGTGTATATCTTCTTCAACGGGAAACGCGTAGCTCGGAGCAATAGCACCGGAGCCATCCATTACTATTTTTCGAGTTATTTGGGATCGCATGCCGTAGTCGAGAATGCCACGGGTAGCGCGTGTGAGCAAGACATCGACTATTATCCTAACGGAGGCGTCGAGGAGGATTGCTGTCCGGTCGTGTCTCAAAACTACAGATTCACCGGCAAAGAGCACGACGCGGAGAGCGGACTGGAGAATTTCGAAGCCCGCTATGATGCCTCGAGCATCGGCAGGTTCATGACGCCGGACGATGGGTCGCATCAAACGGTGGGCGATCCGCAGAGCTGGAATCTCTACGCCTACGTGCGCAACCAACCGCTCCGCTATGTAGACCCCACCGGACACGGGGATCAAGGGGCCACAGCGGCGGCATCAAGTTGCGCCCAGGATCAGGGCGGAGGAGGACATACTACATGTAATGTCGACACCTCGGGCACAACAACCGCGCAAAATAACAACAACCACACTTTCTCTTCGTTACGCCACAAACTGCCATTCGGGATCGGATTTCAACTTCCATCGCTCAACCAGATTCACTGAACCACGACCGTCAAACTGACCGCATGGACCACGGCTCCTGCGCTGGCCGTCACCTGCAAACCCGTGCTCCCCGTAATCACCTGGTTGAATGGACTGGATGTGGCCCCATCATCGTTCTTGTCGCCACTGTAATTTGCCGTCAGCGCGTGCGTCCCCACGCCGAGTGCGGTGGTTTGCAATGTCGCGGCCCCGTTCGTCAATTGGACAGGATCACCCACCGCCACCGTACCGTCGAAGAACGAGACTGTTCCCGTCGGCGATGATCCGTTCGTAAGCACCGTCGCAGTCAGTCCGACGGCGCTGCCGCTGGCAACCTTGGCGGCGGAAGAGGACAGCTCGACCAGCGTCTTCGACATCCCAGGCGTTCCGTTCCCACTACCACAACCCGGACTGGAAGCGACGAAGCAGAGCAGGGCTAGCATCGCTGCCGATTTCGGTCGCTGGCCGAGCCCAGCGCCGAGCAGAAAAACTGCAGCCAGAGCACCCGCTCCCGGCCACATCCATGAGGATGCTTTGGGTGCCGCGGGTGCGGAGGAGGCGCCCGCCGGCGAGGGCGGCGGAATACTCACCGACAGCGTTGCCGTCTGGGAGTTGCCGCTCAGCAAGAAGGTCGAAGGAGTAATGGCACACGTCGCTCCGGCTGGCACTCCGGCGCCGCAAGCGAGCGTCACCGTTCCCGTGTATCCAAGGATCGGCGACGCCGTGAAAGTCGCCGCGGCGATCGTCCCCGCCGGAATGTCCAACGTCGGCGGGCTTGCGGTCACCGTGAAATCCGGCGACTCTACCATTACGGTCACGGGTGCGGTTGTCGCCGACGCAAAATCCTGCGCGCCCTCAAAGTATGCCGTGATGACATTGGTTCCCAACGGAAGGATCGTGCGTAAGCTGTAGACTGTCGTGGGAACGATGGGCCCTCCTATTAACTCGAAAGGTCCCGCCAGCGCTTGTGGCGAGCCTCCGTTGAGGGCATCCAGAAACACTACATAGCCATCCGGAGAACTGGACGAATTCTGGCCGACTACTCCGGTTGCCACGAAATTGAGACTGGTCTCGCTTCCTGGTAGCACATAATTGGAAGCAGTGGTCAGTGAGACCGAGGCCGCGATCTGATTGATCGTCATTGTGGCATTGCCACTGTAACTGGCCGCGTAATTGGCGTCTCCGCTGTACTGGGCGTACATCGCATAGGTCCCGGCATCAAGCGGCGGCATTGGAATAGTGACCGAGCCATTCTGTAACGTTCCACTGCCGCCCGATGCTCCCGTGCCGGAAACCTGGATCGTACCTGTGGGCGTGGGTCCCCCAGCCTTCAGCGGCTTCACCTCTACCAGCAGGTTGGCAGCTTGTCCGTAATTGGTCACAGCCGGAGAAACAACCAGCGCAACCGTGGTCGTGGCTTTGCCGATGTAAGGCATCGTCACCGTTACCCCTGTCGCATATTGCGAACTCGCGTCCACCGGAAGGTAATTGGCGTCCCCACTGTATTGCGCTGCAATGTAGTGTTTTCCGGCGCTCAAGGGTCCAACGGTTACGTTGGCTTGGGGATATCCGATCCCACCAATCCCGTTCATCGTGATGACTCCGGGCGCGCCGATCGGCTTTCCATTGTCATAAAACTGGACCGTGCCGGTAGGCAAAACCAGACCGATGGAGTACACCGCCGCAGTCAGCGGCCCGGCCGATCCGGGAGGAACCGCCGCGCTCGCGCCAGTGTAGGTTTGATAGCGGTTGACCATCAAAGTCACCGGAGCGGCCGCGCTCGGTGAAAAGCTGTTGTCCCCGCGGTAGGCAACGCTCAGCGTATGCGTTCCCGCTGGCAGCGTAAAAGTGGTCGTCGCAGCCGCGCCACCGCCTGGGTAAATCTGCGTACCCGATGCGTTCACCGGAAAAGAAGCGACCACCGTATTTCCATCCAGAATATTGATCGTTCCGGTCGGAGTCCCCTCGCCCGAAGCTCCAGTCACAGTCGTCGCGACGTACAGCGTCTGCCCGTACGTCAGCGGACCAGTCAGTGGTACTAAGTTCCCGAACTGGTTGGTCGCGTCCAGAGAAAATGAAATCGAGCTGGTTTCCGGAGTCACAGTCAATGCAACTGGCTGCGAACTGCTTCCCGCGAACGTGGCGTCTCCGGCATAATGCGCGCTCAGGGTGTAGCTGCCGCCGGGGAGATTGCTGACCGAGCCCGAGTAACTGCCATTGGTCAGTGTAAATTCACCCACCGCTCCATACTTGTCCGTCAGCAGCGAGAAATCGCCGCTCGGGGTTCCGTTCCCGTTGCCGTCCGTGACTGCGACGTCGACCGTTAAGGGAGTGCCGTGTTGCAGGCTGGTTGCCGGGGCCGCAAGAGTCGTGTTCGATGGCAGGAATGAAGCTTGCCGCCAGTTTTCAACCAGGTTGGCGGCGTTGACGCTTCCTAGTCCCGTTGCCAAATCGTATCCCGTGCCCGCAGCCCATTGTGCCTGTGACGATCCGTAGGCCGGCAATCCCGGATCGCTGTTGTTGCCATTTGTGATGTCGTAGAACATGCATGAACTGGATTGCGTGGGGTTGACTAGATTCGACGAATTGCAGGCATTCCAATCCTCCTGCGCCGCCAGTTTGTAGAGCGTGTAATTAGCCTGCCCCTGATACGCACCGTTCTGCTGTTCCACTAGCGCCATGATACCGGCCATGGCGGGCGCGGCCACCGATGTCCCGCCGACCACATCCGTTTGCGTGATCGTCACCTGCCCATTCTGAATGATGTATTCACAGGAGGAAGTGACGCAGACTACGTAGCCGTCATCGTCGGGCGACGCATTGAGCGCGACGTCGGGAATGTCGCGAGCGTTGTCGTTCGGCACCCCGGTTCCGGTCTGCCATGCCGGCTTCGGATAACCGCTGATGCAGGTCACACTTCCGTTCCCGTTCACCGTGGACACGCTGCAAGTGCTCGCTCCTCCGCCGCCGCCCTCGAAATTGTAGTTCTGCTGCCCGTAAACGCAGTTTGTACCCACCATGGACAACGTCGGATCGCAGCTTTCGTTCCACACCTGTTCAGGTATGTACCCAATCGCCGATGAAAAATCCCCCGCGTTGTTGGCGTTCCAGTAGTTTCCGACCTGAGTCTCGCTTTCGTTAAACTGGGTTCCGCCCACCGCCACGTTATACGCTGTGGAAGCCACTCCGTTCACCGTATAACCGTAGAGCGCTGGACCAGGCGGAATTACGCCCGCGCGTTGCAGATCGCCATCGCATTGCGCCGCTCCCGAGTCTCCCGTGGAGACCAGAACGGTTATGCCCTCGGCCGCAGCTTGCTCCCACAGCCCGTTGATAAACTGATTTTCGGCCGTGCCCAGCAACATCTCACACGCCCCGTAGCTCTCCGTCATAATGGGCGCGACCACATTGTCGACGATGTACGCGGCGGACAAGTCCACGCCGTCCGTAGTCAACGTACTCGCTGCTTCCACCAGATTGATCGTCGCCTTGGGGGCCACCGCGCCGGCCCACTCGACATCCAACGTCGATTCAAAGCCATCTCCCGGCGAGCCGTATCCAGGGTCTGGGCCGCTGAATATGAAGTTGGGATCGTTCGTTGGCAGGCCGAAAAGGGACCTGAAACTCTGCACATCGCTCAGATAGACATCCGAACGGCTCACGATCGCGATGGAAATGCCCGAGCCGTCGATTCCCGACTGCAGCAAGGGCTGTAAGTTGTAAATCTTGTGGAAGTCCCCCGGAGCCACTAAGTAGTGAGTGCTGCCGTCATTAGGATCAACCACGGTGAAGTCTCCACCCGCGCCGTCGGAATAGGCGCGCGCCAACTCTCTTCCTCCTAGATCGTTCCTCTTCGCCATGATCGTTGGCGCTGCCGGCGCGCTGTGCATGGGACGCTTGACGAAGTTGTGCAGGGAAACGATGCCGCTCACCACCGGCGTCAGCGCTTGCGGAAGCGAGATGTCGGTGGCATTGGCCACATGCTTCTCGCCGTTGTCGACGTAATTGTGGATCGAGGTCTGAAAAGCGCTTTCCACCAGCGCCGCTGTTCCCGAGAATTCAATCCAGCCCGCTCCCCGCGCCACGTTCACGCCGGAAAAGCCTTGCGCCCTTAGCCAATCGGTGACCCGCGCCAGATCCTCCTGCGCGGCGCCAAATCGCTTGGAAAATTCCTCTGGAGTCAGCCATCTGTGATAGCTTGCCGACCGTCGATCTTGCTGGCTGTCGAGCAGGCCTCTCAAATCGTACTGCTGGGCGTCACTGAGTTTCAGCATCAGCAACATGCGTTCCATGGGTAGACCGGAATCGACCGTCCCCAGATCCTGGGAATGTTGCACTCGTGGATTCGTGCTTCCGGGGATGATGAAACGGGAGTTGTTATCGATAGACTGCGTGATACGCTTGGCCGGCGAAGCGGGAACCGGCGAACCTCCCCGCTGCGCCCAAGCCATCTCGCTGACCAGCAGCGCCACGTAAACCAAAAACCATCGGTTCGCAAGAAATAGGAATACCTTTGCCCTTGGGCGATAAACACTATGCCTTTTGATGCCTTCCCTCATGTGGACCTCCGGTAAGAGCCAGTGCCGAACAGAACGGCGTGTACTTTCCGAATCACACGCTCAGCTGAACGGGCGAGGCCAGGCGATGTGACCGTGATGGGCGGCGTATGAGACAAAACTGCCGTGGAACTTCAGTCCATGGGGCGGGGAACCGACCGATAGAGAAGCTTGGGCAGAGCGTACTCTGATTGTCAGCAATGCCATCCCGGCCAAAACCAGATTGAGCTAAGCATTTTGCTCCGAGAGGAGTCGCCTGTCAAATCGTTATTGTTAGGGCCTTTTGCCAGAAAATGTCGGCGTTCAATCGACTCCTCTCTCCAGTCAGGGTAACGGCAGGAACCTCTGGGGTGCGGCCGCCTGGTACAACTTCGGCGTAACCGCGCACCTTGGGATGCTTGTCCTGGTCCAACCCCACTACAAGCCGCATCAGTTCATGATCGCGGACTTCGAAGCAACCGATGTCCTGCCGTCAACCCCGCCCTTGAACTACAGGAAAATCAAAAATCTCGTGCACGGCGTTGACCGAGGAACTGTGATTGAACTAGTGTCGTCGGCTGGAAAAAGCAGTCCAGATCGCTTCGAATCGTTGCGCCGCATGTATTGACGCTTTTCTGGGGATCACTCCACTGTTAGCCCGCTATTACAACTTTCCCGGCATCTTTATCCTGGAGCAACTACAGGAAACACATCTGCGCGCGACCGAAGAGATGCTTGGGTCGGACTGAATTCCTGACCTGAAAACAGATTACGAGCGAGCCTTAGTTGGCAGAGCAAAGCAAAAGCAGCAGCAAGAGCAACGGCAAAAGCTCCAACGAGACGAAATGGCGCGCTCTTACGAGTCGACGGACCAGTGCGCCTCAAATGTACTTGACAGCGCCGACATGGTTAGAAACGCGTCGGCGCGTTAGCACCCCGCTACTACAGGAGTCGCCCCGTCCACGAAGTACGTATTCGGAGCAGTCGTATTACCAGACGCAGGCCTCCGTAGCCCGAATCCGGGTGTATCCACGATGGTATTGCCCGTGACAGTAAAGCCTGACGCAGTTCCCTGACCGCACATGTCGATTCCGTACCCGCTGTAACCACCCGTGATTGTGTTACCCGTGACCGATCCGCCAGTCGCCGTACCCGTAAGCACAATGCCGACTCCGATAGGCCCAGACAATATCCTGTTGCTCTTAACGGTGTTTGCACCGCCGTTCACCTCGATCCCGGAATTCGGCGGACCATCAACGGTGCTAGCGACGATTGTGTTCGCCGTTACCGTTGCGGCGGAGCCATTGAGCAACATGCCGAAGCCGTTCCCACTGCCGCTGACCAGATTACTTTCTATGGTGCCGGATACGGAGCCTAGAAGTAATACGCCGTCGGTTCCGCCGTATACGCCGTTGTTTCCGGTGTCGTTAATTGTGTTCGATTTCACGTTGAGTGTCAGGGAACTGGGTGTATATGTCTTCCCCCATATCCCTAAACCATCAAAAGATCGGAAATCAGAGTTTTCCACGGTGACCGTCTGCAACGTATTTGCTGCCGCTATGATTCCCATCCCACCCCCGAAGTCTACCTCGTTTGCCACGGAGACACCGTTGACTGTACCTGAAGATTCCTCGTAGAAGATGGCGGCGAGATCACCATAACCATCGGGGATGTTGTTACCAGTCCCATCGAACGCGATGTCAGTAATATTTACGGGTCCTGTCGACGACACCAAAATCTGGTAGTAAACAGATCCGATAATGCCGTCATAGACGTTCCCAGTTGCACCACCCACAGGTATCTGGATTAAGACCTCGGCTGATGTCTCTGATACAGCACCCGTCAGCATCAATGGTTTTGAAATGACAACCTGTTCAGGATATGTCCCCGGGCAGACCTCAATCGTGGAGCCCGAAGGAACAGCATTAACCGCCGCTTGGATTGTCTGGTACCCAACCAATTTCATGTTGCAGCTGGTCGATCCCACTGCATAGGCTACGTAGGTACGCGCGAATGAAAGTGTGCCCAAGAACATTGTTGTGACCAGAACTGTCAAGAACCTGACTCGAAACATGGCTACTTCCTACGTGCCGAGGCTTCGCTTCCATACAATTTGAGCGGCGGTCACGACGTTCTTTCCCCAGCTATCTAGTGTGGAGCAATTCAGAATGTGGTGGAATAGGCCTGATGAGTGAGGCACGGATGCATGGGGCACAAAGGTAACCACGCGTAATCCTTGGCGCATCGAGACTTATTTGGGTGGCACCGCCAAGTTGCGCGAAATTCCGGCAGCCGAGTTGAGCCTTATTATCGAGTCGATGACCCGATTGGCAGAGGCAGGCGGGGCTGTGCAGTCCCTTCCCATCAATGTAGAAACCGTTTTCAATACCGAATGCGTCCGAAAGGCGGCATGAATTTGCGAGACAGGAAAATGGCAGTTGGGTCAGTCGCTTGACGACATTGGGCTAAGACGGTCTCCCGCAATAGTCGTGCGGCTCTCTGTCAGCGCTCCTTTTTTTCTCTGTTTGCCTTTGAGACCGATGGACATGCGGGGCTACAATTGACCTGCCCGAAAGGGCGAATTACTCACAAACGCGGAAAGCGCCCTCTCTCCATTTCCGGCTGAACCAGCACACCGACAAGGTGCAGCCTGATTGATGGATTCGAGAACTCCAAACATTGCGTAAAGTTGTCGCGTCATGACAGAGACCATGTCGCTTCTCGCTCCCGGAAGAAATCGCCAATCTATTTTGCGACGAAGTACTCCCCTCGGTGAAGTGGAGCATCGATGTTTTGAAACCTGAACGGCAGCGACGGGTAACGCCAAGGCCGCGGGCCTGATTGCAGTTGATAGTGCAGGTGTGGTCCGTGTGCGCTTCCCGAGTTCCCCAACCGTCCAATGACCTGGCCCGTGGCCACAAGGTCCCCCACTTTGACAGTGACGGAGCCTGTTTGCATGTGCATCATGACGCTGTACTCGGAGTTGCCATGGTCGATGATCACGCAATTTCCCGCGTAGGCCATACTCGGGTCATGGAGTGGCTTGTAATAATCGTCACCAGGAGACGTTCCCGGGTGCGGGTTGTCGGGTACGTCATTGCGAGCGTAGACCACGGTTCCACCCGCAGGTGCCAGGATCTCGCGGCCCCAGCCCGCATCCGCCTCATTCTCGTTGGCGTCGCTGAGTTCCCCATCTTTCGCATCCAAGCCGTCGAGGTCTATGCCAAAGGCATTCGAATACTGGTGGTGGCCGCCAGTGGTGATCCAGTCCTGCCCGACAATTCCATGACCACGAAAGGGAGCGATGAGCGTTGTCTTCTGTTGGTAGTATCGAATTGGGATCCCGAGCATCTGTTCCGCCCGATGGCCCTTCGCATCGGCGACTGTGAGCCGGACCGCTGCGGAGTCAATCGCCAATGCTTGGGGATGGCGGAAGTAAAAGAGAACGTCAAATGCCTCGGGCAGCGTAAATTCACTCGTCGGCCACGCGAACGGGTCGTTCGGGTGGATCCGATAGCTTATCTGTTTGATCTTTGCCAGCATCTCAGTGGTCCAATCCTGCCGCTCGACGATAGATCCGGCACTCGAGAGTTCCAGGCGGGCGGATATCGGGGTGAGCTCACAGTCGGTGAAGCAAATCACCGCGATATTGAACACGAATGAGGACGTGTTCAAATTTCCGGGATCGTCTACTTTGTAAACACTTGCCGGAACGACCTGGAGACGAAAATCGGGTTGCTGGGCCCATGTAGGTTGGACGGCGAACAAGCACGCAGACGCAACTAAAAGCCGGAGAACTCGGTTCATGTCAGCGCAACTCCTACAATCTCGGCAACGCCGCTCTGGCCAGTCTCAGCATAGGCGACTACGCGTCCCAGTGAGCGACTCGACGGCATGCAGTCGCGGCAGCGCTAGCCCTGCGACTCAAGGACTTGAATATAACGACTGATCTGATGCAGGTGGGAAAGATCGTGACCGGCCAGCAATCGTGCCATTACGGCCAAGGACTCCGCGCCACGCTCATTGTGCTGCCCGCTGAGCTGCAAGTCCTCTGGTGACATTCGTCTCCACACAGACAAATTGAGTACGCGCAGCGTCCGAAATATTTCGACAAGTTCGGACGGCTCGCGTTCATTGTGGCGCAGGGAGGCTACCCAAGCATCCTGCCTGTAGCCCAGGATAGCCGGCTCGTCCTCGCAAAGGATCAACCTGAGACGATATCCATAAATCCATTCGGTATCGGTGAAATGGCCGATGATTTCGTTCGGAGTCCATTTCCCTTGAATTGCTCGCCCGCGCAGGACTTCCGCCGGATGCCTGGCCACAATATCGGCCAGGGTGGATGCCGTCTGCCCTAACACGTCGATCGGATCCCGGCCAGCCAGCAGGTTGAACAGCTTTTCGCGGTAGGTCCCTGGGGCCGACAGTTCCAGTCCCGGTTGTGCCGACGTCATAATCAACTCCTTGTGGTTTTGCGAAAGCCAATCTTACGACGGATTTTCTCTCCGGAAAACTCGAACACATCGCAGCCGCGGACCGCACGATTCCGCCCAGCAGATTCACTCCAATAGTATGAGCAACGTCCTCAACTCCTCGCGAGATCGAAGCCTTCGTCCTTCCAGCCTTCGATCCCACCGATCATTTTCTTTACTTTTCTTCCTAGCCGGGCCAGATTCACGGCCGCGCGATCGGCACCGTTGCAGTGCGGACCGCCGCAATACACGACGAACTGAGTATCGGACGCGTAGCCGCTTAGGTTCCGCTCGTTGATCCTGCCGTGCGGCAGATTGATGGCACCGGGCACGTGTCCGGCTTGGAACAACTGTGGGCCCCTCACATCCAGCAGCACGAAATCGTGGTCCCCATTCTTCATCGCTTCATGGACATCCCAGCAGTCGGTTTCGAGAGACAGGAGCTTCCCAAAGTGATCGAGAGCCGTTTGCGGATCGGCAACGATCTCATTGTGTATGCTCATAAACCACTATTGCCCGATTCAAAAACTTTGTCGATAGGCAGAAATGCCAATATGCGCTAGAATCCTGCCATGCGCTCCTGCGAAAGTGGGGCCCTCGAAGTTGGACAACCAAACTTGATCCGCACTCTTTCCGCCGGGAAGTATATTCGTACCTCTCTGGATACCCTCGAACGAGAAGCCAAGTTTGTTAGCGATGCGTCGGCTTGCCTCATTACCGCAGGAGTGTGTGAGACCGATTCGCCGCATTCCGAGCGCACCGAAGGAATAACGCACCAAGGCATTTTCCTGCTTCAGTAGCGACCCTTGGCCTTGGGCGCTCTTGCGGACCCAGTACTCGGTGTGCATTGGCGACCTTGCCAGTCATGTCATGATGGCCACACCAGATGACTGCTTCACCGGTTGCAGCCTCGAGCCCAATCGGCTCTATGCTTTCACGCAGGATAAAACTCGCCATTACGTGTCGATTTCTGATTTCCATTGATCCAGCTGTGAAAGCCTCGCGGCTTTTTGCCCGTTGTTGCAGGGTTGATCGGCGGCATCGATCGAGAGCGTCGGCCAATTATCGACAGACTGCCCGCATCTTCGATCTCTCGAAGCTGTTCGGCATACGGAAACGCGTTGTGAGCTCGTCAACTAGCGACAGCAGTTTGTCGCTGTCGTAGCGGTGACCTGCGGGCGCTTTTGCTTTCTGAAGTGCCGTCATCTTCTTATGCCTCGTCGGAGAAATCTGTGGGTCACACCTACGCTCCAATGGCGGCCGGAACCTCGGCTTGCGCGACTCTGTCACCTGCGTCGCGTGCTTGTCAGAGTGTCACGGGATTGACATGCGAAACCGCCTGACCTACAACGCATGCCGGTGTGCAATTGTGGGAAAGACGGTTTCGTCTGTCGCTTGCGAAGCGAGGTCGTTTTTTTGTATCTAAAGCCATGCGGCATCGGCAATCCACGCCGGCACCCGCCGCCGTCTGTAGCCCCACGGCTTCGGCAATCGCATCGATCCCGTCGTCGGTCTTTTCGAGACGCATCTGCGCGGCCAGGAGACGCTGGTGGGTGAGCCATTGGTGAGGCGTGGTTCCGGTCTGCTGGCGGAACCGGCGCGCGAAAGTGCGCGGCGACATGGCCGCGCGGCGAGCCAGATCCTCCACTCGCAGAGCCTGGCCCAGATGCGATTGCGCCCATTGCAAGAGCGGCGCGAGGCCTCCGGGCGCCCGGCGGTCGACTGGGTTTTGGACGTATTGCGCTTGACCGCCGTCGCGGTGCGGCGGCATGACCAGCCGGCGGGCCACGCGGTTGGCGATTTCGGCGCCATAATCGCAGCGGACGATGTGCAGGCAAAGGTCTATGCCGGCGGCGCTGCCCGCCGAAGTCAGAATGCTGCCTTCATCCACGTACAGAACGCCGGGGTCGACGCGAATCTTGGGAAACCGGGAAGCCAACTCTTCCGCGTAACGCCAGTGGGTGGTAGCGCGCTTGCCATCGAGCAGGCCGGTGGCCGCAAGAACGAAGGCTCCGGAACAAATGGAGACCAAACGTGCGCCGCAAGCGTGCGCCGAACGCAACGCTTTCAGGAGAGATTCCGGAGGAGGTTCGCGGGTTCGCTTCCAACCCGAAATAACGATGGTCCCGGCCTGTTGCAAGGTCCGCAATCCATGACGTGCCTCGATATGAACGCCGCCGGTCGTGCGGAGCGGGCCGCGCTGGTGCGAGCAGGTCTCAAACTTGTACCAATCGACCTCCAGCTCCGGCCTCGGCAAGCCGAAAATCTCCACCACGATCCCGAACTCGAAGATGCCGAGGCCGTCGTAAAGCAGAGTAGCCACGCGGCGATGGTCGCAGGCGCGCATGGCAGGATTCTAGCGCATATTGGCATTTCTGCCTATCGACATTATCGCAAGTTTCATCTAAAGTCTGGCTATGAGGTTCCAAAATGGAGAAGTGGCGTGACGGGGGATTTTCTCGGTTATGACCTGAAGAAACGATATTCATTCCGAGCTTGGGTCGCCGAAAAGAATGTCCATTGTCCTATCGTGTTACGCGGCCAAGCACTGACTCAAGCTGCCGCGCGCGCGCTCACCGCCTTGCGAAGCGCAGCGGGGCAAAGGCGGCTGCAGCGCAATCCGTAACGCTGCCAAAGGCACATATGCTCCTCTCTCTGCGAATCACCGATAGTCACACCTGTTCGGCTCGCCGTCGGGCGAAATCGCTTTCGGTCTTCACCCTGGCCTGCCTGTGCCTACAAGGTGTATTTTGCCCGGCAGTAGCGCAAGGCGTGAACGTGCCTTTCCCGGACATTCACGTTTCATTGGAATCGACCGAGTCAGTGGCATCTCGTCTTGCCGCTCAAAATGCACTGTTCAAGGAGCAGTACGAGAATGACTTGAGGTTCTCTCCAGAGAGCGAGACTGCCAGAGGAGACTACCGGGATAACGCCATGCTGGATGATTACTCCTTGGCGGCCAGCACTAAGCAGAACGCCGCCGATCGCGCGTATCGCGCAAAGCTCGAAGCCATTTCTGCGAAGGGATTTCCCGAGCAGGACCGCATCTCACACGATCTCCTGCTTCGGGTTCTGGATAATCGCATTGTGGATTACGCGCTGAAGGATTATGAGATGCCCATCTCGCAAATGCAGGGTATCCACAACAGATTTGCTGATCTCCCGAACTCCGTACCGCTGGATACGGTTAGGCATTATGAAGAGTACATTGCCCGTCTCCACCAAATCCCCCGTACTTTCAAGCAAACGGTCGAAGTGCTCCGGCAAGGAGAACGAGACGGTTTGATGCCGGTCCGGAATCTGGTCGAGCAAATACCGGCGCAATGCTACGGTACTATTGCCGAAAATCCATTCTTGGCCCCGACGAAAAAGTTTCCCGCTTCCATATCGGCGGAGGACCAGAAGCGCTTGACGGAAGAGATCAAACAGGTCGTGAACTCTGAGGTGCTGCCCGCTTATCGTCGCTTCGCCGATTTTATCGCAAAGGACTATGCTCCGCATGCCCGCACCACAATCGGATTGAACAGCCTGCCGGACGGTGCTCGCCGCTACCAGCAAGCCATTCGAGAGCAAACCACAACAGACATGTTTCCGGCGGAAATTCACGCGCTCGGGCTTCGAGAGGTCGAACGAATCAATGGCTTGCTGACGGATATTGCGATCAAAGCGGGCTACAAAGACCTGAGCAGCTTTCGCGCCGCGCTCAATAGTGATCCTAAATACGTACCGAAATCTGCAGACCAGATCGTAGAGGATTTCCGCCGCTATGTTGGCCAAATGCAGCCACGCCTGCCTGAACTCTTCGGAGTGTTCCCTAAGACCCCGCTTACGGTGGAGGCCGTGCCTGCCTCCCAGCCTAACAACCCCACTCACTATATTGGTGGTACACCGGATGGAACCAGGCCAAGTCGCGTGATCGTTGCGACTTCCAATTTTGCCCATCGGAAAACGCTCGGCGACGAGACGCAGGCATACCACGAAGGCATTCCTGGCCATCACATGCAGATTTCGATCCAGCAACGACTCACCGGCCTGCCGGAGTTTCGTCTTCACATCATCCACAACGCATACGCTGAAGGCTGGGCCGTCTATGCCGAGGCGCTCGGCAAGGAGGTCGGTTTTTTCCAGGATCCTGCCTCAGACTATGGACGGCTCAATTTGGAGTTGATGCGAGCCGTTCGCCTAGTGGTCGACACCGGCATTCATTCCGAAGGTTGGACCCGGGAGCGGGCGGCGGCCTACTTCCGCAAAAGCGGCGCAGCAGATGAGCCAACGATGCAGGCTGAAATTGACCGGTATATTGCATGGCCGGCTCAGGGCCTCAGCTACCAGATTGGTAAGCTTAAGATTCTCGAACTCCGCGATCGCGCCAAGCAGAAACTTGGCCCCCGCTTTGATATTAGGGCCTTCCATGATGAGATCCTTAGCGGAGGAAGCCTGCCGCTCAACATGCTGGAAGCGCGCGTCGATAACTGGATTCGCGATGGTGGTCGGAGGACAGACAATTCGGAAGGAACTGTTGTTAAGGCGATTACGCTCATCGGCCCTGGTTCGCGGTCGGCACGATGAGTAGGTTGAGTGTGCCCTGCTCGTCAGCGCGGTTGCAACATTAGCGGAATTGTTGGCGAAAGATCGCTATAGCACTCATTGTCATCTCACCGGAATCAGGCGGGCTTGCGGCGGTTCCGAGATGGCGGACGGCGTGCCTCATGCGCGGTCACAAACTTGTGAGCCATGCCGAGCAAGTCCCGCAGGACATCGGGCGTAACGCGGGACAGGCGAACCAACACGGCGCTGTAGTTGAGATAGTGGTCGGTCACGTAGTAAACATCGGGAGCCGCTGCAAGCAGTTCGGCGCGGTCGTCGAAACCGACGCGAACGGCAAGCGAACCCGGTTCAGCCGAACGATTAACAGGCACACTTGCCAAGAGTTTTCCGTGAACCTTGAGCGCGGGTGACCCGTAGGCCGTACTCTCCTCCACGCCGGGCAGCGCCAAGCCGATCTTCCGCACAGTGTCAAAGTTAATTGCGGTTCTTGGCATAGGTGCAATTATCCGCAAGAACGGGAGCCTTTTCAATCTCGACTGCCGCGATGTACCTCGATCACCACAAGTATGCCCCACGCACACCTTTCGCCTCGTCGACGAGCGTATGACCGAAGGCGAACGCCACAACCCCGATCAGCGCCACAACGATTCATCGGTGGTGGTGAAACTTGTCAGCGTCCTTTGTCTGAGACTCGCCTGTACAACGCAACCTGGTAAAACACAACGGCTGTCAAAATCACACCGAGGGTTTGCCCGTAAATGAGCACAGGATCGTGCCGAAGCAACGATGTCTCCGTGGCAAACGAGGTAGACTTCGGGGGCGGGATGGGAATCATCGGCAGCAAATACGATTGCAGACGGTCACCGTGGAAAACTCTGATTTCCCCGAGATCCACGACGATGATCCGGATTGAGCAATGATGATTCTCTTAGACTAGCCCTGAAGAGCGCACCGGCTGATGCAGAACGTGGTTATCATCGAGACCTTCAAGGTCAAGTCGGCTGAGTAGTAAACTATCGGAGTCGGCTCGATCAAAAAGTGTTTCGGAAACTTGGTCCAACCATACAATCCACAGAGCGCATACAACGTCCGCGAAAAAGTTGAGAACAAATCGATGAAGATGTTCGCCAAACTTTGCATGATTGGAATGCTTGTGTTTGCAGTCCTGCACTTTGTGCGACCGAACATTCCCGTTGGGCCCGGAACGGCCGAACTATTCGTGCCCCCGGATTCTTGAGAAAGACTGCTATAGCTGCCACTCGGACCAGCGACTACTACCCAAATCCGATTCTCCTCATCCTTAAGGGGTACTCTGTGGTAGAGTCTCGGGCATTCGATTTTTTCTCCAACCGGAATCATGCCATGCTCCGAACCGAGCTCTTCCTCGCCGCACTTCTGACTATTCGCTCTCCCGCGTTCGGCCAACAAGATGTCGCTCAACAGCCCCCGCAATCCCAGTCCCAGACCGCACCCACCACTCCCCAAAATCGCGTCGCCCTCCCGCCGCAAGAATTGGCAAAGCTTACCGCCCGCACGAATTTGGTTCTAGTGCCCGTCATCGTGACGGATAAATCCGGTAAACACGTTTCCGGCCTGCCGAAAAGTGCGTTCCGCATCGAGGAAAACGGCAATCTCCGCAGTGCCTCCGTCTTCGAAGAAACGAAGACCGAGAAACTGGTTGCCCGAGCCAAGGGCACCGTATTGGAGGGCTACTCCAACTTCATCCCCGGTGAGGAGGAACGTCCTTGGCGACTGACCACCATTGTCATCGACACAATCAATACGCCTTGGATAAGACAGTTGGAAGCGAAGAGACAGCTCGTCGACTACCTGCTGCGCAGCGCCTCACACGACGAACCCTTAGCGCTCTTCGGCCTCAACGGCAGTGGCCTTCACCAACTGCATCCGTTTACCCGGGACACGAGAGTATTGGTCGACGCTCTGCAAAAACTGAAGCTGTCGTTGAGTTCAGAGGAGGCAACTCAGCCGCCAGAAATCTTCACGGACGACCCATCCGAAGAACAACAAGGCTCGGACGAGGAGGAACTTATAGGCACTTTCATGCAGGATTTCACCGACTCGCTTTCTGCTAACTACCAACGCATCGCGACCCGCGAAACCCTGCTTGCCATGACACAACTTGCGCATGCGTTCCAGGCGATTCCCGGCCGCAAAACGCTTGTCTGGGCCAGCGCCGGCTTTCCGTTCACCATCGACGATCCGCAATCCTTCGCCCGCCAGGGCGACGAACTGCTAAGCGAATACGAGGAAACGTGGCGCGCCCTCAATTCCGCCAACATCGCCGTCTACCCGGTCGACTTGAACGCGCTGGATTTCACTACCAGAAATCTGCCCAGCGCGAATTCCGGAATCACCTCTACTCAAATCAATAACATGAAAGGAATCAATGGACCCAGGTCGCCAATGAAGCTGCCTTACGACAAAGGTGCACAGCAACGATTGACCCTGCACGCCTTCGCCGATGCCACCGGCGGCCGAGCCTGCGTCACCGTCGACGAATTGGAAAAGTGCTTCGCTGAGGCCGTCGACGATTCGCGGTCCTACTATCTGCTCGCCTACTATCTCGCACGGGACACGCAACCAGGATGGCGCAAACTCAAAGTGAAAGTTCTGGGCGACGGCCTCCGCGTTCGGTACCGTAGCGGATTCTACGTCACGCCGAGAATCCAAGATTCTACCGAACTCCGGCGCAAACAACTCGTCGACGCGCTCGCATCGCCCGTTCAATACACCGGTTTGCGACTGACTGCCCGTCTCTTGCCGCCCTCCCAAAACCAACCTTCAACGTCCAGCGCTGGGAAAAAGAAGCCTGCGGAGTTCATGCTCGGGGTGATGGGCAATTCCATAACGATCGACCGCGAAAAGGGGAATGCCATCGACCTGGAGGTGATTACTCTCGCGTTAGACGGTAACCACAAGAGCGTTTCGACCACATCGCAGGCCATCGCGACTGGACTCAAGCCAGAAATGATGCAGAAAACCTTGCAAACCGGCCTCGGAATTCCCGAGAAGCTCGATCTCCCGCCCGGCAAGTATGAGGTGAAATTCGTCGTCCGAGACAACTCGAGTGGACTGCTTGGCACCGTGAGCGTCCCCATCGAACTAAAGTAGACGACGTTCTTGCTCGCATGCCGGAGGCGACGGCAAGCGCCAGCCACGGGATTTTCCAGTGTCGCCGTCTTCTTGGCATATGGCAACAACTCACAAAGGTCTGGCCCTTTGACTTTCGCGGTTCCATTCCGGGCGGAGGTGGAATTGGCGGGCTTTTACGCGATCATTTCAAGGAACGCAGGCCCGATTTCTCTGCGGCCAGACTGCGTGGCGGAGGGAAGTGGATTTGAACCTCCGGTAGGTTTTGAAGAGCCGTGAACGAATCGCCGCCTGTGTTAAGTTCCCGAAATCCCTCACAAAGGATTGCCCGTTCTATGCCACTCCTGGATTGTCGGCTAAGGCGGAGCATCTTCACCTTGATCTTGAAGCGGCGATTCTGGGAGCAATGGGTTCGCGGGGTTGGTGGAGGTTAATGTTGCGTGATTTTCCGGCGTTTGGGCGGAGCAAGGCTCGTCGAACAGATCGAAATCGCCGTCGCCTTCGACGGGAAGGCTCGCTGGCTCGGCGCTCCCCTCGCATTCAGGTGCGATCGCATTCGCTTGATCAGAAGACGGACCGCTTTCTGCTTTGTCCTCACCTGAAGATTCCTCTCCCACTTCGAACATTTCGGAAAGTTTGGCTTTCAAGCCGCCAGCCATCGCGTCCATGTCCTCGGGTTTGACCATTCCGGAGGAGTAGATCATCCTGAATTTTGCGTACAGGTCGATGGCCTTCAGATCACCTCCTGCTGCCTTGTTCACCAATTGCTGACCGATGACTTCCTCCGCCGTTATGTACTTGGGGCCATTCTTACCGCGGACTAGAACTTTCCGTCTCGCAGCCTTTTCGAGTATCTCTCCGAACCCAGGGGCTTTCCGTGGACGCCCGCTCGGGTTCCCGGAACGGCCCTTCTGAAACTGAAAGTCCTTGGGTGGTTTCCGATATCCAACACCACACGCATCATCCGCCACAGGTCGCCTCCGCAGGATTGAAGTACTGACCGGTGGAGGCGTGAATCGCTCGTTGGCCAGTTTGCCGTTCCCATCTCTTGACCGCCGTGTCGACATACAACGGATCAATCTCGATTCCGTAACAGACTCGGCCGACTTTTTCTGCCGCGAGGATGGTTGAACCAACGCCGCAGAAGCTGTCGAGAACGATATCGCCACGGGCCGAGCAGTCGAGGATCGCATCGGCAATCATCGCGACCGGCTTCACCGTCGGGTGAAGGGCTAACAGATTGCCGTCCTCTCCCTTTGACAGGGTATTCACGCCGGGATAGCGCCAAACATTCGTGCGGTTGCGCCCGAACCTCCCCAGTTGCACATGATTGCGATGCAGTGTGTTTCCTTTTCGGAAGACGAAGATCAACTCATGCTGGGAGCGATAGAAGGATCCCATTCCGCCATTGTCTTTCGTCCAGACGCAGAGATTGAGGAGCGTGTCATAGGCTTTCTTGCCGGCCAGCAAGACTTCGGCTGCATGACGCCAGTCCATGCAGATGAAGTGAACCGAGCCATCCGAGCTGTGGTTTTCGAGGTGTGCAAGTGCCTGATACAGGAAATCCGAAAACTCCCATTCGCTCATCTCCCCCGAAGCCATCGGAAATTCGGGATGGCGGATGGCTCCCTTGCCACAGACGTTGCCATCGATTCGGACGTTATAAGGAGGGTCGGCGAAGACGACATCAGCTTTCCGGCCATTCATGAGCCCGGAGTAGGTCGATTCGGCGAGTGCGTTGCCGCAGGCGAGACGATGATTTCCCAACAACCAGATGTCGCCAGACTTGGTAACCGCCGGACCAGAGACGATCTCTACCGGCTCTTCGTCTTGCTTTTCTTCTGCGGCTTCTTCGAGAATCAAATCGATTTCCGGGACCTCGAAGCCCGTGATTGTGACGTCGAACTCGAGGTCAACCGTGGTCAAATGCTGCAGCTCGATCGCGAGAATCGAGTTGTCCCAGTCCGCTTTCTCGGCCAGCCGGTTGTCGGCCAGGATGTAGGCCCGGATTTGGTCCTCATTAAGGTTCTCCAGGCATATGGTCGGAACGGTCTTCATTCCTAACAATTTCAGGGCGTCCACGCGACCGTGGCCGGCGATGATCATGCGCGAGCGATTGACAAGGACAGGATTAGTGAAGCCGAAGGTGCGGATGCTGTCGGCGATCTGACGAATCTGGCGTTTGGAATATCAGTGAGCTAACGCAGCTTTGCTTACTCCACTCTGGCTTGCTTCAGAATAGGGATCTCGGAATCGGCGTCTTTCCAGAGGGTAAGGAAATCTTTGTAAGCGGCGAGCGCCCGAGTGCGCGCGGCATCAGCCTCCGCTCCTTGCAATTTTCTCGATTCCAAGGCATTAGCCCGAGCCACTCCCAGATGCGCCAACGCTCCCGTCCAGCAATTCCACACCATGCCGCTATGATCGAGAATTTTTTGAAACTCTGCAGCGGCCGCGCTGCCTTGTCCGTCTGCCAGATACGCTTCTCCGCGTACATACGCCGGATAGAGGCAGGAGACATTGAGAACGAACATAATTTGCCCGAATTCTATGGGTGGAAGACTTTGGAGCGATTGAATTGCGGCGCTCGGATTCTTTCTGTCGATTGCCAGCTGCGCCCGCACCGCAGGGAGCCAGATCGATTGCATCTGTGTATCCAGCGGGAAGGCCTTGCCCAGGTCATCTGCCAAGGACTCGGCTCGCGCCGTATCGCCCGCCAAGGCAAATCCAAGCGCCGCTTCGCTCTCGACCGCCTGACTCGTGGGGGCTAGTTTCAGAGCCGCTGCCGCCAACTGTCGAGCCTCTGGAGCATAGCCATAAGCGGCCTCCCGCTGCGCCGCAATGGCCTGCCACACTGCCCCGTTTTCCTTCGCGTCGCCCCGTATGGCCGAGTCCACGGCTTGCCTGGTCAGTTCCCGCGCTTTGCCTAGATGACCGCTATAGGCCTCCGTGTCGGATGCAAATTCCAGCCCAAAGTTCTCCGTGTCGGCCCGCTTCGCGAACCTCTGTTGCTCTGCCGCCATCCCCGTCGTGTCTCCCGCGAAGAACGCCAGAGCATAAAGAGATTGGTGGAGGAGAACTGGATCGATATTTCTCGCCTGCGCCTCATGGATGACCTGCCGCGCCTCATCAAAGCGCTGCAATGCGAGGGAGAAATTCGCGAGATTGACATAGCAATTGGCGCGATAGATATCCTTATCGGAAGCGAGCGGCAGGTATTGCCTTGTCGTCTCCACCGCTTTGCCATACTGTCCCAGCTCGGCATAAACATTGCCCAAATTGAGATAAGCAGGCACCGCCGGATAGTCTTCCACTTCCTGCTCAAGGACTTTCGCTGCTTTATCCAGTTCCCCAGTTACACTCTGATAGTAATTGGACGCGATATCCAGTCTCTCGGGTTCGCTGGCATGCTCCCGCAACTGGAAAGCTTTGGTAAAGTAATCGCGCGCGCACAAACTCGCCGAGATTGTGATAGTGCATGCCCTCGCTAAGGTAAGCTGTGGCAAAATTCGGATCCAGCTCGATGGCGCGTTGAACATAAGGAAGCTCCTGGCGGAAAGGAAGACTATTGTCGTTGGCCTTGCTGTAGGCTTTCAAAGCTTCGAGCGAAGAGGTCGTAGCTTGCGCAAGCGGGACGTCATACTTCTGCACCGTGGCTAGTGATTCGCCTAACTCGCCGCGCAGTTTAGAGGCCGCTTCGCCGAGCGCGTCCAGGACCTTCTCCTTGGATGCCGCCGTCACTTGTTCCTCGGCGAGCGGGTCTCCGCTCACGCAGTTGACCGCCTTCAGGCCCAACACATACTGACTTCCCAGACTGGCAATGGATCCCGCCACATAAGCCTTGCTGCCGACCCGCTGGCAGAGCTCGCGGGTTTGCTCGGGCGTGAGCTTAGCGTCCGCCGGAAGCGCCATCAGTTTCAGTGTCTGAGTGAACTGGCGTCCCGGAAGCACGTTCAGAAAGGGCGATTGCCGCAGCGAAACATTGAGAGCCGTCTTAAGGGTGTCGTCGAAAACTGGATCGCCCGTGCTGTTGGCGAAATCGGCAAGGACAATGGTGTCCTTGTCGGTTAGTGGCTTGCTTCGATGCGTGCGATAGTAAAGACCGCCCGCGGCCAGCAAAGCCACCAGCAGGACGGGAACCGCAATTTTCCAGAGCTTCAGTCCCTGCGCCGCAGTCACTTCGGCCTCGGTTGTGCCCGAGGCGGCAGCGGAACGATCTACTTGAAATCGATCTCCTGGAAAATGATCTCCCGAAAGATCTGCTCGATCTGGCGTTAAGCTCGCTCGCATCGTTCCATTGGTGGGAGAATCCGTCGCGGTTATCACCGCCGTTTCTTCGGCGATCTCTTCCCCAGCCTCGTCGCCGGAACCAGCTGCCACAGATTCCTGGTGATTTCCGTTGGATGGAGTGAATGTGCCGACCTGCGCCTCGACCGCGGAATCTTCTGGATCGCACACGTCAACCTCAGCCACGAATCGATAGCCCATCCCCTTTACCGTCTCGATGTACTTGGGATCAGCCAGGTCGTCGCGCAGGGCGCTGCGCAGTTTTCTGATGGCGGTGTTTACACTATTCTGGGCATCGACAAACACATCCTTTCCCCAAAGATGTTCGGCGATGGCTTCCCGGCTGACCAGCGCTCCTTTGCTCTCCGCTAAAAAGAACAGGAGTTTCAGAGGGATGCGTTCCAGTTTCACCACACGACCCTCGCGGGTCAACTGGAAGCGTCGCGAGTCCAGCTCGAAGTTCCCGAATCGGGTGACCATAGGCGCGTCTTCTCGGGGGGCTAGATCACGAAGTCTTAAATAAAGGAGGGCGACAAAATCAGGCCCGGAATCCCCACTCGGCTTACCCAATCTCCACGGGACATTGCCGAACCGAACCTACAGAATGTTCCCCCCCACGATCTTGGGAAAGAATTGTAGCCGATTTCAGGGAACTTTTTCTACCAATAAGAATTGCTTGTCTTCCCCATCCCCTTTCGTCTCAATCAATTGCGGCTTCAGAAATCCGACAGATTAAAACAACAGAAGTTTCATTTTGCCTCCATTGACCGAGCCGCAGGAGAGTGCGAAGTTTCCTCGCGCAGGGGGCTTGTGGTCCTGCTGCCGAGCACTTTTGAAAATGAGCGAAACCGGGCCCACGTACGCCGTCGCCGACCACGTCAAGGTGGAAATCGGAGACGAGCGGCTATGGCTCCGGGTCAATCGATGCGACGACGACCGGCGGCTGGTGTTCGGCACGCTCGAAAGCGAGCCCAGCGGCGACTACGGCGGCAAGGTCGTCCGGGGATCGGAACTGGTGGTTAGTTTCTCGCAGATTCGAGAGTACGCAAAGCATGGCTTGGCCCCGTTTCAGCCTTTTTGAGGACATTTCGAGGAGAAACCCAGGAGATACTATGACCACTTCGACGCCGCGCACAACCACCTTTTCGACTTCCCACAGACTGACTGTATCTCCTTCCGGCTTGCGCTGCTGCGGCCGGTTCGGCTCGAAGCTTGCCGGGCGCGGGCTGGCCGCGTCCCTGCCCGTCTTTGTATTTGTCTTTATCTTTTTCGTCTTCGGCGCGGCCTTGCCTGGCTTGGCCCAGACGACCTGGACGGTGTCCGATACGTCCGATAATGCATCGGACCCGGGATCGCTGCGCTACGCGGTTAACAGTGCCCAAAATGGCGATACGATCGTCTTCAACCTGCCCAACCCCAGCACCATTACGCTGGTCAACGGCGGCCTCTACATCAACACAAGTGTCACCATTAACGGGCCGGGCCCCTCCGCGCTCTTTATCAGCGGAGTCGGGATGAACGGACCGCCGCAGAGCCAGGACAACGTCCTCTACTTAAACAACGCTAACGTAACGGTGAGTATCTCCGGCGTGACCATCGAGAATGGGTTTGAATTCGCCGGGGGCATCGTGAATGTTGGCACGCTGACGCTGACCAACAGTGCCGTGTCGGGCAACTCGGGCATCAACCAGAGCGGCGGCATATTGAATTTCGGCACTCTGGTGGTGGACAACAGCACTGTGTCGGGCAACACGGTCTACTCGCTCGGCGCATTCGAAACTTTCAGCGGCGGCATAAGTAACAGTGGCACGGCGATCGTGATCAACAGCAACGTGTCAGGAAACACGATTAACACGGATAATGTTAAAGAAGAACCCCAAGGGGGCGGTATCTTTAACAGTGGCACGATGACCGTGATCAATAGTACTGTGTCGGCCAACAGCGGCCTTATCGGCGGGGTTGTTCAGGGGTGTGGCGCGATCTACAACGCTGCCACGATGACGATTATCGGCAGTACCGTGTCGAACAATAACACAGGCGGGGCCATATGCAACGCGCAGTACTACGGGAACTCCCCTGTACTCACGGTGATCAACACCACGATGTTCGGAAATGCCTATGGCGCCATTTTCCCGCTCGCCGGCAAAGTAACTGTGAGTAACAGTACGATATTCGGCAACCAAGGACCCGGCATCTTCTTCCCCAACGGGACCCCTTTAACGCTGCGAGGCACGCTTTTGGCGGATAACCACGGCGAGGGGTTAGGCGACTGCGCCTCCCCGGTTGTATCCGAAGGCTACAACCTCGACGACGACGGCACTTGCGGCTTCAATCAGACCGGCGACCAGAGCGGCGTAACCAACGCTGCCAGCTTCCTGGGGACGTTGCAGAATAACGGCGGCCTCACCCAGACCATCGCGCTGCTCCCCGGCAGCACCGCCATTGATGCCATCCCGGCGAATGCGTGCACCGATGCGTCTGGCAATCCGGTCACCACCGACCAGCGCGGCATCGCCCGCCCGCAAGGCGCGGGTTGCGACATTGGCGCGTTTGAAGTGGCTACCGCCAACGTCTGCTCCGCCGGCCAGACCACGCCCGCGCCGTGTAGCTATGTTCAGACGCTGAACTTCTACCTCCCGCCCGGTGCCACGCTCGGCTCCAGTCCGGTGCAGATCGTCGCCCAGGGCTCAACCAGCGCCGATTTCACTTTGGTGAAGTCTGGCACCACCTGTACCAGCGGCCTGGCCGGTCCAGCCAGTTGTAACGTCAACCTCAAGTTCGCACCGGTCGCGCCTGGGTTGCGCGTGGGCGCAGTCAACCTGATCGGCTCTTCGGGCAGCCCCGTGGCGACCCAGTTGATCTCCGGCGTCGGCCAGGGGCCGGCGATCGCCTTCGGGCCGGGAACCCAGACGACAATAGGCAGCGGATGGAGTAACCCGTACGGCCTCGCGGTGGATGAAGCGGGCGACGTTTTCGTCGCGGACATAGGGAATAAACGCGTGGTCGAGATTCCGGCAGGAGGCGGCGCCCCAATCACGATCGGCAGCGGATTCAATCTCCCGGACGGGGTGGCGGTCGATGGAGCGGGCGACGTTTTCGTCGCAGATAACGGCAACGACCAAGTGGTCGAGGTTCCGGCCGGCTGCACCAGCAGCGGTTGCCAGACCACGGTGGGCAGCGGTCTGAATTCGCCGTTCACAGCGGCGGTAGACGGAGCGGGCGACGTTTTCATCTCGGATAACGGTAACGGCGACAACCGCGTGGTGGAGGTTCCGGCGGGTTGCGCCGACGCCAGCTGCCAGAGCACGGTGGCCAGCGCGCCTGGGCCAACTGCAGTGACGGTGGACGCAGCGGGCGATGTCTTCATCATAGGGAACGGTACGGTGTTGGAGGTGAACCGCTCGCAGCCGCCCGCGCTGAGTTTCGCCAACACGGTTGTGGGCCAGACCAGCAGCGACAGCCCGCAAGCGCTCACCATCCAGAACGTCGGCAACCAGCCGCTGAACGCAGTGGCTCCGGGCCTGGTCGTCACCGGACCGAACTTCTTGCAAGTCGCGGGTTCGGGCACGCCCGCCGACTGCAGCGCCGGTTTTGCGCTGACGCCGGGAGCCAGTTGCAACCTGAGCATCAGTTTCGAGCCCCAAAACCCCGGCCCGCTCACCAGCACCGCTCTCTTCACCGACAACGCGCTCAACTTTAGCCCGTCGGCGAGCCAGAGCATCGCGCTGCGAGGTGCAGGCACCGGGGGCAGTCAGGTCATCACCTTCACGGTACCGGCCCCCGCCACCGCGAAAACCGGAGATATGTTCACGGTCGTGGCCACCGGCGGAGGCAGCGGCAACCCCGTGACCTTCTCAGTTGGCGCCGGATCAGTGTGCACCCTTTCGGGCGCCGCCACCTACACTATGACCAGCGACAACGGATCCTGCTATGTGGTCGCCAACCAGGCGGGCAACACCTACTACACGGCGGCCCCGCAGGTGACCGAGACCGTGATCGCGGTTAAGAAAGTTACCAAGGTTGCTCCCACCGTGACCTTCACCGGCGCACCTGCGAGCGCCGCATACCTGTCCACGTTCACCGTGACAACTACGCAGAACTCCGGCCTCACCCCGGTCATCCGGTCGTTGACCGCCAACGTATGTTCGGTGAGCGGCGGCGTGGTTACGATGAAGAAGGGTACGGGAACCTGTACCGTGAAAGCCTCGTGGCCGTCGGACGACTACTACTTCGCCGCGAGTCTCGAACAATCCACCACTGCCACTCTACTAGGCACGACCACAACGGTCACCAACGCCGTCGCTGAGACGGCGCACCCGCTGAAGGTGGAAGTGTACTTCACGGTAAGCAATGGGATGGCCCCAGTGACGGGCAATGTGACGGTGACGGCAGCGCCCGGCGGAGAGACCTGCACGGGATCAGTGACTATCGGCAGGTGCTTGCTGACGTTCACGGCCGCGGGGCCCGAGACGCTGACCGCGGTTTATGCGGGCAACGACGACGACAGCACCAGCGCGTCGAACTCGTACCCGCTGACGGTGCAATAGGAATCTGGCGCGGCTGGAGTTCTCCAGTTCACCATGGGTTCGCATAGATAGTGCAGAAGCGGCGAGTTAAAGAGTATAACTCGCCACTCTGCACGCACCGACGGCACCGACCCGCCGATCGTGTGTTGTTCAGACGCTTACTTTTGAACCACCTTGGCGGATCCTTGGCTAGCGGTGCGATCCAGAAGTAGGCCAAGCTTCGTCTTCGAAAAACGGCATGGCCGAAGATTCGGGGTGCTCAAGCTCTGCAACCAGGACGGCCAAACCTACCTCACCCTTATATAAGCTATAAGGGATTCTTGGTCCGGCAGTCTTCGCCATCATCTCTGTCTGTCTCACTGCGAGCCTGGCCATGGAGATTGCGTTGTCCAGCCAACCTGGATTGCCGGTCTGTTTGTAGAGAGTGAGCTGACTGTAGGCCTTCCCGGTGAGGCCGCAGCAGAGGGAAGGCCCCTCTTCCCGTGCGTGACGGACATCCTCGCCCGCGCCCTCGGCCAACAAAAGCCACTCAGGCTCTAGCAACAGGCGGTGTGCAAGGCTCCACAGGTGCACGAAGCCTGCGCTGCCGTTACACCAACCACCGAGTCTTGGGCTGTTGGGCCTCGTCTCGCATGGCCAAAAGACCCGTGATCCGCGCCTTTGAGCTTGGTCCGCCAGTTCTCTCAGTCTAGTTCGGACATTGTTCGGTGCCGGTACTTGCGCGGATCGCATCCAGCGAAGAGTGGCATAGAGATACCCTGCCCAGCCGTGAGCCATACCTAAATAGGTAGGGAAAGTTGGGTCTCCAATCGGACGCATTTTGTCGAACTGTTCCCACAAACCCGTCAGCAAGCTGTTACCTGCCTCGATGAGGCTCTTAGTGTTCACCGTTGTGTCCCAGCGAAACGCGTCCACCAATAAAGAGAGCGCCAGCAAGGTACTCGACCTGCCTAGAGTAATATCCGGATTCTCACACGCTTGACTTGAAAGCTTTAGAAAGCGCTCCGCAGCCGCAGATCGAGTCTGTACATCGCCAAAGCTGTGCGCGAGCAATGCCTGGACGCAGGCTATACCGCAAGGCGAGTGGTAAGGAGAGATACGGCCCACTGTTTCGGGAGTGATCTGGACATCCTGATGGTAGAAACCGGTGTCTTGTCCGATCTCACGTAATGCGCGATCAATCCAGCGTTCCGCCAAAGCGAACAACTGGGCGTCTTCGCGAGTGCACGCGATGCGAAACAACCCATATGCGATGCCTGCGGACCCAAACGTAAGCGAGGCGGTTGGGAACCTCAGTCCGCAGATCGGCAAGTCAATCGTGGGATCCGATAAGGAGTTGAGCGTCGAGTCCAGCCAGTCTGTGCGGCACCGATCCTGCGCACCTCGAACTGGGTCCCTAGCAAGTGCTCGCGAGTGTTCCGGCCCTTTCGACAGAAGGGCCAAGCGACTTGAAGCAGATCGAAACTCTGCCGCCATAGCAGCCATATCCGGAAATCTTGCAGAGGGTTCTTTGCGAAGAGCACGAAACAGAACTTCATTCAATGCATCAGCGCCACGAATGCCCCGTGACGACAGAGGAAGTGGAAGATGCTCCGCAATCTGGTGGAGCATCTCTTCCTTGCCATAGGTAAAATGCAAATAGTATTGGCCAGTCAACAAGAAGTAGATGAGTGCTGCTACAGAGTATTGCTCTCCGGCGCAACTCGACAACGGCAGCATCGAACCGGAGAGAACTGCTTGCGCGTATTCCGGTTCAAAGAAGAAACCCACGCCAGCGCGCGGCACCAACGCGAGTTCGAAATCATCGCCCTGGGAACGCGCCAGACCGTGATCAATAATTCGGACCTCTCCGTTTTCCATCACCAACAAGTTGTTGGCATGCACATCAGAATGGATCACGCCAAGGGTATGTAGCTTGGCATAGGCATCCGGGATCTCCGAACACAACGAGACAAGCTCCGGCGGAAGACGTTCCGAGTTCCTAAGATACGAATCAAAGAAGTGAAGCAGAAACGGGGTCTGGCTGCCTATGGCCGAAAGCAACAAGACCAGAATGTCAGGCTTGATCCGCTTCATCTCCGCACGCACGGCGATGCCAGTAGCATCAGGAGTGGCACAAGAAGGAAATCCAACTATTCCGAAACCTTCGTGGCCAATGTTTCGACTACCGCGATATTTTGCAGCAGGTCCGATGGCAAGCCGTGCCTCTCTTGCAAGTAGACCGGGCTGTTGTAGGTGACCCAGACCTTGCCGTGAGCATCTTCCCAAATCAAAATCTTTAGAGGAAGGTCGAGGGCGATACTGGGCGCCGCCAGCATCAGTGGCGTGCCCGCCTTGGGGCTTCCAAAGATCAACAGCTTGGTGGGAGGCATTTTCATTCCCACCTTCTCCGCCTCTCCGCTATGGTCAACCAGAGCGAACAGGGTAACTCCTTTCGCTTGCAGAATTCCCTTGAGCTTTTCCACCGTCTGGTCGACCGAGTGTTTGCTGGGAGTGTCGATGATCCCCTTGCCTCCGCTGGCCGTCATGAATGCCTCCTCATTTGCAGACTAAAGGTAGTATCGCCGCGTCGCCGATCAAGGGGATCGGATCGATACCATTGCTTCTGTAACATTGCTTTCAGGTGGGTGGTCTGTATAATTTTACTACTGAGGTCGTCGTGCGGAACCGGAATGCCTGGGGTATTCTTCCCGCTCACCGCAAGGCCATTTTTGGCTACATTATTTACAGGGCTCTTGATTGACAGGGCTCTTGGAAAGGAGGGGACCGATGTTAAAGCGGCCTCAAATTGCGTCGACATACGCATTCAAGTGCGCTCTCCTCTTTTTGGCGTGTGCCGTATTCACTTGGGGACTGCAGGCAAAACTCTCTCTTTACAAGTCCCGGCAATCTCCATCCACCGTCACTGTTGCCAAACTCTTGACGGAGAGGCGTTCCGCCCAGACGGTGGCTTTGCTTGAAAAGGCCCTCAAATTAGGTACGGCTCCGGAGACGTTGAAACTGATTCCGCTATTGGTTTTGGCCCAGGCGATTTTGTTTCTTACGTTCAGGTTTTACCAAGTTGAAATGAACTTCTGCAGATCTCACAGATGGAACTTCCACGATCCGCACCTCACGCAGCGTCCTCCTCCAGCCTTCTGTTAATCCCTCCACGGCGATATATTTACCGCAAACCCGGCCTATTCTCAAACATCGAACAGGATGTTGGTGATCGCCAGTCCATTTAAGCAATTGTGCGGTCGTCGATTCCAATCCCGAACTTGCGGGATTGAAAGTAAGGTGGCTCCATGCATCGTAAGCGAATCCTCTGGATCGCGGTGCTTCCCTGCCTTTTGTTGGCAGCTCTCTTCCTGATCGTTCGAAATCACTATGGCAAAGCTCCTGCCGAGCAACCGAGGGCGGCCGCGGTCGTCGCGGTCACGCGTGGCAATCTGGCCAGTTTCCTCACCGTTGCCGGTCAATTCCAGCCCTATCAGCAGGTGGATCTTCATGCCAAAGTCTCTGGATATATCCGCTGGATCAAAGTCGATATAGGCGACCGCGTTCGTCAGGGCGAAGTCCTGGCTCTGCTGGAAGTTCCAGAGCTGCAGAACCAAGTGGAGGGCGCTCAGGCTGAGGTCCGCCACAGCCAATCGGATATCACTCGCGCACAAAGCGAGGTCGTCAGCGCGGAGTCGACTTACTCCGCGGTGCACGCGGAGTACACCCGTCTGGAAGAAGCGTCCAAAGAAAGACCGGGACTGATCGCGGAACAGGAGTTGGACGACGCGCGAGCCAAAGACCAGCAAGCCGCGGCACAGGTCGGCGTCGCCAAGGCCTCGCTCGATGCCATGCAGCAACAACTCGGGGTTTCTCGCGCGACGCGCAGCAGGCTCGAAACGATGTCCAGATACGAGCAGATCATCGCCCCTTTTACAGGCGTGGTGACGAAGCGCTACGCCGATACCGGCTCGCTAATTCAAGCCGGACAGGACAACAACACGCAGACACTCCCCGTGGTACAAGTGGCCGAGAGCGACCTGCTCCGACTTCGCATGCCCGTGCCGGAGACCGACGTTCCCTGCATTCAGGTTGGTGGCGATGTGCAGGTGAAAGTCAACGCGACCGGGCACACATTTACGGGCAAGATCATCCGTTTCTCTCGCGCACTCGATACCAACACTCGAACCATGCTGACCGAGGTCGATGTCCCCAACCGTGATCTGAGTCTGAATCCAGGGATGTACGCGGACACGACGATTCAACTCCAGCAAAGGAATGACGCTCTTATTTTACCCGCACAGGCCGTGGTGCAGAGCGGCGATCAATCTTATGTGCTGGTAGTGGATGCGACGAACCATGTCGAGAAGCGCAATGTGACTCTCGGAATCCAAACCTCGAACCGCGTGGAGATTACCAGCGGCCTGCAGGCTGGGGACAACGTGATCGCCGCTGGACAGACCGGCTACCAGCCCGGGGAAGTTGTGTCCCCGCATGCGGCGTTCATTCCGACGGCGGCGCAGGAGGTAAGCGAGTAATGTCCTCTTTTGCCATCAAGCATCCATTCTTCATCCTAATGCTTTGTCTCATGGTGATCGNNACCACAGTCGCGCGTATGCCCGTCGATCTGTTTCCGGAAATTAATATCCCGGTTGTCGTAGTCGCGACCTTCTACGCCGGCATGCCGCCGCAGCAGATCGAGGCGGATATCACAGATAGCTACGAGCGTTTCTTTACGCTGGGAAGCGGAATCAACCACATCGAGTCGCGATCGCTGCCCGGTGTGAGCCTGATCAAGATCTACTTTCAGCCTGGCACAGACGCGAACGCCGCGGTCAGCAATATCTCGAATCTCGCCATGGCGAATTTGCGGCGGCTTCCGCCGGGAACCCTGCCTCCGGTGGTGCTGAAGTTCGACGCTTCGAATCTTCCCGTGTGTCTGGTGACACTGGAAGGTCAGGGTCTCGACCAGACCCGGCTTAAAGATCTGGCGCAGTTTGCGGTGCGGAATCAAATCGCCAACGTTCCCGGCGCTTCGGTGCCGCAGCCTTACGGAGGCAAGTACCGGCAAATCCAGATTTATGTCGATCCGGTCAAACTTGAAGCTCACCAACTCTCGCTGATGGACGTGGTGCGCTCGGTGAATGAATCGAACTTGATTCTGCCCGCCGGCGACGTGCGCATCGGACCGAAGGACTACAACGTCTATGCCAATAGCCAGATTCCGGTGGTTGATGAAATCAATGCCATGCCGATCAAGACGGACAAACAGGACCATATGGGCGAGTCCGTATTCGTTGGCGATGTTGGGAAAGCGGTGGACTCAGGCCAGCTGCAATACAACATCGTCCGGGTCGACGGTCAGCATTCCGTCTACATTCCGATCTTAAAGCAGGGTGGGGGATCGAACACGATCAGTATTGTGAACGGCATTCGAGAGGCCGTGAAGCATCTGCTCGATATTCCGAAGACGCTGAAAACAGCGGTCGTCTTTGATCAATCCGTTTTTGTAAAGATCGCGGTGGAGAACGTGATCAACGAGGGCAGCATTGGCCTGTGCCTCACCGCGCTGATGATACTTCTCTTTCTCGGCAATCTCCGCGCGACGATTTCGGTACTGCTTTCGATCCCCATTTCGTGCCTCGCCGCCTTCATTGCGTTGAACCTGGGCGCAAGCACGATCAACACCATGGTGCTTGGCGGCATCGCGCTCGCCCTTTCCCGCTTGATCGACAACTCGGTGGTCGTTCTTGAGAACATCTTTCGTCACATGGAGTTAGGCGAGCCGGCGGTTGAAGCCGCCATCAATGGCGGCAAAGAGGTCCAGCTTGCCGTGCTCGCGGCTACGTGCAGCACAAGCATCGTCTTCTTTCCTGTCATTGTGCTGTCTGGTGTCAGCAAATATATCTTCAGCGCCCTGGCCCTCGCGGTCGTGTTGGCACTGTTTGCTTCTTATGCCGTCGCCATGACCGTCGTGCCACTTTTCTGCGCAAAGTTCATTCGTTTGGAACCTGAACACAGCAGCGCTCCTTACAGTACCCTAGGCGGCGCCGAGGAGGCGGTAAAGGAAGTCGAAGAGGAACAAAGAATAAAGCGTGTGAACATCTTTCGACGCATCGTCATCGGTTTCAATCAGCAATTCGAACGGCTGCAGAAGGCTTACGAAAAAGCTATCGCCGTGTGTCTGGATCGCCCCGTATGGATCGTATGCAGTTTCGCTGCTTTCGTGGTGTTGAGCTTCGCATTGTTTCCATTCCTTGGCGTAGCGTTCTTCCCGCGTACCGATCCGGGGCAATTTGTGGTCAATGCCAAAGTCCCGCCCGGAACTCGTCTTGAAGTGACTGATGAATATGTGAGCAAGATGGAGCAGGATATCCGCGATGTGGTGTCACCGCACGACATGAATATGATTGTGTCGAACATTGGCATTACGCCAGACCTTTCGGCCATCTATACCAGCAATTCCGGAATGCATACCGCCTTCATTCAAGTCAGTCTCAAGGAGGACCACAAGACCAGCAGCTTCTCGTACATGCAACGTGTGCGCGAGAGGTTGGCAAACGACTTTCCAGAAGTGAGCACTTATTTCCAGACCGGCGGATTAGTAGACGCCGTCGTCAACCAGGGGCAACCCGCTCCGATCGACATTCGAATCGGGGGCAGTGACTTGGATGAATCGTTTGCCGTCGCCAGGTCCGTTGCTGCGAGGGTCAGAGCATTGAGCTCGGTCAATGATGTGCTGATTCCGCAGGACCTCGACTATCCGGGGCTCGAACTCAATATCGATCGCGAACATGCCGCCCTGCTCGGCATATCGCCCGAGGCGGCGCTCGACAATGTCATCACGGCACTTACATCGGACACGATGATCGCCCCGAGTTTCTGGGTCGATCCGAAGACCGGCAACAATTATTTTCTCAGCGTGCAATATCCCGACAATCAAATTAAAACCCTCACCGACTTAAAGCAGATTCCGTTGCGCGCCCCCGGAGCCACAAGCACAACTCCGCTTGAGTCGCTAGCTTCTATCAAGCAGATCAATACTCCGACCGAGGTCGATCACTACCAACTGCGTCGCAGTTTCGACATCTACGTCATGCCGAAGCAGGAAGATCTCGGCCGCGTGAGCGCTCAGATCAAACACGTCCTTGATGGCATGCACCACTCTTCTCAGATCACCGTGTCCATGGGCGGAGCGATCTCTGACATGCGGAGTTCCTTCCAGAGTTTCGGCATCGGTCTCATCCTCGCGATCGTGCTGGTTTATCTCATCCTGATGGCGCAGTTCGCTTCGTTCTCCGATCCCTTCATCATCTTGCTGGCCATTCCTCCGGGGCTTTCGGGCGTCATCTTATTCCTGATGGTTACGGGCACGACGCTCAACGTCATGTCGCTCATGGGAGTCATCATGATGACTGGAATCGCCGTTTCCGACAGCATCCTTATCGTGGAATTCGTCGGCACGCTCCGCGCAAACGGTCGTCCCCTCAAGCAAGCTCTCGCGGAAGCCTGCGAAGTGCGTTTGCGTCCCATTCTGATGACCACACTAGCTACTGTTCTCGGCCTCATTCCAATGGCGCTCGCTCTGGAGCCCGGCAGCGAACAGTACGCGCCCCTGGCACGAGCAATTCTCGGGGGCTTGACCGTTTCCGGCATCGTAACTGTGTTTTTAGTGCCGACAGCGTACCTGCTGCTTCATCGCAAAGAGATTCGTGATGACGAAATCGAGCCCCGATCCGGTGAGGTGACTCATGCGTAACCGAAGTCTATTTTTGCCGCTCTGGCTTCTGCTGTGTCCGGTCGACATGCGCGCACAGGAGATCGTTCCGCAGCAGATCGAGCAGCTTCCAGATGCGCCACGGCTCCAGGCGCAGGCCCATCAGCCAACATCGACGTTAAATTCCGCGACAACGAATTTTGCGGACTCCCTTCGGCCAGACTCGACCGGAAAAACGCTTACGCGTCAACAGGCGGAGCAGTTAGCGCTCAAAAACAACCCACGAATCAGCGTCGCGACACTGCTCGCGTTGGCACAAAAGCAGGTCGTCCGCGAGACTCGCTCGGCGTTGCTTCCGACGCTGAGTGGCAATTTGACTGGCGTTGACGCTGAGGAAGCAAGCCGCATCTCGGCCGGGTCGCTTGACGCCTCCCGGCTTCTCTATCACGTGGGCGCTGGGGTTGACCTCAATCAGTTGATTACGGATTTTGGCCGCACGCGTAATTTGGTCGCTTCTTCATCCTTTCAGGCAAAAGCCTCCGAGCAACAATCTGAGGCGACGCGGGAGGACATCGTCCTCGCGGCGGACCTTGCCTTCTACAATGCTCTGGAGGCGCAGGCCACGCTACAGGTTGCGAAAAGCACCGTAAAGGCTCGTCAAGCGGTCGGTGATCAGGTCAATGCATTAACTGCGAGCAAGCTCAAGTCCACGCTCGACCAGAGTTTCGCGCAAGTCAATCTGTCGCAGGCCAAATTACTCGATCTCGATTCGCAGAACCAGTTCGATGCCGCAATGGCGAATCTCAATGAAGTGCTTGGAACCGCGAGCAACCAACAGTACCAACTGGTCGACGACCCGTCGCCTCCGCTGCCGGTCGCGCCTTCGGTAGATGCGATCATTGCTCTCGCGTTGCGACAGCGCCCCGATCTTCTTGCTCTCAAACTCAATCACGTGGCGGATGTACGCTTCAGCCAGGCGCAACATGAGCAACTACTCCCTACGATCTCGGGGTTAGGCACAGTCGGCATTACCCCTATCGGATCCAGCGCCTACTTCACCCCCAATTGGTATGGAGCGGCAGGCGTGAACGTCGGCATACCGATCTTCGACGGCTTCAAATTCCATGCCCAGGCCGCGGAAGCAGACCTGCGCGCCAAGGCGTCCGACGAGCAGAGCCGGGTGCTCATCAATCGCATCGTACGGGATGTCCGCACAGCCTGGCTGAGAGCGAATACTGCACAGCAGAAAATGAGTGTGACCGAGGAGCTCTTGCAAGAGGCCAACACCGCACTGGACCTGGCCGATACAAGGTATCGCCTGGGGCTAAGCTCGATTGTTGAGTTAAGTCAGGCCCAGTTACAACAAACACAGGCGCAGATCGCCGAGGCCAATGCCCGATTTGACTATGAAGCAGACCTTGCCGCATTGCGGTTTCAAAGTGGATCGCAGCCCTAGGTTGTAAAGAAGCATCCACACCAAGCCAGACACGAAGGCATTTGGTGGAAGGAGTGCCGATCTCGGACCTGCGTGACGAGTCGGGACTCCAGCCCCTCTCCCCGCTTCTCGGCGCTCCACACATTTCAAGCCCTCTGGGAATTCTGAAAAGCGCCCCCGCAAGAACGGCTTGCGGGGCTTGTGCTTCGCTAAAACTGGATCGTGGCGAGATCAGCCGATTCTCCGCGTCGTACACGTATGCAGCGCCGATGGCCGGGTTGCTGGTCATGTTCCCGGCAACATCATAACCGAAGCCGGAGAGCTGGTTGTTCGTTCCCGCCGAAGTGCTGAGTCCCTCGGTGTTGGTCTTGCCGATGACGCCGGAGCGGTTGATCAGATTTCCCCAGGCGTCGATCCCGGAGATCGCCGGTGCCACACCCCCGGATTGGTCGCCGTCGGCCCGAACGTCTCACCCCACTGGCTGCCCGTCTACATGCGCGGCGGAGATGGAACCCACGCCCAAGAGAACTTGTTCGTCGAGAGGCCCCTTCTCGAAGAACGCGAGAAGGGGCGCACCCGGCGAGAAATGGGGCACCCACAGTCTAAACGGTTAGAAGTCGGCCGCCCGCCGGTGGCCTCGAAAACCGCGGGACTTATCCGGCGCCCTTCGAAAGGTGCGAAAGGTAGTGTGCCCGAACAGCGCCCAGGTTAGCGCCCAAAGGACGGGCGCGAACCTGGGGCACCGTGCAAAAGACGAGTTACCCTTCTTCAGAGCAACAATTGAATCTTGTCAAACTGCTGAGCCCAACCAATGTTCAATAGGGCGTACGCGATGAGGGGAATGCCTACTTCTGTAACAGTGACTCTGGCCTTCCCCTCAGATTCACTGAATTCAACAATAACGGTGATCTCGTCAGGCCACCGCCCAGGAACCGATACTTGCGAGCCGGGAATTGTTTTCCCGTTCTCGTTAGAGAAAGACATCGTAGACACGATTTTCTTGTTTGCGATGACTTCCTTGAAGGTTCCGGTGTTCCAAAACATCCTTCCTTGCGAGGATTTCATCGCCCAAAGATAGCTGCCACCCTGTCGCACGTCGTTGCGGACGACGATTGCGGTGTAGCCCTTGGGCCCCCACCACTTCTTAATAGAATCCGCATCGTTCCAAACCCTCCATACGTCGGCTACAGAGGCGTTGAAGGTGCGTTCCATGCTGACGGTCGTGTGGAAATTCCATGCACCGAGGAACAACAGGGTCAACATCAATGTGATACCGCCCGATATTTTGTAAATCATGCTGAACCTCCCTATATTCGGCTTGACATTCGTCCCGAGCTGGTAAGGGCTAGATCATTCTTTCCAACCGAACGTAGCTGGCTTCCATGCCATGCTCCATACCCGTCGCGAGCATGGCCGCCCGCGTCTGGGCATCGGGGAGCGTCATTCGCATTGTCATCAAAGTGCCCTCTCCGTCGGCCGCGAACCTGGTTTCAATGTGGTTGTCCGGCGTAGGATCCGGCAGGTGCATTCGCTCGACGTGGACGATCCTGTTATAAGGCTCCAGTTCCAGAAACTCGCCGGTAATATGGAATCCACCGCCTTTGCCATTTGTCCACTCGTAACGGAATTTGCCTCCGGCCTTAGCCTCGTTGATGCATACGGGCATGGTCCATCCTTCCGGACCCAGCAACCATTTCTGGATTAATTTCGGATCGGTATGGGCGCGGTATACGGCTTCCGGAGGTGCAGCAAAGCGCCTGGTCACAATCACGTGAGTGTCTCCCTCGGTCTTCAGCGTCATCTTGTTCATCGTTTTCTCCCTTTCTTGTGGGTTTGCATCCCGGCCAGAACTTCGTCCAGCCGGTCGTAGTTTTGCTCAAGGGCCTTTCGCAACATCGCCAGCCACTGGTCTATCGCTTCAATACCGGCTTTTGCGAGACGACGAGGGCGCTTCGTACCCGCGACCCGGCGAACGATCAGGCCCGCGTCTTCGAGCACCTTCAGGTGCTGGGAGATTGCGGGTTGAGTCATCTCGAATGGCTTAGCCAGTTCGTTGACGCTGGCTTCCCCGTTGGCCAGACGAGCGAGAATCGACCGCCGCGTCGGGTCAGCCAAAGCAGAAAAAGTAGCATCGAGATTATACATAAGTACCAACTTATATAACTAACTGTTTATTGTCAAGCAAAAAATTCCGCCCCATCTTCGCTTGATCGCTATCGAGAAGTATGTCTACAGGCGGAATCCATCGAGCGCGCAGAGGCTCGGCNNCGCAAATCACGAGATAAGACATCACGCAGACCGAAGGCAAGGAACTCGCCACCCTCACGGAAGTCAGCGGCGACGTTAGCGTTCGGCGGTTCGCGCCGGCTCGTCGAAGGAGTAGACAACCTGGCCGAGTTGGGCGTCAATACTATTCAGGCAGCGAAGCAAACGGGCGTCCGCCGCATTGTTCGTTCGTCATTCATAGGAGCCAGCGAAACTGGGATCGCGCTCGGTCGCGACCATAAAGCTGTTGAGCAGGCCGTCGAAACAAGCGGCGTCCAGCACACGATACTTCGGCCGAATACTTTTATGCAGAGTTATGCAATGAATGCCGACAGTATGCGCCGCGATTCTGCCTTTTATATGCCGCAAGGCTCGGGTAGAGTCAGTCTTATTGATGTGGGAGATGTCTCCTCGGTTGCGTCAGCCGTACTTACGCAAGACGGCCATGAAAGCAGAGCATACGAATTGACGGGGCCGGAAGCGCTGTCGAATGACGGTGTCGCGGCAAAGCTATCCGCCGCTCTTGAGAAAAGGATCTCTGCATTGATGTGACTGCGAAACAGGCTGAGCAATCCATGTCGAGTGCAGGGCTTCCCCTTGGATGGTCAAGTCCCTTTTGGAATTGTTCGAATTCAGCAAGAGCGGTGCCGGGGAACGCATTTCAGACGATGCTGAGCTGATCCTGAATAGAAAGCCAACCTCATTTGCCAGTTTCGTCGGCCGCAACGTGAAGCTATTTCAATGATCTGAGAAGCAGCAACCAAATGTATCGCTTGAATTGCTGTGAAAAGGATGAACAATCTCGACGGTTGGTAGTGCCTCAGTTAACGAACTGAGGCACTACCCGACGGTTCTGTCATTTGGTGATAAAGCCTGGTTTGTCACGATACCCGGGCCACGCACTAACGGACTGCGATGGGACAATATGATTTAATGGGCGAGCGTGGACATTCCGCCTGCCAATATTAATCAAACAGAACCTTCAGGGGCGGAAGACTGCACCGCCTCGGTGGCGAAGGGTGCGGCGGTCGAAATGGAGCTCGGGCCGGAGAGCCGACTTCTGCCCGAAATGCTCGGTGAAGAGCTTTGGCAGGCGGCTGGTGCCGAGCCGATCGAGTTAAGCAAGGCGGAATTTGCCGAGGCGCTTGAAGCGATAGGAGCTAAGGACAATTTCGGTCTCGACCCGGGGAAGCAGCCCAACGGGCGGCAGCGAGAACTGTTCTGGCGGGCTCTGCATCTGCAGGAACTTGCCATAGCGCGCGGATGCGCCCTGGGGCGAGAGTCCGCGTGGCGGCGCTTTCTTGCGCAATATCGGGAACCGCTGACCAGGGCCGCGGTGGAGATGACCGGGTCGGTTGCGCTGGGCGAAGAGTTGGCGAGCGCGCTTTACTCGGAGCTATTCGGGCTGACGGAACGCGAAGGCAAGCGCTGGTCTCCGCTACTTCGATACTCGGGGCGAGGATCGTTGATGGGTTGGCTGCGCGCGATCCTGGCGCAACGGCGGGTGAACCAGTACAGGAAGATCGGCCGGGAAACCGAGCTGGGTGAGATCGAACCGGCGGCGCGAGTCTCCGAGCAGATTGAGCTCAAACAATTAGAGGATTTGCGGGCGGCGATCAAGATGACGCTGAGCGCGGCTTCCGCGGAAGAGCGCTTCGTGCTTTCCGCCTACTACCTTGACCAGCGTACCCTGCACGAAATAAGCCGCGTGCTTCGAGTTCATGAAGCAACAGTCAGCCGCAAACTCAAGCGCGCGACCGAGCATCTGCGAAAAGAGCTGCTGCGGACTCTGAGAGGACGTGGCCTGAGTCGGCGCGCGGCAGAGGAGGCGCTCGGGATCGATCCCAGGGATGTTGATATCAATCTGCGCAGGTTGCTGCAAGAATCTGCCGGCGGCCCGAACTCTAATAAGGAACGACAAGAGTGAACTGGAATTTTCAACTCGGAATACATCCTGACGCTGACCAGCTCAGTGTGTTCGTCGAGGGCGCAGCTACGTCGCGGGAGCACGAGCAGATGCTGGCGCACCTGGCCGAATGCGCGGAGTGCCGGAAGGCCGTATTTTTCATGCAGCCGCACGAGGAAGCGCAACGAGCTGCGAGGACTCCAGTAAAAGGATGGATATTGGGGCGGCTCTTGCCGGTCGGGCTGCCCGCCGCGGCGCTGGCGTGTGGACTGGTTGCGGTATTGATTTATCTTCGGCCCCATGGAGCCGCTCCTCCGGCCTCTCAACAGGTTGCGAGCTTACGAAAACCCGAAGTCATTCTCCCGCCAACGGCGATTGCGCCCAGTGCCGATTCAGAGATGGATCAACGATCCAGATTACCCAGAGGCGTCGCACCGGTGAACGATCTTTCAAGGCGGGATAACTTGAAATTGCCTACCGTGAATCTGCCCAGTTCAACGGGCAGGCAAGCGGCAGCAAGAGTTGCTGCTCCTGAGACGACTACGGCCAATCTTTCTGCCAACGCTCCGGTTGGGCATGCGGGGGGATCAGCGGGCGGTGTGATTGGCCGAATCTCGCCCGAATTGCCATTGAATGGCCGGAATTACGACAGGCTGGAAAATTTCGCGAAGCTGCAGCAAGTCCCGGCACCCCCGGTCGCACAGGGCGCGGCATCACAAAATAGTTTAGCTGAGAAAAAAGACCTGGGCGGATTGATGATTGAGCGAGCGCCCGCGCAAGACAAGACGCTCGCCGGAGTTTCCGGCCGGATCACGGATCGAAGCGGCGCTGTCGTCGCGGGCGTGACGGTTATGCTGCGCGATGCGAGCGGCAACACGCGGGGGACGACGACCGGCGCGGATGGCAGCTTCAATCTGACAGGACTGCCGGCTGGACGGTACGAGTTAACAGCGACGGCAAGTGGCTTCAAGACCATCGAACAATCGATCGAATTGAATCCGAGCCAGCTTGCGATGATGGAGCCGGTGCTTGATGCGGGGAAGGTGTCGGAAACGGTGGAGGTAACGAGCGCCGCGGCGCAACTCCAAACTGAATCGGCCAATGTGGGCCAGGTCATTACGGGCCAGGTCGTTGCAGAAGTACCGGTTGTGGGCCGGGAGGTTGGGGCGCCGTTCGGCCTGCCGGTTACGGCGACTGTATCGCATGGCAAACGTCTTATTTCTCTCGATAGCGCGGGCAATCTCTTCCTGAGCCGGAATGGGGGCAAGAAGTGGAAAAAGATCAATCCGCAATGGGCGGGCAAGGCAGTTCGCATCGAGTTGACGCCATCCTACTCGAATGAAGCTCCAGCAAAGCCTGAGAACGAGACCTTGGGGAAGGCGAACGAGGCGGCAGTATTCCTGCTAACTACGGATTCCGGCACGGCTTGGACCAGTAAAGACGGGGCGCACTGGCGTAAGCAGTAACTTTTAAACTCTCCTCAGTTAAGAATCCGCAAAAAATATTCTGCAAAACTCCCGATCAGGCGCGAACTCTGATTGAACGAACGAAGCGCGGCGGGCCCTCCGGCCTTTGACGCAACGGGGGACGCGTAATGCCTCGGCTGCTTCAGGCTTTCGATCTGCAGGCACTCTAGAAGTGTCTCGGAGGATTCCATGGTTTATGGCAAATGGCACCAGACGGCGATCAGATTCACGCTTGTGCTTGTCGCTGCATTTCTTACCATACTCGGGCTTGCCTTCCAACAGCCGTTTCAGGCAGCGTCTCATGTGTCCTCCCCGGTCGCGACTTATTCGCAAGGCATGTTGCGACTAACCATTCCTTACGAGGCCCTGCATGCAGGAGCTGGGCGATTCACGGTGGAGGTTCTGGATCCTGAAGATCAGGCTGTCGGGCACACCCGGCAGCAAGTAAAAATCACGGCCCGAAACGGGCAGTTGCAGAGTGAGGTAGGACTGGAAAAGAGTCTGTCCGTTGACGATCTGGTGTGGCATCGAGTTCGGTACCGTTTCGAATATGACGACGCGTCAAAGCCTGATCTCGAAGGAACGGAATCAATCTCCCAGATCCTGAGCCGGCCGGTGATCCATATTTTGGGGCAACAGTCTTATATCGCCGGAGGCCAGGCGGCCGTGCGCGTGATTATTACGGACACCAGGGATGAGGCAATATCCGGCCGCGGTTCGGTTCAGATCGAATTGCTGGACGCGGACGACAACCCGCGCGTCCTTTTCTCCGGTCGTTTGAATCGGAATGGAACTACGGAAGCGCAGTTTCGCTTTCCTGCGGGAGTGATTGGGAGTTACCGGCTGCGCTATGTGGCCGACACGCCGATCGGGTCGACGGAATTTACACAGGACGTACGCCTGGAGGACAAGGTTTCCATTCTGCTTACCACGGAGAAGCCACTGTACCAACCGGGGCAGATGATTCATGCGCGGGCGCTCGCTCTTGACCGCTCGGAGCATCAGGCAGCGGCGAAGCGTGCGCTCACGTTTGAAGTGGAAGATTCCCGTGGTAACAAAGTCTTCAAGAAAGCGACTGCGACCGACCAGTTCGGAGTGGCATCGGCCGAATTTGGCTTGGCCGACGAGGTCAATCTGGGGACTTATCATCTGCGCGCGTTGATGGGGGATGCCGACGCACCGACCAATACGGCTGAGATCGCGCTTAATGTGGAGCGATATGTTCTGCCGAAATTCAAGGTGGCCGTTGAATTTGCGAACGAGAAAGATGGTAAGAAGCAGAAGCGCGGTTATCAACCAGGCGATCATGTTACGGGTACGGTGCGCGCCAACTACTTTTTCGGTAAGCCGGTGGACCATGCCGAACTCAGCATGAAGGCTTCGGCAATGGATGTGTCGATGTTTGAGGCCGCAGCAGCCACTGGGAAGACGGATTCCGACGGCTCGTATCATTTCGACCTCACATTGCCGAAATACTTTGCCGGGCGGCCGCTTAGTCACGGTGCGGCTCGGGTGTTGATTGAGGCGACGGTGAAAGATTCCGCCGGGCATTCCGAGACGCGCGGGCAGCCGATCACGGTTAGCGATTCGCCGCTGCTGATCACTGCAATTCCCGAGGGTGGCACGCTAGTACCAGGTCTGGAGAACGAAGTTTTTATTCTGACTTCTTATCCAGACGGGACTCCGGCGAAGGCGGACGTCACGGTTCGTTCTTCCATGAATGGGAATCAGCATGCGGCGACCGATGAAGGAGGTATCGCCGTAGTTCGGCTTAAGGTCAAGGCGGGCAAGGATAAGATCGAGATCGAAGCTCACGATCAGGAAGGAAACCATGCGTCGAACAAGGTCGAACTGGAGGCTCGTGACGGCGAAGACCAGATTCTTCTTCGCACGGAACGAGCTGTTTATCGCGCGGGCGAGCGCATACAACTCAAGGTATTTTCGACCAAGGCACGCGGGTCTGCGTACATCGACATCGTGAAGGAAGGCCAGACCGTGCTGACGCGCGACCTCGATCTTGAAAATGGCGAGGCGGAACTTACGCTTGCGGCCACCCCGGAGATGGCGGGGACAGTGGATATCAGCGCGTATCTTTTCGGTCGAGATGCGCGTCCGGTTGGCGATCACAGGCTGCTCTTTGTTCAGCCTGCCAACGAACTAAAGATTGAGACGGTTGCGGATGCAGGAGTCTACAAGCCTGGCGGCGACGCGCGGATCAAGTTTCGCGTGACCAACTCGCATGGCGAGGGCGTCCATGCTGCGCTTGGACTGCAGGTGGTGGATGAGGCCGTGTTTGCCCTGGCGGAAAAGCAACCAGGCTTTGCGAAGGTCTTTTTTTATCTGGAACAGGAGGTGATGAAACCACGTTATGAGATTCACTCAATCGGGATGCCGGAGATTGTTGAACCGGCTGAGAAGTCGGAGGCCGCACAGCGCGACCGGGCGGCGCGGGCGCTGTTCTCGGCAACGGAGATCGTGACTCCAAATAAATTTGAAACCGAAATCGGCAAGGATGTGCCGATGGCGAGGTACGCTGATTATCTGCAACGCTACCAGCAACAGTTTCAAAAGCAGGCAAACCAGTTAGCGAAAGAGCTGAGCGCGGCTTACGAGAAGAACCCAAAGGCGGGCGATCCGACGGACGTTTATGGGAAGCTGGCACAGTCGGGCGACCCGGAATTTCGCGATCCATGGGGCCACGGTCTTATTTTTGAACGGGCGCGCTGGGCAGGGCCGGAGAAGTATTTCGTGATGCGGAGCGCTGGCGCGGATGGCCAACTGAACACGGGCGATGATCTGCAAGCGCTTTTGTTGTTTCAGCGCAAGTGGATTGCGGGGCCGCCCAGTCCGGAGTCAACCGGGATTGATGTGAAGGTTGAACATGACCGCGGCCCGCTGCATGGCCAGGCGGAAATCGTCGGAACCGTCACGGACCCAACGGGCGCCGTTGTGGCTGGAGCCAATGTCGAATTGCGGAGCGTTGGCAGCGGAAAGATCCGTGCCGCGACCTGCGACGCGTCTGGTCAATTCCGCTTTTCCGGTTTACCCGACGGTGATTACGTTATTCAAGTAACGCAAATGGGATTCAAGCCAGCGGCTGTGGCACTGACGCTTGAGGTGCGCGACCGGGCCGTGCTCTCCGCACGGTTGTCGGTCGGTTCAGTCAGCGAAGTGGTTGAGGTTAGTGCGGGGTCGGTGCAGCTTCAAACCATGAATGCCGAGGTTGCGGGTGTTGGGGGCGGCGCAGCCGGCGGCGTGGTTGGCGGCTTGATTGTGGAGCAGCGGGCCGCAAGCCTTCCATTCAATGGGCGCAACGTTGATCGGCTTGAACAATTTGCCGCTTTGAAAAAAGACAATGGCAGCGCCGTTCTCGCCAAGGACAGCAGCGGACCGCCCGCCGCGCATGTGCGTTCTTTTTTTCCCGAAGCGCTCTACATCAACCCCGAAATCATCACTGACAAGGACGGACGCGCCAGCATCGCGATTCCAGTGGCCGACTCCATTACGACGTGGCGCATGGCGATGATTGCCTCGACGCAACAGGGAGCACTGGGAACGTCAACTTCGAGTCTGAAGGTCTTTCAGGACTTCTTCGTCGATCTCGATCTGCCCGTCACGCTGACGCAGGGCGACCGCGTTTCGATTCCGGTGGCTATTTACAACTATTCGGGCTCTCGTGGCGATGTGAATTTGAAACTTCAATCCGACGATTGGTTTTCGCTGGTGGACGACTCGGGTGAAAAATCGGTCACGGTAGATTCGGCTCGGGTCGGGAGTTCACAGTTCACGCTCGAAGCGCGGCGTATCGGGAAGTTCAAACTCACGCTCGCGGCGCGCATGCCAAGCGGAACAGATCGCAATAACAACGATCGGGCTGACATCGTGGTCCGGGAAATCGAAGTCATTCCGAATGGGCGCGAGCAAAACCTTATTTTTAACGGCCGCCTGGAAAGTACGGCGGAACACGAACTCGCGTTTCCGGCGGCCTCGATTGCTGAAGCCAGCAGGATTTTTGTGCGGCTTTATCCCGGCCCGATGAGCCAGGTTGTCGAAGGGATGGACGCTATCCTACGCATGCCGGGTGGGTGTTTCGAGCAGACCTCGTCGAGCACTTATCCGAATGTGCTGGCGCTTGATTACATGAAGCGCTCGAAAAAGCTGACGCCGGAGGTGCATGCGAAGGCCGAAGGATTTATAGCAAATGGCTACCAGCGCCTGCTCACATTTGAAGTGCCGGGAGGCGGATTCTCGTGGTTCGGAAATGCGCCGGCCAACAAGATTCTGACCGCTTACGGCCTGATGGAGTTTTACGACATGTCGAAGGTCCATGATGTGGACCCGAAGCTCATCTCGCGAACCCAGCAATGGCTGGCGATCCAGCAACTGGAAGATGGCAGTTGGAAGCCGGACACGCAATTTATTAATGAGGGCGCAACCAATCGGTATAACTCCGACATGCTGCGAATTACTGCGTACCTGGCCTGGGCGCTCAAAGATACCGGCTACCAGGGGCCAGCGGTTGAGAAGGCGAAGCAGTTTGTCGAAAAACACATGACTGCCAAGGTGGATACCTACACGCTGGCGGTCGTGGCGAACTTTGCTGCCGACTATAAAGACGACCGCGAATTTACGCGGCAGGCGATTCAGATGCTGGTCGATGCGCGCACCGAGAAAGACGAGCAGATCTGGTGGAATGCGGAAGAGACCAACGTCTATGCCTCCGGGCCGAGCGCCGCGGTGGAGACGACTGGCCTCGCTGTGGAGGCGCTGCTTAAGGCGGGCGAAGCATCGGGAACAGCGCGCAAAGCTCTCGCTTACATCGCGTCGAAAAAAGATGCTAATGGAACGTGGGGCACCACCCAGGCGACGATCATGGCGCTGCGCGCTCTTCTTACCGCCACAGAAAAAGGCGCGGCCGATGTACGCGGCACGGTAGTAGTGCTCCTGAACGGAAAGCCCGCGCAAAAACTCGAACTGACGCCAGACAACAACGATCTACTCCATCAATTTGTGTTCAAGAATTTCAGTACGGAGAGGGCCTCGACCGTCGGTCTCCAGTTCGAAGGGAAGGGCGGCCTTGCATATCAGATCGTGGCAAGCTATTACATGCCCTGGGATGAAAAAGTGGCGGGCGAGCCACTTTCGATCGACGTTACCTATGACCGCACACGGCTCGAGCAGGACGATATTGCCACGGCGAGCGCCACGGTCAGAAATAACTTGCAGAAGACGGCGAACATGGTGATGGTCGATCTTGGTATTCCTCCCGGCTTTGATCTGCTCAGCGAGGATCTGCAGGATTACCAGGACAAGAGCGCTCACCACAACAGCGGTCACCTATCGAAATTCAGCCTTACGGCGACGCAAGCGCTTCTCTACTTCGACTCGTTTTCTCCCGGAGAACTGGTCACATTGAAGTATCGCCTGCGCGCCAAGTATCCCATTCGGGCTCGAACCTTCAAGTCGCAAGTTTACGAATACTACGATCCCGAAATCGCTTCGGTTGCGCGGCCAGTGCAGTTGGAAGTGCGCAAGCGATAGCGCGGAACCTGGGACCCGGGAGGGACATTACAGCAATGCCGGCCACCAGTCGGCTTGTGGGGAGTTTAGGCAGATCGGTAATGATAAGCGGGCGCCACTTCGATCGGGTCAGTGGGTGTTTGGTTTGGATTTGCCCGTAGATCGATTGCTGATCGAGGAAGCCGGAATCGATGAGGAGCGCACACTTCTGCTCCAGCCCTGATTTCTGCAGGGAGTCCATGAGCCCGCTAATTTTGCGTACCGGCGGCCGTGATCGGTACCTTAATCGGGCTTCCGGGCGCGCTGTTCACAATATTGATGGTGGCGGAATCAGGGCCAATTGCGTCAGGCGTGAACACGACCGCGATGCTGCAACTCTGCCCGGCGGGAAGCTTCGAGGGACAGCTGTGTTCGAGAACGAACTGCCAAGCGTCTCCCTGGGTCACGGTCAAGCTGACCGGGCCCACGCTCACCGCGGTGGGGTTGGGGTTCGTCACAGTTACTACCTTTTTAGCGTGGCCGCCAACCGCAACGCTGCCAAATGCAAGACTCGCCGGAGTCACCGTGAGTTGCTGCCCCTGCACCGACTGCGGCACGGGCTGCGAGGTGCTCTTGACGTAATCGGCGTTGCCGCCATACTGCGCGGTGATCGCGTGCGGGCCCAACCCGAGCGCGGCGGTTGTGAATTTCGCCTGGCCCGCGCTCAACGTCCCGGTGCCCAGCGGCGTGGCGCCGTCGAAGAACTCTACCTTCCCTGCCACCGTGCCGCCGCCCGGAGCCTGCACCGTGACCGTCGCCGTGAAGGTCACTTTCTGGCCCAGGTTCGAGGGATTCAACGAAGATTGCAGCCTGGTAGAAGTGTTCGCCTGGTTGACCGTCTGTCCGTTGCTCAGGGTCCCGGTGCTGGTCGCGTAGCTGGCACTGCCTGCGTACCTCGCGGTGACGGTATGCGTACCCGCTGTCAGCGTGGAGATGCTGCCGGAAGCCGCGGAACCCCCAACCAGCGTCACAAACGGTCCAAAGTTCTTGCCGTCGATCTGGAACTGCACCACTCCGCTCGGAATCCCCGCCGTCGACGTCACGTTCGCGGAGAAGCTCACGGCTTGGCCGTAGGTCGAAGCATTCTGGCTGGAGGTGACCGCTGTCGTGGTGCCAACCGGATCAACGACCTCAGGCAAGCTGCCCGAGCTTCCACTGTGTTCAGTGTCGCCCGAATAGGTGGCCGTAATCGTGCGCGTTCCTCCGCCGAGGTTGGAGGTGATGCACGTCGCGGTTGCGGGAAGGCTGGGCACCGAACTTGGGCTGCATCCGGTGTTCGGGCTCCAGGTTAGTGTCCCGCCGCTGGCGACCTCCGAATGCGCTCGCGTTTTGTTTGTGAGCTTCCCGCGGACCGAGACTGACTTGAGTTCCTTGACGAGGCCGTACTGCCCGTCGATCGTTGCCGTAAACATTACCGGCTGCCCGTAGAGCGACGGATTCTGGTTGGAAGTAACAGACGTGGATGACGCCGCTGCCGCGATGCTGAAGTTGTTGGTCTGAGCGCTGCTGGAGCCGGTGTAGTTGCTGTCGCCGGAGAACGACGCGGCTTCGGTGTAGGATCCGACCGTGTCCGCGCTGGTTGGCGTGTAGCTGGCGCTGCAAGTCAGCGTATCGCCGCTGGGAGCGCCGCAAGTGGTCGAGCTATAGCCGCTCGGCCCATTGCCGCCGATGGTTACCGCGCTAGCCGTGGGCGCGGGTCCGTTGCCTGTCCACGAAAGTACGGCCGTGATCGTGACCGGAGCATCCTGGCCGTAAGCTTCCGAGAGCGGGGTCACGCTGGTTACGACGATCGAGGTTGGCGTGGGCGACGGATTGACGACCTGGCCGCCGCTCAAGGTTCCCATACTTCCGCTGTGGTTGTTGTCGCCCGAGTAGGTCGCCGTAATCGTGTCGGTTCCCTGGGGTAGGGTGGAGGTAATGCACTGCGACGTTCCCGGATCGCCCGAAACCGAGGTCTCACCGCATCCCGTGTTCGCACTCCAGGTGACAGTGCCGCTTAGCCCGACGGGTGTGGGTGGATGCCCATGTTTGCTCGAGCTCAGGCCTCTTTTCTTCAAGGTCATCCCGCCGCTGGCCAGCGCTCCATTGCGCTGCACGATCAGCCCGTACTGCCCATCGATCGTTGCCGTAAACGTTACCGACTGGTCGACGAGCGATGGATTCTGGCCAGAAGAAATCGAAGTGGAGGAGCTTGCTTGGGTGATGCTGAAGTTGCCAGTTTGGGAGCTGCCGGAACCGGCGTAGTTGCTGTCGCCGGAGAAGCTGGCCGACATCGTGTAGGTGCCCTCCGTCGTGTTGAAATCGGGTGTGAACGTGGCGGTGCAACTCATGGTGGCGCTCGGGCTGATCACGCTCACGCTGCCGCCGCCATTATTTCCCACATACACGTTGCCGTTACCTGGATCGAACGCAATCGCGTCAGGGCCGGAGCCTACGGGGACGGTGGCGATTACGGTGTTACTGCTCCCGTCGATCACGCTCACGGTGCCGTCGCCGCTATTTGTAACGTACAAATCGCCGTTACTGGGGTCAATCGAAATCCCAATAGCGCCATTTCCAACCGGAATCGTGGTTACCACCGTGTTGGTGCTTCCACTGATCACGCTCACGGTGCCGTTGGGGTGGGCGGAATATCCGAAATTTGCTACGTACACGTTACCGTTGTTTGCATCAAATGCGACCGCGCTAGATCCGGCGGGCACTGTGAGCGTGGCGACCACCGCGTTGGTGCTCCCGTTGATCACGCTCACCTGGTCAAAGCCTGGCCCGGTATTGCCTGCCACATACACGTCGCCATTATTTGGGTCAAACGCCATCGAGTAAGGAGAACTAGCTACGGAGACGGTGGCGACGACAGTATTGGTGCTCCCGCCGATCACGCTCACGGTGCCGGGGCTATTATCATTTGTCACATACAAGTCGCCGTTATTTGGGTCAAACACAATCCCGATAGGGGTGCTGCCCACGGGAACCGTGGCCACTACCGTGTTGGTGCTCCCGTTGATCACGCTCACGGTGCCGTCGGTGAGATTTGCCACGTACAAATCGCCATTATTGGGGTCCAACGTGATCGCCTGAGGCTCGTTGCCCACGGGAACCGTGGCTACCACGGTGTTGGTGCTCCCGTCGATTACGCTTACGGTGCCGTCACCTTTATTTGCCACATACAAATCGCTGTTGCTTGGGTCGAACGTGATCGCGCGCGGGCCCACACCCACCGGGATTGTGGCCACTACAGTGTTGGTGCTCCCGCTGACCACGCTTACGCTGGCGGCCGTTCCATTCGCCACATACACATTGCCGTTGTTTGGATCGTAGGCAATGCCTGCGGGTCGGGTGCCAACGGGAACCGTGGCGATTACCGAGTTGGCGGCGACCGGAGTGCCGCAACTGGTTGCCCCGAGCGTTCCGCCGGGGGCGTTGGTGGTAATGCTCACATCGCTCGCCGTGGGCGCAGGACCGCTGCCGAACCACGAGAGAAGCGCGGTGATCGTCGAAGCCGCATCCTGCCCGTAAACCTCCGAAGCCGGGCTGACGCTGGTGACGGCAATCGAAGTCGACGCCGGGTTCACGGTGAGCGCGAAGCTTTGGTTGAAGTTGGGCGGAACTGCGTTGTTGGCCGTAATCGTGATGCCGAACGTGCCGCCCTGCGTTGGCGTGCCGCTGAGCGTGGCGGTGCCGTTGCCATTATCTACAAACAAGACGCCGCTGGGCAGCGTCCCAGTTTCGCTCAGCGCGGGAGTGGGGATGCCGGTGGCGGTCACGGTGAAAGTGCCGGGGAATCCGAGCGAGAAGGTTGTGGCGCTGGCGCTGGTGATGGTGGGAGCGACGGCGAGCGTGAAGTTCGCCGTGACCGACGCGGCCTGCGCGGGCATGGTGAAGCTGGTGGTCGCCGAATTGGCGTTGCTGAACGAGCCCGCCGAAGCGGTCCATCCGGAGAAAATGTAGCCGGGGTTGGCCGTCGCGGTGAGCGGGACCAGGGTGTTCGCGGCATAGGATCCGCCTGCGGTGACGGTTCCGCCAGCCGAAGGACTGGCGGCGGTCGTCAAGGCGTAACGGATCGGGCTGCCCGTGCCGCTGAGGCTGATGGTCTGGGTGGCGGCGCTGGCGTTGAGCGCGTCGTCGGTCACGGTCAGCGTGCCGGCAAGCGGACCCGTCGTCGTAGGCGCGAAGTCAACGCCTACATTGCAGGTTGCGCCGACGGCGAGCGGAGACGACTCTGAGCATGTGGTCGAGCCGGAATCGACGACAAAGTTGGTGCTGGCGGCGAAGTTGGAGAAGGTCAGGGGCTGATTGCCGATATTCTGGATCGCCACCGTCAACGCGCTGCTGGTAACGCCGACCATCGTCGACGGGAAGCTTAGCGCCGGGGGCTGGGAACGTTGCACTTCGTACAACGGCCCATTCTCGTCGGGGATATACAAATTCCCGGCGCTGTCCAGCGCCAGACCATCCACATATCCATAACCTCCGGGCAGCGCAATGTCGCACGCGCTGGAAGCGCAACCCGCCGGGACCTCCGTCACGGAATAGCCATCAGAGAAATAGACGTCTCCGGCGGCATCCGTCGCCAGCGCACCCCCTCCGCCCAGCCACGGCGCAAAGTTGCTTTGCAAGCCCACACTGGGCACTTCCAGAGTCGTTCCCTGGCTAAAAGAGGTAACGAAGACATCTCCGAGGTCGTCGACCGCTACCGCGTCAGAGCTGTCAACCCCGCTGCCCACGGTCGTCTGGCCTCCCACCACTCGCACTTCATAAAGCGGGTGCCCGTTGTATTCATCCGCGATGTAGATATCGCCCGCGCCGTCCAGCGCCACCGCCGCAGGACTAGAGATGCCGCTGCCCACCGTCGTTTCGCACGAGGAGGACGTGCATCCTTGTGGAACGATGGAAGTGACAACGGGGCCGTAAGAGCTTGGAACATAGGTATTGCCGGCGCCATCGACAGCCAGTTCCCCCATCCCTATCCATCCGCTGCCCCACTGCTTGTAGCAGGAACTGCTGTTGCATCCCGGCGGGATCACGAAGACGTAGCCGGGGCCGCGGCCCGGATAACCCGACATATAGATATTGCCCGCAGCATCCGTGGCGACGCCGGCGGGCTCCCATCCGTTGTTCACGGTGAGCAAGGGGCCACCGGGAAAAACAAGTTGCGGCGCTTCGCCCACGCCGCGCAGCAGGGTCGTGATGGTGCTCTGGTTAGTGCTACCGCCCAGGGCAACGCCGAACTGTAACGCCCCCTGTCGCAACCCCGGTGCGCCCGGCGCAAATTGCACCTCGACCGAGCAGGTTCCCGATTGAAGGTAAATGTGTGTGCAACCGTCGCTCAGCAGCGTGAAATCCAGCCCGGCTGCGCCCTGCGTCACCACCGAGGTCGAGAAAATCACAACCACGTCCGGCCCGTCGTTCGCGCTGATGTTGTAGTTCAGCGTCAACTGCTGGTTCGAGCCAATATTGATTTGGCCGAAGTTGGCCGCGACGGTCTGCACTTCTTCCACGCGGCGGTCGCTGTTATCCACGATGAAGACGTCGCCCTTTCCATCCACGGCCACGCCGATCGGCTGATTCAGTCCGCTGCCCACGGTGAACTGGCCGCCATAGTTCCCATTGCCAAGATACGGAATCTCCAGCACGCGGTTGTTGTTGGTATCGGCGGCGAAGACATCCCCATTGGCGTCCACGGCAACGCCTTCTGGCCCACCGATCGGTCTGCCGCCCAGTCCACTGCCAATCGAGACCTGTGTGCCGTAATTTCCGCCTCCCAGGTACGGAAGCTCCAGGATAGAAGTGGCTCCCCCATCGGCAGCGAACACATCGCCCGCGGCATCCAGCGCGACGCCAGAAGGCCCGCCCAGTCCGCTGAACGGCAATGTGATCTGGGTGCCGTAATTTCCACTCCCCATGTAAGGAAGCTCCACCACCCGCTTATTGCCAGTATCGGCGATGAAGATGTCGCCCGCTGCATCCAGCGCCACGCCATACGGATGGCTCAGCCCGGTGGCCGGCACTGTGGTCTGGCTGCCGTACGTTCCGTTGCCCAGGTAGGGCACCTCCACTACCCGGTTGTTCAGCACATCCGCAACGAAAACGTCGCCCGCTCGATCCAGCGCGATCCCATTCGGATTATTCAGTCCGCTGGTCGGCACCGTCGTCTGAATGCCGCTCGGCGAAACCTTAACCACTGTGAAGGCGCCATGATCCACGATGAACACATTCCCCGCTCCGTCCACCGCCGCATAAGTCGGGTTTTCCAGTCCGCTGGCCGGCACCGTCGTCTGAAGGCCTGCGAACATTACGCTTTGCGAGTGCGCGGGAACGGCCATCGCGACTAGCAGGAACAGTGCGCACAATCCCGTGGCTCGGAAGCGCGGCCGCCATTGCGAACCTGACGAAGAGGAGAGGAAGTTGGCCAAACCGGCAATGGTCAGAACGCGCACGGACATTGTCGTCATGTACAGGGTCTCCTGGAATCTGAACGGCACACTGATGGCTAGCTAGAAAGGCCTGAGAGCGCCCATCTAGGCGTCTCTGAGCCCCTGGGGAGGATTTCAGGAACCTTATCAAGCCGTCGGTCCTGTGTCAAGATCGTTCCCATCTCTGGTGATCGCTACACCGCTGGATCATCGCCCGGCACCAAAGAGTACTGGAACGCTTCGACTTGGTCTTTCTTGTCCTTGTCGAGCGTTACGAACAAAAAGATATGCTGCCCTTGATGTACGAACCCCTGCCCCCAAAAGCGCTCGGAATAAGGCAATTCATAGAGGAGTGCAATATCTGCCCGCCGATACCGATGGTACGGACAGATCCCACCGCGTTCGTAAATTTCTCAGGCGCCAGGCTAATGCAATTTGCTTCGGGGCTGCGGCACTATTGCAGTCTTGCATACTCGGCTTTGGCTTGTTTCAGAATAGGGATATCGGGGTCGGCGTCCTTCCAGAGTGTGAGGAATTCTTTATAGGCGGCGAGGGCGCGGATGCGGGCGGCGTCGCGCTCCGCTGCGGAGCCCTGCTCTGCCTGTCCAGGTGAGGCGCCCGGACCTACAGCAGCAATGTCTCTCCCCAGATGCGCGGTGCCGATGCCGGCCGTTCCCGCATGGCCGATGCCAGCTTCGATTGCATTCGCACGCGCCACACCGAGATGCGCCAGCGCGCCCGTCCAGCAGTTCCAGACGATGCCGTTGTGGTCGAGGATCTTTTGAAACTCGGCGGCCGCTTCTTTGCCCTGCCCGACAGCGAGATAGGCTTGGCCGCGAATGTATGTCGGGTAGAGGCAGGAGATGTTGGCGGCGAAGTAGATCTGGCCGAGCTCGATTGGGGCGACAACCGCTTGCAGATTGTTGACAGCGGCGGACGAGTTCTTGCGGTCGAGCGCCAATTGCGCACGAATCGCGGGCAGCCAGAGCGATTGCATCTGCGTATGCAGCGGGAAACTTTTGTTGAGGTCTTGCGCGAGAGATTCGGCTCGCGAGGCATCTCCCGCCATGGCAAAGGCAAGGGCGGCTTCGACCTGTACCGCCAGACTCGCGGGATACAATGTTAAGCCCTGGGCTGCCGCCTGCCGGGCTTGTGCTTTTTCGCCAAAGGCAGCTTCTCGCAGAGCGGCATTCTCCTGCCAGATCGCTGCGCCTTCCTGGCTGTCAGCGCGGATGGCGGATTCTACTGAGCGCTTGGTCAATTGCCGTGCCTCGCCGAGATGACCTGTGTAAGCCGCGGTGTCTGATGCGAGCGAAAGTCCAAAGTTCTCAATGCGGGACTTGCCGTTGAACCACTGCTGCTGTTCCTCCATCGCCGGAGCATCCGATGTGAGGAATGCCAGGGCATAGAGAACCTGGCGGGCGATAAAATCGTCCAGCTTGCGCGCCTGCATCTGCCGAATGGTCTGCCTTGCTTCGTCAAATCGCTGCAAGGCAAGCAAGGCGTTGCCGAGGTTGTCGTACCAGGTAATATTTTCCGGGGCGACGCGGATGTCTTCGCTGTACTCATGTGCCGCCTTGTCATACTGCCCTTGCTCGGCGTAGACGAGGCCCAGAGCGTTATGTGCGGAAAAGTCTCGCGGGTAGTTCTCGACGTCCTCCTGCAGATTTTGCGCCGACTTCTCCAGTTCTCCAGTTACGTTCTCGTAGTAAGAGGAAATGATGCGCAGCTTCTCGCGCTCGCTAGTGTGCTCGCGCAACTCGAAGGCCCTGGTGAAATACACGCTGGCCCGCCCCAGTTCGCCAAGGCCGAAGTAGTTCTGGCCGACCGCCTCATACCCCATGGCAAAATTGGGATCGAGTTCGACGGCGCGCAGATGGTAGGGCAGGGATGAAGCGTTGCCGGTCTCGCGGAAAGCCCTTGCGCCGAGACTGTAGGCTTTCAAAGCTTCAAGCGACGACGTGGTGGCCTCGGCGAGCGGCACATCGAACTTTTGCACTGTGACCAGCGATTCGCCCAACTCTCCGCGCAGCTTGGACACCGCTTCTCCCAGGGCGTTCAGCACCTTCTCTTTGGTCACCGCCGTTACCTGCTCCTCGGCCAGCAAGTCGCCGCTCTGGCAATTCACGGCTTTGAGTCCAACCACGTATTGGCTGCCCAGACTGGCAATCGAGCCTGCCACATAAGCCTTGCCTCCAGCCCGCTGGCAAACCTCGGGAGCCACTTCGGGCGTGAGCCTGGTGTCAGGAGGCCGGGTCATCAGCCTCAACGTCGCTACCGCTCGGTTCTCAGAAAGCACATTCAGAAACGGTGACTGGTTCAGAGAAACGCTGAGCGCAGTTTTGAGCGCGTCGTCGAAAACCGGATCGCCAGTCGTGTTAGTGAAGTCGGCAATTACGATCGTATCTTTGTTGGTCAGAGGTTTGGCTTGACGGGAGCGGTAGAAGAGGCCGCCGGCGAGCAGCGCCGCAGCGGTCACGAGTGCAGAGACGGCGATTTTCCAGAGATTTTTTGTCGCCGCGCGTGTGCGGATTCCCTGAGCCGCTGCGACTGACCCGGAACTAGCGGCTGGCACGCGGCCCGACTCTGAATCCCGCTTCAGTCGCTGTAGATCTGTGCGCACGTCGGATGCGTGCTGGTAACGCAGCTCGCGGTCTTTCTCAAGCGCCTTGCCGATGATCTCTTCCAACCTGGGCGAGACTTGTTTGTTGAACTGGGACGCTGGCTCCGGATCGCGGTTCAGGATCGCGTCATACGTAGTCGCATCCGTTTCTCCCAGAAACGGGCGCTGGCCGGTGGCCATCTCGTAGAGGACGGCTCCAAACGAAAACAAATCCGTGCGCGGGTCGAGTTCTTTCGCACGCGCCTGCTCCGGCGACATGTACGCCACGGTGCCGAGTGCGGCGCGGCCTCGGGTGAGCGGGACAGGCGTCAGCACCGTGTCCTCGTCACCGCCATCCGTTTTTTGTTTGGGTGCGGCAACCTTCGCCAGGCCGAAGTCGAGAATCTTGGCGTGGCCACGATTGGTGACGAAGATGTTGGCTGGCTTGATGTCCCGATGGATGATGCCTGCGGAGTGGGCGGCGTCGAGAGCGTCGGCAATCCCGATGGCCAGCGGGAGGAGCCGGTCCATGGGCAAAGGCCGGCCGGCGATGCAATCGCGTAGGTTCTGGCCGTCGAGAAACTCCATGGCAATGAAAGCGCGGCCTTCGCTCTCCACAATCTCGTAGATCGTGCAGATGCCGGGGTGATTTAACGCCGATGCCGCCCTCGCCTCTCTTCGGAAGCGTTCGAGAGCCACCGGGTCGCGGGCAGTTTCTTCGGGCAGAAACTTGAGTGCAACGAAGCGGCGGAGCGAAGTGTCTTCCGCCTTGCACACTACGCCCATCCCGCCCGAACCCAGCGGTTCCAGCACTCGATAATGGGAAATGACCTGGCCGACGACCGAAGAATCAGCCAGTATGGGCGAGCCGAGCGTGGGGAGTTGTGCGCCAACATTCGCGATGGGAGGATCGAGAAAGCTTCCGGCATCGCGATGAGACGCAAGGAGTGACCTGACCTCCTCAAGCAGTTCGGTATCGGTTCCGCACTGCTGGCACAGGAGCGCATCCTGCCGTTCAGCGGGCCATTGCAGCGCTGCCTGAAACATTTCATCGATTCGTTTCCAGCGTTCAGCGTCCATCGAGTTGCCCAGGGCGCATCTCGCGATGCAGCCAGGCGCGCGCAGTGCTCCAGTCGCGCTGCGCGGTGATGGCTGAGACCTTGAGAATCTGCGCCGTCTCTTCGAAATTCAGGCCGCCAAAGAACCGCAACTCCACGACTTGGGCTTTGCGCGGATCGATTTGTGCCAGCGTTTTCAGGGCCTCGTCGAGAGCGATCACATCAATGTCTTTGTCGGGTCCCTGCGACAACATGATGGTGTCGTCTAAGGATAGGGCGTCGGCACCGGCTCCGCGTTTCGCGGCACGACGACGGCGGGCATAGTCCACCAGAATCTGTCGCATCTGTTGAGCGGCGATGGCAAAGAAATGGGAACGGCCTTCCCACTGTGGGGCGTTTAGTCCCACCAGGCGGAGATAAGCTTCATTCACCAGAGCGGCGCTCTGCAAAGTGTGGTCGGGACGTTCCTTGCGCAGTTGAAAATGGGCCAGCCGCTGCAGTTCGTTGTAGACAACAGGCAGCAAAGCGTCGAGTGCTGTGCGGTCGCCACTCCGCCAGCCCTGTAACAGCCGGGTGACCTCTCCTGCCGATCCGTGCCCCACGAAACCAACCTTTGGTAGGGGAAGCGATGCGGTGACTAGAGTAGCCATCGCCGAATTTTGCCTGCCATTTGCGCTGTTATGGATTAGAGGCGTTCCGCATGGGCCTCGAAATACGAAAACAGGAGGATGCTATGCAACTTACATCGCTATTGCGCTCAGCGGCCATCATGGCCTTACTCTCATTCTTGTCGCTGGTTTTGTTCCAGACGGCGCAGGCACAGACGGCACCAGCGGAGAACGAGACGGTTTTTTACAACTTTTGTGGAATAGATTTTTGCAATGACGGCCAAGGCCCCATCGGCCCGCTGGTGGCAGTTAGTGGAAATTTCTATGGCGCCACAGGAAGTGGCGGATTGGGTTGCTCCAATGGCCCGTGTGGAACAGTCTTCGGACTTTCCCCCGAGCCGGCGGGCGGGTGTGAAACCGGAACGAATACGGGTAACGGCTGGTGCGAATTCATCCTCTACAACTTTTGCTCTTACGCGGAGTGCATCGACGGAAGCCAGCCTTCGGGCAATGTGTCCTACCTCAACGGCCACCTCCGCACACCGGGAAACTTTTACGGCACCACCTACTATGGCGGCAGCAGCAACTTAGGCACTGTATTCGAGATCTTCGCGAAACCCATTCCGTCCGGTTGCCCTAGCGGCAGCAACACGAGCGGCGGCTGGTGCGAGGAAGTACTCTATAGCTTCTGCTCTTACAACATTGGACAGCCTTGCTCGGATGGGTTTCATCCGGGCGGGAATCTTGTCGAAGACTCGGCGGGGAATCTCTACGGTGTGGTGGTCGGAGAAGGTGGTAACGGAGTCGCTGGCGTGTTCGAACTGTCCCCTGACCAACAGGGCGGATACGATGAAGCGTTGATTTACGCGGATGACTTCATTCAAATTGGATTGGCCATCGATTCCGAAGGCAACCTCTACGGCACAGATCTGGATTTCAACCTTGGGCAAGCAAACGTTTTCAAGATTGTGCCTTCCCAGGGCTATCTTCAGAAGAACATCTACACCTTCAGCGGCTCGGAGGGTTTCCCGACTGGCGTTACAGTCGACAGCGCGGGCAACCTTTATGGAGCGACCTACACCGGCGGCAGCAAGAACCTGGGAACAGTCTGGAAGCTGACCCCGGTGATCACCGGGAAGAAAGCTGGGACCTACACGAAGAAAATCCTACACACCTTTACCACGGAGAAAGGCGGCGAATATCCCGAAACGGGGGTTACGCTCGATTCTTCTGGCAACATTTACGGCACAGCAATTGGCGGTAACACAGACTGTCCGGGTGGTTGTGGAACGCTTTTCGAGCTGGCAGTGGATGGCGATACCTATAAATACAAACTTCTGTGGAGCTTCAACGGGACGGATGGCGCACAGTCCTCGATACCAATTCTGTCTAGCTCGGGCACGCTCTATGGAGTGACCGCGAGCGGGGGAGCCAATAACTCGGGCACGATGTTTGAATTGACGCCGTGAGTCTGGGGGACCCACCACGACTGTTCGAAGATGGCATTCTCTTACAGGCCGTTTCCGATTCCTCATTAGAGCGAGGAAAAATAATCATCGCCGTACCTCGCTCGCATTCCTCCCTCGGCATGAAGAGGAAGTGAGTTTCCTGGGTCGTCAGAGCGGTGGTGTCGCGTGAGCCCGACAAAGAAGAACTGCTGCTCCCCGAACTCGATGAACTGCCGCCCCTCCCGCAAATCCGATAGGACCGAGGCTAAAACTTGCGCCTGCGCTGGCGCTTGAGCTGTCAGGTGAGAACCCGTCAGTTCAGCAGGAGCAAAATGATAGCAGTGTTCTGCAACGTTCCCGAGGTTGCGGTCACTGTAACCGTAGCCGTGATGGGCGGAGGATTCGACGATGATCCGCCGCCGCATGCCAGCAGCAGGATCAGTCCCAACAGGGTCATCCCCGCCGGGCAATCCGGGACGGCCACGGTCACCAGACTCCGTCGACAGTGATGGCGGCGGTGAAGCTTGGATTTGCCAGACGGGTACTGGCGCAGGTGAGACGGCGAAATCCAGCGCAGGCTGCTTTGTTCGAGTCCATGCCGCAACACGTCTGGCAGAAACGGTTTTATGATTTCAACGTGTTTAGCGAACATAAACGGATCGAGAAACTCCGGTACATGCATCGCAATCCGGGGAAGCGCGGGTTGGTTCCGTCTCCCGAACTCTGGAACTGGAGCAGTTTCCGCGCCTATTTTCTGGGCGAGACCGGAGCGGCGAGAGTCAACCAGTGGGATGTCCTGAAAATGAAGACCTGCCCGCCGGTCGAGTGAGGGCAGAAGCGAATGGTGCCGGCAGTTCAGCAGGCCACTTCTCGAAAGGCGCGAGAAGTGGCGCACCCGGCGATGTGGGATCCCAGTCTTCCCCCTGGTTGTACACCCGCTTATAATCAAGTCAACGGCCAGTCAATTCCAAGCACCTGCACACAGTCTATTCCTATACCATTAAGCTCAGTAACATACCATTGGTCTGGATGCGCAATCAACACGCTGGCTAACCAGACTGAGCCAGATAGATCGACATCAACATGGGTGCCAAGCACATCGAACGGGTGCCCAATACAGACACTCGGAACGCCAGGGCCGACGAGTCAGTTCCCGACGTGGACAACCTTGGGAATATGGAACTGATTGCTACTGGATCTTGGGTGCAAGAGGAGCAAATATGAGAATGCAGAACTTTGTCTTTGCCGTGTTGATACTATTTCTAGTGCTGCCGTGTTCAGGGCAACGACCAATTGGTGGGAAAGCGAAGTCTGCGATCGACGAGTCAGGTAAGCCAAACTACACAATTACGATAACCCCTCCCAACGGCCCACTATCGCTGAAATCGCCTCTGCTGATTGAGATCTACTTTACGAATACTACAACTTCGGACATTTACCTGGAGTCCCAAATTTGCCATCTTTGTACGACGGAGCGAATCTTGTTAACGAAAGGCGGCAAAGAAGTAGAAACAACACCATTTCAAAGAATGAGTACTGGACGAGGGTTGCCTTCGGACTTCGAGGAGCTTCACAAGCAGTTTCCTCATATGAATGCGGTTGCGGACGGTCACCCTTCACGCAATGGTCCGGGCGTCTTTTTGAAAGTCAATCTAGACCTTCGCAAGTTATACAACATCACCGAGCCCGGTCAGTATACGATCACTGCGAGTCGAATAGAACAAACGAGGGACGAGAAGGTCGTTGTTAAGTCGAACACTGTTACCTTGGACATTGTTCCATAGCTGTGAACGGACGGCATAGGAGCCTCCGTTCGTGGGCTGCCGTTCGCCGGAAGAACTCAAGCAATAAACAACAAGTTCAAATGCGGAAACGACAATCGGTTCTAGAGTGAGATTCTTCCAGGGGACAGCCGAGAAGTCCTTTACAGCGCTGATCGGGGAAGGGACTGACCTGCCCCCCAAATCCGTTCACGTAAGAATACGACAGCTTTCTGCTTTTCCATCCTAGGTTTGAGCCGGGATGGGGGTGATCTGCCCCCAGAAACCGTTCACGGGATAATACGACAAGTTAGTTGAACTTCGTTACTTCCGTTCACCACCGAACCAGAGCGACACCTAATTACCGGAGATTCCGTTTCGGGTGCCTAAAGTTTGAGGAAGCAGGTTAGCGGGGGTTCGGAGGCTGTGCACCTTGAGCGGCTCCTTATCCAGTAAGGTCGGCACGAAAAGGGACGCAAATCGCCAACATCGACAGCGATCTCACTTTGCCGAAGGAACCTTGCACAACTTCACAAAGTCCGGAACGGATTTTAACTTGGCGTTCTCGGGGTCGTTCCATATTTCTTGGGACGCATATCCCCTTTCGACGGCGCGGCGGTAAGCAGCAATCGCCTTGGACGGCTGACCTGAAAGAACATAAACTTGACCCTCTGAATACATAATCTGCACATCATTCGGAGACTTTACACGGGCCTTTTCGGTGTACAACACCGCTTGTACTCGATCACCGCTCTTTGCGGAAAGAAGTCCAAGGTCTGCCAAAACGCCCGCAGACTCAGAACCCGGATTCTTCCGCTTCTCGATGGCTATAGCTTTCCTATAGGCTCCTCGCGCCTTTTCAGTCCGCCCCGTGAAGCGGTATGCATCGCCTAAATTTGCCCAAAACTCTTCATTCCCATTTGATAGCTGCAATGCTTTCTCATACGCCTTGATCGACTCCTCGTAGCGTGTCAACCAGAAGTACGCAGTACCAAGATTGGAGTACGTGGATGAGTCCGGGGCGAGCGAAAGAGCTTTCTGATAATGAGTGACGGCATCGCTCCAATGCCCTCCCCGCAGATCGATATTGCCAGCCCCTTCGTAACCTATCGGACTGTCTGGGACCATCCCGATGACCTTCTGAAATTCAGGGAGTGCCTTGCCGTTATCGCCTAGATTGAAATACGCATTTCCCAGTGCTATATGGTTCTCGGAATTGTAAGGATTGGCGACAACAGCCTTTTCGAAGGCGGCTACGGAGTTGTCACTCTGTCCACTTGTGGCGTAAGCATCCCCCAGATTTCTATATCCTTGATCCGAGTTGGGTTGTAGCACTACAGCGCGGTTCATTTCACTCAAGAACCTTTTCTTGTTCTTCGAATTGTCGAGCACCTGTCCCAAAGCAGCGTGACCGTCCGGCGACTCATCATCGAGTTGAACGGATTGCTCGGCAGCGGCCATAGCAGTTTGGAGAATTTTTGGGTCTTTAACGTCCCGGAACTGCAACACATAACATCGGGCAAGTCCTGCATACGCTGGAGCGAAGATGCGATCAGTGTTGATCGCATCCTGATAGAAACCTATCGCTGCTCCAAGATTTTTAGGATCATCTCGTTGGTTAAGCTCCATGTGTCGGGCCTTTAGGTACTGGTCGTAGGCCTGATCGCTATTTGTTGGATTCATTCCGGCACGAAAGTTACCCTCACTGTTCTGGATGCGCATTTGCGCTGCGACATGCTCGTATATTTGGGTTTCTAGTTCCATTGGCTGCGCAATATTCCCGGTGAGTTCAGCGGCATAAATTACACGAGAATGAACAACGTCATACATGCGTAAAACGAGCTTAGCCGAGCGGCCTTCGTTTTGCAGCGTGCCTTCAATCAGCAGATTAACTCCAAGCCTGAGGGCAATGGACTCTCGATCTGCCTTCGTGGACTCTTGTTTTACGAGATCGGCAGGAGCGACGTAGAGGCTGCGGAAGTTTGAGAGGCGCGTAGCGAGACCAGCGGAGACGCCCTCCGCAACGTAAGCGAGTGAGGAATTAGTGCCGTAGTCGAAAGGCAAAACTGCAACATACGCTTTTTGGTCCGGGCTTGGTATGCCATTTGCAAATACAAACTGAGGGGGGATCGGCGTAGTCGCTCGATGTTGACGTAGATACAGGGGCAGACTGAGGACAATCACGAGAAGCAATGCTGCCAGAAGCCACTTGATTCTACGTTGGCTGCTGGCTTCGCTACGGCGCTTATCTACACGAGCGGATTCGGACCCAGCAGGCGTCGCCACTTTTTTGGCTTCGGAATTGCGCTTGAGTCTTAGGAGATCGTTTCTAATTTCGGATGCGTGCTGGTACCGCAGGTCTCGGTCTTTTTCTAACGCTTTGTAGATGATTCCCTTGAGTCCCGGAGGAAAATCTCGGGATAATTGCTCAGGGAAGGCAGGCTCACGATTCATTATCGCTTCGCAAATTACGGCGGAGCTTCCGCCCTTAAAGGGTGGTTGCCCGGTACACATCTCGTACAAGACCACTCCAAAAGAAAATAAATCCGTCCGTTGATCTAGCGACTTCGCTCTGACTTGCTCCGGCGACATGTACGCCACAGTGCCCAGCATCGTTCCCGGAGATGTCAGATCGCCCTCGTCGATTGCTATCGATTCGGTTTCAGCGTCAGCATTTCGGGGTGTTTGATCGCGCACCGGGGTGATTTTTGCCAGACCGAAGTCCAGAATTTTGATATGTCCGCTCTTTGTGAGGAATATGTTGGCAGGCTTGATGTCACGATGGACGATGCCTTTGTTGTGTGCAGCCTCAAGAGCATCGGCAATCTCAATCCCCTGAACGAAAACTTCGTCCTGTGGGAGGGGGCGACCCGCGATGTGGTGTTTGAGGGTCATGCCATCCAGATGCTCCATGACGATGAAGGTATGATTCACGTGCCTCCCAATCTCATGGATCGTACAGATGTTCGCGTGGCTTAAAGCCGAAGCAGCACGCGCTTCTCGGCGAAGCCGTTCCAGCGCCAGCGGGTCTTCCGCGACTTTCTCAGGGAGAAATTTCAGGGCTACCAATCGTCCGAGTTCGGTGTCTTCGGCTTTGTAAATGACACCCATCCCACCGCTCCCCAGTTTCTCGATGATGCGGTAATGCGAGATGGTTTGACCGATCATGGGTGATAGGGTGCAATCTTAGGCGTGCTGCGAAGGTCGGCGGGTGGCCCCCTTCTCGGACCGATTATAACTTCTTGAGTGTCGACTGAATATAAGCTGGCGGTGCCCCACTTCTCGCGCTTTTCGAGAAGTGGGCCTTCACCCCGCTGACAGTGACGGATTTCCCTTCATCACAACTGGATGGTGCGCGACGTCACCGCGCCACGACACTGACCGTGGTGGGTGGCCCGCCCTATCGCGAAGCGAAGGGCGGGTGCTGAGCCGAGTCGGTGGGTGGGCCACTTCTCGCGTTTGAGAAGTGGCTTCCACGGCCTTATTTGCATTGACCACTTCCACCTTAGCAGTCCGAAGCAATCTCAACGTAGTAGTTAGTAACTTCCCCGCTCCGGAACTGCTGTCCATCCAGGCAGAAGATCCAGTAACCCACTTCCTGCGAGTGGCTGGCCGGGTGCGCCACGTCTCGCGGTTTTCGAGACGGGGCATGCCGCGACCGTTCCCGCTCCGTAATCTAGGCCCGGTACCCGGGTTCGCGCCCGTTCTTTGGACGGCGGGTGGCCGACGTCTAACCCGTCTAGACTGTGGGTGCCCCATTTCTCGCGCCCTTTGCGAGAAGTGGGCCGCTCCAAGGTCTGCAGTCTGGCC